>NZ_JAGSOY010000049.1 GCF_018837975.1 Zooshikella harenae | reverse complement strand
CTGAGCACGGCGCAATGAACACCTGTTGTATTTAGTGCTAATGGTAGTTGGGCGTCAGTAGCAACAAGGCTGGGAGGTGCTGTACTCATACACACACTGATTTAAATGGAAGCAATTGAGTGTTTCATTAATTTGGTGGTTAAAAAATGGGCAAACTATTTCATTTAAACTCAAATAATTTGTAAAAAAGATAAAATCTGGTAGGGTTCAGCCAAATCATTTCTAACTGTACCCACGAGAGTATAGACCCTACTTAATGTTTCGGAGCACTAGCATGATTCGCTGCCATTTAGCCCGTTTGATGGGTGAACACAAAATGCGTATTAGTGATGTTATCCGAGAGACAGGCCTTAGCCGAAACACGCTAACGCTAATGTATAAAGAGACTGCTCAAAAAGTGGATCTAGATGCATTGGATAAGCTGTGTGAGCTGTTTGGTTGTGAAGTACATGAATTGTTAGAGCGCGTTTCAGAAAAGAACAGCATGCAAGTGAATTAAGGAATCCAAATGGCGATTAAAAAAACTGAACTTTATTCTTCACTTTGGGCAAGCTGTGATGAGCTGCGTGGTGGTATGGATGCGAGTCAATACAAAGACTATGTATTGACCATGTTGTTTATGAAATATGTGTCGGATAAATACAAAGGTGACCCCTATGGCATGATCGTCATACCCCAAGGTGCCAGCTTCAACGATATGGTAGCCTTGAAAGGGGATACAGAAATTGGCGATAAAATCAATAAAATCATCAGCGCCCTGGCAGAAGAAAACGACCTTAAAGGTGTAATTGATGTAGCTGACTTCAACGATGAAGATAGGCTGGGCAAAGGCAAGGAAATGGTCGATCGCCTGTCTAAGCTGGTAGGAATTTTTGAAGGCTTGGATTTATCAGCTAACCGTGCTGATGGGGATGATCTGTTAGGTGATGCTTATGAATACTTGATGCGCCATTTTGCCACTGAGTCGGGCAAGTCTAAAGGGCAGTTTTATACGCCTTCCGAAGTCTCTCGAATTTTATCTAAAGTAATTGGTATTAACGACAATACACCACAAGATGCCACAGTATATGACCCCACCTGTGGCTCAGGCTCATTGTTGTTAAAAGCGAGTGATGAAGCTCCCCGTGGCCTGTCGATTTTTGGTCAAGAGATGGATTATGCCACTAGCGCATTGGCGCGAATGAATATGATCCTACACAACAATGCTACGGCCAAGATTTGGAAAGGTAACACTATTTCCGACCCTCAGTGGAAAGATGCTAATGGTAAGCTGAAAACCTTTGACTTTGCTGTAGCTAATCCGCCATTTTCCAACAAAAATTGGACCAGTGGTATTAACCCAACAAAAGATGAATTTGAGCGTTTTATTTGGGGTATTCCACCAGAGAAAAATGGCGACTATGCTTTTTTATTGCATATTATTAAAAGCCTGAAAAGTACTGGTAAGGGAGCAGTGATTTTACCTCATGGTGTCTTATTTCGTGGCAATGCTGAAGCGCGTATTCGTGAAAACCTGATTAAGCAAGGTTACATCAAAGGTATTATTGGCTTGCCTGCCAACCTGTTTTACGGCACTGGTATTCCAGCTTGTATTATCGTTGTTGATAAAGCTGAGGCAAATAAAAGAGACGCGATATTTATGGTAGATGCCAGCAAAGGCTTTATGAAAGATGGCAACAAAAATCGCCTACGCAGTCAGGATATTCACAAAATAGTGGATGTATTTACCAAGCAGTTAGCATTGCCTCGATATAGTCGTATGGTACCTTTTAGTGAAATTGCCGCTAACGATTATAATCTGAATATCCCACGTTATATTGATTCCAGCGAGCCAGAAGATTTACACGACTTAAGTGCTCATTTACAGGGGGGAATTCCTAATCGTGATATTGATGCCTTGGAAAAATACTGGAAAGTATTTCCTGCCCTGCGAGCGGAGCTGTTTGCTGATGGTCGACCGGGTTACAGCAAAAGCTTGATCGAAGCCAGTCAGGTCAAAAATGCAATTTTAAATCACCCTGAATTCCGTACGTTTGCTGCGCAAAGCTTGCAACCGTTCACTGCTTGGCGAAAGCGAGCTGCACTTAAGAACATTGAACAAGGTGAACAGCCTAAAGCCATAATTTACCGTATTAGTGAAAATCTGCTACAAAGCTATGTCGATACTCTATTGCTAAGTAAGTACGATATTTATCAAATTCTCATGGACTATTGGGCAGAAGAAATGCAGGACGATGTCTATGTGCTGGTTCAAGATGGTTGGCAAGCAGGCAAAATGCTACGCGAGCTGGTGGCGAAAAAAGGTGAAAAGCTAAAAGAAACACCAGATCTAATTATTAATAAAACCAAATATAAAGCCGAGCTTATTCCTCCGGCATTAATTGCGGCTAACTATTTTTCTGATGAGCATAGCGAGCTGGATGAATTACAAGGGCAACTTGACTCGGCGACCCAAGCGTTAGAGAGCTTTATTGAGGAAAATGCTTCTTCTGGCGCCAGTGGTAGTGAAGAAGGCCTGTTAAATGAAGCCTTGAATGACAAAGATAAGGTTACTAAAGCCACTGTCACTGCCCGATTAAAAGGTGTGATCGACCCTGAAGAAAAAGCAGTGCTTAAACAAGCCAAAAAATTGTTTGATGCTGAAGCGGCAGCCAAAAAAGCTCTGAAATCAGCACAAGAAGCGCTGGATTTGGCTGTGTTTAAACAGTATTCACAATTAAGTGAAACGGATATTAAGTCCCTGATTGTGGACGATAAGTGGATGGCCACCTTAAAAACCAATATCGAAGCCGAAATTGAGCGCGTGACTCAACAACTAGCTAACCGGGTAAAAGAACTGGAAGAACGCTACGCCGAACCATTACCCGCAATTACGATATCTGTCGAACAGTTGAGCGATAAAGTTGCAGGCCATCTTAAAACCATGGGCTTGGAGTGGGCGTTATGAGTAAACTAGCCAATACGTTGTCCAGCCTTGTACAGGCGATTGCTCAACATATTGAGCAGGCCCGGACTGAAGTACGTCGTACAGTTAATAGTGCGATGGTACAAAGCTACTGGGAGGTTGGCCGTTTGATCGTTGACCATGAACAGCAAGGTCAGCAGCGCGCTGAATACGGAAAGCAGCAGTTGCAAAACCTATCACAGCAACTCACTGAGCGGTTAGGTAAAGGCTTTGACGTTACCAATTTGCGTAATATGCGCCGTTTTTATTTGGCGTTTCCAATTCGGGAGACAGTGTCTCTCGAATTGAGCTGGTCTCATTACAACCGGCTGGCCAGAATCGAAAACCAAAATGCCCGTGAGTGGTATCTGAGGGAGTCTGTATCACAAAATTGGAGTGTACGAGCCTTAGAGCGGCAAATTAGTAAGCTTTATTATGAGCGCTTATTGGCCAGCCAGGATAAAGCTGCAGTTGAAGCGGAAGCCAAACAATACACAACACCATTAGCTGAAAAAGCTAAAGATTATTTGCGTGACCCCTATATTCTGGATTTTCTGAACCTTCAAGATAAAACTTATCAGGAAAGTGAGCTAGAGCAGGCCATTATTTCTAACCTGCAACAGTTTTTACTGGAGCTGGGCAAAGGGTTTGCCTTTGTTGAACGGCAACAGCGTATTCGTTTTGAGGATGAAGATTTTTATATTGATCTAGTGTTTTACAACTTTAAATTAAAGTGTTTTTTATTGGTGGATTTAAAACTGGGCAAACTTAAACATCAAGATATAGGACAAATGGATACCTATGTACGGCTGTATGACGAGCAACATAAAAGTGTTGATGACAACCCTACTATAGGCCTGGTGTTGTGTAGTGAGAAAAGTGAAGCGGTCGTGCAATACTCAGTACTGGCAGATCAAAAACAACTGTTTGCCGCAAAATACCTTCCTTATTTGCCAAGTGAAGAGGAGCTTAAGCGTGAATTAGAGCGTGAACGAGCGAAAGCAGTAGCCCAACTGGCACATAAGGAGACAGGCGATGAGTAGTGAAGTGCTAGAGGCAGAAGTTGCGCCTGAATATCTGGTTGAAGCTGAGGCTGACGAGAGTGGTGTGCCTGCTGGGTATAAGCAGACGGAAGTGGGGGTGATACCAGAGGATTGGGAGGTTTGCGAGCTTCAAGATGCTGTCGAGTTCCTAGATGGTTTACGTAGGCCGATTAAATCTGGTGATCGGGCAAAAATTAGTGGCATATACCCATATTATGGTGCATCGGGAGTTGTTGACTATGTGAATGACTACATTTTTGATGATGAGTTAATCTTGCTAGGTGAAGATGGCGAGAACATCCTTAGCAGAAATTTACCTCTTGCTTTCAGAGTCTCAGGGAAAATATGGGTTAATAATCATGCCCATGTTATGAAGCCAAAATCTCACTTTGATATAGGTTATCTGACAGAGTTTTTAGAATGCTTAGATTACTCCTTGCTGAACTCAGGTACTGCGCAACCAAAATTAAATAAGCAAACTTGTTTAAAAATAAAAGTTGCTAGACCAAGCCAAAAAGAACAAACTGCCATCGCCAACGCCTTATCCGATGTAGATACACTAATCTGCAAGCTAGAAAAACTAATTGCCAAAAAACAGGCTATCAAAACAGCAACCATGCAACAACTGCTTACCGGTCGCACTCGCTTACCCCAATTTGCACTGCACGAAGATGGCTCAAAAAAGGGCTATAAGCAAAGTGAGTTGGGGGAGATTCCTGAGGATTGGGAGGTTAGAGCTTTTGGAGAGTTAATTGAATCGTCAATCCAACGTAAGTCAAAGAGGTCATTTGATTATGTTACATTTGTTGGAATGCAAGATGTGACGGAAAATGCACAGCTAGTTAACCAAACTATTATTCAATACGAAAAGGTTAAAAGTGGCTTTACTTACTTTGAAAAGGGAGATGTCTTAGTAGCGAAAATCACCCCTTGTTTTGAAAACGGTAAAGGTTGCCATACAGAATTTTTAGAAACTGATATTGGTTTTGGAAGCACAGAGTTTCATGTATTGAGGGCGACTGTCTTGTCAGATTCAAAGTTCATCTACTTTTGGACTACGAGAAACAGTGTTAGAACTGCTCTTGAATCGGAAATGGTTGGTAGTGCTGGGCACCGTAGGGTTCCATTTGCAGCCGTTCAGGACTATCAAATTCCATGTCCAGGTAAAAAAGAACAAACCGCCATCGCCACTATCCTCTCCGATATGGACAAAGAGATTCAGGCACTGGATCAACGCCTTGCTAAAACCCGACAGATTAAGCAGGGTATGATGCAGGAATTATTAACAGGGAAAACACGGTTGGTTATGCCTAATCAGAGCATTTGAATATGGCTTACGATTACAGCAAAACGCTGAATCCACAAAAAGCCCTGATCTGGCGTATAGTTCACCACGATAATATTTTCTGGATTTTGGATAACGGTTTGCATTGTGGGAACAGTACTATGCAGGCCGCCAACTGGGTGCATATTGGTAACCCAGAGCTGATCCGAGAAGAGTGGTACTTCTGATGATTCATTACACACAAGGCAATTTGCTGGATGCAGACGTTGAAGCATTGGTGAACACTGTCAATACCGTGGGTGTGATGGGGAAAGGTATTGCGCTAATGTTTAAGGAGCGCTTTCCAGAAAATATGCAGGCCTATGCTAAAGCTTGTAAGTTAGGTGAAGTCGTGGTTGGGAGGATGTTCATTACTCAAACGAATGAGTTGATGGGGCCAAAGTGGATTGTTAACTTTCCAACCAAGCAGCATTGGCGTGCAAAATCGCAAATGAGCTGGATTGAATCAGGCTTACTGGATTTACGTCAGTTTATTGTGGAAAGTCAGGTTAATTCTATCGCTATCCCGCCACTGGGTGCTGGTAATGGTGGCTTAGATTGGCAACAGGTGAAGCCTAAAATTGAGCATGCATTAGGGGACTTAAGTGCGGATATTCTGATTTATGAACCAACAACGCAATACCAGAATGTCAGAAAAACCTCTGGGGTAAAAAAACTAACTCCTGCCCGTGCCATGATTGTAGAGTTGGTGCGGCGTTATTGGATTTTAGGCATGGAGTGCAGCTTATTAGAAATTCAAAAGCTGGCTTGGTTTTTACAACGGGCGATAGATTCTCAAGGTATAGAAGACCCATTAAAACTTAACTTTGCGGCAAATTACTATGGCCCATATGCTAGCAATTTAACACACCTGCTTAATGGGCTTGATGGCAGTTATCTTAAAGCTGACAGACGTATTCCTGATAGTGATCCACTGGATGTGATTGCTTTTAACGATAGTAAAAAAGACTATGTTCAAGCCTATCTTAACAGTGAGGCGAAGGGTTTTTTGCCTGCGCTTGAAAAGGCCAGTGAGGTGATTGATGGTTTTGAATCGCCTTTTGGGATGGAGTTGTTGTCAACAGTGGACTGGTTATTAGTGAATGAAGGTTGTGAACCAACCTTGACTTCAATTAAGGACGGTATTGCACGTTGGCCTGCGGGGAAAAAATGGGCAGAGCGTAAACTTAAGCTGTTTGATGATCGATGTCTACAGCTTGCCATCGAGCGTATAAAAAAGGCTGCACTGTAAATGCTGTCAGTACTACGAACACATTACTTTAGTCAGAAGTACTGACAAAACTCCCTGGTCTTAGACGCCTTAATTCACTTCGAACTCGCCGTTAATCCTTCCCTGGAGGCTCAGCTGCCGCTTCCTTGCGGCAGATGGTTCTGCGTGAATCAAGACAGCTTCTGATATTGACACATATACATCAAATTTAGTACTTAATTGATAGCTTGTTTATGCGTTGTAGGAGGTTGCTTTGTGGAACATGTACCGAGAGTACAACAACTCACGTTTAACCAAGGAAGCAGTGAGGGCTGACTTGAAAAAATGCTCTATGTCGTGTTTTAAATAATTTACTTGACCGTTGCTTGACTCAAAGGCCTGTTAGAGTGATGCTGAATATGTATCTATATGATTTTAAAGTGAAAAATTAATTTCATTTACTTGATCGGTACTTGACTGGGTGTTAAACGGCTCTAAATAAGTGACTGTAGATAAGGAACAATGAATGGGAAGTGTAGGCCAGCGCGAGCGGTTAACTCAAAATCGAGTCGTGAAGTTTTTCCAAAGCGAACTAGGTTATCGCTATTTGGGCGATTGGAAAGACGAGCAGCGTACGAATCCCATTGAAGAGAAGTTGCTAAAGCCGTGGCTGGTAAAACAGGGTATCACTAAAGCGCTGATTACCCGTGCTATTCGTCAGTTGGATACGGCCGCAGCCTTAGGTGAGGGTAAAACGCTTTATTATGCCAATAAAGATGTCTATTGTTTGCTGCGCTATGGGGTGAAGGAAAAAGATGGTGCAGGCGAACAAAACCAGACGGTGTGGCTAATCGATTGGCAAAACCCAGAAGCCAATGATTTTGCCATTGCTGAAGAAGTCTCTATTAAAGGTGAAAATAAAAAACGCCCAGATATTGTTTTGTATGTGAATGGTATTGCGCTGGGCATTATAGAATTAAAGCGTTCATCAGTTTCGGTATCTGAAGGAATCCGCCAGAATTTAGATAGCCAAAAGAAGGATTTTATACGAAATTTCTTTACCACCATGCAGTTGGTGATGGCGGGTAATGATACCCAAGGGCTACGTTATGGGACCATTGAAACACCAGAAAAGTATTACTTGGAATGGAAAGAAAATATAGACACTCCCTATGAAAGTAAGCTGGAATTTCACCTAAGCCGAATATGTAACAAGCAGCGATTGTTACAAATTATCCACGATTTTATTGTATTTGATGCAGGCACCAAGAAAACCTGTCGCCATAATCAGTTTTTTGGGGTTGAAGCCGCTCAGCAATATGTAGATAAGCGTGAGGGAGGCATTATTTGGCATACCCAAGGTTCAGGTAAAAGCTTGACCATGGTGTGGTTGGCGAAGTGGATAAGGGAAAATGTTAAAGACAGCCGCGTATTGATTGTGACGGATCGAACTGAGCTGGATGATCAAATTAAAAAGGTATTTTCGGGCGTTGACGAAGATATTTACCGTTCTAAAAGTGGGGCTGATCTGATTGCAACACTGGATCAACATAACCCCTGGCTGATTTGTTCGCTTGTGCATAAGTTTGGTAGTCAGACTGAAGCTGAAAATGATGCAGTCACGCAAGCTTTTATTGATGATCTGAAAACAACCATATCGTCCAGTTTTAAAGCTAAGGGTAATTTATTTGTGTTTGTTGATGAGTGTCACCGAACGCAGTCGGGTAAATTACATGAAGCGATGAAGACTATTTTACCTGATGCAATGTTTATTGGTTTTACGGGTACCCCCCTTTTGAAAAAGGATAAAAAGAAGTCGGTTGAAGTATTTGGTCATTATATACATACCTATAAATTTGATGAAGCCGTTGCTGATGGCGTGATACTGGACTTGCGTTATGAAGCGCGAGATATCGACCAGCATATTACTTCACAAAAAAGGGTGGATGACTGGTTTGAGGCGAAAACCGTAGGATTATCACGAATTGCTAAAACGCAGTTAAAACAAAAGTGGGGCACAATGCAAAAGGTGCTCTCTAGTAAATCCCGCTTGCAGCAGATTGTTAATGATATTTTGTTAGATATGGATACTAAGCCTCGCTTGATGGATGGACGTGGTAATGCAATGTTTGTGTGCTCCAGCGTCTATCAAGCTTGTAAAGCTTATGAGATGTTTAGCCAAACTGAGTTAGCCGGCAAGGTGGCTATTATCACGAGCTTTAAGCCAACAGCAGCCAGTATTAAAGGTGAAGAAACAGGAGAGGGGATGACTGAAAAACTCTTCAAATACGATACCTACCGTAAGATGCTTGCTGATTTTTTTGAGCAACCAGAAGATCAGGCTGCCAGCCGAGTAGAAGAGTTTGAACAAGTGGTTAAGCAGCGCTTTGTTGAAGAACCAGGACAGATGCGCTTGCTTATAGTGGTTGATAAATTACTGACGGGTTTTGATGCCCCCTCAGCCTCGTACCTTTATATTGATAAAAAAATGGCAGATCATAATTTGTTCCAAGCGATTTGTCGTGTGAATCGACTGGATGGTGAGGATAAAGAATACGGTTATATCATCGATTACAAAGATTTGTTTAGATCTCTGGATAAAGCTGTTTCTGACTATACGCAGGGAGCTTTTAGTGACTACGAAAAAGAAGATGTGGCAGGTTTATTGAAAGATCGATTGGAACAGGCTAAAGACGATCTTAATAATGCATTAGAAATGGTCCGAGCCTTATGTGAACCTGTAAAAGCACCACGAAATACAGAAGATTATATTCATTATTTTTGTGGAGTGTCTGGTGCTAACCACGATGAACTTACGGAAAAAGAAGCATTACGCTTAGCGCTTTATCAAAACGTAGCCAAGTTACTAAGAGCTTTTGCCAATATTGCTAATGAATTACCTGATGCGGGTTATTCCGAGCAGGATATTGAAGCGGTCCGTAGTGATGTTGTTTATTATGAGAAAGTGCGTGATGAAGTGAAGCTGGCCAGTGGTGACTTAGTGGACATGAAGCGCTTTGAACCTGCTATGCGCCATTTGCTGGATATGTATATCCGTGCCGACGATAGTGAAGTGCTGATGGATTTTGAAGAGCTTGGTTTGATTGAGTTGATTGTTGAAAAAGGGGAAGCAGCAGTAGATTCGTTACCCAAGAATATCCGAAAAAATAAAGATGCTATGGCAGAAACTATCGAAAACAATGTGCGTAAAATCATTATCGATAAGAATCCAGTGAACCCGATATATTACGAAAAAATGTCGGTATTATTGGATGAATTAATTGAGCAGCGCAGGCAAAAGGCTCTTCAGTATCAAGCATACCTTGAAGCGATTCGTGAGCTGTCAGAACAAGTCATTCGTCCAGAGCATTCTTATTCGGATTACCCTTGTTCAATGGATAGCGATGCTAAGCGGGCATTTTACGACAACTTTGGTAAAGATGAGGTGCTTGCCACTAAAATTGATAGTGCCATTCGCTATACTAAAAAGGCAGACTGGGTCGGTGACCGGTTTAAAGAGCGTGAGCTTGCTCATGCGATTCTTAAAGAAACGGCGGATTACGATCTGGATATCCAGCGTGTTATAGCGTTAGCTAAGGAGCAGAAAGAGTACCACTAATGGCGTTGATTCAAATTGGAACGGTTGAGTTACAGCTGAATCGTAAGGCTATCAAGAATCTACATATCAGCGTGTTACCACCTGAGGGACTCGTTCGTGTGTCTGCGCCTGAGTCGATGACAGATACGGCTATTCGGATGGCAGTGATTAGTCGTATACCTTGGATTAAAAAGCAACAGAGTGACTTCCTCAATCAACCCAGACAATCTAAGCGAGAGATGGTCAGTGGGGAATGTCACTATCTGTGGGGTAAACGCTACCGTTTGAATGTTATAGAACATAATGGTTCTCATCAGGTTAAAGTGGGTGGGGGGAAGATTCACCTTTATATAAAACAAAATACTCCTTTTGAGAAAAAAACATTACTGTTGTCGGAGTATTATCGCTTTGCCTTGAAAGAACACATTAAAAAGCAATTAGTGTATTGGCAAAAGGAAATCGACGTCCCTCTAAAATCCTGGGGGGTGAAAA
Source organism: Zooshikella harenae (assembly GCF_018837975.1). Classification (GTDB taxonomy): domain Bacteria; phylum Pseudomonadota; class Gammaproteobacteria; order Pseudomonadales; family Zooshikellaceae; genus Zooshikella; species Zooshikella harenae. Next base: position 24,477 of record NZ_JAGSOY010000049.1, on the reverse strand, counting down.
AAATGAAAACCAAATGGGGAAGCTGCAACACAGAAGCAAAGCGCATTTGGTTAAATTTAGAATTAGTAAAAAAACCACCTGAGTGTCTGGAGTATATTTTGGTGCATGAGCTTGTTCATTTGCTTGAGCGTAAGCATAACGAGCAGTTCAAAGCTTATATGGACAAATATTTACCGAATTGGCGAGAGCGACGTGACTTGTTGAACAGCATACCATTAGCGCATAATGACTGGTCCTATTAACTGCGCACCTTTTCTCTAGCTATACCCAATACGAATGGTTTTTAGGTGCGGCCATCGAGTGACGAAGCCCCATGAGCCTATATTAATAGGTGATTGGGGTGAGGAGTGAAGATAACAAAACCTAGAAATCATTCGTGAAGGGTATATTCTGAATGAATCCTTTAGTAGGGTTTGTAGTGCTTTTCTAACAGTAATCTTTACAATAACTCCTTACCTATTAGTTTTAGTGCGTTAAATTACATTTATTTCATTTAATTTGCAGAGCTTGTTTATAAGCAGCGCAGTTGTAAAATTTAATAGCCAGCTTGTTTCATATAGCAAATATTGGAGCCAATAAGAGAAAGGTAAAATGAAAATTGGACGTAATGATCCTTGCCCTTGTGGCAGTGGCAAAAAATATAAGCGCTGTTGTATGGATGCAGTTTCAAAACAGCATTCAGAAATTGCTGATGATATTTCACAAGCCATTGCTATGAATCCGACGTTGACAGAGGATGAGTTAAACCGCTTAGCTCAGCAAAAAATAGTAGAGCGTAATAATCGCTCCATTGATGATTTTTGTGGTTTGTCGCCGACACAAATGTCGAATTGGCTCTATGCTCCCTTTAATGAACTAACTGACGTTAAGATAAGTGTACCTAGTGATTTGTCGGCTAGCCCTGTTATGCGTTATTTATCTGTGATACTGGATGCGATGGTGGAGCAGGGAGGTTCAATTAAAGCAACAGCGAAAGGCAACTTACCGGCTAAGTTAGTGCAGCAAGCGAGCGCCTTACTGCCTGAATTTGCCGTGGCCGAATTTGAGACCATGCTCAGCATCAGTGATTATACTGGAAGTAACGAAGATAAATTTAAGGCTTTGCATTATACCCGTGTGTTGGCCGAGTTAGCGGGCATTATTAACTTTGAGCGTGGTCGGTTTCACCTGGGTGATGGAATACTAAAACAATATCAGCAGCAAGGGGTAGCAGGTTTCTTTATGCCTCTTCTAGAAACCGTAGTTGAACAGTATAACTGGGGATATTTGGATGGTTGGTCTGATGATGTAAGCCTAAAATCATTTTGGTTGTTTATGCTCTGGCGATTGCTATCACATGGTTCATTGGAACGCTTAATTAAAGACGTTGAAACTGCGTTTCCCGATTTAGTTAAACAGGTACCAAAGAGCAAGTATCGTTCTCAGCAAGATCAATTAGGCGTGTTGATAGAGGTTCGTTTTATTGAAAATTTTTTGCAGTTTTGGGGCTTTGTGACCATGGACCCGAAAAGAGTTCTTAATGGTGAGCCAGTGTCGCCTAAAATAGCCATTTTGCCGCTGTTGACACAGAGTTTTAAGTTTTTGGTTTAGCTATGTTCTCAGCGAAGTATTAATGGTGCTCTGGGAAGCAATTGTTTTTAGACGACAACTATGTTGGTGTAGGAGGCTAAGCTAAAAACTAACCAAAAATTTCATCTGCAAACAGCTCATACAGAGATTCCTGGTTTAACCGGTTGCGAAGCGCGACCTGCATTGCTTTGACTGTTTTTAACTCAGCGATTTCCTGTTCTAATTGCTCTGCTTGGTCACCAAGATAGGATGCATACTCGGTAATGTTTTTTTCTCTTAAATATTTATTGCCGCCACCAAATTTTTGCCATGCTTGGCTTTGTATATCTGATCCTTGCTGTAGCTGATAATAGGCTTGATTAAGTTGAGTAATTTTATCTTGTAGTGCTGCCTGTAAACCAGTAAAGGTTTGTTTATCAAGCTTGAACTCAAAGTCGGGTAGATGTGTTTGAGCTAGTATGATCATCGCAACAGTATCTTTTTCTTTTTTAGCCTGGGAGAGTTGTTGCATTAAGATTTTTTTCTGCTCTTTTTTTTCAGGGTTAAGCTCTTTGTCGGGATGAAAGCGATTGGCAAGTTGTCGATAAAGCTTAGTGATTTCTTTGTCTTTAAAAAAAGCAAGTCCTTTCTCTGAGGTAGGTTGATGCCTCTGTTCCGAAAATCTATTGTTAAAGTGTTCATTATCAAATGTATCCCAGTCGATATCTTCATGTGCTTCATCATCAAATGCATGAGGATCTTCTTGCATATACGTTTCAATGAAATTTTTTAAGGCACTGGGCTCTTTCAGTAAATCTGTAAGCTCTTCATCACTGATCTGGAAGGCTTTTTTGCCTATGAAATCTGCGAGTTCTTCCCGTAAGTAGCTGAATTCTTCAGCATCAAAAGTGAGTTGTTGTAAAGGTTTGTGGGTGAAGTTGAGTACTGTTTGATGAAAGTCTTCACGAAGTGGATCTGTACTGAATTGGCGAAATGGATTAGCTTCCAATGTGCTTAGCTCTTCTTCAATCCAGGCATAAAGCATTTCACGCTGTGAGCCTTTTATGGTTTTGCGTGACACAAATGTTAATAAGTGGCGGATATACTTTTCCATTGCAACGCAGAGGCCTTGCTCTAACGTTTGCACGTGTTCTTTAAATTCATCAAAGAAGTCAGCTAACTTTTTTTCATAACGAAGATTCCTTGCCTGCTTTTTCTCTATCTCACTCCATAAGTTCTGAAGCTTTTTCCACTCTTTGCTGGTAGCAGTTTTGCTAGCTGATTTAGTCGCAATATCTGTAATAGTTAATGTTGTCATTAGCACGATCTTTTTGGGCTGGAATGTGGCTTATGGACTTTATCAAAATGGTGTAGGAAAAAGGCAATCAATTAGCCTGTCAATGCCATTTGTTTGTGCCTTATCGACGTAATTAATAGACATAAACATGTTAAGCAAGATTTAGACCATTCCTTTAATAGGCAAAAACAAAAAAGCCCTGCATTTATTTTATTTAATCAGCCGAGCTTTTTTGTAAACTGTCATAGATTCAGTTATTAAATATAAAAATTACTCAATATTTTGTACTTGCTCGCGGATTTGTTCGATAAGCACTTTGAGATTTACGGCACTTTGTGTTGCTGAGGTGCTGATGGATTTTGAGGCGAGGGTATTGGCTTCGCGATTCATTTCCTGCATGAGAAAATCTAATCTACGACCAATGGCGCCTTTTTGTTTTTTGAAAGTGTGTTGCACTTCAGTAACGTGAGTTTGTAGACGATCCATTTCTTCATCAACATCGGCACGTTGGGTGATCATGACCATTTCTTGTTCAAGCCGAGTGGGGTCTAATTCAAGTTTGAGCTCTTCAAAACGCTGCAGAATTTTTTGCCGTTGCTGCTCCAGAATTTCAGGCATCGCTTGTCGTACATTGGTAACTTCTTCGCTAATAGAGGCTAGCCGTTGTTCGATATGTTGTTGTAATTCTTTGCCTTCACGTTGGCGGTGCTCAACCAGTTGCTTTAGGGCTGCTTCAAAGTGAGTGAGCAGCGTTTGCTTCATGGTGTCCCGATCCACTTCATTGGCTTGAATTACGCCGGGCCATTGTAAAACGCCCAATATATCGACAGGTTGCACGTTGTTGAACATGGGGGCAAGGCGGCTACAGGTATTGGCGAGCTTTTCGGCTAAGGCTTCATTAACAGTAAATTCTTCAAGTAAGCCTGGAGCGATTTCATAGCGTAACTGACATTCCAGTTTGCCGCGAGAAACAAATTTACGGATGCGCTCACGCAAGGCAAATTCCAAATCACGAAAACCTTCTGGCAGCCTGAAGTGTGGCTCTAGAAAACGATGGTTGACTGAGCGTATTTCCCAACTCAAGGTGCCCCATGATTCTTGTGCTTCAAATCGGGCAAAGGCTGTCATGCTGCATGTCATGTATGATTTCCCAAATGTACTGTTGAGTGAATAGGGATAACCTATTGGCAGAAAAGTATTTGAGCGAACAGTTTATACCAATAAGGTTGCTGTAAATGGGTTGTTGATTGTACCTTAGCATAATCCCTTCGCGAATTACTCTCAGATCAATCTTTTAGGTATCCGTTAGGTGATGGCTTATTAATCGAAGTGTGTGGATTGATAGCTATAATGCGAAGCCGCCATTGCAAGGTATATAATGCCTGGTAATCACATCTTACCGTTTAAACAAGGAAACACTATGCGTCCAAGTGGTAGAACTCCAGATCAGCTTCGTGAAGTGACCATTACCCGAAACTATACCAAGCATGCTGAAGGTTCTGTGTTAGTAAGCTTTGGTGATACCAAGGTTATCTGTACTGCGACAGTAGAAGAAAATGTGCCTCGCTTTTTGAAAGGTGCAGGTAAAGGCTGGGTAACAGCCGAGTATGGCATGTTACCTCGTTCTACTGGTGAGCGTATGGCACGTGAAGCAGCACGAGGCAAGCAAGGGGGGCGTACCCTGGAAATTCAACGTCTGATTGGACGTTCATTAAGAGCGGCTGTAGACCTTACTAAGTTGGGTGAGCGCACAATATATGTAGACTGTGATGTGATTCAGGCTGATGGTGGTACACGTACGGCATCCATTACTGGCGCTATGGTGGCTTTAATTGATGCATTGCAAACACTGCAACAAAAGAAACTGCTTACCACTGATCCGCTGTTACACTTTGTAGCGGCTGTTTCTGTTGGCGTTTATCAGGGCGTAGCTGTGCTTGATTTAGATTATGCTGAAGATTCAAATGCGCAAACTGATATGAATGTGGTGATGAATGAAGAGGGTGGCTTGATTGAAGTTCAGGGGACTGCGGAGGATGCTGCATTCTCTCGTCAGGAAATGAACCAAATGTTGGATTTGGCAGAGACAGGTATTCAACAGTTGATTGCTTGTCAGCGTGACGCGCTTGAAGGGGCGTTTATGCCTCAGCAGTAATAGCGAATTGAGCAGGTCTGCCCGTTTGGCAGACCGCTGCCTTAATAAAATACTATTAAATTAAAAGTGTTCGTTGGGCAGTTCCCAGTCATAGTAGGTAATGACTGGCGCATGGTTGGAAAAGTGTTGCCCTCGGTAAATACCTGCATTAAGTACACGTGATTTTAATGAGGGGGTAATTAAAGGGTAATCAAAGCGCCAACCAATATTTTGTTCAAATGCTTCATCATTATGCCAGTAGGTATATTGCTCGTTACTACGGTCAACAACCCGGTAGGCATCAACAAGTCCCAACTGTCGTTGTACATCTTCCATCCAGTTACGCTCTTCTGGCAAGTAACCGGGGAGAGTATGTTTGTTGTCAATATTTGCAACATCATGATGATCTAGCGCTATTTCCCATGATCCACACAAAATAAATTCTCGGCGTTTGCGTTGTATTTTTTCCAGTTGCAGGAAATAGGCATCAAGAAAATTATATTTAGCTGCTTTTAATTCTGTTGACTGATGGCATTCAGGTACCCAAATGCTGGCTATACTCAATTGATCAAAGTCAGCTTGGATGTAGGCACCAAATGTATTGGCTTCGGGAAAGTTAAGGCCTGACATAATCGCTCTGGGTGGGGTTCGACTATAAATAGCAACGCCGCCAGGTTGGCCAGGCTGTGCAGAAAAAAAATAGTGCAGGTAATCGCTTGGGAAAATCCGCTGGTCAGTCAATTCGGCATCATTTTCCTGAATATTTTGCAGGCAAATAACATCAGCATCCTGTCGCTTTAGCCACTCAAAAAAGCCTTTTTCACACGCACGACTGATACCATCCAAATTGAAACTAATAATCTTCATACATAGCCCCTTGCTGAAGGAGGGTGTATGATACCTGAGCTAAACATCTGTGGAACCCTAATAGTTAATAATTAGGTTTTAACATGCAAAATTACCAACGCGATTTTATTAAATTTGCAATTGAGCACAAGGTTTTAACTTTTGGTGAGTTTACCTTAAAGTCTGGCCGGAAAAGTCCTTATTTTTTTAATGCAGGCCTATTTAAAACCGGTGAAGCAATGCTGCATTTAGGCCGCTTTTATGCTGCAGCATTATTGAATGCTCAACTTAACTATGACGTTTTGTTTGGACCCGCTTATAAGGGTATTCCTCTCGTGACCAGTGTAGCAATTTCACTGGCTAGTCAAGGTCATGGCGAAGCACCGTTTGCTTTTAATCGCAAAGAAGCCAAGCAACATGGAGAAGGTGGACAGCTTGTGGGGGCAGCACTGCAAGGCAATGTTGTTATTATTGATGATGTCATTACGGCAGGTACTGCAATCCGCGAGTCTATGGCGATTATTCAGGATCAAAGGGCTAAGCCAGCGGGGGTGTTGGTTGCTTTGGACCGCCAAGAGCGTGGTAAAGGTGAGTTTTCTGCTATTCAGGAAGTTGAGCAAACATTTGAAATACCTGTTGTTAGTATTGTTAATCTACAACAAGTACTAGACTTTATAAAAAGTGATGAAAACCTCAAGCAATATGCTGAAGCCGTAGCGCAGTATCGACAGCAATATGGCGTTGCTTAAGTGTATTGAGGCTATAAGCGGTAAAGGGTAAATACTATTTAAAACTCTATCAAAATGTAGTGTGTTTAGGTTATGTGATGATGCAAAGTCATATTAAGTGGGGTTTGATATTTGCTATAACATGCTCCTTGCTGACCGGTTTGGCATGGGGCGCGGAGCCACTTCGTTTTTATCGTTTTGTGGATGAAAGCGGTAATTTGGTCATTTCAAACAGTATCCCTCCGCACTTGGCCGCTCAGGGAGGCTACACGGTCATTGATGATAAAGGGCGTGTGTTAGAGAAAGTGCCTAAAGCGCTGACCCCTGAGCAGCTAATTGAGAAAAAGCAGCAGGACTTGATTCGCGAGGCTTTAGAACAGCAGCGGGCACAACAAGAGGCAAGGGATAAGACCTTGCTGACCCTCTATAGCTCCACGAATGATATTGAGCGTGCTATGAGGCGCCAGGTGTCAGAAATTGAAGACAAGATTAAAACCATTGAAGGTGATATACGACGCACTCAGCAAAACAAAGGCCAAAAAGAAGAGCAGGCTGCCAATTTCGAACGTAGTGGTCGTCAAGTACCTAAACGAATTTTGGATGATATCAAGCAGCTTGATGAGGAAACCAAACGGCTGGATAAAGAGATTGAGCGACGCCGTAAAGAACAAGAAGAAGTTAGAGAGAAGTTTGCTAAAGATATAGAGCGCTTTCGGATGTTGACAGGGGAGGAGACACCAGAGGTTCCTGAACCTGTGGATATTTCCAAAGAGGACTTACATGGCATCTGGATTAGTGGTGCAGTCAGTGAAATGAAGCACGAACTGATTTTAACGCAGAAAGGGAGTTTAACCTGGGTCGCTAATGCACCATCAGGTGTGCGAACACTGAGTATTGGTAGCTGGAAGCCAGAAAAGCAGGCACTGTTAATAACGGTTAACTCTCGGCAAGTCACTGATCAGCAGGGAAAAGTAGCGCTTGAGCAAATCTCTGAGCAGAAGCGATACCCAGTCAAAGGCTATCAGAGCAATATAATGGTATTGGAGATTGAAGGGAAAGCAATTCCCTTCTCTCGTTCAGATTAATTGAATTTATGTCTTTTTACGAAATACGGCGATAACCAACAAAGGCCACTGATCTGACCAAAGGTCTGTAGGACTTCGTTTAAACTCGCTCCGCACAAATTGCGAAATTCGGCCTTCTGCTGCCGACATGAGTAAGTTTGCTGCACCATTGAGGGTAAGATTAGTACGTAACCCTTCCCTTATTTCTGCTTCACGAATAATTTGCTTGATTTGAGTTTCCAATCGATCAAAAAGCTGAATGACGCGAGAACGTAGCCTTTCTGTTTCACCCATTAAGGCATCACCTGTCAGTATTCGGGTAATACCAGGGTTCTTTTCCGTAAACGTCAATAGTAGTGTTAATACTTGCTCACAACGACGGATAGCTGATTTTTCCTCTGCCAAAATAAGCTTAACACGAGAAAAAATCGTATCTTCAATAAAGATAATTAACCCCTCGAACATTTTAGCTTTGCTAGGAAAGTGACGGTAAAGTGCGGCTTCGGAGACCCCAACCTCTTTAGCTAGACGTGATGTTGTAATACGAGAGCCGGGGTTGTGCTCTAACATATGCGCAAGCGCCTGCAGTATTTGCTCTTTGCGCGATAGCTTTTGAGTGCTTTCCATTATTACCTGTAATTGTTCTGATGTCGTAGACATAGCGGCAAGTCTTCCCCCCGGAATGGCCGATCCTTGCCAAGCTCAACTTTGTAGTCAAAAGTGGCTTAGCGTTGCAATGTCGTGATTATTGTTGTGTGTAATCGTGTTTGGATAAAAAGAAACAGCATACTTGATGCTAGACTAAGCTGTGATCAGTGTCCCGACATTAGCATTGGTCAATAATTCAAGTAGAACAGCATTTTTTACCCGACCATCAACAATATGGGCGCTTGTTACCCCATTGTTCACAGCACTTATAGCACACTTTATTTTCGGTATCATGCCACCACTGATTGTTCCATCAGCAATTAGTTGGTCTGTTTCTGTCGTATTTAGCGCTGTGATTAACTGGCCTTCTTTATTTAACAAGCCAGGAATATTTGTGAGCAGCAATAACTGACTGGCTTGTAGTACTTCAGCGACTTTCCCGGCGACAAGGTCTGCATTGATATTATAGGTATCCCCCTGCTCGTCGACACCAATTGGCGCAATGACGGGTATAAAACCTGTGGCTAATAGTAAATCAATTAAATCAGTACGAATCTCTGCAACTTCACCCACAAACCCCAAGTCGATAGTTTCAGTTCCTGCATCAGGGATAAGGTGTGTTGTTAGTTTACGAGCAATAATACTGTGAGCGTCTTTTCCTGAAAGGCCAACGGCATTGCCATTGTGGCTGTTTATTAAATTGACAATTTCACTATTAACTTGACCTTTTAAGACCATTTCCACCACATCCATGGTTGGTTGATCTGTGATGCGCATACCGTGAATAAACTGGGTTTCAATGTTTAGTTGTTTAAGGCATGCACCAATTTGTGGGCCTCCCCCATGCACGATGACAGGATTTATCCCTAACTCTTTCATCAGCACAATATCACGCGCAAAGCTATGCTTGAGTTCGTCATTTTCCATTGCATTCCCGCCGTATTTTACGACAATAGTCTGGCCGGATAGCTGCTGAATATAGGGTAAGGCTTCAGTTAAGATTGAAGCAGATTGCGATGCTGCTTCGTGTGAGAATGTCATGCTGGATACCATCAAAAAAAATCAAGAACCAAGGTTAACGTGCTTGGTAGTATACCCTTCAATATGGGTATTGTTGGGGTATAAAAGTTTAATTTGAAGTCAATGACATTAACACCCTTTGTTGCCATATGCTATTTACCCCTGGCACTTTGTATTGTTTAGCTGACCAGGGGTAACCACTAAAGGGTTCAGTTACTAAGGCTAGAATGGAATATCTAAATTTGAGTCAACGGCTACCAATTGCTTTTTAAATAATGCCATTATTTTTTTCAGGTTTGCTTCGGTATCAGCTTCAAAGCGTAAGACTAAAACAGGTGTGGTGTTTGATGCTCTTACCAGTCCCCAACCCACGGGAAAATCAACTCGAACCCCATCAATATCTGTGATTGTACCTTTGCCAAAGTTACCCTTTTTCGCTAGTTGCTCGACTAAGGCAAATTTATTTTCATCCGTCACTTGGATATTGATTTCAGGTGTACTGATTGTTTCAGGAAATGCTGAAAATATTTGGTCTGCATTGCGGGTTTCGGTAGATAGTATTTCTAATAATCGCGCTGCACTGTAAATACCATCATCGAAGCCGTACCAGCGTTCTTTAAAGAAAATATGACCACTCATCTCACCGGCGAGTAGCGCACCAGTTTCTTTCATTTTAGCTTTGATCAGCGAGTGCCCGGTTTTCCACATGATAGGACGACCACCGTAACCGCTGATTAATCCTGTGAGTTTGCGGGTACATTTTACATCAAAAATAATGTCAGCACCTGGGTTCCGGGAAACTACATCTTTGGCAAATAACATTAACAGGCGATCAGGATAAATCAATTTACCTTCATTGGTAATGACGCCTACACGGTCAGCATCGCCATCAAAGCCTAGACCTAAGTCTGCATTAGTTTCTTTTACTTTAGCAATAAGGTCTTTGAGGTTTTCTGGTTTACCTGGATCGGGATGGTGGTTGGGGAAGTTGCCATCCACATCGCAATACAGAGGAATAACATTACAACCTAATTCTTCCAGCAGCCGAGGTGCAATTACACCGCCCACACCATTACCGCAATCTACGACAACTTTAAGCGGTTTGGCTAGAGCAATATCATTGCGAATACGCTCGACATAGCTTTCCAGAACATCAACTTCAATTAAAGAGCCTTGACCTTGCTGTAGATTATTGTCTTTTATCCGCTGATATAACTGTTGTATATCTTCATTAGCAAGGGTTTGTCCTGCAAGAACAGTTTTAAATCCGTTGTAATTAGATGGGTTGTGGCTACCAGTAACCATGACACCTGAGTTGGACTCATCAATAATGTGGGTGGCAAAATATAAGACAGGTGTTGGCACCATACCAATATTGATGACATCACAACCAGATGAAATAATACCTTGTATGAGTTTGTGACTAATTTCAGGGCTGGACAGGCGTCCATCTGCACCGACTATTACGCATTTTTCACCACGCGCTTGTGCTTCTGAGCCTACGGCTTGTCCAATTAGTTGGGCTGTTTCATATGTGAGAGTGTCTCCTACAACACCTCGAATGTCGTATGCACGAAAAATGCTTGCTGGCACTTCCACTTGAGTATCCTCTGATTGGCTGTCAGCCCCTTCTTCGTCCTCATCAAGTTCCTCAATATCAAGCATATCCGTGGACTGAAAAAGTGGGTCTGCGAAATTAAAGTTGCTTATTTCATCTGCTACAGATGCTGTTGATGGAGCGATATTATCACTAGTTGGTGGCGTAGATTTTACGGAATCATCAATTTCTGGCTTCGGTGTGACATTTGTTGTTGGCTTAAATTGATCTTTAAGTAATTGTTCTAAACTCAGTGCAATGTTATGGAATAAGTCAAGCTGGAAGCTAACTGTCTTACGTTTTTTGGCAATACGTGCTTCTAAGAAAGAAACTAATGAAGCTGCATCAGCTCTACTTGCTTTAGTCAGCATAGACATTGCAAGCCAAGTAGCAACTGCTATACAAGCCAGAGCAACAATAGCAGCAAAAATAATCCATAGTATGGAAAGTGGCAGTTTGTCACTTAAGTCAGATGGTGTGTAGTTTAGCTGCCAATATGAATTATTGCTTAGTAGATGAATAGCTGTTTCACCACTAGTGGCTTGTCCATAAGTGAGTTGAGTTTGGGGCTGCTGGTTAGCATTAAATTGTTGTTGTAAAGCGACTTGTCCCTGGTTGGCTGGGATCGGCTGAAAGGCACTGGTTAAAACAGATAAATCAAAAACAGTTATCACGGCGCCCAGAACGGGACCCTGCTCAGGTTTAATGCGTGCAGCTGCAATGACATAAGTTTTGCCTTCAATTTTATGAATTTCGGCAGGTACTTGCTGGCCGCGCTCAGACTTGCGTGCCATGTCTCGAGCGGCATAGTTCATTGGTACCGCGCCATCACTCGGAAGTGAATCATCATCCCGCTTACGAAATCTTACCTGAACAGCATGTGGCACTGTTGCAGTGAGTGCTTTTTCAAGCTGGCGTAGTTTACTCTGATCTTTTTCTTCAAGGGCTGCAATAATATCTAGATTTTTACCTAGACCCTTTACAGTCTGTTCAATCACCGCAATTTGTAGATTAAGTTGCTGTTGGTATTGAGCCCCTTGTGAAGCAATAATTTGCTCTTTGAACTGGCTGTTACCACCCAGATAATAGAATAGAAAAACAACAATTAATGTCAGTAATACACCCAGCACTGCGCCTGAACTGCTGATGATAAAAAAGTGGCGGACCGGTTTATGATCAGTGGGTGGAGAGGAGGCTCCTTTGCTAGGGGCTGCCTGCTTACTATTATCTGATTCTTTTTTGGGGCGCTTTTTAATCATAACTATCCCGTTAAGCTAAGCCTAAAGTGGCATGACTATACCTATAGCGAAGGGTATGCAAATAATTATAGAGACAAAGTGCAACTAGACGTGTAATAAGCCAAGGCTACAGCTTCGTTTTAGGTATTGCGATTATGAATAGGATAAGCTCAAAGCCTGTTAATGCAATGCACAGCCCTGATATAAACGATGTGCCTTGTGATTTATGCGCTTCAACTGCATCAACAGGTTGATTTTTTTGATAGAAAAACGTTTTTTGGAAAGAGAAATTTATTCCCTCCCTGAGTGACCGAATCCCCCAGCTCCTCGTTCACTAGAATGGAACTCTTCCACAATCTCACATTGAGCTTGCACTACAGGAACCAGTACAAGCTGAGCAATGCGGTCACCTGGCTGAATAGTGAAGTTATCTTGGCCACGGTTCCAGCAAGAGATCATGAGCTGGCCCTGATAATCTGAGTCGATTAATCCCACCAGGTTTCCGAGCACAATACCATGTTTATGCCCTAATCCTGAGCGAGGCAAAATCATTGCAGCTAATCCAGAATCAGCAATATGAATTGCCATACCAGTTGGAATGAGTTCAGTCTGGCCGGGGGCTAGCGTGAGCGGCTCATCTAAGCAGGCACGCAAATCCATACCAGCAGAACCTTCAGTTGCGTAGTGAGGTAAAGGAAATTCTTTGCCAATACGCGCATCAAGTATTTTAGTTTGTAACATTGGTTTCATAGCAGTTTAACTTAACAATTACGACGAGAGTTGTTTGTGGATCAGGGAAATTAACTGTTTAGCCAAGGCAAACTTGGTATTTTGTTCAAGCGAAATGCGCTCAGTTGAGGTAAAGACAGTAACGGCATTTTGGTCACTGTTAAAACCAATATTGCTTTGACTGACATCGTTGGCGATGATCATATCCAGCTTTTTGCGAGCAAGTTTATCTTTGGCGTGCTGCTCAAGCGCTTCTGTTTCTGCAGCAAAGCCAACAACAAAAGGTTTTGGCTGCATATTGGCAACATTGGTAATAATGTCTGGATTACGGACCAACGTTAATGTCATTGTTTGTTCAACATTGGTCGGGTCTTTTTTAAGTTTTTGGCTGGCAATTTGTTTGGGGCGATAGTCAGCAACGGCTGCACAACCAATGAAAATAGCAGTGTTGACAATATGTTCCTGAACAGCTTGGTGCATGGCATTTGCGCTATCTACATCAATCCGTTTAACACCTGCAGGTGTTGTTAACTGAACAGGACCACTGATTAGCGTGACATCAGCACCTGCATCAACAGCCGCCTGCGCCAAAGCAAAACCCATTTTCCCAGAGCTGTGATTGGATATGTAACGCACGGGATCAATGGCTTCTTGAGTGGGACCAGCAGTAATGACTACATGGCGGCCAGTCAGTGTTTTTATACTGAATTGTTCCGCACATAATTGAGCTATTTCAGCTGCTTCTAACATTCGGCCTGGGCCGACTTCGCCACAGGCTTGAAAACCTTGAGCAGGACCAAAGCAACGCACACCGCGGTCTATCAAACATTGCAGATTGTGTTGGGTCGCTGCATGCTGCCACATTTGTTGGTTCATCGCTGGGGCAATACAGAGTGGTGCTTGAGTCGCCAAACAAAGTGTACTTAACAGGTCATCTGCTCGACCTTGTGCCAGGCTGGATAAGCAGTTTGCTGTCGCAGGGGCAATAATCACTAGGTCAGCCCAGCGTGCTAACTCGATATGATTCATACCTGCTTCAGCTTCAGGTGTTAATAGCTCAGTATGAACAGGGTGGCTGGATAGTGCTTGGAAGGTTAGAGGGGTTATGAAGGCTTGTGCCCCTTTACTCATAACAACGCGGACTTCAGCGCCAGCATCTCGAAGTCGGCGAACGAGCTCAGCCGATTTATAGGCAGCTATGCCGCCGGTTATCCCCAGGACAATCTTCTTACTCTGTAGTTGATGCATGGTAACTCTGGACTGGTTTAACGGTAGAAGCTGGTATTTGTTCGCATTAATTTTGAGATTAGCCCATTAAGATACTAATCCCTGCGCAGTTGTAAGATGTCACCAGTCTATAGTGGCCTTTGTGAAAAAACCATAGCAGGACTCAATGGAATCGTATTCGTTAATAAAGAGTGAATGATACATCATGGCAATAACGGACTGGCCGTGCAGTGAAAGGCCACGAGAGCGCTTGCTAACAATGGGAGCTCAAGCGCTATCAGATGCAGAGCTATTAGCAATTTTTTTACGTACTGGCGTTAAAGGTAAAACAGCTGTGGACTTAGCCAGGGAGCTACTTACAGAATTTGGCGGTTTACGGCCACTGTTAGAAGCTACACAAGAGGAATTTTGTCAAGCTCATGGTTTGGGTGCGGCCAAGTATGTGCTGTTGCAAGCCGTTTTAGAGATGGCTGCTCGACATTTGGAAGCTCAGTTGACAACAGGGAACTGCTTACAAAATTCAACCCAAACTAAGCGGTACGTACAAAGCAAATTACGGCACTATTCTCATGAAGTGTTTGCTGTATTATTTTTGAATAGTCAGCATCAAATTATTAGTTTTGAAGAGCTGTTTCGTGGTACGTTAAGTGCGGCTTCTGTTTATCCGCGAGAAGTGGTTAAACAGGCCTTACTGCTTAATGCCGCAGCTGTTATTCTGGTACATAACCATCCAAGTGGTAATACTGAACCAAGTCCGTCAGATTGTTATATAACGGAACAGCTGCAAGCTGCGCTAGAATTAATCGATGTACGGGTGTTAGATCATTTGATCGTTGGTAACGCTGATGTATTGTCCTTTGCAGAAAAGGGCTTGCTAACAGCTGGTGTTTAATTGATCAAAATGTTACCAATTTTATCGTGGATTTCTTGCGAATAGGCTTGTCTTCTGGTATAAAGCTGTGCTCTTTGCGGGGGTGGCACACGATTGGGCCAACTCAACACGCCTCAACAAACTGCGTGAATCAATGGCCCCCAGATGTGCGTCTCGATTGACTGAATTTCAGCTAAATTGAAAGGCACACCCGGTTGATTTAGGTAATAGGTTTACCAACCTGATGAGGTTGGCAAGCGGTTAGAGAGGCGAAAAATGTCAAAGGTTTGTCAGGTAACTGGTAAGCGACCAGTCACTGGTAATAATGTATCTCACGCTAATAACAAAACCAAGCGCCGTTTCGCGCCTAATCTGCACTACCATCGTTTTTGGGTAGAGTCAGAAAAGCGTTTTGTAAGATTGCGGATTTCTGCTAAAGGTATGCGCATTATTGATAAGAAAGGCATTGACAGTGTTATTGCCGACTTGCGCGCTCGTGGTGAAAAAGTTTAATTAGGAGGACTCTATCATGCGTGAGAAAATTAGAATGGTATCCTCTGCAGGTACTGGCCATTTCTACACAACTGACAAAAACAAGCGTAGCACACCAGACAAGCTGGAAATGAAAAAATTTGATCCAGTTGTTCGCAAGCACGTGATGTACAAAGAAGCAAAAATCAAATAAGTTTTTTGCCTTTTTGTCAGGTTGCTAAAACCCGCCAAAGCGGGTTTTTTTGTATTTAAAACTAAAATTGTATATTTTTTGACCGTTGGCGATTAAGCAGAGCGAGTAGGTTATGAAGCCGGAATTGTTATCACCTGCGGGTACCCTGAAAAATATGAAGTATGCCTTTGCTTATGGTGCTGATGCCGTTTATGCAGGGCAACCTCGTTACAGTCTCCGGGTACGGAACAATGACTTTAAGATGGAAAACCTGGAAAAGGGCATCCAACTAGCGCATCAGCAAGGGAAGCAATTCTATCTCGCTAGTAATATTGCGCCACATAACAGTAAAATCAAAACCTACATGCAGGACATGGAGCCAGTGATTGCGATGCAACCTGATGCGCTCATCATGTCTGATCCTGGGTTGATTATGTTGGTGCGTGATAAGTGGCCTGATATGCCTGTTCACCTATCCGTTCAAGCCAATGTGGTTAATTATGCTTCAGTAAAATTCTGGTATCGGCAAGGTATCACACGGGTCATTTTGTCTCGTGAACTCTCACTGGATGAGGTCGAAGAGATTCGCATGCAATGCCCAGAAATGGAGCTTGAAGTCTTTGTTCATGGGGCGTTGTGTATAGCTTATTCTGGCCGTTGTTTGCTATCTGGGTATATGAATCGTCGTGATCCAAACCAGGGTACATGTACCAATGCCTGTCGCTGGAAATATGATGCCCATGATGCTAAGCAAACAGAAACCGGTGATATTGTTGCTGTTCAAGTTGTTGATCCTCAGCAAGAAGAACAGGTTGCGCCACAACTTGGTACAGGACACACAACAGATCAAATGTTCTTGCTGGAAGAACAAGGCCGTCCTGGTGAACTCATGCCTGCTTTTGAAGATGAGCATGGCACCTATATCATGAATTCCAAAGATCTGCGCGCAATCCAGCATGTAAAACGTTTAACCGATATGGGTGTAGCTTCCTTAAAAATAGAAGGTCGGACTAAGTCTCACTACTATGTGGCGCGAACAGCACAAGTTTATCGTCAAGCCATTGAAGATGCTGTTCAAGGTAGAGCATTCAACATGGGCCTTATGGATGATCTTGAGAAGCTAGCAAGTCGTGGTTACACCGAAGGTTTTTACCGTCGCCATGTGCATGATGAGTATCAGAACTATGAACGAGGTAACTCGATCAGCGATAAGCAACAATTTGTGGGTGAAATAGTTGATGCTGATGATCAGTCTATTGTCGTCGATGTGAAAAATCGCTTTGCTATTGGTGATGAGCTGGAGTTGTTAACGCCAGAGGGTAATCAAACTTTTGTGCTATCGCATATGGAAAATAAGCGTGGCGAAACGATGGAAGTAGCACCAGGCTCTGGCCATCGAGTGAAAATTCCCTTGTCTGGTTATCAGGGTGGGGAATTTGGTTTGCTAGCGCGTAATATTCCTCAAGCGGGTTAATTTAGGAGCAAATGATGGGGAGATTATCCATTTACTGAGTTCCAATCCATTTAACCTTGCTTTTTAAGCTGTCTGGTAACGTGAGTGAAAACCGTTGCCAGGTAGATCGATTGATAAGAAGTTGACCTCGACCTGGTCGTACGACATTGAGCTTGCTGATTTCTGTGCCCTGCTGATGCTGGTGGACGTGCTTGGCAAGCTGCTCACCCAATTCATAATAAATTGCTGTTGTTCCCAGTAATGCCCCATCTCTTACAAAAATATCCACTGCAGCTACTGACTGCATTTCAAAAGCATTGGTCGCTTCAATTAACGCTGCTCGCTGTGAAATTAAAAAACTATCTGAGGGAATATATAGGGTATTGATCTTATCCTTAGTAATTCGCGACATTACCCTAAATAAGTGTTGTTTAAAGTTGTTGCTTTCAGGGTTGATGCGGTAGCTAAACACCTCAAAATTGAGCTCTTGCTGAATTTGCCGTAAACGCTCTAATAAGTGTTCGGAATTATTTTCGCGAGGGTTATATAGAAACGCTATCTTGTTAAAATGTAAAATTTGTTTTGCTTGAGACATTTGTAGTTGAGTGGGGACTTGATTGGTACTCCCAATAATATTAAGTGTTTTTGGTTGATCTAAGCTGGATACGAGTTTTGCTTGAACTGGATCAGTAACAACGACAAAGAGTTGAGGTTGTTGTAGGTGACCAAATTCTTTAATCAGCGTTGAAACAGTAGTGCCATAGGTGTAGACGTAATCAAGTTCATGACTCCAATTGCTTAGTTCTGTCCGGATAAAAACTGATAATGCTTGGCGGTTTTGTTTGGCGTTGAACTTTTTTAGTAAGAGTTTATAACCGTATTTTTCAAGTTTATCCTTAAATCCTTGTTCTGCAGGGGTTTCACCACGCCATAAAATCATACCAATCCGTAGCTCGTTAGCTGTAGACCATGAAGAAAAGCAACTGATTACACAATATAAAATGAGTGTTTGCCACATATGTCATTAAGTGCCGATTAAATGGTTGGCTATGGAGACAGTATAGATAAAAATGAAATATTAAATGAGTTGTGTAAGTTTGCGGATAAGTTTTGAATGGAGTGTATTAGCTATTTTTTTGCAGGATGTTTTCGCTTAGTTGTTGGCAGTTTAATGAATGGAATAAGATATTAGTACTATCCAATTTGTTTATAATGCTTTGTAGCTCATGACTATCCATAATTAAGTAACCTCCTGGGGTGAGCCATGAGAATAATTTGGTTAATAGTTGTTGTTTTTTTTGCTGATCAAAAAAAATAAGTTGCTGGCGACAAATAATAATATCCATAGGGTATGAAAAAGGCCAGTGACCTGTTAAATGAAGTGTATGAAAAACTATACGTTGCTTTATTAATGGTTTTACACGATACATAGATTTTTGGTGGCCAATACCTTTTAAGAAAAAAAGGTGTTTTTGTTTAGTCGAAAGCTTTATTAAACACTCTTCATCAAAGACGGCTCTCTTTGCTTCGTTGATCGAAAAATAATTAACGTCTGTAGCTATGATTTTGCACCGCTGATAAATAGATTCAGGTAATTGTTCAAACAGACTGATACTAATACTGTATGGCTCGGTACCAAAACCGCAACCAATAGACCAAATTCGTAAATTATGAGAAGAATTATCAAAAAGTAGGGTAGGTAACAAATTATCTTTTAGTGTTTCAAAGAGCTGTTGATTGTCAAAAAAAACAGAGTTTGTACTTGTAAGGGCATTAATTAGACAGCATATTTCTTCTTTGTTTTTTTCTATATGCTTGTAGTATGAGTTAAATGATTTTAGCTTTAGTTGCTTGATGCGGTTAGCCAATCGTTGATACACAAGATCAAAGGTATCATCAGTGAGTGTTATGCCTAAAGAATTTTTGGCCTTCTGCTTTAACAAGTAAAAGTCTTGCAAAGTAAAGCGTAGTTGCTGCTGCAAGACAGCAGGTTGTTGGGGACGTAGTTGATATTCCATAGTGACCTGCAGTCTGTTAAGCGTTTTATAGTACCCATAGTTGAAAGAAGATCATGATTTAAGTATAGGGAGTACCACAAGAAGACATCCATGAATAATAAATGGCATAATGGCGAAGCTAAAATGAAATACAAGTAAATGTAGATACTGAAGCTGTTTTTTGACCCTTTGCTGTGGTTTATCTGTATGTATTATTAGATGTTTTATTTAGAGACTGATTATTAAGTTATGCCTGAGTTACCAGAAGTTGAAACTACTTGTCGGGGTATTGCACCTCATATTACAGGACATGAATTTCAGGAAATAATTATTCGTCAACCTAAGCTACGTTGGCCAGTTCCTGATGAATTAACACAAGTACTGCCTGGTACAGTGGTTAACAGTGTATCACGACGAGCTAAGTACATTTTACTTTTAACTGATCCTGGCTCGGTGATTATTCACCTGGGGATGTCTGGACGTCTTCGTGTGTTGTTATCTGGAGCTGCTGCAGAAGCACATGATCATATTGATTTTGTGTTTAGTGATGGTCGAGTTTTACGCTATACCGATCCCAGGCGTTTTGGTTCTGTATTATGGACAACATCAGCTCCTGAGCAACATAAGTTGTTGAAGTCTTTAGGACCTGAGCCATTAGATGATATTTTTGATACACATTATTTGTTTGAACGCTCGCGTACCAAACAGTTAGCTGTAAAAAACTTTATTATGGATAGTCACATTGTTGTTGGGGTCGGCAATATTTATGCGAATGAAGCTTTGTTTAAAGCGGGTATTCATCCCAATCGTGCAGCGAATAAAATTAGTAAAGAGCGTTATCAGCGCTTAGTTGATGAAATCAAGCGTACGTTAACGGCTGCCATCGCTCAAGGAGGCACGACATTAAAAGATTTTGTGGGAGGCGATGGTAAGCCTGGTTACTTTAAACAAGCGCTTATGGTTTATGGACGAGCAGGTGAACGTTGTATTGTATGTGGCACAGTTTTGCAGGAAATTCGTTTAGCTCAGCGAAGTACCGTGTACTGTAAACATTGTCAGCGTTAACACGCTTAGTTTAGCTGGAGCATTTACGCTTTTATATTCTGCTGAGGGTAGGGTGACAGAGTAAAACAGTAGGTGTGCTTCACAGATATTAAATGTTATTGAAGTTCTTTGTGGTATTTAGTAAGCCTGGCATTTTACGATTAATGCTTTATACATAACATTACCAGGGGACAGTATTAGTGTATTTGTTAGTGCTAATACACTATGTGTGGTTTTGTTGGAATATTCATTCTGTAATTAGAGTTTCGCACGAAGTGGTCTGGTCAGCTATCTTATAAAAAGTACTGTCTGGCATAGAACAGTGCTGACAGATTGATGCGAACTGTTATAGTAAAAATATTATTGGCTTATTATGTCTTAATCTGGCCAGCGATAAGGATAAGATTTATGAAGTACACATTATATCGGCTATTTGGGGTGGTCGCTTCTATCGCTGTCACTATGATGCCTGCAGCTAGTCAAGCAAATGGTGATAGTAACGAAGCTGATGTATATGGTGAGCAGCCTGTTTATCAACAGCAACCGGTTTCTCCGAGTTATCAACAACAGGCTTATTCACAGCAACAGCCTATGGATGATCAGCAGGTTAGAGCATCTCGTCAGGCGTTAATGGAAGATCCAAGTGGGTTTGCGATGGCAGGAGACTTGCTTGTTGCTCGGCCTCTATTGTTAGGTGCAACAGTACTAGGAACCGCTTTTTATGTTGTGAGTTTGCCTTTCTCACTACCTGGTGGTAATGCAGATCAAGCGGCTGAAACGCTGATTGGGATTCCTGCACGAGCTACATTTAAGCGCTGCCTGGGTTGTACTGTTTCAGATGAATAAGTTTTAGCAGCTGCTTTAGCCAATACCAAATGCTGGTAAGTGAATTTACGCCATACTAAGCACGCCGGTTGAGAGCCCTTGGCCGGCAGGTATTGCCATCTAATTTTATGGGGGGAAAGCCTTCAGGGGTTTCTTTGTGCAGGAAAGGGCGTATATACCTAGTGATGCAGCTTAAGCTGCACCAGTAATAATTTCATATTTTCGCATCAACTCTTCTTTAGATTCCTCATGATTGGGATCTTTCGGAATGCAATCAACAGGGCAAACTTGCTGACATTGAGGCTCGTCGTAGTGGCCGACGCACTCCGTACAAAGCATTGGATCTATTTCATAAATTTCTTCACCAGGAGAAATAGCGTTGTTTGGGCATTCTGGTTCACAAACATCGCAGTTGATGCATTCATCAGTAATATATAATGCCATCGCAGTTATACCTCATGCAGACTTAACTGAGCAGTTAGTAGTCTCAAAGTCTGCAAAGAACAGGTTATGACGCTAACTATTTGAGTTAAAATAACTTGTTAATGCTTTTGCCACACTGGGGTGAACAAACTTACTCACATCACCACCCAGAGAAGCAATTTCTCTTACCAGTGTGGATGATATGTATGAGTATTGCTCAGCTGGCGTTAAGAATAAACTCTCAACTTGTGGGGCTAAAATTCGGTTCATATTGGCAAGTTGAAACTCGTACTCAAAGTCTGAAACTGCTCTAAGCCCACGAAGGATGATATCCCCTTTTTGTTGAACTACAAACTCTGCAAGTAAGTTATCAAACCCGCATACCTCAACATTTTTAAGGTGAGCTACTGACTCTTCGGCGAGCTGTACGCGTGTTTCCTGATCAAACAGAGGCTTTTTCTGAGGGCTTTTAGCTACTGCTATAATAATGCGATCAAACAGACGAGCGGCTCTCTCCACAAGATCTGTATGGCCTTTAGTAATGGGATCAAACGTACCCGGATAAATCACGGTATTCATCTGCTTTCATCGCTTATCGGTGACTTTAACTGATACGCAAAGGAAACTATCAGGAGACTGGTTAACATATTTCAGTTTAAGACATTGATGACAGGGTATTGGTTGATGCCCTGTTAACTTTAAACAAAATCTATGAATATGCTAATGAAGTGATGCAGCTTGCCAGAATATCCTTTGCTTTGGGGGAACTAATGGTAACGGAAAGGCGCTGGCTCTACAAATTACTTTCACGCAACAGTAATGCTCGTTATAAATACCTTGAGTTAGCGCAAACCCTTTTCTTTCAACCCCTTAAGTTGTTTTTTGATTGTTCGTTAATGTGATGGGATTACCTAACTTGGCACTTAAGTGAGTAGCCTGTCTACATGCTAAGGCATAGATTGAAAGCTGTGGATTTGCACCAATACTTGTTGGGAAGCATGAGCCATCAATAACCGATAGATTGTCCAGAAAGAAATACTCGCCCCAGTGATTGACAACACCGGCTTTTGGTTTGGCACTCATTCCACAACCTCCCATAACATGAGCACTACCGATTAGCGCCTGATTTGGTTGCCAGGCAAGTTGGTTGAGCTGTTGTAAGGCGGCCTGAAGATTATTGACAACCTGTGCGGAACTATGGGATGGAATAACACTGTGTGCGCCAGCAGCAAACTGTATTCTGGCCATAGTTGCCAGGCTACGTTTTATGCCATCCCATAGATAGCGCGTAATTGGGTAATTGAGCACTGGGCTTCCATCCGCGCGGAGGCTAACCTGACCTCCTGGGCTTTGTGGATGAAAACCATCACGATGTAAGGCGATAGTGCATTGTATATGAGGAAGCTGCTGCATGAGCTGGCGGTGTTGTTTACCAAAACCTTTAAGTAGACCTGCTGCCAGCATTGGCTGTAAGGGGGGGACCTCTAACTTGTAACCTATTTGTTGGTCGGCAGGCCACTGAAAGTGGTCAGAGTAAATGGACTGGGGGGCACCATAAAAACCATCAACAGCTTCATCAAAAAGTGCAAAGCTGGCACTTACTGGGTGTAGGAAAGTGCGCTTACCTATTTGTTGATGTGGGTCCGGAACGCTTGATCTTAGTAATAAGGCTGGAGAACCAATGGCTCCAGCAGCAAGGACAACATGACGTGCTGTTAACGTGAAGGATGGTTCATGCTTGTCCCCTTTAATAGGGCGACACTCAACCCCCTTGACCTGGGTGTTTTGCCAAAGCACTTTATAAGCTTCGCAGTTGTAAATTAAGTAAGCACCTCGTTCCAAGGCTTTTGGCAAGGTACTGACCAGCATAGATTGCTTGGCGTTTGTGGGGCAGCCTGTGCCACAAAAACCTAAGTTCCAGCAGCCACGTACATTACGGGCAATGGTATTTGATGAATAACCAAGTCGTTGGCAGCCAGACTGTAAAATTGCATTATTGCGATTAGGTTCTATTGGCCATGGGCTCACTCCTAGTTGTTGCTCTACATAATCAAACCAGGGAGTCATAGCTGTGCTATCAAGTTCAGCTAAGTCAAAATGTTCTTGCCAGTAAGCGAATGTTTGTGAAGGCGTGCGAAAACAAGATGTCCAATTAACCACGGTTGTGCCACCTACAGCACGCCCTTGTAAAACACTAATGGCACCATCCTCTGTAGTACGTGAACCTCCTTCCTGATAAAGCGACTGGTAAGCTTGCTGCTCATTCATATTGAAATCATTAGAAGACTGTAGTGGTCCACTTTCAACAAGCGCCACACTTAATCCTGCTTTACTTAAAATATCAGCAGTAAACCCTCCACCTGCACCAGTTCCGACGATAATGACATCAAAGTTACGGGTTTGGGGGAGTGATTTTAGTGCATCATAAATGGCCCATTGTTTAGCTTCGTCTGTGGTATAAATATCTCTAATCACACTACTCATACTTGAACCCTATATCTTTACGGGTGTTTTTTTTGCCTGTTACTGCTTGGTTTTAGTCAGTGATGGGTTAGAAGTCATTCGGTTGGGTAACAAGCTGATCAGCAAACAGTGGACCTGGGTAGTTAATTGCAGACCAATGTTCAGCAAGGCCATACCAGACTAAAAGCACAAGCTGGGAAATTGCGCTACTTGCTTGCTGTAACATAGACCAGCGGCTGACTTGCCAATTCTGCCAGAGCTGTTGAACATTAGAATAATGAAGCATTTGCCAACTACCGCGAAATTGTCCGGTAAGTAATCCCTTAGATATGGGGGCAGTAAAAAGATCAACAACTTGTTGTAGTTGATACCTAATGCTACTGGCTAAATAATTGAGTTTATCATCCAATGCATTTAAAAAAGGCGCTATTATGGAATGTGGTTGATACTTTCCAAGGCCAACAATGACAGGTGTTACGCTAAGAAAAAAATCAATATCCTGTGGTCGGAGCACCTTATAGCTGGGAGAAGGGCCAGTTAGCTGTTGGCTAAAAAATGGAATTAAAGTACCTGCTGTTGCCAGGGTGAGAGAGCCTATAATACCAAGCTTTAAAAAATGGCGTCTTCCTTGAATTTTTTTATTCATAATTCTGATTATTTA
>NZ_JAGSOY010000048.1 GCF_018837975.1 Zooshikella harenae | reverse complement strand
TAAATCTATATACTTATATCAACATGATCTTTCTCATTATGACTTCAAGACTACATGCGCATATTGGAACTATACGTCAGCTGGAAATCTTTCTTGCGGTTTATGAAGGAGGCAGTATCACAGCAGCATCTGAGACACTTCACCTAACGCAACCGACGGTTTCAATGCAAATCAAAAAGCTGGTTGAAGCCATTGATATGCCTCTCTATGAACAAGTCGGCCGGAAACTTCTCTTTACTGATGCTGGGCACTCGCTGGCTACAACCGCCAAAGACGTTCTCAGTAGTTTTATTGACTTAGAAACAAAACTATCTGACTTACGAGGCCTAAAGGCAGGTACTTTAAAAATAGCTGTAGTTACCACCTCTCAGTACTTTATTCCTCATTTATTAGGGCCTTTTTGTGAGCGTTACCCTGCAATAGACATCCAGTTAAAAGTGGCCAATCGTCAGCAAGTTATTGATCGATTAAGTGCAGGTAAAGACGACTTTTATGTGTTCAGCCACTTACCTGAAGACATAGCCATCGAAACGATTGAATTTCTACCAAACCCTCTTATTGCTATTGCCCCTCAACATCACCCTTTGGCAGCTAAAAAGCGAATTCAACTTGAAACAATCACCGATGCACCTTTTTTAATGAGGGAACAGGGTTCAGGCACTCGCTTCGCCATCGAAGAATTTATGAAAGAGCACCAAATACAGTTTAATCTCAAAATGACCATTGAAAGCAATGAAGCCATTAAACATGCCGTGATGTCTGGCTTAGGCATATCCATCCTTTCTGCCCATACCCTTGCTTTTGGTGGACGCTCAAGGTTAGTGGAATTACCAATCAAAGCACTCCCAATAAAAACGCACTGGTACTTTGCCTGGTTACAAGGAAAACAACTTTCAATTATCGCCAACACGTTTTTAAACTACGTACAGTCGGAAGGAAAGGAAAAGCTATTGTCAGAGCTTAGACGTGAAAAACAAAGCGTTTAACCGTCTAAGTAGAACTTGATCTAACTTAATATACAATCATACTAGGCGACCGGTCTATTCTAAACTGTGATACCCATTCTTATGAATTTGGCTGCCTTTTATTTAATCCGCCTCTAATCAATATATTCATAACAGGGATATATAAAAGGTAACGTACTATAAACCAGGGAATTAACAATAAATCATACTGCTCAGACATTAGAAAATAATCGTCGTATTTTATTAACATCTCGTCCATTTGGTAAACCAACGACAGACAATTTGAAACTTGAAACTACGAATATACCAACACCACAACAAGGTGAAGTATTACTTCAAACAATATATTTATCCCTTGATTCCTATATACAGGGAATGGTGAGTAATACAGAATCTTACAGAGATCAAACTCCTGTATATGGTGTAATGGATAGTGCTACAGTCAGTCGTGTTGTATCCAGCCAACATCCAAATTTCCAGCCTGGCGAGTGGGTATTATCTCATAACGGCTGGCAAGACTATGCGCCATTTCAGATCACTCACAATTATTAAAACTTGGCGAAAGCATGTCCAGAAAGTATTGATATTTACTACGAAAATGTAGGCGGGAAAATCTTTGATGCAGTATTGCCTCTCTTAAACTCAAGTGCTCGTGTGCCTGTTTGTGGACTAATTGCCCATTATAATGAAACTGAACTCCATGCTACCGGATCGTTAGCCTTTATTAATCCGCACATTATTACAAACGCATTCGTATGCAAGGTTTTATTATATTTGACGATTATGGTCACCGTTATAATGAGTTTTTACCACCAATGACTGAATGGATTAATACAGGAAAGATCAAATACTTGGAGCAGCAAATTGAGGGACTCAAAAATGCACCTATGGGGCTATTAGAGGGTAAAAATTTTGGTAAACTAGTGATCAAAGTTGGAAAAGGACCCATTACACACTATGTGTAATGGGCATAGAAGCAAAAAAATATCAAACCCAGTGCAGATAATATATTATACAACAGAATCTTTAGGATTAGCGCCGAAATTATTTTCACCTGGCGTACTATCCAGGAACATAAATACAAGCAAGACAATAATCCCAATTAAAGGAAGCAAACTAATCAATATCCACCAACCACTGCGATCGGTATCATGTAATCGTCTGACAGTGACAGCTAAACCAGGAATAAATACTGCTAAAGAATAAATTCCCCCTAAAAGACCTACCCCTGCATCAGCGCTAATCAATCCAAATACATTATCAAGGACCCCAAGAATAATGCTGATGATTGTAGTAAACAAGAAAAAAAGCCAGTACTCTTTCCTTCTTGCTCTCCCCTCAAATACCGCATACTTTTTTAATACTTCAAGATACCAATTCATGCTTTTACCTTGTTTTTCATAATTGCCTCATAATATAGCTAAACATACATCAGAGGCTTGTTCACGCAATTATACAGCCAGCAGCACATACAGCAACAAACAATGATTATGAGAACGATAACTCATTGTTTTACGTTTAAAACGTACAGCTGATCAGACTAAAAATTAGGGAAATTAATATGACGTCTAACGATATGACTTAGCATATCAATTCTACAATCAAATTTTTATTAATGTTTCCAACAAACTCTCAATTTTAGATTTTCTTTATAACACTGTGTTTATATTAGTTTTTTTCTGTAACTAAAAGCAATGTTAGTGTTAATACAGTAAGCAATCGTGAATAAATACATAGCACATGAGGTCTATCGCTTTAACCGAAATGAATTAATGAAATAAGAGTAAACATAGAGTTCAGCTAAGAGCTGAACTTAATTACATTCATAAGTTAGCCATTGTTTAGTATAGAGCTAACTTTCTTGTAGCCTCCCACAATACATAGTTATTACGATAATAAATTAAAATAATTTTATTTACCTCAATCAGTAAATAACCATCCATATTTCAGATAATTAACATAAACAACAAAGGCAATTCCACTTGATGGCTACATGTTGCTGACTAAACTAAAACATATTATTTTCTGGTGTTATGTGTAGTTCTGACTATGGAGCCAGCAAAGCCTATTGATTTAACAGGTATTTTCATCCCACCACAACCTAAGTTGATCCAGCAGGTTAAAGCGGTTGGTGATGATATTCATAAATTTGCTGACTATTTACCATGAAGCTTATGATGAATCGGTTGATGACATTACTGAGTTTGAAGAAACTCATTTTCAAACTAATCACTGCATTGTCGGCTATTATGTCGCAAAAGCATGGCAGCTGAATAATGATATTGCAGATAAGTCAACCTATTTTAAAAGTAACGACCAAGATGACCTTATTTGCCTGTTAAAAATGGCCGAACATATTTGTAAACTGTATGAAGGTATTGGTGGGCAAACCACAGATCATGAATGGGAGCGAAATAAAGCGATGATTTTAGCGCACATGGGCCTTTCAGATCTGGATTTTGATGACTTACAGGAATCAACTCACGATCAGCTCGGCTTATGATAAAGCGGACTTTAACTCAACCACATTATCATCAGGGTCTTTTATATACAAAGATGGACCTATCCCTTCAGCACCATAACGATCTTCAAAGTTTCCAACAATAAGACCATTTTGCTCTAAATAGCTCTTCAACTGTTCATTTGATATAGGTTCCAAAACCAGGCAAAAATGATCGAGATTCCTTTCAGTTGCAGTCGGCGCACCACCACCTGTACGTCCCAACTCACTGACATCAACAATATCAATTAATGCATTGCCAGCACGTAACTGTGTTAGTCCAATTGATTTAGCTAGCTGGCGTTCTACGACACAGCCTAAAATACTGCAGTAAAAGTCTATCATTACCTGAGGCTGAACCGTTCTCAGTACAATATGGTCGATACCTCTAATATAAACTGTTTTTTTCAACATTTCTCCTCACCTTATCCGCTTTCACTCAGTTAAAACGAAACATTATTTTTTTGAACGAATGTTGTAACTTGCGAGTATAAAATCTGTGAGGAAATAGATTAATTGCAAATCGTTACAAAAATACAAATGTTAAATACAAATCATTCTCATTTTTATCACTATACTGCTGCTCACATTTTTATGTCAGTAAAAACACATAATCACAGGAAAGTTTATGTGCTTTTTGCTGACATAAAACATCAGTCCAATCTCTACCCATAACGAAGGGTATCAAAGTCATAGCATGGAGTTGTAGGATATGACAACTTGGGAAAACCCCTCTACTGAAGGATTACAACGTTGGTTGACTGACACCTATGATGTATCAATTACTGCAATTGATGAAGCTGGTTTCAAGTGGAAAGTTCAGGGTGGATCACTTCCACAAACCATGCGTTTTGTCAGCTTAACGGATGCCAAACAATCTTTAGAAAAAGGCTTCATTCGTCGTCGATCAAAACATTTAGCTTGGCTTTTCCGTAAGTTAAGAGGACGAAATGGACATACTCTTCATTCCCTTGGCAACACGGAATCAGGACCTGTCGTGGTTATTGATGGTGGCGATGACCTGGCAGTAAGCCTTGAAAACTCAGGTCTGCCAAGAAAATTAGTACAAGCGGTACAAGCAACAGGGCTATATCCTGGGTTTATCGCTGTTGTTCACAAAGGCTGGTTAGGCGCAATGGAAGAGCGAAATGAAGCCAGTGAAACGCTTAGTGAATTAAAAAACAAGCTCACCGAGTTGCAAGAAGAATTAATTAGCACGTTAAAAACAGAGCTTGAGTGGAAACATCAACTTATAGAAAACCAACATTTATCTACTGACCAAGAACTCATTATAAAGCACCTACAGTTTAAAAAAGCCTTATTTCAGCAATTCCAAATATTAACTAAAAATGATCAACATCCCGTCAATGATCAACTTATCCAATTGAATGACCTTATTACGTTAATTACCAGTGAACGTCATCGACTGCAAAACCTGATTCATTCCCCTCACAGTCATCAAGATAATTATCCTAACGCTCTCAAAAAATTACTAACGCTTTTAAGTCATAACACGATTTTCGATCCTAAATCACCTCAAACCCAAGATACATTACAAAAGCTTGCAGAATATAGAAGCTTACATGAGGAACGCTGGTTATCGTTTGTTGAAAGCCGACTTGCTGCAAACTTTACAGAGTCAGGTTTAAGTTCAATGTATTGGGGTATGCTAGCATTTGAAAGTCGTGCGACTACACAACTGTTGTCAGGTAATGCAACACTCCCTTTGAGTGAAACAATGGGCGTTATTGGGGATGGTTTTAATGTAATTGGTCAATCACAAATGGTCCTCGCAGGCCTAGCTAAAGCAGGTATAGGCATTCACGAAACCAAAAGCATTCAAGACTGGCTACATACATTACGCAATAATGATCTGCTAAAATCTGATCGCTCACTCAAAGAAGTCAGCAAAATCATTGATCGTTTTTATAGCAATCAACGTAACGCCCATATCGTTGATACGTTTGGTAGTACACTACTCACAGCTGGTCAGTTATGCATGATTTTAGGAGGGCCTTATGGTATTGGCATAAGTGCTTTACTGTTTACTGGTGTTGGTGCAACCATTGGCGGTGTAGGTTTTAGCCAAGCAATGGCACAATATATGAACCGCACCTTTAATCTTATCGAAACACCGACTGATACAGAAAAAGCAATTTTAACGCGCGAAGCAGAAACTAACGAATCACTACGCTCGACATTATTGCGTCGTATTAATGATCTATACCACTTTGCCAAAGACCAAGCCCCAGCCCGAGTTTGGCAAAAAATATATCGACAAATCATTAAAAATCCCGAGTTAACTGTTGATAAGCTATTCAATAAACTTCATAAACAGCTCAATAAAGGAAACGATCACTATCGACAGCTTTATAAAGAAGCATTGGCTAAAATTGAACAATCACCAGATGATATAAAATTAATCGACCACGCACTCAAACTTGCTAAGTCAAAATCAACTTCATTGGATAGCACTACAAATCTACAACATGGTTTAACGCAGTGGGATTTATTTAATCAAATAAGTGGTCACTTAAAAGCATTACATAATAAACAACCTTATCAAACAAAGTCACTCTCCTTAACTGAAAGTGTCGAACAGCTTTTTGCCTTTGCTGATGAGCTGGGTTTTGGTCATGATTTAGAGCGTAGAATTGTTAGTTATTTAGTGAATGATACTGCTGTTCGTCGTAAACTTACAGTCAATACTAGTGACTATATTAGCGAAATAAGTGCTGTAAAAAATAAACTCCCCTGGAATATTCCAAATCCACTCAGCCCTATCATCCATGTGATTGAACTCGTCAGAGGTCCTCGTGCAGAACCAATAAGACCACTTTTTCGTATTTCCTGGGGACATAAAAAAACCAGTGTACTCATGTTTGAGCGGGAAAAATTTCTGAACGACTTACAAAATCCTGAACGATTATCCCCAACAGCACAAGAAGTGTTATACGGACTCTTTTTCCACAAAGAAGGTATTAGCAGCTTATTTGGCCACGATTCTCGTAGTGCTTTTGCCAGCGCATTAAATAGTTTGGGCAAACGAATTTTACGCTCTAATATGTTGCGCCCCATTATGCATGGCATTCGTAACCAGGTTGAATTAAGTGAATTACTTTTCCCTATTCTCGAAGCTGAAAGCCATGCTAAAAACCGATTAGGTTTATCCAGTTATGAGCTGAGTAACGTCTTTTTAGCAGCAGGAAAAGAAAATATAACTCAGGCAATTACTTTTGCGGCTAACCATAATAAATTAACGGTCTTATCTCACTCAACAGATCATCAAAAACAAACAGACTTTATAGAAACAATCCGTACATTACCTGCAGGCGATAAAAACACCCTTGCCAATGGGCAAAAAATTTCACAGTTAATCAATAAACTGCGCGATAATGTCAATAACACGGCGAATCATTCTTCTCAGTTGCTAGAGCTTTCAATTAACGACAGAGTACTGGCAATCATTCAATATAAAAATCATCTTGTAGTCTATGATCCTGCCACAGCCCAAAGCTGGCAACTACCTAAACTGTCCTCCCTAAAAACATTGCTAATCGAACTTGGTCTAAACAAACAACCATGGCAGCTTAATGTTTATCAGCCAGCTCGTTTACAACAAAATCATGTCTCATCTTTACAACAACTGACGAAAACCTACATTCCCGAGTGGGAAACACTTTTATTGGCTGACCAACGATTTGGCCATATTGCTCTTGGTGAGCATAAATTGTCTCGTATTGATTTGTGGCAACTGGGTATCACCCACAATAACCAGTTAATTTCTGCCAATGAATTAGCGACACTCACTAACCTCAATTTGTTAGAAAACCATTCCTTATCATTAAATGCTGAACACATTGAGCAATTATTAAAGCAGGTGAATGGTGATCAAGCAGATCACTTATTATCTTTAACAAAAACATTACTAGTGCCTGATAATGAAAGTTTATCATTAACACTGTCGGGTAATGAAACTACACAACAACGACTCAATTCTCGGCTTAATGCTATTCAGCAGCTTGACCAAGCCAGCACCAAGCTCAATGAAATCAATGATCAGCTATCAAATACCATAAAACATCTACAAAGTATCGAGCAACATGCCAAAACATTTTATGCACCTCAACAGCATGGAAAGCATAAGCTTCAACGTCTAACCGAGCATTTATCTCGAATTAACTTAGGACTTCAGTTAAGCCGATTACCAGGGGGCCTCTATCAAACATTAACCGCAGCTCATGAGGGTGATACTTACAATGCCTCACGAGAAGGTATCGCAGTATCCATGGATACATTGGATGTTACTCTGGATGTCTTAGCCAACAGTCGTCGTATTCAATCTTTATCCAGCCGATTATCCAGTGTTGCCAGAAAATTAGGGGCATTTACCAATTTTGTGGGTGCAGGTATTGGTACATGGTATGCCGTAGATGCTTTCAAAACTGCTGCTAATACTCAAGGTGATGAGCGTATTGATGCTATTGTTTCAGGCTCTTTAGCTGTGGCAGGTACAATCATTTCTGTTGTCACTGGTATTGCATCCTTAGTATCAGCCACTGCTGGTCCTATTGGGGTAGCAATTGGTTTGGCAATCAGTATCGCGCAAGGTATTTATAATGCTGTACGGGTCACTCAAAACTTGCGTTCAGCAGGTATCAGTGAAGGTGACCTGTGGCGTACAGGTGTTGCTGTGTTTTTTGGCTTTCCCGTGCCTGAAGATGTGCAAAATAAAGCTGCCCACAACCAAACCTTTGCTGCTTACCAGGTCCAAATGAATAAGCAGTTCGAGCAGCTTCAAAAAAATGGTATTGATAAACTTGTGTACAGTGAAGGCCATATTGAAACGAGTTATGGCAAAGTCATTGGTGGTATTTCCGGACGACATGACTACTATCAATTATCACCTGAGCAAATGGCTCGCTATAACGCTCACAAACCACCCTATGCACCTGGCCATGTCTTTGGGCAATCACCCAAGCCTGCATTGGTCAAAGCCTTAGATAACTTGAACCCTGATGGTACTACACTCATCATGTTAGGCAATGGTTATGATATGGCCCAAGGCGATTTAAACCGACGAAATATTTTTCAAGTTTCTGGCTGGGGAAGAAAACATCTTTATGGCGGTAATAAGAACGATATTTTCGAATTACTCTATTGGCGTCATGGCGAAGGTAATATCGATAATGGCCGATCTGAATTTATCGGAGGTCAGGGTGAAGATACTTTTTCAATACGTAATTATTTTTCCTCACCTCCAAAGGGATCACATTATTCTGTTAATATCAACCTAACAGAAGGTTCAGGGCGAACAAGTCATACCTATGGTTTTATTATTAAAGATATAGAGCACTTAATTGGTTCAGACCACAATGATCAATTTATTGGTAATGCCAAAGACAATACCCTTACGGGCTTTGCTGGTAATGATAAATTAGTAGGTAACGAGGGCAATGATCACTTAGCAGGTGGTGAAGGCGATGACCAGCTTGAAGGCGGCAAAGGCCATGATAGCTATATTATTCAAACTCAAGATATCATTAATTCGAACAGCATAGACACCATTAATAACTACGATAATCACTACCAGAAAAACTGGCAGGAACTATACGATGATTATTATGATTCAGCAAAATCACTTCGAGATAGAGGTATTAGTTACTTATCGGATGGCTGGCAACATACTATTGATTTTCAAGCGAAACATCATGCAGATTATCATACGCAACACCCTCAAACAGATTTGCCAACCCACCCAACAACAGACTTTCTGATTACAAATCTCAGTACAATATCTGCTAAAAAATCTGCGAAGAATGAGGACTTAATTTTACAGGTTGATACCAGCTGGTTAATATCCCAACGGATCCAACACCAAATATCAGCGCTTTTACAATCGACATCTTCATCAGCAACATTTAAGCAAAAAGCACAAAAAATTATCAAGCAGCAGTTAGCTAAGTACAATCTATCAACGCATTATGTACGAAGTTGGATAGATACACTCGCCTCACATTCATCTAAAGTAGAATACTTTGCTACGCTTGAAGATATTCACTCATTTTTAACATCGCATATAAAAGAAAAAACGCAGTTTGCAACAATCAAAAATTATTTTAAAGGGCATGCTTATCAACACATTTCCCTGATGGACACACTAGGTAATCACTATAATTTCAGTGAAAGTAATTATACTACAACTGACAGTGAAACCTATGAAAACAACCCAATTGTTGTTGATTCATTGCTGTTATCCCATAGCAACATTAAAGATCAAACACGTGTAGACCTTAGCCATCACACGCTACAATTCGATCAACAAGCTATTCAATCCATATTGAGCCAACAAATTAACCACGTTAAAGGCTCTCAAGTAAGTGACATAATAAAAGGAAATCAACAGAGTAATATGCTTGTGGGAGATGCTGGAGTCGATCAGCTCTATGGTGAAGCTGGGGATGATATTCTGGTACTTGGTAAAGATGGTGGATTAGCTGTTGGTGGTCAAGGAGCTGATACTTACCAGATTACAACAGATGATAGTCATTCTTTAATCGATACACGTGCCACTGATGAACAAATGGATTCTATTCAGTTAATTTCAGGTCAGAACAGCTCATTTAAAATTCAGAGTGTTAATAGTCAAATTATTAACGCCAACTACGGGAATACCCAGTTAACAATTAAGCACACATTAAAAAATAACCAGTACTTAGCACTTGTTATCAATAATAGTCAATCAACACATGAAGGAGAACAACATTACACGCTCAATAACAAAGGAGATATTACACTTCAACTGCTTGATTTATCACAAACCTCATCTACTCACTACAGGTTGGACTTAGAACAAAACTGTTATACCTGGTATCAATCAGGGAAACAGGGAAGCGTCAAACTCTGTCATTATAATGCGTTTAAAAAATCCAGCACACTCACTGACTCGCCACTAACTATCAAACTTAGTGATAACGATGATTATGTTAAATTAAGCCATGGTGTATTTATGATAGAAGGAGGCCAAGGCAATGATAATTACACGCTTGATAATACCTACACAACTTTGGTGCTAAATAATCAGCAAATAGATAATGGCTTGGATACCATTCACTGGCAAAGCTTGGACTTAAAACACCTCAGTGTTCAACGTAATGAACAGAGCCTAATTTTGCAAAATGCAGCCCATGAACAGCAAGCAATTATCTTAAAGGGTTGGTTCAACACTAAACATGACATGGTTATCGAAGACCGTCATGGCAAGCAACACCAAGTTAGTCAACTTGCACACGCTATCAGTAACATGCCGGCTGAACATGATAGCTCATTGACGAGTACTAGCAATAACATTAATAGCAATAATAACGTATTAACAGCAACCGCAATGATAAATCGCTTGCCTTAAGTAAAAAAGCCCCTGCACCTATACACATAAAATGATTCGTGAAGGGTATATGTGTAGGGGTTTTTTAGTTCTTAGCTATACGTAGCCAGCCTACTGGTTTACGAGGCGCAATAATTGAAAATACATTTTTTTCATGTGTTAATGAAAAACGTTGTCGAGGTTTTCCAAAAATATTCTGTTGTACCACTTCAACCCACGTTTTTCCAACTTCACTTACCACAGCAACATGACCATACATAGTATCTTGAAATACAAGTAAATCATCCTCCTGTGGAGTCTGCTCCTTACCATTAAAAAATTGTACGAGACCTCTTTGCTTATTTAATTCGCCATGACTTATACTTAGATCAAAAAAATCCTTAGCATGTCCCCAAACATTAGGCATGCGGTGCTCTTTAGCCAAAAAGAAAAAGCGTTTAACAAATTCAACGCACTGCCATTTCTGGCCGAAGTAATAACCATCCTGACTATAATGCCTGCCATAACTTTCAGCATATAACTGCCCATTGTGATAGACAGAAATGCCCTTATGCTGTGTTAATGGCTTGCCTATTTTTGATCGATCTTCAAATAACACATAGCCGATCACTACATTAACTCCTAAACTCACAGCGAATGATTTATAGGGGCTGTGTCAAATGTTAAATTGAAGTAATTTTCTCTTAGACACCTTTCTTAATTATCGTTTTAATTTGCTGAACTATTTTTTTCAACATAGGTTGATTATAGCCATTGAGACGAGGTGTATGCAGGTGCCCCATTGGCACAGTGCTGTGCATTTGTTGTCTTAGCCAAAGCGAGCGGTACGATACCTCATTTGATAAATAGCCACCACCAGAGCCTTCAACTGAAACCTCCCCCTCAAGTTCAGCTAAGCTTTCTGGATAATAAACCCCCGTTAACGTGACAACCCTATGGTTATCACGAATTGCATAAGGATACTGTACTTGTAGCATAGCCTGGACAGGCAGTGAAAACTCAATAAATTCTGGACCTGTTAATTCAGCTCCGTTCAATAGAGGGCGTATTGGCTGACTATAGCTTCCTCCTGAATAAACATTAAGGTTATCAGGTGCTAGTGCAGAACGTCGTAAACCAGGAAAACGTTCCAAGTCAAACGTTGATCGCCCCATGCTTATCGTCATCACCATATTAGCCTGATTGGCTGATAGCACAGGCGCTAATGCTGTTTCAACAATACCTTTATCAAAATCTGCAAAACGTACTGGAAAGTTAATCGCCTGAATTTCAATGTGTTCGTTCCCTACTTGGATCATTGTATTATCCAGCATTAACGCTGTGACACCTGCAGGGTTACTTTGACGAATATTACTATCTAGCTGAAAGGGGTCAAACCCTGTGATAAATACTTTATGTGTCGTGTTGTATTTAAATGTTGACTGTAAAGCTCCTCGACTGGCTAATTCCAGCCGCCATATCAAATGATCAAGTTGACTGGATGTAATATTAAACTGCAGCTCCGTATTTTTTAAACGCTGTGTTAACTGTAATCTACTCCAGTAAAGCGCACGATCATCATAAAGTGAGCCCGCTTGATTATCACTGACAGATTGCTGCCAAAGCTGTTCACCCATACGGTCTACGACTGTCACTAACTGTGAGTAATTAGTGGTGTGTGTTATTTTTTGGGTAAATGTTGAAATAAGTGAATGATACTTGTTCACCTGCTGTGGTATTTGCTGAAGAGCCCGTTCAATCCTTGCTTCTTCGACCGATTGAGATGACCAGCCCTCTGTGGGTAAAAAAGTAAAAACCATACACAGACTTAATATTGAATTACGAACGAGTCTATTCACTTAATCATCCTTGAATATCATTCATCTATGAAAAATTACATGTCCTATAAATAGAAAACCTAAAGCTCACACATTTTTTTTATTCTTATAACAAAGATATACAACAGGTTTTAGATAGTACTATACCCAAAGTAAAGCGTATATAACGCAATGATTTACATACATCAATATTGTTATATTAAGTCACAGAGATGCAGTTTAATGCTTACCAAGCTTAACTCAATACAAAGGACAAAATAGCAAGAGACAGAGCATATCAAGCTATTTAAAAATAGTTAAACTTAAGCCAACATGACTGAAAGAACAAAAGGAAGGATATTTCTACCACAAAGAATAAGAGATACTAATTAGATAAGGAACTAATTCACCCGGTACTGCAAAAAATTATATTACTATAAATATCTTACAGCACCAGGTAGGAATGATTAGGCTACTGGCGTAACATTTTCCGCTTGAGGACCTTTTTGACCTTGAGTTACCTCAAAAGTCACTTTTTGTCCTTCTCTCAAAGTACGTCTTCCAGTACCGTTGATCGCACGGAAATGTACGAATACATCAGAACCACCCTCACGCTCAATGAAGCCGAAGCCTTTCTCATCATTGAACCACTTAACCACGCCAGTAACTAATTGACCAGCCATAAAACCCTCATTTTCACACGATACCAACTTAAAGTTGGTGTTTTCACTTACATCGACAAAATGTCGACATTAATCCAAAGTGGCGAGCTAGCATGGATAAAAGGTTATCCGATTAACTAACAACCAGCTTCGTAGATATGGAACAGTAATGCACTAAGTACAAAACTGCAATCAATCTTAGCGGAAAGAAACAACACAAGGTGTGTTACATATCCGGCTGATAATTAGCTTATAGCCAACTCCGCAGGTTATCAAGAACTGATGATCAGATCTTCACAACTCAGCATCCACGAACAAAACCGGATAACCATCACGCAGTACACTTTCGTCATTAGTTACTAAAATGTAGTTGTTGATGTTCTTGCTATGAGGGTACCTTACATGCCACTACAGCGCTGTTCTACATACCATCAAAGTCTATTACCGTTTGTTCTACGCTAACAATTCGGAATAACCAAACGAAAATACCACTACAAACGATATTAACGTCCAGAACGAATTATGGCCGTCATCACTCCAACTGCTGTTTACATCATGTTTAGCAAACACTGTAGTAGTTCAACAGTCTTTTTGTTTTCTAAACAAGGTGAGTGACTCACCCTTCCTATTCATCCTGCTTGCTTCCACCTCGGTAAGTCTAACACAGACTTATAGAAAAATACCTCTTTTTCTTCTGTGAACAGTATAAAAAAATAACAATTGCCTTTCGTATAAGGTCCTAATGTTCACAAAACAAGTGCAAACTAAGCATTCATATTAACCAAGATCACATAATATAACTGACTAGTTACAAACCTAATTACTTAAAAGTTTGAGGTTACTTATACACCAGCATGCTGCTTGCTTTGTTGCCATAAAGGTTTAAATAAATAGTTCAGAATCGGCTGATAGCCAATACTTATACTTGCCCGAACAGTCATTCCTGGCAAAATTTTATTATCTGACGCTTGATTACCTACAGAATCTGTCGCCAATCCAATGATCACTTTTTGATATGGTGAACCAGCTTCATTAACAAAGGTTGTGTTAGGTAACGATTTTACTTTTCCTTGAACTGCTTCGGAATTGTTAAAATTAAATGTAGCTATAGCAACTAATACTTCTTGGCCGACCTGAAGTGTTTTTATAATTTTCTTATCAACCTTAACCTCTACCATTAGAGATTGATTAAGGGGAACAACTTCTGCAACAATGCCACCAGCAGCTACATGGTTATTTTCTGTGCTCCTTACAGTTTGTATTACCCCTCGAATAGGAGACTTAATTGTCATCTGACGAATACGTTCATCA
This sequence comes from Zooshikella harenae, assembly GCF_018837975.1. Lineage (GTDB taxonomy): Bacteria > Pseudomonadota > Gammaproteobacteria > Pseudomonadales > Zooshikellaceae > Zooshikella > Zooshikella harenae. Next base: position 21,232 of record NZ_JAGSOY010000048.1, on the reverse strand, counting down.
GCCTGTTCAATTTGATTCAAGACTTTAGTTTGCTGGGTAACAACCTGAGTAAGCTGTTTTGTCCATTGACTTTTAGCCTCTTCCTTGGCACGTTGAAATTGCTGCTGTATGTCATCTAATGCCTGTTTACCTGCCAAGATTGATGCTTTAACTTGCTCTAATGTTGCCGTCACCTCAGACAAATTCTGCTGATCAGTATTAAGCTGTTTATGTGTAATAAAACCCTTTTGCAATAACACTTGCTTAGCTTCAAGAGCTTCCTGAAACTTTATTTTCTTTTTTTGTAACACATATAGACTACTTTGCTCTTCCTTCAGATGCGAGCTTAATTCTGTAATCTGTTGCTTTATTGGAGTCAATTTTGCCAAATATCGCACTCTTTCTTGATCATAGTAAGCTCTCATTTCATCATCCAAAGTAGCTTGGTCCCTACCACTATCAACCCCGTCTAACACGTGTCCTGTTAACAAGGTCCGATAAACCCTCTCCTTCAGTAACAAATGATCGTAGTGTGATTTTAACTTCTTATGCTCAAGCTGATCCTTTGCGGTATCCATTACCAATAACGCTTGCCCAGACTCAACCAACTGCCCTGGCGAGACAAGTACGCTGGCAATATTGCCGCCTTCAAAAAGTTGAATAGTCCTCATATCCCCCTGGGCTATGACACGACCAGTTGCAACTATCCGCTGCTCAACTGACCAAACTGTTCCAGCCACAATAACAATGAGTAACACCCCAAATATTCCCCATAAACTCAGGAATATCCAAGCATTCCCACCTTCTTCCTTAAGCAATGGGTCAGCAAACCAATGAGACTGCTGTCGGGAATGCTGATCAATCACTTGAGCTAATGTTGTAGAAACACCCTTTTCCATTGTTTTTATTCTTCCCATATCATGGCGCTCTAAGCTGTTAGATTAGGCAGTGACTACTTTTTGGTTTGAGTTTTTTTTCTTCTTAAGGAGCTGGTCAGGATGACCAAAATAACGTTGCTTGCCCTCTTCCAACAACAGGACTTTATCCGCAACTTTAAAATGACTGGGTCGCTGCGTAACCAAAAATACCGTCTTTTGTCTACACAACTGCTGTATTGTTTCTAATAGTTGTAATTCAGCCTGGTAACCAAGCCCTACAAAAGGCTCATCCATTAGCAGAACTGGCGCAGGTTTTAGTAATGCCCGAGCAATACAGAGTAGTTGCTGCACATTAACGGGAAGAGCCAAAGGCTGGTTCACATCATAGATAGTCTGTAATCCTTTAGGCAATTGTCTAACAATATCATCAAGATTACACAGCTCAATGACCGACCATAACTCTTCCTCTGTTGCAAGTGGGTTGGCCATCCTCAGGTTATCAGCTAGCGTCCCCTGAAACAGTGCTGGTTTCTGTGGCACATAAGCGCAAAGATATTGCATAACTCCGACAGATAACTGATTAATATTTTGCCTATCAATACGAATCACTCCATCCTTCGCTTGCTGCAATCCAGCCAATAGCATCAACAACGTTGTTTTTCCTGCCCCATTGCCTCCTGTCACAATGACAACTTCACCTGCATTAACATTAAAGTTAAGTTGCTGAACCCCATGATTCGATTGGGGATATAAAAAGTTAACATCTTCAAATGATACTTCACCTTTTACCTGACTAGGGGCATGCCGCGTCATAATTGCTGGATTTACTGAGTCTCGCCACAGCTGAGTAACAGACTGTATTGATAACTTGGCATTTTTCCACTCTGGTAACGTTTTTTTCAACTGTTTAAACGGCGTAAAAAGTTGCCAAAGCAGCAAAGCTACAGCCAAAACTGCACCTACAGAAAGCACACCATTTAAAGCTAACCACATCGTATAGCTTATCGTAACAATGACTGTAGTCCACACAATCCCGTCAATAACATTTTCATAAACGTATCGCTTAAATAGCACTTTAGTTAAATAGCGAAAAACTCGAATTTGCTCTTTTTGAAATCGACCTAACCAAACTTCAACGGGTGCAGCAAAACGCATTGCTCGAAATTGATAAACCACATCGTCTGTATAATGATTATCAGGAACATTCTCTTCAGAATGTACTGGTCGCACCACTTGGTATAAAAACCATAAGACCCCAGCTAAGAAGCCAAACAAAGCAATCCATCCTGCGTCTCCAGCTAACACGAAAATAACGCTAATAAAGAAAACAGCAAAAATTAAGTCAAAGGCTGCCCCTGTATTTATCTCACTCAATAACCAGCTTATAACATTAAACTGTCGTCCAAAATACACTAAAAAACGTTGTCTGGAAATCGACAGGCAATCTGCCGACCCTGACCAGAATTTTTGTAATAACAAACGCATAGATAAGTAATCCACTCGCTTTCCTGCAAAGCGTAAACACGCACTACGTATCTGTCTTACCCCCCACTCCAGTATGATAATTCCCGTAACACCTGCAGTTATCGGAATTAATAAATCCAATCGCTGATTACTCCATACTTGATCAACTACTTGCATAACATAAAGCGGTAACACCAACATTAAACTTGTAATAACCAAGCTCAAAAAGCAGCATATCATCAATACGGGGTATACTCGTTGCCAAGGTTTGTTTAACGATGCTTGTTTTCCTTCTTCAAGCAGGTCATTACTATAACGTGGAACTGTCAACAACCACCCTTTTTTTAATACTTTTAACTTATTTTTATCAGTAACTTTTTCAACCTGTAGACTCTCTAGTGAGTAAATCCACGCCTCCTCTTCACCAACATCAAAAACAATTTGTGCCGGGGCTTGCTTTGGAATATGCATGACAGGAAAAGAGGTATTCTGCCAACTTTTTTTTGATGCTTTACACAGTGTCGACGAAATCCCCAGACGCGCTAATGTATTTCGAATATCGGTTAAATTTGGCTGTTTTTTTTCGGGTAGCGCCGTTAGAAACTCTAATGCATGCAGTGGCCAATGCTGTGCTAATACCAAAATAGGCAAAACTGCAACTAAGTCCGAATGCTGATACCTTTCCTGTAAAGTTGAGTGGCGAAAGGTCGCTAAACGCTCGACTAAAACTTGCTCATAATTAAAGCTATTTTGTTGATCAGCCTGTCTGTAACCTGATCCAAGATACATTATTAATCCTTAATATGTATAAGTCCCATAATTGAGAGCTAGGCTTACTGTACCCATCCTTTACTAAATAAATTTAATGTTGAAAAAGTAATGTCTCACTAACCAAATGGCCTTTATTTAATTCAAATACCTGATCCGCTAAGCGAATTATAGAAGGACGGTGAGAAGCAACCACCATTGTTGTAATACCTTTTAACTGTTTTAATAACCGTATAATGGCCTGATCACCTTTTAAATCAACAGCACTATTTGCATCATCCACGAGTAATACTTTTGGTTGACAAACGATCGCTCTAGCAAAAGCAATACGTTGTACTAAACCCTGTGGTAACGAGTGCTGTTTAGCATCAACCAGTGTATAAAAACCATCGGGTAACTGAGCAATTGCATCAGCAATATTAAGCGTTTTCGCCGATTCAATAGCTAATACTTCCTTGGCTGTACTAAACAAAGTTAGGTTTTCCATAATAGTGCCACTAAATAATGCCGCTTTTTGAGGCAAATATACAACCTGTTGAGTTAAAGCTTCATCATTAAAACTGGCAAGCGGTTTACCATCTAACAGCACTTCGCCTTGATCTGGCTGGATAACACCTCTTAAAATACCCAGCAAGGTGGATTTCCCACTACCATTTTCACTAGAGAGCACCACTAATTCACCAGGATTCATATGCAATGAAACCTGGTATAAAATCCAAGCATTTTCTTCACTATATCGGAAGCTAACACTATTACAGTCTATCCGACCTTGAATAATTTGTAATGCAGTTTGTTTTACAGAAGATTTAATAGTAGGCACGTCAAGTAATGATTTAATATTCAACAACTCGTGTTTTATTCTTTGTCGACGCTCACAAACGAATGCTATTGATGAAATACTATAAAGGCTACAAAGGGACAAGCTTATACAAGCAACAAGCGCACCTAAGCTTATTTGCTGTTTGCAAAGCAGTATTCCACCATAAGCTGTGCAAGCAATAATTACGAGTTTAATAATCAGAGATAAACTATTCTGCAACTTCGCAAAAGAGTGGTTAACCACCGTTTGTAGCTCTACTTTCTGAGCATAACATGCTTCATAACGACTCTTCAGCAAAGTCGATAAATACAATGCTTTTGCGGTATACCACCCATGTAATAAATTAATCAAGTGATCATAAAAATCCTGTGATGCTGAGTGTAATGAAGGCATTGTTCGAGTAATCTTAACGACAAAATCGATTAATAACAGCGATGAAATACCTAAAGCGATAAGTGGAATAAATACTAAAGACCAACCTAACCAACCTATCAGTAAACAATAAATTAATATCCAGCCAACACCTACGGTAATACACCAGGATTGCCCAAGATAAAACGCATGCAGTGCTTTAGTAGCCTGAAAACCACGCAATAAACGGGTATAACCTAACTGCTCTAGACTGGTTAGTTTACCTTGTAATAACGTTAAGTACTGTAAACGACTTAATGCATAATCTAACTTTGCGGTATAACGACTAATAAGAAAACTTTGTAATAACTGGACAGCAATCAACATAATAACCAAAATTATTGCTGCTACTGTTACACCACCAAACTCTCCATTTTGTAAATGTATGGTTCGTTGTTCGTTGACAACAACGAACGTATCTATAGCGTACATCAAAACCAGCGATAGCATCAGACTAATAAAACCAATTAAAAACGCTGCCAAAATAATATGCCAGTGCAATAAGCCAGTTTTTAATTCAGGCAAATAGGTTTGCATCATATTTTGCAGAGAAGTGGTCTGCATTATGCCCCCTCTATTCTATTTTTATAGGCATTTGACGATATTTTTACTGAGCTAACCGATACAAAAAAACAGGATCTTTTACACTATTGACTACAATAAAAATGTTGTATTTTTCACTGTAACGAAAACGTCCAAATGTGCCATTTTGCAGTGCTTTCGGAGCCAGTTTTTTCTTACCTGACATTTTAGAAAGACGCTTTTTCCAAGACATTGTTTTCAAATTTAATGTATACACCACAGCACCACTATGCCAAGCCACCAACAAACCACTGGGTTGGTGGGCAGCAAACCCGACATTCGCAAATTGCTCTATTTCCGTATCACCTTGCGTTGTCAAATGCTGTAATCCCTTGTCAGGATTCTGCAAATCAATAAAGCGTGTTTCTTTATTTCCTACTAATACATACCAATGCGGGTTCAGTGAAATTACAGCCGTGTAATCATAACTAACCCAACCTGGTAATTCAGCCGTAACCTCTGTCCATTTCCGCGCCCCTGGATCATACTTTACTAAGGCTGAACCTCCACCACTACCTAAGCTATATATATCACCTGTCACTGGATCATAAGCCGTAGTTGAGCTGATACCATATCCTCCTGAAATCACTGGCGGTAATCTTAACCAACGGCCATCTGTTAAATCATAGCAATCGGTATTTGGTAACATATGTTGTGACAAGGGAAACATTGCTGCAGCGCCAAAAGCACAAAACAAGTTCTGCTCAACTAAATACTGTAAGGTATTGTATGTGTGTCGGGCCCTGGGACTGCCATTCGGATAATACCCCGTGATTGAAAGTTTTCCCTTTTCATCGACATTATTTGCGGCTATTGTTAATTGTTGCCAAGATAATGTGCGTAAAGAAAAACTATACAGTTCATTACCTGAATAATCTCGATGACCACCGCCCCAAATAATTAACTGCTGTTGCTTTGTATCAAAGGCTCCACCAGACCAAGCCCCCGTTATTGCTGAAAACCCCGTCCATGAACCAGGCGCTTTAGTTTTTTTCGGTACGTTCACCAGTTGAGAATGAGGTACGGCATACCATTCACCCGGTTCAATGTCAGGCAACGTTTTAGCTATTACGCCTACAGCAACAAGGCTGAATAGCCAGCTCATTAACAACCATTGCAATACCAAAAGTGCTCCCTCTACCATTCCGTAATACCTAAACTGAAAGAGCGTAATAGTTATATCTAACATCTAACGCCAAATTCATTACACTTTTTTAAATAACAAACTAAAACATTTTTTTATATTCCTTATTAATGTCTACACTTGATAATTTAGAACGTAATCTACGAATCAAAAGAGAGATTCGCGAAAGGTATATCGTTAGGGAATAAATTTTGGCTAGGGATTCATAGTAATGGCCATACAAGTTGCGCTTAACCACCGAACGACCTATCAGTACGATAGACCTGTTTCTTTGTCGCCTCATACGTTTCGACTCAGGCCAGCGCCTCATTGTCGTACAACGATTGACGCCTATTCACTCACCATTTCTCCCCATCAACATTTTATCAACTGGCAACAGGATCCCTTTGGCAACTATTTGGCCCGTGTTGTTTTCCCTGAGCAAGCAACACACTTAGATATTGAAGTCGATATTTTGGCAACCCTCACCAGCATTAATCCATTTGACTTTTTTGTTGATGAGTACGCCGAAAATTACCCCTTTGACTATGAGCCCCAATTAAAGCACGAGCTTATCCCCTATTTAGAGCAGCAAGAACATGGTCCTTTCCTGCACGACTGGATCAACATGTGGCGAAAGAAAGACTTACATATTGTCGACTTTTTAGTTGAGTTAAACCGCACTTTACAACAAACCATTAGCTATACCATTCGTACTGAACCTGGCGTGCAATCCTGTGAAACCACGCTAACCAAAAAGTCCGGTTCCTGCCGTGATTCTGCTTGGCTATTAGTACAAATCGTTCGACACTTGGGGCTAGCGGCACGTTTTGTATCAGGCTACCTCGTGCAGCTAGCCCCCGATATCAAATCTCTGGATGGGCCTAGTGGTCCTGATGCTGATTTCACTGATCTTCATGCTTGGGCTGAGGTATACGTGCCAGGGGCTGGGTGGATTGGCCTAGACCCCACTTCGGGCTTATTTGCTGGGGAAGGTCATATTCCTCTGGCCTGTACCCCTGATTATAGAAGTGCAGCTCCGGTTTCTGGTGCAACCAGTAAAAGTGAAGTGACATTTTCCTTTGCTAACTCCGTTACTCGCATTAAAGAAGAACCAAGGGTCACCAAACCCTACACAGATGAGCAGTGGCAAGCGATTGATCAACTTGGAGAATTAGTCGATAAACAACTTACTGCACTGGATGTACGTTTAACGATGGGTGGTGAGCCCACTTTTGTTGGTATCGATAACCCAGATTCACTACAATGGAATACCCTCGCCGATGGTCCAGAAAAACGTGAGCGTGCAGAACAACTGCTAGACAAGTTAAAAACCGTTTTCGCTAAAGGTGGGCTCAAGCATTATAGTCAAGGAAAATGGTACCCAGGTGAGCCATTACCTCGATGGGAGCTAGGTTGTTATTGGCGTAAAGACGGACAGCCCCTTTGGCAAAACCAACATTTATTCGCTAACCCTTTCCACAAGCATCAAACCTCTTTACACGAAGCTGAACGCTTCATGTTACTTATTGCCGATCAGCTTCAAGTACCCACCAATGCCATTCTGCCCGCTTATGAAGACATATACTATCTGCTTTGGCAGGAAGAAAATCTACCCATTGATACTCCACAATCACTAGCAGCGTCAGATGATGATGACCATCGACAATCTATTTTAGCGCAGCTCAAACAACATAAAGATCAACCTTGTGGCTTAGTACTTCCATTAAATTGGGATTTTATTCAACAACGCTGGAAAACCGCTTTCTGGCAATTTCGCCGAGGCAAACTCTTCTTAATTCCGGGAGATTCTCCCATTGGTTTACGTTTACCATTAGATCGCATCCACTGGTCCACTCCGCTTAAGGAGCCTGATTCTCTGCCCAGAGATTTATTTGAACATGTTCCACCTTTACCAGATCCCGTTGATGGCTTCACCCACACGGCTAACCATATCACTCATTGCCCTGCATTTGATTTACAACCGCAAACACTCGACGATATTCATAACAGTGGACTGCCACTTACCACCGCTTTAGTCATAGAACTCCGCAATGACACCCTACATGTATTCATGCCACCGCTATCTCACCTCGAACACTATTTAGCGCTGTTACACACTCTTGAGCAAACAGCCGATAAGTTGCAAACCCCGATTATCATCGAAGGCTATCCTCCTCCCCTTGATCAACGCATTGAGTCATTCAAAGTGACACCTGATCCTGGCGTCATTGAGGTCAATATTCACCCTGCGAGTAGTTGGGCTGAACTCAAAGCAACAACGAATAGCCTTTATAAAGCGGCCCACGAAAGCCGGCTAGGTACTGAAAAATACATGTTAGATGGTCGCCAATGTGGCACTGGTGGTGGAAACCATGTCACCTTGGGTGGCTCTACTCCAGCAGACAGCCCACTACTCCGCAGACCTGACGTATTACAAAGTTTAATTACCTACTGGCAGCACCACCCAGGCTTATCTTATTTATTTTCTGGTTTGTTTGTAGGTCCTACCAGCCAAGCCCCACGCATAGATGAGGCTAGACATGAAGCCTTATACGAACTGGAAATCGCCTTTCAACAAATACCTAAAAGAAGTGAAACACCTCATCCATGGCTCATTGACCGCTTGCTCAGGCATCTGTTAGTGGATATTACAGGCAACACTCACCGTGCAGAATTTTGTATTGATAAGTTATATCCACCCGAAAATGCCCAGCGTCGGCTTGGGTTACTCGAATTTAGAGCCTTTGAAATGCCTCCTCATGCCTGTATGAGTTTGGTTCAAATGTTATTACTCCGTACCCTTGTTGCACGTTTCTGGCAGACACCTTACCACCACCCCCTAGTCCGTTGGGGCACAGTCCTTCACGATCGTTTTATGCTGCCTTACTGTATCTGGAATGATATTGCCGACGTGACTGCAGATATTCAGCAAGCTGGTTACGGCTTTCAGCTTAACTGGTTAGCTCCTTTCTTATATTTTCGCTTCCCTGTATTTGGTGAAATTCAGCTAGGTAACATTCATTTAGAGTTGCGAGGTGCTATAGAGCCCTGGCATGTTTTAGGTGAAGAGGTTGTTCAGCAAGGTACTGCCCGCTTTGTTGACTCATCGGTAGAGCGACTGCAAGTGAAAGTGAGTGGTTTAACCCCAAGCCGTCATGTCATCAGCTGTAATGGTATTCAAGTACCACTCCACGCTACAGGTTCTCCTGGTGAGTTTGTGGGTGGTGTCCGATTCCGTGCCTGGCAGCCGCCCACAGCCTTGCACCCTACGATTGGCGTGCACTCACCACTAGTGTTTGATGTCATTGACACCTGGTCTTGTCGAGCGGTTGGCGGCTGTACTTATCATGTTGCTCATCCTGGTGGTCGACACTTCGAAGCATTTGCCGTTAACAGCTACGCCGCTGAAGGCCGCCGGCTTGCTCGCTTCTGGCCACATGGTCACAGTCCAGGTATCCAAGAACCACACGCTAACAGTGGGCCAAGTCATTGGCACTTTGTCGCAGAAGGCTCCGGACCAGGTCCAATTAGCTTACCTAAAGTACAAATAGCCAATGAGTACCCCTATACCTTGGACTTACGCCAGCAATGAGTAATTTTACCAACGAAACCAATAGTGATTGGCTACAGCAGTATCAACAGCAACTGAGGCCTGGTTTTCTTGATGAAATGTGGTCAGGAGAAAGCCTGTGTATCAAGCCTGCCTGGCAGCCCTTGATACAACAGCTCCACTCCCTTACACCCAGAGCCTTTGAAAAACCTAGGCTGGAGGCTAAACGCTTACTCCAGGAAAATGGCATAACCTACAATGTCCATAGTCAAACCAACCAATACCTCAGAAGCTGGCAACTCGATCCACTGCCTTTGGTGCTGGCTGAACACGACTGGCAACTATTAGAGAAAGGCATACAGCAACGTGCCTTTCTTTTTGACTGTATTCTGCAAGATCTTTACGGTGAGCGGCGGCTGCTCAAACAAAATGTTATTCCTCCTGAACTAGTGTTTGCCCACCCAGGTTTTCAACGACCCTGTGACCAAGTTAGGTTAGCGGTCTCGCACCAATTAATGCACTTTGCTATTGATCTTGCACGTGGTGCAGATGGTCAGTTTTGGGTCCTTGCGGACCGAGCTCAAAACCCTTCAGGTGCTGGCTATGCACTGGAATGCCGAATGATTATGAACCGCATTATTCCAGAAGCATTACGTCCAATAACAGTTCATCGCCTTTATCATTTTTTTCAGTCTTGGCGAAATGGGCTTCAGGCCCTTGTTTCCCAGCATTTAGATGACGCACGCATTGTTGTACTCACACCAGGACCAGACAGCGATACTTACTATGAGCATGCCTATTTAGCAACCTATCTGGGCTACCCCCTCGTCCAGGGTGATGATTTAACCGTTCGAGATGGCAAAGTATGGCTAAAATCACTGGCAGGCCTGCAGCGGGTCGATATTATTTTACGACGAACCGATGATTTAGCTTGTGATCCGCTTGAACTTCAGCAAGATTCTCAACAAGGGGTTCCTGGTCTGCTACAAGCCGTACGAAATCAGACAGTTGCCATCAATAATCCCCTTGGTACCAGCATTCTCGAAAACCCAGGATTATTAGCCTTCCTGCCTGCAATTACCAAAAACCTGTTAGGCGAATCACTACATCTACCTTCAATTGCAACGTGGTGGTGTGGGCAAAAAACCGCACTGAATTATGTATTGGCTCATTTAGAACAGCTGGTTATCAAGCCTATTTTTGGTAATGAGCCTTACTATTACCCTGCCATGATGACGATAAATGAGCAGCAACAGCTCAAACGCAAAATTAAACAAATGCCGTATTTTTATATCGGCCAGCAACAACCTCAGCTAGCAACCACCCCCACCCTCATTGACGATAAACTCCAACCTCGCTATTACCAACTACGCACTTTTTTAGTGGCTGAGGGTGGCGCTTATGTTGCGCTGCCAGGTGGGCTGACGCGTATCGCCAATAACAATGAAGGCTGGTTTCAGTGGCAAACCAATGGCGGCATCAGCAAAGATACCTGGATTTTATCCCATGAAGTTGATCGCCCCATTCGCCTCCAACCCTTGACCCCAGGCGTTATGACAGCTCTAAGCTATGAAGGCATTCTACCCAGCCGGGCAGCAGAAAGTTTATTTTGGGTTGGACGCTATATTGAACGAGCAGAAGGTAGCTCTCGTTTATTGCGAACCATCATGGACCGTATCAATAATCAGGATGAATGCGCCAGCGAGGCTGATCAACGATGCCTCTATGTTTTATTAACCGGTCTTACATTAATGACTAATACCCAGCCGGGGTTTACTGGCGAAGACGTCAATCAACAATACAAACAACCGACCCCGGAGCTGTTATCTCTCGTACGAGACAGTGAACGCATTGGCAGTCTGGCACAAGTACTTGCGGCTTTTTTACATGCGGCATTTAGTGTACGTGATTTATGGTCTAGTGATACCTGGCGTACGATTGATGATATTGACGATATTCTTGGACAACTCTACTGTCCACCCACTGATTTGGGGGATTTACAAAACTGTCTTGATGAACTTATCACGACAATTATGGCCTTTACCGGTCTTACCGCAGAAAGTATGCCTCATGAAAGTGGCTGGTATTTGTTTGACCTGGGCCGACGCATTGAGCGTAGCCTTTTACAAATCAGCTTAACGCAAAGTTGCTTCAATCAAACACTTGATGACACCGTTGATCACTTATTACAAGAGGCTTTACTGGTTAATAACGAAAGTCTGATTACCCACCGCCGCCGTTATCGGGCACTACAGCAAATGGAAAATACCCTTGCCTTATTAATTCTTGATGAAACAAACCCTCGCGCCCTCGCTTACCAGATCTATCGTATTCAACGATTAATTGATCACTTACCTCGTCATCAGCAGCGTGAATATTCTGCTGAACAACGCATCATTTTAGCAACGACAACGCGTCTTCGTCTGGCAACCGCAAACACGCTCGCACAACGTGGTGAGGATGGATTGCCTCACTTACTGCTTAAACTTCTCGATGAATGCAATAGCAACCTGTTAGAGCTCGCTAATACCCTGCACCACACGTATTTCAGTCATACCGAACAGGCACAACAGTTGACGTCTATGTCTGCGGAGGTTTCTTTGCCCAATGAGGTTAATGTATGAATACGTTCCGTATTACTCATACTACACATTATGTTTATACGAACCCAGTCAGTCGTTGCCATAACGAAGCACGTATGAGTCCAATGAATTTACCCTTACAGACCTGTGCATTCAGTAAGGTTCATGTATCACCTTCACCTCGTAGCAGCTTTCAACGAATTGACTATTTTGGCAACCATGTTTTTAGCTTTGATATTCACCAACAACATCAAGAGCTGACCATTTCAGTGATCAGTGAAGTTGCCACCACACCAACCAGCAAACTACCCTCACCTCCCCCTACTAATAGCGTACCTTGGGACCAGTTTTATCAGCACCTGGAGCACGTAAATAAACATAAACAACTCATGATGTATGAGTTTATTCTGCCTTCTCCGCTGATACCTCAATCACGTTGCGTCAAAGAGTATGCCCTCAGTTCCTTTCCCCCAGACCGGCCATTACTGGATGCGGTAAATGACTTAATCAGCCGTATATATCATGACTTTAAATATGAACCTGGTTTTAGCACCCTTTCAACCCCATTAGAGGACGTTATCGAACATCGGAAAGGCGTATGTCAGGATTTTGCCCACCTGGCCATTGGCTGCTTACGTAGTATGGGCTTACCTGCTATGTATATCAGTGGTTATTTAGAAACGGACTCCCCACCAGGCAAGCCAAAACTCACAGGTGTCGATGCATCTCATGCCTGGCTGAATGTTTTTATTCCTGAGTTCGGCTGGCAAGGCTTTGATCCAACCAATAACCAAATAGCAAATGAACGCTATATTGTAATAGCACAAGGTAGAGATTATGCCGATGTCACCCCATTAAAAGGCGTTATTTATGGTGGAGGTCATCACCATTTAAAAGTCCAGGTAGATGTTGCACGAACGCATACACACACGTTTAACTAGCCTATAGCCTATTATGACTATTCAATGGAATGACTATAATCTTCGTCAAGCTCAGGACGAATTAATTGATAAACATAATCAGCCCCGAAACGTTGCCAAACGACTCATCCATCATCTGGCATCATTTAGTGATGAGGAATTAGACACTGCACGCACGGCGGCAGAATTAGCCATTAAATTGATGGGTATTACCTTTACAGTATATCACGAATCAGGCGATGCCATTGATCGAGCTTGGCCTTTCGATATTATTCCGCGCATTATGCCAAACACTGAATGGCAAATTATTGAAGCAGGACTAAAGCAACGCGTACATGCATTAAACCTATTTATCAGCGATATATACAGCAAGCAGCAAATCATTAAAGATCGAGTTTTTCCTGCTGAGTTACTCGCTAATTCCGAAAATTTCAGACCCCAATGCATGGATATCACCCCGCCATTAAATTGCTGGTCACCTATTTGTGGTTCAGACCTGGTTCGAGACCAACAAGGGGTGATGTATGTATTAGAAGACAATTTGCGGGTGCCCTCAGGTGTTTCCTATATGTTGGAAAACCGGTCTGTAATGAAACGGGTTTTTCCAGACTTTTTTGAAGATTACTCTATTTTACCCATTGATGATTATCCCTCTCAGCTTTTTGCCACATTAGCGGCTCTCTCTCCACGACCCACAGATAACCCTACCGTTGTGGTATTAACCCCAGGTATTTACAACTCAGCTTATTTTGAGCATGCCTATTTAGCACAACAAATGGGCTGCGAATTGGTTGAGGGCCGAGATTTGGTCATAGAAAATGACAACGTTTATATGCTCACTATTGAAGGTTTAGAGCAAGTTGATGTTATTTATCGGCGTATTGATGACCAATTTCTGGACCCAAAAGTATTTAATGCTGACTCACTATTAGGCGTACCCGGTATAATGCAGGCATGGGCCAAAGGTAATATCGCACTGGCCAATGCGCCAGGGGCTGGCGTTGCAGATGACAAAGTTGTGTATGCCTTTGTCCCCAAAATGATTAAATACTATTTAAATGAAACTATATTATTACCTAACGTGCCGACTTACCTCTGCTTTGATCCTAAAGAGCAGGATTATGTCATCAATAATCTTGATAAATTAGTGGTTAAACCTGCCAATGCTTCTGGTGGTTATGGCATGTTAATTGGCCCTATTGCCAGCAAAAAACAACGGAAACAATTTGCCGAATGTATTAAAGCAAATCCACGCAATTTCATTGCTCAGCCTACCTTGGCGTTATCAACAGTACCTACATTGATTAATCATCACATAGAACCTAGACATGTTGATATGCGCCCTTTTATTCTCAGCGGTCATACCACACAAGTCACCATGGGCGGTCTAACCCGTGTTGCCATGGTGCCAGGATCACTGGTTGTCAATTCATCACAGGGTGGCGGTAGTAAAGATACCTGGATTGTTGAGGAGGAGGCCTGTTTAACATGTTAGCCCGTGTTATAGAAACCATATACTGGTTAGCTCGTTATTTAGAGCGTGCCGAAAATAGTGCACGATTAATTAATGTTAACTCACACCTCTTGTTAGACTTACCAAAAGGTATTTCACCTGGTTGGGAACCACTGATAGATATTACTGGCACCAGAGAACAATATCTGAGTTTATACAACGACTTCAGTGAGGCTCATGTTTTAACTTACTTAGTAACCGATATTAAAAGCCCTGCGTCATTACGCTTCGCGTTAAATGCGGCAAGAGAAAATGCCAGAACAACTCGAGATGTTATTCCCCAAGAAGCCTGGGAACAATTAAATACGCTGTATTTCTATGCCAGTGATTATATAAGTTATGCCCAACATAAAACCAAACGTTTTAGCTATTTAAATACTATCATTACCTACTGCCAAACCATTAATGGATTACTTGCTGATACGATGAATCGTGATGCAGGTTATTTATTCTTACAAATAGGACGTTATATCGAGCGAGCCGATATGTCATCACGTATTATTGATGTTCGCACTAAAAATTTACTCACCCAAAATAACCATCTGGAATTTCACCCTTTTGTAAATATTCAGTGGATGAGTGTGCTAAAGTCCATGACCGCCTATCAAATGTATAGACGTGAAGTTCAGGTTAATATTACCCAAGAACAAGTATTAACGTTTTTATTAAAATCCAAAGTATTCCCCCGCTCCATTTATTATTGCATTGCCGAAGTTGCTCGCAATACGCATCCCTTACCTAAAAGCGAAGCTGTCTTAAGTTTAATCAACCAGGCTCTCACCAGTTTACTCTCAACGCAAGCCAGCGATCTTAGACAACAATCGTTACATATGTATCTAGATCAAATTCAGGTTTTTCTAACGCAAATTGGGGATGAACTGGATAATACCTACTTTCTGTCCGGTCAATGTCGACAATCAACCATGCAGCAGACATCTGGTGACATCAAAGATTTATATTAATCGTGAATTACTATAACGCAACCATAAGTTTTAATAAAAGTAATTACCGGTTTTTTTCAAGGAGCTTGGTATTTTGAGCACTAAGGGTACTAGCCAAAAATATCAACCTCTTTCACCCAACAACTGGAATTATCGTTTCACTTTGTATGGCAGAGTATCTTTATTGAAGGGTAACAGACATATACCTTAAGCATAGCCTTATTAAAGGCCAAATAGTTTGTACGACAACACCAGTATATAAATACGTATCAATTTGTAGTACATCAAGTTTAAAATCGACCTTCTATTCACAAAACAAAATAATTTATTTAAATTCACCTCACAAAATAAAAAACTCATTAATAATGTGTTTTTTTATTTTTGCCACCCATCAATAAAATAATATATTTTAGGTAATTACCACGATTCTATACAGAAAATCGACTTATTATTCTGACATATATATTTAAAAAAAGAGTACACCACTTAATTAGCCTTATTTAATTAAGTGAAATGTACACAACAACAGTTTGCATATTTTTGTAGCATTGTTTTGCAAAAGATAGAAAACGAAAAAGTTTTAACTAAAAAATGGCAAAGCATATCTCTTTTTTTGAGATGAGATAAAATAGTCAAATAAAGACAAAGAGGATGTATTTATGAAGTTAACAATACCAAAATCTGTATTATCGGTAATGGTGTTGCAGATATCACTAAATAATACTGCTCTAGCAGGTAGTAATGCATCATTTCCCTATTGGATAACAGATGACTGGTTTGCCAGTTATACAACCAGTGATGATCAATGCGCTGCTACATTTAAAGGACAGGAAAATGGATTAGGGACAGCCAATTGTGAACAGCAATATCCTTTTGTCTGCAAGCATAAATACAACAGTAATAACATAAAAATCACTCAGCGTGCTGATAAATGGGATATGGGACATCAGGCTTGTAATGATGAGTTTGGCGATAATTATCAATTTTCGATTTACGCAGATCACGATGAAATTAATACCGTAATTGCTCTTCAGGCAAACCAGTGGACTTGGGTCAATTATTTTAAAATTGCAGATGATCATCGTCACCGAGATCCTTTAGATCATCGAGGTGAAACCTGGACTTCTCGCCCATTTATTTATAGTCATTGGGCTACTAATCAGCCTAATAGAGAAAACGGACATTGTGTGGTGATGGGTAAAGGTAATAATGAACGTTATTGGTATGCTGATAATTGTGACAATCAACATCAAGTAATTTGTCGCTCTAATGACCGGACCCAATGGCGAATTACCGAACGTGCGGTTAGCTGGGCTGATGGTGATAGCACTTGCAAAACTCAATTTGGCAGTGATTTTGATTTTGCCATTCCAAGTACCAAGCAGGAAGGCATAAAAGTAAAGCATTTGGCCTATAAATATACTGAAAATGGCCAGGTTTGGTTAGGCTTGCATTCATCTAGACGACAGAAGCGCTGTATTGGCCCAGTGAGTTTCTGGGTTTGTGCTGGTGCTGCTGTACTGTTTGGCACAGTGGTACATGGCTACCACGCTTATACAGCTGAAACTACATTTGATGCCAAGGCATTTAAACCCAAACAGCCTGACCATGGTCAGCAATATGCTTTACCATGGTACTTTAGCGCCACGGGATTAGATAAAATTACCAATAAAATCAAAATTCGTTCAACTGTATCGGTATCAGTATTAGATTCTGGAATCAGTTTTGTTAAGGGCTTGTCAGGAACAGAAGCATTTTCTAAAAGTTATACATCAGATGGTAAAACGGGTCCTGTCAAAGGAAATGATGAAGCAAAATACATCCATGGTACTGCGATGGCTGGAGTGATTGCTTCTCAGGATACAATCGTTAATGGAACCCGTATTGTAGGGATTGCTCCAGGAGTTAAAATTGTTAACCGTCGTTGGACTCCAAATGGAACCAGTACTTCATTATTAACCGCGGTGGAAGATGCTATTAGTCTACAAGCAGATGAACGTGTACAAGAAACCATTATAAATATTTCAGGAGGTAATACTGGGACAGGTAATGCTAATGAGTGGAGCATGTTATTACAGAGGATAGGTGCAGCGGGTAATGCATTAATTGTTGCTTCGGTTGGTAATGATGCACTAGATATACGAACAGCTTCACCTGATAAACAAATTTGGCCTGCTGCTTATAAGCCAAAAGCAAAGGTACATAAAGACAATGACCCTGTAATTCGAGTGGCAGCATTGGCTCAATATAAGCCTGGGGAAACACCAGAAATTTACCGGGGACGTTCAACAGGAAGTCGCTACGGCACTAGTCGTGTAGATATTGGTGCACCAGGGCAAAATATCGCAATACTAACCCCTGATGGTGAAGTGAAACCTTCTAATGGCACATCTGAAGCATCTGCAATTGTATCGGGTGTTGCTGCATTATTGAAATCGTGTAGCCCGGGGGCAACCATGAAATCAATTAAACAGGCAATATTAACTCACGCAGATAAAGTGGCAAGTTTAGAAGATAAGATTACTGAAGGTCGGGTGTTAAATGTGGAGCGAACTTATAACAGCTTCTGCCCCAAAAAAGATGAGTTGTAATATCAGAGTACCTTTCTAGAACATTTGATGGTAATTCATGAATTTTATACCCTCATTAAGCACCAAGGATGGTGTCCTAACTAGCCTAGATAAATATCAAATATGTCCGATACAATAGATGCTAACCATATTATTAGTTCATGCGCTGCATTGGCACAATCTATACTCATCACAAATTATTTTAACATCTACACATATATAGCAAGGGGATTCGTTGGTACGGCCTGAAAACCTTAGACACTTTTTATGGTAAAAATGTAACTTAAACCATAAGAGGTAAATCATGGGTAAAGGTATCCGTTACTCAGGTGAATTTAAACAAGAAGCAGTCAATCAAGTAGTCGTGCATGGCTATTCTGTTGGTGAAGTTGCTGATCGATTGGGCATTAGTTCGAAAACCCTATATGGATGGGTAAAAAAACTGTCAAAGCCAACCAGCAGCAAGAGGACGTTGATTTAAAGGCTGAGATTGCTCGTCTTAAACGCGAACTCAAACGCACTGAGCAAGAGCGAGACATTTTAACCTATTAATTGGGCCAACTGAAGTGGAGCATTGCCTTCATTTCTATTGAGTAAAACTGTGCGATAACAGTTTACGACTTATTCGGTTAGTCAGACTCCATAAGGTTCTACCTTTTGTTCGTTGAATATTAAACGTTTTTACTAGCTGACCAATCGTTGTCTCAACCCGTCGTCGGAGCCGGTTTAACCTCCCTCTCCATTTCACTGGAAGTTGATCCATCATTTTTTCTCTGACAGGGGGTTCTAATTGTAATCCTTTTAGCTCAAATAATTCTGCCTTAAAAGCTGCACCTAAATAACCTTTATCACCTAACAAAATACCACTCTTCATCGAATCGGTTAATTCCCAGATGGCCTCTCGTTCACTACTATTAGCAGGCGTTAATGTAAACCCAGCAATTGCACCATGAAAATCAATTATTAGGTGTCCTTTAAACTCATAATACGTTTCATCTTTTGATGCACAATAACCATAGCCAGCTTCTTCTTTAAAACGGCTACAGTTTTTCGCCCGTTTAAAATGACTAACGGGTAGAGGAAAAGCATCAACAATATGTAGTGGGTCAGCAACTGTTTCCAGTGCTATGGCAACTCGTTTATGTAACTGCTGTTTTATAGCCCATAAGTTTGCTGTTTGCTTTGAAAATTGGCTTCTTGAGCCGATATCTGGAAAATAGCTTCGCCAATGTTCGCGGAAATAACGCCAGATATGAGTATCTTCATCCATGCCCAAAAATTCGCCGATAAGCTCCATTGCAATCACTTCAAGATCTGAAAGGGATGGATTAAACCCCCGTTCACGTAACCTTTGTCGTTTAAGTAAATCATTAAAGGTATCATCAACCTAGCAATAAACTGCTATGATAAACTCTTCTACTGACATCCCCTGTCCCCTTGAACTTGTTTTGGCAAAACAAAGGTTGGGGTCAGGGGACGTCATTTCAAACTAATAAAAGTCGAGCACCGCGTAATATTAAATTATATAGAAAATACTTGCACGATCGTGTATGTTTTTTTTAAATTGAATAGTTTATTGAATCTCTTTAAAATAAGGTGTAGAAACGATAAAGATATTAATCCAGTAGGTAGTAAATACGAATGATTTTGCAGCATAACTATTGAGTAATGAAGACTCATTACAATAAAGCTGCAAGATTATCCATGAATGAGTATACATACTTGGTTTGATCTTGGTTCAATTTTGTAGTAAGAAAGTTAGTATGATTAAAAAAGTAACCGTAGCTATCCTTTATATCCTTTTCTCACATTCTTTATTAGCAAAAAATTATACCAATGTGGCACTTATATCAGTATCAACCCAGTATAATGAAACCAAAATACCAAAAATTATCAGTACTCTTGAAAAAGAAAACTATGTAGTAACAAAAAAATACCTCAATCAAATTGTATCTGATTTTGGTTATGTAAATACTGATCAAGAGCGAGCAAAAAATTTAATCAATGCATTAATTAACCCAAAAGTTGATATTATATGGTTTGTGAGAGGTGGAGGTGGTGGTATAAATTTATTACCGTACCTTTATCACGCTAAAAAAGATTTAAAAAAAGCAAAGCCAAAGTTGATTGTAGGCTTCAGTGATGTGACCGCAATACATAGTTTTATCAATGAAGAGCTTGGTTGGAAGTCAATACACGGTGTTGTAGCAAGTTATAATAGAGATATGATTAGAAATGATGGAGAAAAAATAATTATTAATGATCAAGAGCCGCTTCCTGATATAAAAAATATTGCTAAAAATGGTGTTCAATATAACAGTATTATTCCGTTAAACAAACAAGCTAAAAAGGGTTTAATTGGAGAGTTAAGAGGTGGTAATTTAACGTTAGTAACTTCATTATTTTCAACTCGCTATGAGCCTAACTTGAATAATAAAGTATTAGTTATTGAAGATGTGGGTGTGTCTTTTAGGCAATTAGATAGAAAACTACATCAACTTTTATATAAAAAGTCATTTAATATCAAAGGTATTTTATTTGGTCAATTCTATCCTCTCGACCCAAAAGATGAGCAGCGACTAATATATAAAACTGTTATAGAAAATTTTGCTAAAAAAATTAACAAACCTGTTTTTTACTATCCATTTATTGGGCATGGTAGAAAAAATAACCCAATTTTGTTAGGTAGTGAAGTAGCGATAAAATGTCAGAATCAATCTGTATACTGTACACTAAAACAGCAGAATATTGATAAATATTAGCTTAATAGATAGGAATTCAAAGAATTGTTACGTTAAGCATCAGTTAGTCTAATGATGATTGGCACTCGCCAAAAGTCGCTGACAACGTCGGCCTAACTTGAAGCAGTAAGTGTAGGTTATTTGAGAACTGTCACTGTGCATAACCTGATGAAGTAGACCCCGGTCTTGTTCATCAAATAGGTTCATCATGAGTATAGCGGTAAAATGCTTGGTCGGATGTGTTTTAGCGGGTATGGAGAGAGTACAGCTGAGTACTGCGTAGCAATGAACAGATGGGATAACACCAAGCAATAACGACCATGAATGAATGCGCAAAGACACATTATATAAAAACTACACCTTTGGCCTGTTCACTAAGTAAGGAAT
>NZ_JAGSOY010000047.1 GCF_018837975.1 Zooshikella harenae | reverse complement strand
GCGGCTTAGCTTGGATGAGTTACCTAACCTATTTAACGTTATTAAAGGGGATATGCGTTTAGTTGGACCTAGACCGACTTCTTTTTCAGCCCAAAATTATCCAGATCAAGGGTTAGTCCGGCTAGCTGTTTACCCAGGAATGACGGGGTTATGGCAAATAAGTGGGCGAAGTCAACTTAACTTTGAAGAGCGAGTACAGTTAGATTTACAGTATATTGAAAATCAGAGTTTTTGGTTTGACTTTAAAATATTATTACTAACACCTATTCGGGTTCTAGAGGGAAGAGGGGCTAGTTAGTATTGTGCAGGGAAGAGTGGAGGATGTTTTAAAATGCTAACAATTCCCTGCCACTTGAGTTTTACAAGCTCACTGATGGAAAGAGACCAAGCATCACTTTTTTTTACTGCGCCACATTGTAAAGCAGGTTGTTCATCTAGTATTGCTACAATCGCTAATGCAATTGCTCGACACATTTCTCATGGTATTTTGGTGATAGATGGTCACCAAGGCCTTGCCAGTTTAACCAATCAATTACTTTCCTGTCCTCAGAAAGGTTTTTATAACTTAGTGCATGCTTTAGAAATTTCTGATATTAATCCATTTATTTTTAAAGAGCCAAAAGGTATGAGTTATGATTTTTTGCCATTTGGTCAAGACTACCCACTTCAACAGCCACTTGAGCGACACCATGTCAAAAATTTGTTAAGGGAGTTAGCCAAATTATATAAGTATATATTATTTGATGGCCCACCTGTATTTTCATCTCCAGAGGTAGTGACGATGGCTGCACAATTTGATGGAGTTGCTTTGGTTCTTCAAGCGGAAAAAACACGGTGGGAAGTTGCTCAAGCAGCCGTTGAGCGGTTGCAGCAAGGAGGGGCTAATGTATTTGGCGCTGTCTTGAACCAGCGTAAATATTATATGCCCAAGTGGGTCTATGACTTACTTTAGCTTAAACTGTCCAACTGTCAAAATAAATAAACGACATCCTAAGTTCGTATGGAAGTGTAATTTACAAATAGCTCTTAGGACTCCTCTAATAATGCACTTTTTCCGTGAAAACTATGTCAGCGCTGTACTCGGATCCTCATGTATTCCATATACACTGCGGTCCTCGGTGCAGTGCTTCCTTGCGCTCACAAAAAAATCACTATTTTTAACGGTGCCCCTTAGTAAGTTATTTCTTCTTTTTAATTTATTTTTGGTGAGCGGCTGTTTTTTACAGCCAACAGTAAAGTCCTTCAAGATACCTGCAGAACTATTTGGGAAGACGGGGCAGCATATTCCTGATCAGCGCCTTTTAGATAAGCATGAGTTACAACCTGAAGATGTGCTCGATATAATTTATCATTTTGACATTAATTCGAAAGGTATTTATCGAATAGCAACTCATGATCAACTCGATATAAAATTCATTACTGCTTCTGAGTT
Organism: Zooshikella harenae; assembly: GCF_018837975.1. Taxonomy (GTDB): domain Bacteria; phylum Pseudomonadota; class Gammaproteobacteria; order Pseudomonadales; family Zooshikellaceae; genus Zooshikella; species Zooshikella harenae. The sequence continues at coordinate 37,308 of NZ_JAGSOY010000047.1, read as the reverse complement.
TAATGAAAGTCATAGAGTTAGACCAGATGGTTTTATATCATTACCATATGTTGGTGATGTGAAAGTTGTGGGATTAACTGTAGAACAGTTAAAAGGACGTTTAGCTGATCTATACAAAGATATTTTGATTGATCCTCTGTTTTATATTACTGTGCCAAAATACCAAACCAAGATTAAAGAACTTAAGCAAGACTTGTATCATCCAACTTATGGGCTAAGTCGAGAGATTTTGGTTCGAGGCGATCTTAGAGCCTCTTTTCCCCTTATTGGTGATATAGATGTTAAACATAAAACAGTTAATAATTTAAGAAAAACGCTTAATAAAAAATATGGTAGGTTAAATACTGCATTACAAGTTGACTTGTTACTTAAACGAACTCAGTCAAGTAAAGTCTTTGTGTTTGGTGAAGTAAGGCAGCCAGGAGCATTTCCTATTCAAAAACCTATTTCTATCTTATCATTGATTGCACTTGCAGGTGGTGCGTCTACTGATGCTGAACTTAGCTCTGTGTTAACACTGCGTCGTGAGCAAAATGAGATGATGGCCCGAGTATATGATATACGTGAGTCTATACGGACGGGAAAAGCAGCTATCACATATTTAATGCCGGATGATATTGTTTTTATTCCCAAAACACGACTGGCTGAAACTGCAAATATTACACAGACGTTGAGTGATGTTATTTTGTTTAATGGTATTGGCTTTTCATTTAGCTACCGCGTTGATAGCAAGGATAACTAATGATTGAAAAGTCTAGAAAAGAAACTGCAGAAAACTACTTGCATGAGTTTTTGCGAATCTTTTTTGCTAATCAACTATTAATAAAAAGAGTTTTTATTTTATTTGTGAGTATCAGTATATTAGTACCTTTTGTTGTTGAAGATCATTATGAATTAACGGGTGAGGTATTAGTTTTATCAAAGAAATTATCGCAATCAGATGCAGATACTGTCTTGACGGGTGATACTGACAAATTTGTGCCACTTACCGTGATTGATATGGAAACCGAGAGTAATATTCTTCGTTCTACAGGGTTGATTAGAACCACTGTGAGTGAGTTGTACCAAGCAGGAAAGCTATCATTAGCCTCACTAGAGGCTACAACATGGTTAGGTGTCGTTTTTGAAAATTATATTATAAAACCAGTACAACAGTATATTATCCAGCCTATGAGTCAGTTGCTGGGAGTGAATGAGAAAGATATTCAACACCTGGAAATAGATAAACTTACTACAGATGTACTAGAAAATTTAACTATTGAGCCTGTTCCTGGCTCTAATGTTATTAATGTCACTTTCATTTCAGTAAACCCTGAGCAAGGAGTTATATTAGTAAATAATTTACTTAATAACTATCTATTAACTAGGGATCAATTACAGTCCGCAGAATTACCATATGATTTGTTCAAAAAAAAACGTGACCATTATCGAGAGCGTTATGCCGAATTGGAAAAAATGAAATTGGATTTGTTAACAAAGTATCAAGCCGCAAATCCGGAACAAGAACTTATTCAGGTACTTGCCAGTTATGATGATGAGCAGGAAAATTTAAACGACTATCTTGATACTCATTTAGAAAAAAAACGCTGGGTTGAGTATTTAACATTACATTTACAACATTTGAAAAGTACAAGTCAATTAACAGAATATACATTTCCTTATACATTTACAGAAACTGCAGGTTCTGTAGCCTATGATGACAAAGAAATTAGATTACAGTTGGAAGAGGTTTCGAAACTAGTAGGTGAGTTCTCAAATGCTTCCATGTCATTTAGAGCTGATAGTTTGAAAATTAAACGTATTAGTGCCCGGTTAGCGAGGGAGCGTAATACGTTATTAAAATTATTTACTAATCGTATACAACAGCGTCAAATGGAGTTAGCTGTACTTGAGGAGACAATTACAACAAAACAGCAGCGTCTAAAGCAATATGAAGCACGTATTGATAATTTGCGAAAAGTAGCTTCTCGGATTGAACAGGTAGAAACAGAAATAAAAGCAATGAATGAAGCCTTTTTTTCTTATAGTCAACAATTTGAAGAAAAGCGCATGATGCAACTTGTTGATAATGTTAGACTATCTAATGCAAGAATCTTAAGCAGGCCATTTATTCCCGCTGAGCCAGCTTTTCCTCAGCTAAAAATGATTTTACCAATAGGTGCTATAACAGGGTTTCTCTTGGCGCTTGCGATTGGTTATCTTCGAGAGTTTTTTGATCATACATTTAAACAGCCAAGTCATGTCGAGAAATACCTAAATATCCCAGTCTTTGCGACACTGGATGATATATCTAAACGGAAGGAATCTTCTCAGTTTGAGAATGGGTTAGCTAGTTTTATTGGGAGAATTGGGAAAAAATCTAGGTCAGCAACATGATGGAGTCAAAAATAAAAAAAAATGATAAGCCATGTAGTAAGGCTTTATTGCATATAATAAGCAGCAGTGGTTACTACGGTGCTGAGCATGTTTTAGTTCAGTATTGTCGTTGGTTAACACAGTATCAGCACTACATTTTATGCTTATGTTCAGATCATAAAACTTTAGATTTATTAATTCAGGTAATGGAAGCAGAAAATACGTCTGTATATGGGACTGTAGGGCATAAGCTATCATTGCTAACATTGGTTAAGAACAGTCATCAGTTATTGATAAACGAAAACATAACTGCCATTAACTGCCATGGCTACAAAGAGTTGTGGATTGCTTTATTTGCCTCATGTAGATTGTCAATACCTATTATTATGATTCAGCATGGGTTTACCCGGCGGAATTTTAAAATGATCTGTTATCAATGGTTAAGTATACAAAGTTGTCGATTCAAAAAAGTGTATAAAGTGATATGTGTAGCCAAAGAAATTGCCGATATTTATTTAGCAAGTGGTGTGCATAAAGATAAAATTATAGTTATCCCCAATAGTGTGGATGTTACGAACAAATCTCTTTGTGAGAATGTTACAGAAAACGAAAATCAATATATGTTTGGGTTTGTCGGAAGACTAAGTGTTGAAAAAGGTCCTGACTTATTTTTAAAGGTCTACCAAAACTTTTTGCAATGTTACCCACAGGATACTCCGATAAAATCCGTGATTATTGGTGATGGCCCTTTTCAGCAAAAACTGGTTAAGTTAATTGAGCAAAATGATACATGGCAAGTTGACTGGGTAGGATATCAGTCAGATGTTAAGCAATGGTTGCAACGTATAAACATTTTATTAATAACGTCTAGAACAGAGGGAACACCACTTTGCGCGTTGGAGGCAATGGCTGTTGGTGTGCCTGTCATTGCTTTTGCTGTAGGTGGTTTGGTGGATTTAATTGAGCATGAACGAACAGGGTTATTGATTCCTCCAAATGACATAAGCTGCTTTTCCTATGCTATTCATCGTTTATTACACGAGGATAAATTGCGAGAGACAATAATTAAAAATGCGCAGGCTAAGGTTCGATGGCTTAATAATCAAAGCAGAGAGAGATTAGATACATGTTATCAGCAACTAGCTTAAGAGCTCCTCTAAAAATGCAGTTTTTCCGTGATAGCTGTGTACTTGGATCCTCATGTATTTCTTATATACTGCGGTCTTTCGTGCAGTACTTCCTTGCTATTACAAAAAAAACACTATTTTTAGACGTGTCCTTAAATCTACTTTGGAGTGGTTAATAATGCTGCTTTTTAGATGTTTTAGCGGCATTATTTTTATTACGTGTGTGGTGTTAATGTTAACACCTTATGTCTGGCTTGCACCATTTATCGCTGTGAGCTGTGTCGGTCTAATTATTTTATATCAGCATCCGGCATGGGGGTTATTAGGTTTAATTTTTTTAGTCCCTTTTGAGGGGCTTTTTGAGGGGACTCGATTTTTTACAGGGGCTAAAGTATTGGGAGCAGCATTATTATTGATTGTTGCCTGTCAACTTATTTTAAGACAAATGCCTATAGAACGTTTACGCTCACCATTATGGCGTCCTTTAGCATTATTTTTACTGCTTTACACGATCAGTGTACTGCATTCTAATTATGTTGAGCTTTCCCTCAATAACTTTCGCCAAATGTTAACTGCGATTGCTATTTTTGTATTAACACTGTTGTTAGCTGAAGATCTTCGTTTTAAACAGTTAATGTCAACATTAGTACTTGCTGTAGCGATGACCGCATTAATTGCGCTATACCAGACTTATACCAGTAATAATCGCGCTATAGGTTTATTAAAAGATCCTAACTATTTTGCTTTGTTAATCAGTGTGGCAATTGCGATGGTGGGATACTTAGTTCTTCATCAACGTTTTTGGCTGGTAAGTCTGTTTTGGGTCGGTATTTTAATCGTTTTGTCACTTACGTTTATGAAAACTTATTCACGTTCAGGCGCGTTGGTTTTATTGATAGTGATAGGTTTTGCTTTATGGCATTATCGAGGCTATTTTCATTTGGTTCGAGCGCGGCACTTAGGCTGGGTATTGCTTTCATTGGCTGTTGCTGTGCCCATTGCACACGTTTCAATACCAGAAGATTATAAGCAGCGATTATTTTCACTTTTATCCTTACAAAAAGGTATCAAATCATTTGATGATCGTTCATTAGGGCGGCGTGCCTCCTATTTAGTTGTGGGTTGGCAGTCGATTAAAGAAAATCCATGGACTGGAACAGGTCCAGGTTCTTTTCCTGTGAACTATGCTTATTCTGGATATGCCAGTGCATTTTCACTAAGTCGCAGAGAACCAGAATTGTTTAGACGCGCACATAATACTTATTTGGAGCTTGCAGTGGAAAGTGGAGTAGTGGTGAGCTTGTTATTTTGCTGGTTGGCCTGGCGTGGGTTAGTCAGTTATTGGCAAGTAAGAATAATGGCTCTTCAGAAACAGCGGTTATCGTTAGCATCCAGTGTGACTCATTTAGGGCTGGCATTTTTAGCATTATGTATTTTTTTGCTATTTTTAAGTGCACCTAATCATAAATATTTCTGGTGTATGCTTGCTATTGCTGAGGTTGTACGTCGTTATTGTGAAAGACAAAGTAGTGCTTTAACTGAAGAGATACGTCATGAAGCATCGTTATAGCATTATCATGCCTATGTTTAATGAGGCGAAGAATATTCCACGTTGTTTAAGTGCGATGCTAAATGCAATTCAAGGGCGAAAGGAATATAAGATAATTGTTGTTGATAATGGTTCTACTGATGACAGCATAAAATTGGTCCAGCAGCAGGGTATTAAGGTTTTAAAAAAAAATCAATTGACGATTGGCCAGCTCCGTAATGAAGGTGCAATAGGAGCAACGGGTGATTGGTTAGTTTTTATCGATTCGGATATAGAGGTTCCTGGTGACTGGTTTGGTTTTGTTGATGGTGTTATCGAAGAAGGTTTTGCACAGGCTTTTGCGTTTGTGGATATTGCGCCCGATAGTGCACCTTGGTATGCCAAAGCTTGGGCGCTAAGAGTGTTAACTCGACGTGGGCATGTTACCTCTGTGGATACGCTTCCTGGGCGTAACTTAATAGTATCCCGTGAAGTTTTTGAGCAAGTGGATGGTTTTGATAACAAGTTTATTACTGGAGAAGACAAAGACCTTATTCGACGTTTGCGAGTGCAGGGCGCTAGTGTGCTTTCAATACCTCATCCTAAATTGCGTCACTGGGGTTATGAGCAAAGTTTTTATAGTTGGCTCAGAAAGGAGTTCTGGCGGCAAAGCAGTCACAGAGATTTGATCTATAAGTATGGCTGGCCATGGCGGCTGGTACGTTTCCCACTCATGGCATTATTGCACTGGATGTTTTTTGTTTTTGTACTGGTTGCCTTGTATTGGAGCTTTTGGGTCATGGTTCTGCTGCCTTTGTTGTTTGTGCCCAGTTTATTCTTAAGCCTACGATTGCCAAGAGCTTATTTAAAATTTGGATTGCTTGTACAACTAACCGTGCTTTATACCCTTCGTTTTTTGGTGGCAGGAATTGCTGTTATTTGGTTTTGGCGTAGACCTCAGAATACATGTTGATGTACCTGTTTTGGTTAATTGTTCTATTGGTTGCCTATACCTATGTAGGTTATCCTCTTTGTGTATGGCTCATTGCACACGTTGTAAATGTTAAGCATCCAAAAGAAGGTGATGGCGTTGACATAAATACGGTGGGGCGGGTTTCTGTGATTATTCCAGCACATAACGAAGCTCAGCATTTAATGGCTAAAATACAGAGTATTCTCACCCAAGGAGCGGCTAAATATATTTCTGACATTATTATTGCGGACGATGGATCAACAGATAACACAGCTGAAGTTATCAATTGTTTAGATGATCCGAAAATAAAATTAATCACTCTTTCCCGACGAGGAAAAGCAGCTGCATTAAACACAGCAGTTGAAGTGTCTTGTGGAGATTTATTGGTGTTTACCGATGCAGATAATCTTTGGTTGCAAGGAACATTACAAGCATTGTTAACGCCATTCCTTAACGAAAAGGTAGGCGCTGTAGGTGGTAAACTTGAGTTTCCGGCAATACATCAACAAGGAACAAGTTGGGGGGATCGTTATTATCGTCTGTTTGAAGGTTGGCTCCGACAGCAAGAAGATAAAGCGGGTTGTCTCATTAACCTAGATGGGGCTTTGCTCATTTTTCGCAAGAAACTGTGGCAGCCTGTGCCAGCAGGTGTAACGGATGACTTTTTTATTAGTACCGCAACATTAGTTGCAGGTTATCAATTAGTCTGGGCTCCTCATGCTATCGTTGAAGACCATAGTACATCAAAGCCAAGACAACAGTTTCAGCGTCGAGTACGAATCACCTTGCGTGGTTTGCAAAGCCTGTGGGTCAGAAGGTCATTGCTGAATATACACCAGTTGAAGCTTGCTTGGGCCTTATTAAGTCATAAAGTATTACGTCGAGTATTACCGTTATTAATCCTTTTATTATTACCCCTAAATCTAATGTTATTGACGTATGGGTGGCTGTTTAAGGTATTTTTTATTACTCAGTTAACGGGTTATCTGATAACGGGGCTGGTGCTTTTATTGCCAGAATTACATTGGCCAAAACCTTGTATTTTTATCGCATTTTTTATTCAGCAATTAGTAGCTATGAGCTGGGCATTTATTTTATTTGTCTGTGGTCATAGGGTTATGCAATGGACCCCTGATGCTGGACGACAACGTAAATAAGTTTGGAATGACTAACTGGGCACCTCTCAAGCGACACATAAAGCAAAGCTTAGGTTATTTAACACTGAGAACACCTTTGCGTAAGTTCGTTATGCCGTATGAAGGAGCATTAATTTTTACAGGACATCGCGTTTTACCACTTAGTCAATTACAGGGTTATTATGATCCAGGTACTGTAATAGCTGCTGAATTCTGGCCTAAGTGGCTGGATGTTATGCAAGATTTATTTGAGTTTATATCATTGGATGAGTTGCAAAATTTACTTAATAAAAGATCAGTTTCAGAGTCTAATGAATTAAACCATAAAAAACGACTGGCCATAATGACCTTTGATGATGGTTGGTGGGATACCTTTGAATATACTTGGCCGCCATTAAAAGCTCGTAATATTCCATTAACGTTATTTTTACCCACAGTGCTTATCAATACACGACGACTGTTTTGGTGGCAGTCCATTTTTGATTTAGCCAATTATGATGATATGCATGCTCAACAATGGATAACTCAGTGGTTATCAAGTCAGGGCGTGGGGATTGCGGATTTAACCCAATTAAACCAGCTGTCTTGGCAAATGCGTATTATTCAGTTACCAATTTATTTATCGCCTGAGCAGTTAATTACGCTAGCCGATGCGATTGCTGTACAGCTACCGAGTCAACAACATACGTTAAGCTGGCAGCAAGTAGAAGCTTTATCAAAAGAAGGGGTTATTATGGGAAGTCATGGGTTGGACCATAAAAGTCTTCCTGTGTTGACTGCTAAACAGATGATAAGTCAGTTGAGTGAATCTTTGGTAACCATTAAACAACACGTAAATTTTGTAAGTCGTTATTTTTGCTATCCCTATGGACATGTTTGTCAGGAACTCCCGCCTATACTGAATAAGTGTGGGTATCAGGGCGCGGTCACAACTAACCCTGGCTGGGTTTATCAAGCAACAGATCCTTACTTTTTACCCCGCATTAATTTGCACTATAACATGGTGGTCAGGCCAGAATTACTTGGCTATCGCTTATTAAAGTTGACACTTAACCATTGTGCATAGGCTCCTTAATGGATATGGCTGATTGAATGAAACAGCGGACACGAAAGCAACTCTTAGACGAAATCAGTCAGAGCTTTATTGCTAAAGTGGTGTCGATTATTGTTCGGGTACTAAGGGTTGCGTTGATTGCACGTATTCTTGGGCCATTTGACCGGGGTATTTTCGCACTACTGAATAGTATTGTTGAAATAACCTTTGCTGCAGGTAATTGTGGATACAGTACTGCTCTGGCTTATCATGTTTCTCATCGCTCGTTACCCTTAAAAGCAATGTTGGGTAGTTTAACCTCGTTTTCAATTGTATTTGGCCTGCTGTTTGCCTCGTTTGCGATGATTATACTGGGTGCTATAAATTTTTGGCAGGGAGAGCGGGCTATTTTGGAAAGTTATACTTATGTTATGGTTTTGTTAATAGTCTTTCTTTTATGGATCAATGGTCTACTTAGAGTTCTGAATGCTTTAAATAAAATTACAAGTTTAAATATAATTCGAGTTCTTGAATCATTTATTCCTCTGGTTATTTTTTTATTAGCTTGGTGGTTATTACCTATTACACCATTTAATGCGGCAGTTCTATCAGGGATAACAACTCTCATACTTCTTGTTACTCTAGCAATTTCATTATTAAAGCGATATGAACCAGGCCATTGGCCATTGTTTAATAAACAAACTCACCGAAAATTAATTGGTTATGGGGCGCGAGGTCATTTTGAAGGGGTGTTTCGATTTTTGTTGCTCAGGCAGGACTTTCTTATAGTGGGTTTATTATTGGGTGCAGAGCCTTTGGGCTATTATGCGATGGCTTCTTCTGCGGCAGAGTTGATGCTGGTAATGCCTGAAGCACTAACAACGCCATTACTTTCTTTTTTTATGGGGCCTGATGCCGCTCGTAATAAAGATGTAACGCCATTGGCATTACGTTTAACGAACAGTATTATGTTTTTTGGTGCATTAGCACTAGTATTTTTTGGATATTGGCTAATTGTATTACTATTTGGTCAAGCATACTCTTCAGCGTATGAGCCAATGATTTTTCTGCTACCTGGCATTATTGGTCTAAGCTTTTGTTCAATTATTCGTTTGGATTTATTAGGTAAAAATCGACCTGGTGCTGTATCAGTCGTTGCCGCTTGTGCTTGTGCGGTGAATTTAATTGCTAATCTATTACTTATCCCTGAGTTTGGCTTAGTCGGCGCAGCAATAAGCTCTTCTGTGGCTTATTTATTAGCAGCAGTTTTATTATTCAGGTTGTACCAGCAAACCCACCCATTACACTGGACTTTAGTATGCTGGTTACAACGAGATGACTGGCAGAAAGTTGGGGGGTGGATTCAAGAGTGGATAATAAAGCGTAAAAAATAAAATAATCATGCTTTTATTTAAAAATAATTTATATGAATTATTTCAAAATAACGTGTTTTTTTGCTGCATGGTTTACCTGTGCAGTGAATGCTATGCAGTGGCAATGGATACGTGATGGTGTTTGGTACATTGACACTTCTTCTGTTGTTGAAACTAAAACAGAGCAGCGTCTGATCAGATTGAGCTGGCAACCAGCCTGGCAGCCTTCTGCCCATGAAGAACGTATTTTTTTACAAGATGCTGAAGGAAGTCTAATTGATGAGCTGGTTATTAATCCTGACCAGTTTTCAGGAGAGAAGGAATGGCTGCTAAAATCAGACAAAGGTCCTTATCGCCTTGAGGTTCCTGGTTATAGTTACCGACGCTATCGACTTGAACATGCTTCAGCGCTCAAAGTTGTTTATCAACCCGTTAAACATCACTTTACCGCCGAAGTGCCAGCAAATGCCAAGCTTTATTTTAGTGTGCCTGCTGAGCAAACAGTCAATTTAGGTGGCAAATATCATGGGGGGGTAAAAGCGTTCAAGGTTAGTCCATTGAAACCGTCAAATGGAGGAATTCAGCTTTCACTATCTACTTTTGATATAAAAAAATATTGGCAGAATAATATCGTACCTATTGAGCAGTCGACTAAAAGACGAGTTTGGCGTTTGGTTTTTAAGGGGAAAGGTAAAGTTGCTTTTTGGCTAGACACGACTGAAAACGTATTTGCATTAAGACCTGAAGATTTATTTGTGCCCAAGCATCTTGCGGGAAAGGGAAAAATTAAGGTTGGATTAAAGAAATTGGGGCCTGTGCCATGGGTAGGTACCTCGTTACCTTTCTTAGATCCACCATCTCAGGCTTTGTCACTACTTAAAGCAATGCAGGTTAGGTCAGCAACATATTACACTTATATTGATGTATTAAAAGAAAAGATAGTCGCTGACCATTCCTTCCGGGGTACTTATTACCAGCAAGGCATCATTAATGATCTTACACTACTTGCTGAGACCGGTCGCCGAGCTGTACTGGTTGATAGTAAGCATATTACAACAGTGCTTCGCTCTTATTTACCTAGTTGGCAGCAATATTCCAAAACAGGCCAGCATTATTTGGTTTTAGCGGATGAACCCAATCTTAATTATCCTTCTTTTACTGCATTTGTTAAGTATGCAAAACAAGTGGTGAATGGTTTAAAGCAGTTGCCCGAGCATGTGCGGGAACATGTTAAAGTTGCAATACCTGCTAGTGCTGGTTGGTTAAATGGCCCTAATAGAAACCAAGCCAGTTCACGAAGGGGGATTACTTGGGCAAAACAATTATTACTGTTATTGGGGGATGATGTACATGCTTTGACATGGCATCAATGGTTGATCAGAGATTTACGGGCAACACGAAGTTATCAACAAGCGGTGGCCGCCGCAGCTTCGTTAGTGGGGCGCAATACAGAAGGGGTGCTGAGAAAAACGTTATTGATTGATCAAACTAACATTTCCAGTGGTCTGCATCTTAGTCCTTATGAACAGGATACATTCTTTGCAGCATTATGGTGGGTTTCTGTTGTGGTTAATGCTGCACAGCATGGTGATTTAACTATGATTAACTGGTTTAAGGCGGCTGATGAAGGTGCTTATAGAAAGGGACTGATGAGATTGGATGCCGCAGGCAACTGGCATTTAAAGCCTGTAGGGCATGCAATGAAATTTATTCAGGCACACTTACAAGGTGAGGTTTTAGCTACGGAGTCGAGCCTTTTTGAGGTTGATGTGCTGGCATCTACAACACCTAAAGTTATCCACATGTTAGGGGTGAACAAAGGTGACCGCCAACAAAAACTCGATATTATGGTTGCCTTGCCAAAACATTGGCAAAAACACACGTTGTCAGTAACGAAAACACTATTAGTCAGTGACTTACAGCCTCAAGTCTCCCAGAAAACATATAAAGTGGGGCAGAAGTTACATTTAAACTGGACGATTCCAAACAAAAGTATTTTTGCTATAGAAATCAGTCAATAACTTATGAGTAAAGATAGTAACTGGTTGCAAAAAGTTAAAAATATTTGGCAAACGCAAGGTTTATTTGGCCTTATATGTCGTATTTATCATAAATATTTGTGGCAAACGACAGAGCTTATTTGGTTACGCTTGGACTTAACACAACCTCTTCCGCCTACAACGGGACGAAATCGATGGCAAATAAAATTTTTAACCGAAGCGGATTTACCCAATTGCAAACGTTATTTTGAACAGCATATTCCAGTTTACCAAAAGTTACTAAAACAAGGTTTGCTTGGAACAATTGGTCTGGTTGAAGATGAGGTTGTGGCTATTTTTTGGGTAAGCCCTCAAAGCTACTTCGACCATGATCAATATCACTGTGAATTTATTGTGGAGAAGCATGCATTTTATCAATTTGCGGGGGAGGTTGCTCAGCCTCTGCGTGGCAGTGGGATTGCTTTAGATATTCAGCTTTATGCTTGGCATAACATGCAACTGCAGGGCTACCATGACTCAATTTGTACCATCGATAGTATGAATGTACCGTCATTAAAATTACATTTTCATGTGGGGTTTGATGAGTGCGGTAAAATGACTATAGTTCATCGTTTTTTAGGTGGTATTTATCGGGTAAAACATGTGAACTATAAAGAACCAAAGTTTAAAGCGCTTGCAGATCGATATCGGCGTAAACGTTTAATTAAGCCCCAGTAAGATTTTCCTGCCTCCCACCACCTTAACCACTGACCAGCGGGTGTTTGATTATAAAGACGCAAACGAGAATGCTGCTGTAGGTGTGAGTGGCTTTCAAAAAGTAAGTGGTGTGACTGCATACCAACACGTGATGCATCAACTAACTGAATTCCTAGCGATGGACCATGTTCAATGAGGTAATACAATGTGCTACGACCTGGTGCATAGTGAGCAAACTTAGGGAGATAGGCAATGTTGTAGTCAAAATAGTGGTGGTTAAAAATAAAACCTAAACGGTAAGCAATAACTTGTTCGTTTAAACGTAATTCACTACAAATAACATTTTCGGTATGGGCAAGCTGACAGATGGCCTGGTTTAATGATGAGTCGCCAAGAACAGTCAGTCCCTGTTGTCCCTTCCAGCTTTGTTGCTCAACAATAGCATACTCAGTCAGAAGTAGTTGCATACCAGCCATATCCGGTTGAAGTAATCGGTATTGAGGTTTTCCTTGCTCAGCTAACTGTTTATTACGACGCTTTAATTCTCTACGAAACTTACTGGGAATTGAGTATGTTGTTAGGTCGGTAACAGGTACTTGGCAGCGAGGCTCGATGCTGACATGAGGTAACTGAGAGGTTGGGTGTACTGTGGCTTCCTGACTATTTAAGTCAAGCTCATTAAACTCTAATAAATCCCAACTCACATGCGTCAGTTGGGCTGTGTATGTAATCAGTTCTTCAATAATATTGGGGTAGTTGCTGTTGTAGGGAATAACAACACGATCAGTATATGGGTAGCCTAACCACTGGAGAGCATTGAAAGAAACACCCCAGCGCTGCAGTGGATGAAGTGCCAGTACTAAGCAGCCCAGTAGTTCATTCTCCGCTTTAGCGGTTACTAGAAGGGGTTGCACACCTCTCTGATATAACCATGGTGTTAACCATTGTGGTGAGTTAAAACAGTTTGATCGAGATGTTTGGTCCACAATAGAAAGGTAAGCAGGAGACTGCAAAAATCGGGCTATAACGTCACGTTGTTGTTCTACTTCAAACTGCATAAATGTAAATGATTATGAATTATAACCCATTCAGTATAGACAGTATGTCTGGGGACTAAGGTTTTTCAATAAACCGTTTATCTGAGTATTAGCAGTGGTGTTAGGACTGCACCTATAATTTTAGACAAAGTATGTGATGAAAAAGCAGTTCATCGCGTAAGACATTTTGGAGTTGTCTATGGTGAATATACCGCTGTTCCCATTGCAGGCAGTGTTATTCCCAAAGTGTAAGATGCAATTACAGATCTTTGAGCCTCGCTACTTGGATATGATCAGTTATTGCATGAAACATGACCAAGGGTTTGGTGTGATTTTGGTTGCTGAAGGTAGTGAGTTTGATGTTAAGCATATTGAGCATGTAGGCACACTCGCTACGATTAGCGATTTTTTTCAGTTACCTAATGGATTATTGGGAATTACCATTACTGGTGAAGGAAAATTTAGTGTTTTGGATCATTGGAAAAGCGAAAAAGGATTTTTGATGTCCGAGTCTCGGTTACTGCCAGAAGAGCCCCATATTTCGGTACCTGATGAGTGGTTCGGACTGGTTGATTTACTCAAGGCTTTGGTTCAGCACCCCTTGTTACAGGACTTAGAACTGGATGTGAACTATGGGGATGCTATGGTAGTAAGCAACCATTTGGCTGCTTACATGCCTTTCTCAGAAGAAAAGAAACAGTCCATGCTAGAAATATCTAACCCACTGACTCGATTGGAAAAGCTGAAAGGCTTACTTAATGATATGCAGCACTCTGCATAAAACCACACGAGCATAATATTCCTTTTTTCTAAAATTAAAGCCTGTTAAATAACAGTATTCAGCTGAATATGGATGTATAAGCCACCTACCACTAATAGTAATCCCAATAAAATAAAGAGGCTACTTGTACTATGAATGGGATTTCGGTCAAGGGGGGAAATCGCAACTCTACAAAGACAACATAACACCAGCCCGAGTAAGAAACCTGAAATAGCAGCACTAAAACTAATTACATTGAGTGTGGTTAAACTTAATGCTGCTAGTAAGCTGGGTAATAAACCAATGTATAGGATCCACCATTGTTGTTTAACGGGGCGTTCATAAGCTATCAATGCGGCAATTTGGGTATAAAGTAAACTACTGAGTAAGGTATGGTGGCTAATTATTTCTGTTACATGATCTTGGCTAAGGGAAAGTTGCATTCCATGATTTAGTAGAGGCCAAATACTAACGGCCGAAACGCTTACCAGCAGTACAATAGCATGTCCTCTGTAGTGTTGGTGCCACATCCAGCCAACCGTCAACAATGAGATAATACTGATATGCTGCCACTCCGAAAGTAACCCTACTGCCGTGAATATGGGTTTTAGTAAGGGGTGTTCTAACGGGGTAAGGACTATGTTGGTCCATTGATTAGCTGTAGTCCAAATACTATCTGGCAAGACAATAAATAGCAGCAGCCAGCTCGTCAGCGATAATAACAATAACCAGCAAGGGTTAATGGGAAAAGCGTAGTGTACATGCGGCCGCTGAGATTGAAGTGTACGCCACCAACGACGATCACTATATCGTTCGGCAAGTAGGCGGTAACGTGATAGTGTGGGTAAATACCGCTGACAAAGCCAATTAAGTAGCCAGGTTAGGATAGCAATACTGCAAAATAGTCCAACAACTCCCCACAACAGTCCACTAGGTATATCTATAGCAAGTTGTGTGGATGCCCCAACGAGATAACCTGGTAGGGTGTAAACAGGAGCCCAGGCAATAGCAGAGCAGCAGTTGATTGCAAAAAAACGGCTTGCAGGCATGTCCAACATTCCTGCAACCATGGGAATAACAGGTCGGATAGGCCCTACAAACCGACCAATAGCAATGCTTTTTCCTCCATGTTGCTTAAAAAATCGCTCACCATTTTCAAACCAAGCCGGGTATTTAGAAAAAGGCCAGATACGCTTTATTGTTTGATGATAGTGCCGTCCAAGATAATAACTAATACCATCACCCAAAATAGCGCCTGCGCCAGCCCAGATAAACGTTTCAGTGAGTGATAAAACCCCTGTTCCTGCGAGTACAGCGATACCAAACAACAGGACAACACCGGGTACAATAATACCGACAATAGCCAATGACTCGATAAACGCGACCAGAAGAATACTGATGCCTATCCATTGGGGGTGTTCATTTAGCCAATTTAAAACGGGCTGCACAGAAGATAGATCCATAACACTTCCTATCGTTGGCAAAAAACAGTGAATAGTTTACCGTAAATTGGTCTCTTGAGAATTTTGCGAGAGGGTATTGGTTGCGTTAGAGTAGTTAACGTAAAGATGATTCATTAAAAATTGTCTATAAAGGCTATAATTATATAACCATAATGAGGGTTATGGTTATTCTTAGCGTGAGGAGATAAGTGTTTTAAACATTAGTGGACGATAAACCCACATTGAAGGGTGTACACGACAAGTTTAGTTGCATTACTTGTTCGTTAATACACTGATATTGAGGTGTAATTCCGCTTCTAATGGTTACTTTACAAGCAACAATAGCGCATCACTGCGTATGAGCTGTAATGGTAAGCATAGAGGATCAATGTCCATCTAGGTGATTCGTGAAGGGGATTGTTATGCTCAGGATGCAAGCATCAAAAAATATAAAAGGTAATTGTCATGGATCTGACAGCGTATTTTCTTAATAATAATCAAACCTTTATTCGAAAGTCGCTCGTGCAAAATCGTTTTTTTGTCATTTTAGAGCAGGGCGCTATATCCCAAAAAGCATTAAGTCATGTATTAACACAATTTAAATACTGGTTAAATCAACGACATACTTGGTATGCCGTGGCGGTGGCTAAAAGTGGATGTAAGGAAAATACATTAAGTCAACCTTCCTTAAAAGTCTTAGTAAGTCAACTTCAGCATTTAATATTTGGCTCTAAAAGTGACATTGCGGAACATTGTTTAAGTTATTTGGATATTCCTACTAAAATACAAGGGACTAATTATGAAATAAGTTTTTCGACGTTGCGCTATACTCGTTGGTTTATGCAGTACTTTGCTGTCGAGAATCGGACCTTTCCTGAGGCAATTGCCTCGTTGGCTGTTCTTGAGTTGGCTGCTATTCACAGGGATCAATTATTGTTAAGTAATTTTAAGCGGCAATTTGGGTTGAGCATATCTTTAGAACAAGCAGAATATTATGAAAATGAGGGTTACCATATATTCCAAAAGCTTATGGAACCATTAATCTCACACTATCTTGACGAAGACAATCGACTGTCATTGCTTGAGGTAATGCATGATAGTGTAAAAGTACATTTGGCTTATTGGGATAGTTTACTTGATGAGGCTGAACGGAACACAAAGTATCACTATGGTTAATATACTCACTACACTATAGGAACGCTTAGTTATTTGCTAACACCTAAACATGACTCATGATGGGTATGAGTTTGTAACTGGCTGTTAAGAAAAGAAAAAAGGTGATAGCCGCAATAAACCTCCAGATGTATAGATGCCGTTTAGGCATCTATACCCTTCACGAATTATTTTTATACCCATAGGGCACCACCAAAGGTTTGTTGTCAACGTTTGATGGCTGCCCAAAAAAACTTCGTTATGGTATATCACTTCACTTATTTTTTTTGATTGCTTTTTTTGTATAAGTTGGATTTGTATCTAATTTAAATTGTGACAAGTTGCAGTTATTGGTAATGAGTAGTTTGGATTTAATTGAGATCTGCTTAAAATTCTTTTGATAAAACAATTCTTGTTTTAACTGTTTTCCTTAGGTATAGAAAGAGACGTACCATGTTAATATCCTCTGCTGATTCCAATGAAAAAGAACAAGTCAAAACACCGGGCAATGTATTGAAAACATCTGTCGAAAAGCGAAATAACAAAACAGCAGAAAAGTTTGATTTTTATTTGGAAGGTGAAGAGTCAAGCCAGTCTGAAGAGACTAAAAGGGATGTGAGATATATTAGTTCTCTGGATGGTACTCCCTTAAATGAATACGAAATCGAGTGCATACGTGCAATGAGAACAATTTCGCCTAGGGATAGGATTTTGTTTATGGCACAGCTTTTTCAAAAGTCGGAGTAGTATTGAATTTAGTGTGATGGGGATCATGTAATTAAGGGTATGCAAAGCGTGTAATCTTTACATACCCTTTGTTGTGGGTATACTACTTATTAAATAGTATTAATAAGATGCTTTTAGGGTTACACCTGAGTAACTAGTGTAGCCTCTGAGCATGATATAGTATTTTCCTTCTTTGGGTGCACCAAAGGTACAGGTTTCACTGTTACCATAACGATAGGGACGGCACTCAAACTTAGATGTTGTTGGTTTTGAACCAAAGTTAACATACAAGTCTGCATCTCCAGATCCGCCACTAATTACAACATTTAAAGTACCTGCACCACTTGGAACATTAATGAAGTAGTGTTTCTCTCCTCCAGATTTATCTGAGATATCACTAACAGGCTTACCATTTTCCAGCTCGTTATCAGGATCTGGTCCTGGGCCATCACAGGCAGTAACACCTACTGTGCTAAATGCTGTTACAACGTCCTGTTCATTATATTTTAAGTCTTTAACTGCTTTTCTAACACCACAAGCGGCATCATCGTAATCAGAGTTGGCATTCCAATAAACCTGGTTAGCAAGCACAAAAGCAGCAAATGCTTTCTTAGTATCCCAACCATCAGTATTTGCGAGCAGATAGAAAGCGCGATTATACACACCTGAGCTGTAGTGAACATCCAGTCCGCTATAGTAATCACTGGCATGATCTATAGAGCGGCCATCTTTTGAGGGTTTTTCAAAATAGCGAAGTGCACCTGAGCTTTTGAAGATTTGCGCACCTACTAGCCAGTCATTACTACCCTTCATAAAGTATTCAGCTGCTTCACCCGCGATATCTGAAAACGCCTCGTTAATACCGCCCGGCTGGTTGCGGTAAACCAAACCAGAGTTTTGCTCTGTGAAGCCATGACTTACTTCATGGGCGGCAACATCCAAACTGACTAACGGATAGAACGTACTACCACCATCACCAAATGTCATTTGGCTACCATCCCAAAATGCATTTTGATAGTTATTGCTGTAGTGAACACGCATAGTTAACTTGAATGTTAATGGTGCAGTATTAAACCAATCATTGTACATATTAAATACAACATTACCAAAGTAGTGCGCGTCGTTTAAGGGAGAAAATGCACCATTAATTTCTTTATAGGTATTTTCTGGGCAGGTGAATTGGTGGACATCTCCGCCGGAAGTCCGGTGTTTCATATCTTTTGTGACAACGTTAGGGCTGTCCATCCGACAGTCTTCGTCAACACTTAATGGGCCGTAATCTTTGCCATAATAATATTTACCTGTTTTCTGATTACCACCAGGACCTTGTGCATCTTGATAGTTAATGCCCTCCCATTGATCAAGAATAGCTCCACTTTCTGCATCAATAAAAAAGAAGGGACGGCTAACATTTTCACCCTCAATGAGATAGTTTACTAAGTAAACCAGTCTGGCTTTGCCGTCTTGGTCTTGTTTTATATAAAGCTTGGCTTGTTCATTATGTGTATCATTGGCGATGAGTGAAGATTGTTTCGCGCGTTCGATTGCATCAGTTTTTGACAAGAGCGGCGTGGTATTAACAATATCACTAGCAATATTATTTAACATACTGCCAGAGGTGTTACTGTAAATACCCATGGTTGAACGATTGGCACTAACAGATACACCCCATACAGGCACATTATTATAATGCTGAACAAGTTTTTGTTTTATTTCGCCGCTAGGAAGTTTAATCGATTTAACGACTTTAAATTGTGAGCCAGAACTTGTAGAGGATAAGCTAGTAAGTGTATTTGCGGTATTCAGGTTAAGGTTACCTGCATCAACTTGGACAAGACTGGCAGCTGATACGGAGAGAGAGCTCATAGCAACGATATTAGAAATAACGAACGCAAGTGGCTTTAAATAAGTCCTTTTCATATTCTATCCCTGTTTTATGATGGTATGATCCCTACTAATTGGCACTAGGGGAATATAATGTTTGCGATAGACTTTATAAGACCTGAAGTTTGAAATTACCTACAGGCCACTCAATTTCATAGAAACTTCTCTGCTTCAATTGTTAGTGTTATTTTCAATAAACCATTTGATGTGTTTATTGTTGAAAAATGATTGAGGTAGGCTCAATCCACTTATACTGTAGTAGAAAAGTGGGTTTATGTTTACCTGACTTCTAATTTTTTTTGTGGTTATTGGTTATGAAAATAAATGGTCATATTGAAATATATTGGGTTTTTTGTGAAAAAACAATTATAACTTATTGTTTTTTAAGGTTAAAATAATATGAAGGTGATATTTTGAAAATGTTTCTAATAGTCTAAGGGAATACGGCTTTTATTTTTATATGCGAAAAAGTTTTGTTTTTTTAGAAAAAATAAAGAGTGGAATTACTAAATTGTATAACAAAGTAACAAATTATAAGAAAATGTTTGAGTTTAGGTTGCTATTATAGACTATTTCTCGAAAAGCGTGTAATTTTTTGGTGCACAAATTTATGGTGAACCATTTCAGGTGCATTTAAAAATGTGATGTAATCCTACTATGAAGCATTAAAAAAATGTGTTTATCTTGTAGTATGTGATTGTTTTAGCATATTTTAAGTGCGGTATTTTGAGTATTAAGTGGAGTGGGCTTTATAGTATGGCAACAATCATCACGCATGTGGCAGTTCCACTTGTATTACGTATGGGTATTGGCAAAGCAAAGGTATCTACTCAATTATTGATTGTTGCATGCTTCGCCGCAGTATTACCCGATGCAGATGTTATTGCATTTAAACTGGGAATTCCTTATGCATCATCATTTGGGCATAGAGGATTCAGCCATTCTCTTTTAGCTGCAGCACTTGTAGGGATATTGGCCAGTATTTGCTATAAGCCGTTGAAGAGTGATCCCAAATGGGCCTTTTTTATTGTTTCACTATCGATGGCCTCTCATGGGGTATTGGATAGTTTTACTAACGGAGGGTTAGGAATTGCCTTTTTATGGCCAGAATCTAATCATCGTTATTTTTTGCCTTGGCGCCCAATAGAAGTATCTCCAATTGGTATTAAAAACTTTTTTACCGCGCGAGGGTTGCAAGTTATTTTATCTGAGATTGTGTGGGTATGGTTTCCTTGCCTTACGATAGGTGTCTTCTCATCATTATTACGAAAAACATTGAAAAGAAGAAGGGAAAACAATGTATCATTTAATGTTTCACATAGGCTATAATTGCCAGGGCAATCGCATATAGCTGTACCTTTTTAAAGCCCCTTTGCCCAACGTCTGCATAACACCCTTCGAACACGTCGTGAATCCTTCCCTGGTTGCTGCATCCTTGCGACAAACAGTTTGATGTGAGTAGTAGAGACCAAGGAGGGTCTTCTGCAGCGAGTGGAACAAATCAATATATACACGGCAACGGCATTGGCCCACTAGAAACCCTTCGTTATGGGTATATATATTTAAAGTTGAAAGTCATCCTAAAAGGAAGTGATAAGTATTTTATGGGCTGGTAAGAGTGATAATTTAAGTTTTTAAACGAGAATGATTATTGTTATCTGTGGTGTTTTGGCTTAAACTACAGGGCTTCTCTAATCATCGCAAGGATTTGTTATGAAACGGATTATCTTATTTGTAGGTTTAATATGTTGCGTAGGCGCTACGTATGCCAGGGATGCTATTCGAGTGCTTGATGTTGGAGTGATGGGCTTAGCCTCACATGATTTATTTCAGTGGAATGGGAAAACGCAACAAAATGTGGAAAACGGTAGGTTGGATCTCAGCACTATATTTGATTATCAGGATGGAGAACGTATCTTACAAGGAGGAAATCCCAAAAATATTTCAAACGCTCCAGTCTATACAATCACTCAAACGTTAGTTAGTTTTTATAATGCTAAAAAACAGTCATTATTATTATCAGGCCATTTCAGCGAAGATCAGGCTCACTCAATAGCACGCAAGGAAACGGTTAAGTTTTTTATTGGTATGATTAAAGAGTCTTATCCTCGTTTTACTGGAAAAGAATTTCCAACGAATGCATCAAATGGTTCGGTAACCAATGAAGAGCAAGCTGTAATGCGTGCTTTGCATGATGTATTACCGGGAACAATTGAAGTTGTAAGAGGATTTGATAATCAACCTTTTTCAGTTACGGATTATAAATATGCAATGACTTTCTTATCTTTTGCTGAATTGAGTCAACCAATTAAAATGTATGATGGTAAGTATGATCCTGCTTATTTAAATGTACTTGTTCCTGGCAGAGATGGCTTACAAAAAGTTAACTTAAAAGAAAAAGACCAAACGTTTATTGAAACACAAACTGATTATAAGTTAGAACAAATGCTTGCTGAATTAAAACGATATGGTCGGCAACAGAATAACCAGCAGTTCCCATTAAGCTTAATTGAAGCAACAAGTTTTGGCTATCATTTACAAGCACTGTTTGCCAAAGGACTGTGTAAATACAATACAGATGGAACGAGCAATGAGTGGATGTTAGATACGGTAGCGTGTTATTAATAGCATGATTTTATGGCCACCGCTAAAAATAACTCTTTTTAGCGGTGGTCTTGTGATTAACGATGAGATACTTTAATCATTAAAGTATCTCATCGTTAAAGTATGTAGACAACAAATTCCTTGTACCCTAGAAGTATAAAATGGGGGTATATAACCAATCAGTCATGCCTGAAAAAATATAACGCATATATGCAATGAGTGCGCTATAACTATATATACCTTTGACGAATAAAGAATTCACAAAAAAAAATGATAAGGTGAAGCAAGGATGGCACTTAAACTCAAGCATGTTGGGTTATTCTTCATAGGCTGTGTTGTTGTACCACATGTATATGCAACCAGTTTTGCTGATAAGGCGATAGCGGTTGATGGTATAACAATTGGAGGTGGACCAGAGTCAAACTCTGAAGCAAATATGCACAGTTATCGGTTATCTGTATTATGGGACTGGAATCAGGATTGGTTAAAAAAGAGCAACTGGCTACTATCTGGCTATTTTGATTTAAGTTTTTTTTATTGGGAAAATGAACTAAATCACACAGATTCACTCTCTTCAAGAGGGAATGGTTCAACTGCAGGTGTATCGTTTAGTCCTATATTTAGAATTAAACCTAGAAAGCCTTTTGGTGGTTGGATAGCACCTTTCTTTGAAGTTGGAATTGGTCCTAGTCTTGTTACCCATGATGAAATCGTTGCAGAAAGCAGCTCTCCTGTTGATCTGGTACACACTTTCAGTTAGAAGACAGAATGGGTATTGGGTTGTTATTTGGTCAGCAACAATCAATTGAACTGGGTTATCGCTATATTCACTACTCAAATGGCGGCGTGAATGGCGATAATGATGGGATTGATTTTCAACAGTTGCATTTTACAATGTGGTTTTGACTGTGACCTTGGGTTATTCAAAGAAATAATTTTGGTAATAAATGCGCTAGAAGCTATTTCTTCATGATAGTCGTGCTCGCAAATTCAGTGTATGGGAGCCATAGCCTCTGATGATGTCTCTGGCTTATTATGAATAAGCTTCTAGCAAATGTTTCCGTACAACCATGAGCGCAAAGCCGAGCAGATTATCACCTTGCCAATGTGTTGGGTCAGAGGCATCAGGATGGTCTGCTGCTAAACCTATACCCCAAATACGGTCAACTGGGCTTGCTTCAACGAGAACTCGAGGCTGAGTACTCAGTAAATAGTGTTGTAGAGCTGGGTTTTGGCTAAATTTTGCAAGATTTCCATTTGTCACTATATCAAAGCGATTATCACGCCAAACTCTTTCATCAAAGCCGACAATTCCGCGTCCTAAGCGTTTTGCTTCTCCTGGATGGCTTGCGGCAAGAATTTTTTTATGACACTTTCGATCGTTAAATAACCTCGCTTTTTCAGCCATCATGTAGTGTTCTGCGGTGAAGTAGTGTATGCCATCAATAGTAAAAGAGGCATTAAACCACTGGCTTAAACAGCTTTTATTGACCCCTGAAGTTGGTTTTTGATGTCCCCAGAAAAGCAAGTATTTGATATTGGTATCTGCCTCAAGAGCTGTGATGAGTTCTTCTTTGGTTCTGATTTTTTCTAAATGTGATTTTGGATTCATAGGATGTGTATGGTTACTTCTTATGGTACCCGTCATTATAGGGGATTTATCAGGCTATTATTGCGGTCTGTGCTGATATCTTTGTAGGGTTTCAGTGAGTATAACATATACTCAACACGAATCATTTTATACACGAGATTTGTCGTGGCACTAGCTATAACGTTGTGGATCTTGCTGTATTCTTAGTTTGTTTAGGGAGGTTATCTTCATGTTAAGATGGTTCGAATTTAGTCGTGCTAGAATTATGGAAATGGATGCAGACCAGTTCTCAAGTGATGAACTGTTAACTAAAGCATGCTGGATTGACGCACAAGAGCCGGAGGAAGAGGAGCGCCTTCAGCTTGAACAATTACTACGTACTGAGTTACCAGAGTCAGATGAAGTTGAAGAAATCGAAGCTTCTGCTCGCTATTTCGTTGATGCAGCAGGTATCCATGTACACTCGTTGTTTTTGACTCAAACTGAAGGGCGTCAAAAAACGGCTACTGTTGCATTTATATTACAGGCTAATCGCCTTATTACTGTACGTGATGAAGAACTCGCTGATTTTCGGTTATTTCGAATGCGGGCTCGTCGTATGCCAGTAGAAGAAGAATCCCATCAGTCTGTGATGATTTCATTATTTGAGCAGAAAGTAGAGCACTTGGCTGATGCGTTAGAGGATATTCATACCGATTTGGAAGAAGTTAGCCACTTAGTCCTGGAAGATAATGATGCTGATCTTGAGGATGCTATCGATAAACTAGCTAAATTAGAAGACAGTAATGGTAAAATACGCTTATGTTTGATGGATACACAACGTTCGATTTCATTTTTACAGCGTCATTTACGTCAGTATCCTGAGCTTCAGCAACGTTGTTGGGAGATAATGCATGATGTCGAAACATTGATGTCTCATACCTCATTTTTGTTTGATAAAATAAATTTCTTAATGGACTCCACACAAGGGTTTATAAATATTGAACAAAATCAGATTATTAAAACGTTTTCTATTGCTGCTGTTGTATTTTTACCACCAACAATGATTGCTAGTATTTATGGTATGAACTTTGAGTTTATGCCTGAACTCAAATGGTTTTTAGGATACCCTTGGGCACTAGGATTAATGATTCTTTCTGGTATAGCACCTTACTGGTATTTCAAGCGTAAGGGATGGTTATAGTGGTGAGAGCTCATCAGCGTTTGAATGCTCATTTACTACTTAAATTACAGTCGAGTCACTTCTGCTAGCCTTAACATATCAGGCTAGCCTCGCTGTTTAGTATTTATGTATCTGCTTACAATTTATTGTTGTGCCACGACATAATAATTTCTGGGAAACCTGTATGCTTATCAGTTTGCTCATATAAATATTGAAAACCATTGTGTTTGTAGAAAAGTGTGCTTTTATGGTTATCTTTATATACGGCTAACTGTAGTTTATTACGCAGTGATTTTGCATTACTAAGTAACTGTGTACCAAAACCTTTTCCTTGATGATTTGGTGAAATAAACAGAGTCGCTAATGTAGTCTGGTATAGGGAAATAAAACCCACAATTTCACTGTCTAAGTTATAGACGTAGGTTTCTGATTGAGGAATGTAAATACTACGCATATCATTTATTTTTGACTCCCAAAAAGAGCGATTAATAAAAGTATGAGATTGAACAGACGCTTCAAGCCAAATACTCAGTACTGATTCAATATCTGATGGTGTATAAGGTTTGATCATGATTACTCTTAATATTCAAATAATAAGCTATTAATCAGTGTTTGCATGCTTAAGTGCTTCTAAGTCAAAACCAACAATAGATGACAAATGTTGTGTAATTTTCTCTGCGGACCAGTTCCACCAAGCAATACTCAGTAGTTGTTCTATAATTTTTTGATCAAAGCGGTATTTAATTATTTGTGCTGGATTTCCCCCAACAATACAATAGTCAGGTATATCTTTGGTGACTACTGACTTACTGGCAATAATGGCACCATTACCAATCGTTACACCAGGCATAATTGTTGACTCATAGCCAATCCAAACATCATTACCCACTATGGTGTCACCTTTAAAAGGTAACTCACCTGGGGCTGGCATAGCCGTTTCCCAACCTTGTCCAAAGATCTGGAAAGGGTAGCTAGAGAAGCCTGACATCTTATGGTTTGCACCATTCATAATGAATTTAACATCTTTCGCTATAGCGCAAAACTTACCAATGATTAACTTATCACCGATAAAAGGGAAATGGTATAATACGTTATTTTCAAAACGGTTTGGGCCTTCTGGATCATCATAATAGGTATAATCACCAACAATGATATTTTCTCGTGTAATAAAGTTTTTTAGAAAGCCTACTTGGGGAAATCCCTTCATGGGCTCTTTATCTTTAGGGTCTGGTCCTACCAAAACTGTCTCCTATAATATTTGCTTTTTATTCTTATACCGGTTTCTATGAGGGTTGACAAGTTGGCCTCATATGATTAGGTATTCCTATTTTGAATCATTTTATCCCCTAGCACCTGTTTTACAAACCCTTCAAGCACTGCAAACCCACATTTTGCTATATCTCAATCAACACCTGTCCTAAGCATATTGAAAAGAATTATAGGGTTACTAATCCGTGGTGAGTTATATCATTCGGAAGGATGCTAGATAAAAAGAATGGCTATTTTAAACCATGAGCTTGGTATGAGGAAAAATTACATCTCAATGAGAACTAATAACATTATATTATATCTAGTACTATGAGTGGGCTCATTGGTGATAGATAAAGCTTTTGGACAGGTAAAAGGTGACTCATTAATAGCTGTAGCATCACCTTTTCTGCCTTTTCAGTATGTGGAAGAGGGTATTCTTAAAGGCATTTCAATAGATGCTTTATCGGCAATTATTCAAAAAATAGAGTTAATTATTGAATATAGGGTAATGCCTTGGAAACGAGCTTATAATTATACGCTTTCCAGACCAAATACACTTATCATGGCAATATCGTGAACATCTGAACGAGAACCATTATTTAAGTGGGTTGGGCCACTATATAATACACAAATAAAAATGTATCGCCTTGCTACCAGGAGCGATATCGCAGTAAAGAGGCTTTCAGAGGCAATGCAATTTCGAATTGCCACAGTACGTGGCTATGCATCAGAAAAGTACTTATTAAGTAAAGGTTTTAAACAGAATGTTCAAATAGTTAGTGGTTTGGATACGACTAATAATATTAGAAAACTAATCAATAAAAGAGTTGATTTAATTCTTTCTACTGACTTGGTTTTATCGTTTTTGGTGAAAAATAAGCATATAAATCCTAATTTAATCGTGGAAGTTTTTAAAGTTGGAAGTCCTATAAAGGATTTCTTCGGATTTAATATCAATACGTCAGATAAAATGTTAGAAAATTTTCAAAGGGCATTTGATGAGTTAGTTGATAGTGGGGAGTATGAAAAAATTATTAACAAATATCTGTTAGCGTTTTAGGTTTTTTTAATGGGTTGGATTGACTCTGGTAATTTATGCGTAAAGTAGGGGGGGCAGCAGCCAAAGCCACGTGTTATCTTAAATTGTGCATGAATCACCAAATAACACTGTTGCAAAAGAGCTTTGCAATGGTGTTATTTGGCTATTGCTATGAATAATTAGGCTTTATTCTGTTAGTGCGCTTAATAAACGATTTTTACTTGATTGTGATGGTTTTGAGTTATGAAGTGTGTAACATACAAATGATACAAAAGAAGTAAAGATAATAGCCGCTGAAACAATGTTTGTTGGGGTATAACCTAGCCCAGCCAGACCAGATAATACAATTAAAATCTGACTTAATGCTTCTGATTTCCAAGTAACTTTTACACCATCAAATACAATTCCATTATAGTGACATAACCAAAAGAAAAGAATAGATAGCCCTGTCGTTTGAAGCCAAGGTAAATCATAAAAATGCAACATTAAATAACTGAAAACGGCTAAAATTACTACAAATCGAAGCATGCAAGATAGCTTCACCGTTGCACTGAGAGGAGGATTTTTAGGATTAAAGTCTTTAGATGGGATATCAGCTATTTTACCAAGACATTCTGTTTTGGATAATCCTTCAGGTAACCAGCCAGGTGAATAAAAAATAGACTTTAATTTATCAATTAACGTATTACTATGTCTAAATTTTTTAACAATAATCCTTAAATATTGAGTATTGATCATCAATGGGCTAAAACTTTTTATTGATTCTCTCACACCGTAAGTAACGGGGAATTTATCAGATTCTCTTTGATATGTACCAAAGAGTCTGTCCCAAATGATAAAAATACCACCAAAATTTTTATCAATATACTTGGTGTTTCGTGCATGATGAACTCTATGCAGGGAGGGTGTATTAAATATTTTATCCAAGCGAGGAGTGTGTTTTAAGTATTTGGTATGAATTAAAAATGCCCATGTCATTTGGGTATAACTCACAGCGAGAAATACTTCAATCGATATTCCAAAGAGCGCCATGGGGATAAACGTCAACCACATGGTTACTTCCATAAAATAACTATTACGAATAGAAACACCAAAGTTTAAATTTTCTGCGGTATGATGAACAATATGATCTACCCAAAAAATACTAATAGCATGATGTACCCTATGATTCCAATAAAAACAAAAATCATAAAAAATAAATGCAATTAGCCAAGTAAGACCGGTTGTCTGATCCAGGTCAAATAGAGCAAAATTACTGTATAAGTAGTTATAGACAGCAATAATACCGACCACTAATATAAAGGTGAAACCTAAGTTTCCCAAAGCGATAGTAGCATTAGTTAAGGTATCATTTACTCTATAACCACGGGTACCTCTAATAAAATCGATTAGCGCAAAAATTAACAATGGTCCAAGATACAGCGGTAGTGTAAATAAAAGTTGTTCACTAAAATCCATACTCATAGCATTGGCTTCCGTTCTTTATTTATCCTTCGCGAATTATTTTTAGCATATTATTTTAATGTTTACTCTTATGGTACTGCGAAGCTATTCTAATATACTTATGCTACATTAGTCGGTTTGTCATTGTTGGGCCTCTGCTGGAAAGTGGTAATGCAGTTAATGTCAGAATGATTAACTGCATTTACCATAATCACTTATTAATCAAAACTTTAGTTTGATGGTTCAGTTAGTATTTTAATTTCTGTTGTAGGTCCTATCTGCAGACAAGCCGTGCTAAAAATAATGCGCTATGGATAATGATTTAATAGACCCAAGGAATTAGACATTTAACATTCTTCTTATATTCCAACCAGTCATTGCCGTAACGTTTTTCTGCCATTTCTTCACTTTTGGGGATTGCATCACTGAGGTATTGCATCAGGTTAGCTAAGGGTGCGACAACTCCCCACCAATTTCCTGCCAATAAGCCGAAGCTGACAAAAATCAAGAAATCCCCAAAATAGTTTGGGTGACGAGAGTAACGCCAAAATCCGATATTAATAATCTTACCTTTATTGTTTGGATTTTGTTTGAATTTGCGTTTCTGATAATCACTGCCAAAATGCCAGATACTACCAACTACATAGACGAGAATTGCGGTATATTCTAGGTAAGTGAATGGACCTTGCATATCTGCAGCCCAGAAAAAGGGTAAACAGTAGATCCAGCCGAAAACATTAACAAGTACAATGGAGAGGATCGCAAATTGTTTTGGGGGGACAATTTCGTTTAACTTGGCGGCAGCTGTGTTTTCGTACCATGCAGTTAACACGATATTCATTCGTATCAAGTAAATCACAACAAAGCTCATAATTAAGGCTTTGTGAGCTAAGTCACCTTCTCCGAAGTAGCAATAGACCAGTGATACAGGAAGTAGGGTATTAAATCCCCAAATAAAGGCCATATGCATGTCTTTTGATTTGCTTGCGCTTATAAAAACACAAACAGATAAAGCAGCGATTACCACTGCCTGGGTGATCCACAGTTCCATTAATGGCTCCTTTCCCTTAAGTGCTTACCTTTGTATGAAAACAAAAGCTATTTGTTAAAGAGATACGCAATCTATAGTATATTTCCATCTTCCAGAAGATTTGGGTAGGGAATAGGCTAACAGGTTAGTTAGTTTTTCCCTACACGGGGGGCAGTGGCAATATACGCATTGTTACGACTATAGAAAATACAATCTCAAGATAACACTACACTTTTTTTTAAATCAAATAAAACAGTTTTTGTTGATATAATTAATGTCATTTAAGTTACATAAAAACTTAATAAAAATATTAAAAATGCGTTATTTGAAAGGTATACCTATAACCAAGGACATATTATTAACCAGGCTGTCCATCCGTTCTAGGCTTCATTAGCATGGGGCCAAATACAATGGCGAACAGCGCAAAGCTCATCATCCAGCATATTCCAGCAAGTGTGATAAGTGTATGCAGTTGCGTTGGAAATAGAATGACACCAACCGTGCGGATCAGAGTTGCGATAATTAACAATACAAAAGCAGGCCAAAAGCAAGGTCCCTGATAGATATTCCGGCCTGTATGACCCATAGACACACGTGGAGTCATGGCTAATATCATGCCACCTAGTCCACCAATTGCAAACATATGAAGCATTGTATGCTGAGTCCAAGGGGTGTGATTTAGTCCATTAATCATCAATCCTAGAGGAATACATAAATAGAATAGGTGGAGTGACCATAATAGTGGCTCGTTAAAAGTACGATAACCCTGCCACCGTAAGAAGCGTATTAGCTGGGATAAACCTGCAATCAACATCAGTGGATTGTTTAATTGTTGGTTTAGATTAGGAAAAAAACATAAAACAAGGAGGCAGAGTATGGATAGGTTGGCAGTTAATTCTAACCAAAGAATAGGTTGAGGTTTATCACAGTCTAGCTTTCGTGCTGTGAAGAAAGGCACAACACGGCCAGCCATAATAGATATGAGTAAAATAAACCACCATAAAACAGCTTGCCATATAACCAGTGCAGGTATGTCCCAAAGCTGTAATACGCTGGCATAGCTAGCAAGGTTAGTCAGCATTGCTATGAGCAGCATGGGTAGAAAAAGCAAATTTCGCCAGCGTTTGGCGCTGATGACACGGTACCCTATCTCCCAACAGGCAAAGGCCAAAAAGATCGTTTCAAGGATCACAATCATCCATAAAGGAACAGGTAACCAAAATAAAACGCGAGGCAAGAGCCAAAGTACAATAAGGAATAGGAGTCTTTTTTCTCGGGTTCCTTGAATACCCGTCCAGTTTTGTACGGCGGTGAGTAAAAAGCCGACAACGATTGCCATAGCAAAACCAAATAGCATTTCATGAGCATGCCACCACAATGCTGGAGCGGATAACCAGTTTGGTTGACCATAACGAAAAGCCCAAAGCCAAATTCCAAGTGCAATAACCGCATAAAGTGCACCAAAGAGGAAAAAAGGTCGAAAACCCAGTCGGAGAAGTGGGTGAATACGAGCTTCATATTGGCGGTCAATAATATTAATCATGGAACCCTTAATATTTAATCTTTGCTTTTGAAGTTGAGAATGTGTACTCAATTATCGTGCCAATGGTTTTCTTGGAGAAGCGATAAAATAGTAGCTTGTAATAGGCTTACTCAAACGTTTGGTAGCAAAGTTATCTGTGTGCTTCTGGCTTTTTAGGAGGTTGTTTGTTGTAATTAATACAACAGTTGAGTTCCTTAAAGACAATAACCATTTTTCTTATGCACAATGCTCTTGCCCAAGCGCTGCTTCAAATAGCGCTAGACCTTAATATACACCTTCCTGAAGGGCATCATTATCAGCGATTGATTCATGCGCTTAATGAGGTATTACCTTGTGATGCCAGTGTCTTATTTATTCTTGATGATCAGGGTCTATTGCGCCCAGTGGCAACGGATGGACTGACGGAAGAAGTGTTAGGGCGTCGTTTTTCTCCAGCAGCACATCCTCGATTAAAAGCTATTATGGAAAGTCGTAAACCCGTTCGTTTTGCGGCGGATTGTGGTTTTCCGGATCCATTTGATGGTCTATTTAAAAATGATCCTGATTGTTCGGCGGAAGTTCATGCCTGTATGGGATGTTCTTTGTATGTGGAAGAAAAACAGGTAGGTATTATTACACTGGATGCCATTGATGTAGGTGCTTTTGATCCGGTTGAAGATGTTACTGTAGAAACATTTGCAGCATTAGCTGCTGCGACTATTCGTAATGTCAGGCTAATGTATGCATTAAAAAAGGCCAATATACACCAGCAAAGTGTAAATAAATTATTAATAGAAGAAGCGCGAAGTAAAGGCGGAGAGCTTGTGGGGGTAAGCCCTCAAATTCAGCGACTTAGAGATAACATTCAGCTGGTAGCACAGTCTAACTTTGTCGTGCTTATTCAAGGCGAAACAGGAACAGGGAAAGAGTTGGTTGCTCATGCTTTACATGCTGGATCTGCTAGAGCCGACAAGCCAATGGTATACGTCAATTGTGCAGCATTGCCTGAGTCCATTGCAGAAAGTGAATTATTTGGGCATGTGAAAGGGGCTTTTACTGGAGCAACTAGTCATCGTGCGGGTAAATTTGAATTGGCTGATGGGGGTACGATATTTCTGGATGAAATTGGTGAACTTCCCTTATCTCTACAAGCAAAATTGCTGCGTGTCATTCAGCAGGGAGAAGTGCAACGGGTTGGTGCTGATCGTAACCGCTTGGTTGATGTGCGTGTTATTGCAGCGACGAACCGCCAACTTGAGCAAGAGGTTATAGAAGGCCGCTTCCGCTCCGATTTATTTCATCGTTTGCATGTTTTTCCTATTCTGGTGCCAACCCTTCGTGAGCGGGAAGGCGATATTCCTGTATTAGCAG
Organism: Zooshikella harenae; assembly: GCF_018837975.1. GTDB lineage: Bacteria > Pseudomonadota > Gammaproteobacteria > Pseudomonadales > Zooshikellaceae > Zooshikella > Zooshikella harenae. Next base: position 5,073 of record NZ_JAGSOY010000047.1, on the reverse strand, counting down.
GTTATATTCTCGATAAAGTTCGACAGCAGTTTAGGGTTGAGCGTCTCGATATTCACCCACAAGCACTTACACGCTTGGAAGACTATAACTGGCCAGGGAATGTACGGGAGCTGGAGCACACGCTGATGCGGGCAGGGCTGCGAGTTATTCAACGTGGTTATACATTGATTTCCATAAAGGACTTAGGCTTTGAATTGACTGGTGAACATGATGATGAACAGGCTTTTGTTAGTTTGCCTTCACAGCCCGTTCCTATGCGTGAAGCCGTTGAGGATTATCAGCGAGCTTTAATTAGACATGCTTTAAATCAGTGTCATGGTGTGTGGAATCAGGCAGCTGGTTTTCTACAAATGGATCGAGGAAACTTTCATAAATTGGGAAAAAAGCTTGGATTAAAGGAAAAATAGTTGTTGTACTAATAACACCATATATGTTGTAAAAAGTACATTGGTTGCTGAGCTTATGCTAATTCAATGAAAATAATAGCTTGTTTTATAAGGATTTTATAACAAATTATTAGGGTGGTGTGGTTGGCACAACTCCTGCTAAGGCTGGTGATTAATATTATTGACTGATCACTTGTTTAATCAGGAGCTGGAAATGTTCTGCATCCAATGTGAACAAACCATTCAAACACCCGTCAGTAAGGGCTGTTCATTTGCCCAGGGTATGTGTGGCAAAACGGCTGAGGTTTCAGACCTTCAAGATGTTTTAGTCTATTGCTTACAAGGCGTATCGTACTGGGCTGAATTAGCGCGAGGCTTAGGCATTATCAAGCCCGATATTGATGCTTGGGTACCAAAAGCATTTTTTTCCACACTCACGAATGTCAATTTTGATCCTGTCCGTATTGTGCAGTATGCCCTACAAGCGCAAACATATAGGCATGAGTTGCAGATGCTTGTTGCTGCGCAGGGCAAAACCATCACTAACTTACCAGCTGTCGCGACTTTTTCATTACCGCTATCAACCAATGATGTTGAGCAACTTTCTACAGAAATAGCTTCATTAGCAGCAGAAGTTGCGGTAAACCGAGGAAAAGGAGTTGTCAGTGATGATGTCATTGGACTTCGGCTGTTGTGTTTATATGGGTTAAAAGGTGCTGCCGCTTATATGGAGCATGCTCGTGTTTTAGGGCAGACAGATCAAGATGTTGCTGGCGCTTTCCACTCAATTTTTGCCTGGTTAGGTACAGATCCTACGGATCAAAATGCTTTATTTGAAGCTGCCATGCGAATTGGGCACCTTAATTACAAAATCATGGCATTACTTGATCAAGGTGAAACAGAAACTTATGGTCATCCGGAACCCACACAAGTTAACGTGAAACCCGTACAGGGCAAGTGCATTTTAGTATCTGGTCATGATCTTTGTGATCTTGAACTTATACTCCAGCAAACAGAAGGTACGGGTATTATTATTTATACCCATGGAGAAATGTTACCAGCCCATGCCTATCCAAAATTAAAAAAATATTCTCACTTAGTGGGTAATTACGGGAGTGCTTGGCAAAACCAGCAACAGGAATTTGCACAGTTTCCTGGTGCCATTGTTATGACGTCAAACTGTTTGTTAAATCCAAATGTTGGACAATATGCAGGGCGTATATTTACCCGGAGTATTGTTGGTTGGCCTGGTGTTAAGCATATTGAAGGAGAAGATTTTGCTGAAGTGATTGCCTGTGCACAAGCATTACCTGGATATACCTGTACGGAAGTTGAACAACTGATTACCATTGGCTTTGGTCGTAATGCATTAATGACGGCAGCACCTGCCGTGATTGATCAAGTGAAAGCCGGCAATATTCGACACTTTTTCTTGGTTGGGGGGTGCGATGGTAGTCGTGTTGAGCGTAATTATTTTAAAGAGTTTGCGACTCAAACACCTGAAGATTCACTGGTTTTAACGCTTGCCTGTGGTAAATACCGTTTTAATAAAGAGCCTTTTGGTGAAATTAATGGAATACCTCGACTGTTGGATATTGGACAGTGTAATGATGCATATTCCGCAGTACAGTTGGCCTTGGCTTTAGGTGAAGCGTTTGAATGCGATATCAATGACTTACCATTAACACTGGTTCTATCCTGGTTTGAACAAAAAGCCATTGTTATTTTGCTGACCTTACTTGCTCTAGGTGTTAAAGGAATTTATACCGGACCGACCGCTCCTGCCTTTCTGACGGATAACTTAATTAACGTCTTACAAGAAAAGTTTGACCTACGCATGATTAGCTCTGTGGCTGAAGATATGCAGACAATTTTGCAAGAAAAAGTAGCGTAATTTATAGGATAGCCCCTAATATAAAATTCACATTTTTTCTGAGTTGTCCATTAAAAAAATGTGAATCAATGTGCTCTCCATTGAGTGGCATTAGGGCTATCCAGCCGATTATTTGGATAAAAGTCATGAGCAAAATATTAGCGTCAGGTGCTGTATGGCATCCTGAGCAATCACCGTTAATTCTTAACAATCGTTGGCAGGAAACAGAGGACACCGCTAGCTTTCAGTTTATCGCTCAAAATCAAACGCACTTTGAGTTTAAAGCTGGTCAGTTTATCAATGTCGAGATTGAAATAAATGGAAAAAAAGAATATAGGGCATATTCCATCAGCTCTATACCAGGTGATAAATACCTGCAATTAACCATTAAGCGAGTAGAGGGTGGTAAAGTATCAAATTGGTTTATTGATAACTTACAGCCTGGTGATCAGTTAAATGTAATTAGTATTGCTGGACAATTTAACTTGAATGATTGCCAATATAGTAAGCGTATTTTACTGTTAAGTGCAGGCTGTGGTATTACTCCGGTAATGTCTATGGCTCGCGCATTGCTAGATTCTCAGCAGCCTGTCGATATTGTCTTTGTCCACTGTGCTCGAGACCAAGACAACATTATTTATCAAAAAGAAGTTCAAGCGTTGGGAGATAAATATACTAATTTTAATTATCGTTTCTTATTGGAAAAAAGGTTTGGTGTCACGGATAAATTGGCTGAGCAATTAAATGGACAAATTAATAAAGAAAAACTTGATTTGTTAAGCGCAGACTGGCAGCAACGAAGTATATTTCTTTGTGGGCCAATGGCTTTTATGAAGGTAGTAAAGGACATTGTACAACAAGCAAGTTTTGATATGTCTCTCTTTCATCAGGAAAGCTTTACACTTAATCAACAAGATGACTTACATATAGGCTTAGCTAGTTCGAAGGATAATGTACTGTGTAGTAGTACAAAGGAAAGTAATGTTTTTTCTGTAGCTGTTCCTTCGTTTAACTATAAAGCAGACGTTGTTCAGGGATCGGCATTACTTGATGCGTTAGAGCAAGGTGGAATTCCTGTTATTGCTGCTTGCCGTCAAGGTATTTGTGGATCGTGTAAGTGTAAAGTAACACAGGGCAAGGTTAACTCAATATCAAATGACATAATAAGTGAAGAAGAGCGTAATCAGGGGTGGGTTTTAGCCTGTTCGAGCAAGGTTGAAGGTGATGTGGAGGTGAGTTTATCATAAAGGGATTCAATCTTAGCCTGTAATAATTTACTACCGCATAAATGCGGTAGTAAATTGTAAAAGTTAAAATTATTTTATTGCGCAATATGTGTCGTAATACAGTCTAATCCACCTTGTCTTCTCAATAGAAATTCGGCGACGTTTTCTCCATCTCTTCCTCTACCAGAAACAGTTTTTGAATCTGCTTTACCTACAAAGTAAGTTTTTGTAATACCTTGACCTTGTAAATAATAGGCAAATGCTTCATTGAATGGCTCAAAGCTGGATGCATTGGTGATATAGTAAGCACCACTAGTGCTATGACTAACGATTCCATTTATAAAATTAACATATCGTTTTCCTGTATGAAATACAGCGGGTGCACGATTGACATGTAAACCAATAGCCGCTAATTGCTCTGCGATTTTATTGTATAAAGGTTGGTATTTGCGCGACTCTTTTTGAAGGTTCTCCTTCGCTTTAATTAATTCTGGGTAGAATGGATCAGTTTCAGGTGTATTACGCATAACAACATTGATAAGGCTTAATACAATTTGTGGGTCATTTAACATGACTTCACCTGCATTAAGTGGGCGCATATGCATATCAATATGAAATGCCGGTTGTGCAACAATAGCCAGATTCTTTCGTTTTACACCAAGCTCTTTGGCCATGATATCTTTTGTCAGCTCATTCATGGCTAAAAACTTTTTAGCGGCTTCCTCCTTATAAAGGGGGGATTGTTCTTTATTAAGATAACGACCCGCTTGCAGCTGAGTAATAGTTTGCATTACCTCAACGGCATCAAAATGTGTATTGTTGACGATTTGTTGAATTGAAGATGCAGAATAGAGCGATTTTTTAGCCATTACAAACTTGACTTTGGCTATCTCACGTTTAACAAATTCCTCTGCTTTTTTTATTTCGTTTGGATCTTTTAAATCAAATTGGAAGTCTGTATGGTGTGTTTTATTAAATAAAAGCATAAGTTCATTTAACGGCTCCTCAGGAATGTTGAGTTCGCTTGCCATTTTATCAATGGTATCAAAGTCTTTAAATGAGAACGTTAAATATATTCTTGTTCTGTAGTTTTCTGCTTGTGTTTCCTTTTGAGTTGTATTGCTGTCTTTCTTTATAAATCCAGTGAGTTCAAGTAGTTTGATATCTACATTAATATCGGGTCCATAAACGATTCCAAATGGAGGTACCTCACGTGGAGGGTAATAGAGTCTATTTTCTGCTTTAAGACGTGTTCTAACGGCATCAATGCGCTCTGGTGTTAATGTATTATGCAGTAAGGTTGTGGCTAAAACTGAGTCACGTCCAACAATAGCATAAGGTTCGCCATTCTCTTTTTTTCCGATTAATAAATTACCTCCATCGATTACGGATATTGTTTTTTCGATTTTAGCGCCAATGCTTTCTGCAAGAACTTTGGCATTGTCAAGATTGGATGACCTGACACCAAACATTTCCTTTTGACCCAAACTGTGATGACCTTCTCGCAAGTAGCCGGCAGAGCCAGGTGTTTGGGTCTCTGAGGAAAGTGCTGTAGTGAATGCAGCAAGGTCATCTTTATCACTACCTT
>NZ_JAGSOY010000046.1 GCF_018837975.1 Zooshikella harenae | reverse complement strand
TTGTGAAGGGTATATAACACACACAAATAATAGCCGCCATATCAAATAAACATAACTATTAACTACTAATACCAATAAAAAAATGATTATATAATTTAAAATAAAAGGTTTATTTATTTGATATTCATTCACCTACTCCTACACTAAGGATATTTGGCAGTATAGGAGTAGATAACGATGGTTAACGTACGATTTCTTATCTTAATTTTTGCACTTTCAGGCAGCTATGTTTTCGCTGAAGAAGAGAATAACTGTCTGGACTTTGCAGAAGGTGGCGTCATTTTTCATGCGTGTTATGATTACAAAAATGGCTTACTAGTATACACCTTCAATAAACCCCATTATGGTACACATGTTAATGCAAACTTCCCCTATCACGAAGTGCTCATTGATAATGAACAGCTGTTAGACCCTATGATGAGTCAAACCACTAAGCTTTATAAAGCTCATTTTCGAATTAATACTAATGGCCAACAAGTAGATCAGCTTGTCGCTGACTTTTGTACCTGGGATCCGATCTACGCTCGCCATAAAAACTGGCAAGCCGACAAATGCTCTGGGTGGATGGTGATTGGTGGCATGCCCTATCGAGAACCCATTTTTTACTACCCTTGATCGAAATACCCTATACAGGCTGCTTTTGCAGCCTTTTTCAATTAGCCGAAAATCACCCCAAAATAATTTTTTTATTGTGAAGAATCCGATTTGACAATTTCTTGCCAGTCTATACATTCTAGAGCTTTAACACTTTCTTCCCAAACACCTTGCAAATAATCTAGAGAGTAATTAATGTTTTCCTGTTGCCGGCTTTGTCTTTCTAATGTTTCACAGATAGTTGCCAAGCGAAGTAAACCTAAGCTTTGTGCGCTACCTTTTAACCGATGAGAGCGCTGAGTAATTAATGATGTTTCGTGTTTTTTTATAGCTTCAACTAATTGCTCCCAAGTTTCTACCGAAGCCGTCAAAAAAATACTGGCCATACGCTGCAATGTACCAATACCCAGTACATCAATATCCTCTTGAATACTTGCTAAAGAAAATAATGGATGCTCCTTTAATGGCTCAAAATCAGATTCTTCATCCTGAGATTCATAAGGCATCTCAACTACACTAGTATTTTCTTCAAATTCAACAAATCGAGAAATTGCCAACTGCAAATCAGTCATTTTTAATGGTTTTGCAACAAAGTCATTCATTCCTGCAGAAAGATAATGGGAAACTTCTTCTCTAAAAACGTGTGCAGAAACTGCAATGGTGTATAAAGGTTGCTGATGAACCATCAGAGCAATATTGTTCAAATGTTTTGCTAATACTGTACCCTCAGTATCAGGAAGATTAATGTCCACCAGCGCAATGGTGAACTTTTGCTTCCGCACAGCCTTTTCAGCTTGTTGGCCATCTCGAGCAGTGGTTACTTTGTGTCCCAGTTTTTGTAACAACTCTTCTGCTACCATTCTATTAATTTCGTTATCTTCAACTAATAAAATTGGCTGTGGAGGAACCTGAGCTTTTTGAGCTTTAACTAAGGCTCTAACCTCTTTACCTGTTGCCAGTTCCATCTCAAACCAAAAGCAACTCCCCTTCCCTGACTCACTTTCTACACCAATAGTGCCTGACATTGCCTCTACAAGTCGTTTACTTATTGCTAAACCTAAACCAGTCCCCCCCGAAGAACCATGTACTTGCTTGAAAGGTGAAAATAACTCTGCCTGCTTGAAAACAGGAACACCGACCCCAGAATCTATAATATTAAAACGTAATCTATTGGTTTTATGCCGTGTATCCTCATCTAAATAAATCACTTGAAGAGTAATTGAGCCAAATGAAGTAAACTTTACAGCATTTGCTATTAAATTAATTAATATTTGTCGCATTTTCCCTAAGTCTGAAAAATACCAACAGCAACATTTTTCTGCTATTTCAATGCTTATATTTAGTTTTTTTTCTGAAATTTTTGCCTGTAATAAGTCGACTACAGATGATATTAATTCAGGCAAATAAAAATGTTGTGGATTAAGTTCGATATGTCCAGCTTCAATTTTCGAGTAATCAAGAATATCATTTAAAATGGCTAATAATGTTTCACTACTTCGACTTAAAACATTTATATAATGTTGCTGCTGGTCATTTAAAGGGGTATCAGACAAAAGTTGTAATGTACCTAAAATACCATTCATAGGGGTCCGGATTTCATGGCTCATCGTCGCTAAAAATACCGTTTTAGCCCGATTAGCTGCTTCTGCGTCCTGTCTCGCACGCGCATGATTTTGAACAGCCTGGTTTAGTTGTTGGTTAGCTTTTGTCAGCTGCTCTGTCCGATCAGCGACTAGTAACTCAAGATTATTTTTATGCTTTTCCAATTCTTCCTTCGCAACTTGTTCAGCAGATGCTAAGCGATTTCGTTCAATGGTTTGATCCCTAAAAATATTAATCGCATGTGCCATCACAGCAAGCTCATCATTTCCTTGAGGAATCAGTTGAATATTTAAATCTCCAGCAGCCAAGGCATTTAATGCACCTATATGCTGATTAATACGCCATACTATTCGCCCATAAACAATCCGCCACATGACCCAGCTTAAGATAACACTCCCCAACAAAGTAACAATAATCAACATGAGCCGGCTAATTTGGAGAGAATCCTTAACTTGTTGGATCGACTGCTCTTGAGCGTCAGAAGCTTCATCCACTAGGTCTGCAACTAACATGGCTAAAACGCCAGATAAAATCATATTATTGAGTGTTAACTCATTAGTATGCTTTCTGACTTTTAATAATTGCCGATATCGAGCAAATAAATTGTTGGAAGCTTCCAGTAACTGTATATGCTCAGTAAGCGTATTACGATGTTTTGGGTCTCTCAAACTCGATAACAATTGTTTTATCGAAGATAAAATAACCTTATATTGTTTTTCAAGCGATGTTACTTCCTCTTCATCAGTGCTTAGTTCTAATTTGATTAATAGCCGACTTAGTTGAGCTTCTTGCAACCTTAGCTCACTCATTTGGTTTAATTGCTGAAGGTCTTCTTTAAGGAGATTATCCAAAGATAAATAAATCTTCTTTTTTGATTTATTTTGCTCCACCAGTTTATACAAAGACATAATATCATTGGATGTTTTGAATGAAGTATCATTTACTTTTTCAGAAGCCAAGTCACCAATTTCCCTGGCAATATTCATCAACTGTTCCTGATTTTTGTTGATCAGATTAGTCAAATTTAACCTTGCAGCAACCCACTGGCTTTGCTGCTCCATATTAATAACAATCTCTGCAACTTTTTCTTGTACCTGCCTCAACTCATCAGACTCAGACATTACATCCAGTAATTTTAATAGAAGCGTGTTTAATTCTTCTGCCTGTAGAGATAGGTTATTCGTTTGTTCTTGCCAGCTTTGTTGATCAGTTACATCAGATAAAGTGCCTGCAGCAAATACTAAACGGGAGGTTGACTGGGCTAATTGATGCATAGCCGTCATGGTTGGTAGTGAGTGTTCTATAACAATATGTTCATGCTTACTAACTCTGTAAAATCCATAAAAACTTATTGCCGCTGCTAACACCAATAAGGTAATCATACAGCCAAAAGCCCACCATAATTGAATGCCTATACTGCTTTGTTGCTTCATAAGTTTTTAGGAATATAACAGGCTAAACGAGCAGAGTAATTATCCTAACGAGATGGTCGTCATTACCACCTTCTCTCATTAAGAATACATAATAATAGTGCACCTATACACTTCGGCTACACGTGCACTTATACCTAGGTTCTTATGCTAAGTAATATAAGTCTTCTGTGTGGGTAAAAAGCTATTCAAAATTAATTTAGCAGGTAGGACTCAACACATGTTAAGCTTTCACTGATTATCGTAATTTAGCATCACCTTTATTAAGTAATACTAAATTACTGGCATTCAATTACTTTTCAATATCACCCGCAAACAAATAACCCTCTCCGTGAATAGTAACAAAAAATCGAGGGTTACGAGGGTTGTCTTCAATTTTACTACGCAACCGGCGTACTAATACATCAATAGTTCTATCATTAGGCTGCTCAACTCTATGACTTATTAAGCTCAGCAACTGATCCCTTCCCAAAACATTATTTGGATTGGTTACAAAAGCCAGTAACACTTCATATTCAGCTTTTGTTAGCTTAACAGGAGAGTCATCTTTAGAAAGCATACGTCGTGGAATATCAAAAGTCCATGGCCCAAACTGAACTACACGATCAGCTTGTTTTTCTTCAGAAAACTCTTGTCTTAACTGTTGCTTAACCTGATCAACTTTACTAATACGCCACAATAGATTTTTGACCCGAACACGAAGTTCACGAAGTTCAAAAGGTTTTGTCACATAGTCATCAGCTCCCATTTCCAAGCCTACTATTCGGTCAACCCGATCTGTACGCCCAGTAACGAGTATGATGCCCACATCAGAAGTGCTACGAATATCACGGGTTAATAAAAGCCCATCTTCTCCCGGCAAGTTAATATCCAGCATAATGAGGTCAACCTTTTCGTTTTGAAGAATTGACCTCATTTCATTTCCATCAGCAGCTTCACTAATGCGATAGCCTTCTTGAAGGAAATAGTCAACGAGTTTAGCCCGAGTTACAGGCTCATCTTCAACTACAAGTACATGATACTGCTGCATAGACGGGCTGCCTTCAAATTGTACATTTGTTCATATTTTTTCACATTTACCCCCCTAACGGCCAGCACTCAAACGTTAAGCAGGTCACACTTTGAAATAAATTAATGCAACATGTTTTATATTTAATATAACTATTTAGAATATAAAACTCATTTTTTACTTTAGTACTGCCATTCCAAAGTAAATGATAAACGTTATAACGATATGGATAACTAGCATGCTAAAAGGTTTTTGCACATTATAAACCTCAGACACACAAGCTATATAAAAAGTTTAAATAAAATTTGAGTGCAAAATGCTTATCAATATAGTCCAACTATGCTCTGTGCATTAAAAAGTTGATTACAGTAAAACTCAAATAAACGTATGTTAGACTTTACTATAAATCCAATGCTTCTCATGATGATTGAAATAATTGTCGCCACAACGACAATCACTTATAAATAAAAGTGTAAGTATCCATAATTTGAGAGGTGATATGAAAGGTGCTCAACAATGTTATCCACTTACTAGTCGAACGCTGATAACGATCATTATGAATATTCATTGTTACTTATAATGCACGGTGGTAGCATTTTAAGAACTTGTAGTAACCTTTATCAAAGTAGTAACAAGCATTGAACCATTTTACAATATTTAACACTCCTATTTTAAGTTGGTTGTTTCACCTACTTTCCAAACTAATATTACGACTAGCAGGTTGGCAGTTCGGAGGCCAGCCTCCACAATTAGCTAAATATGTTCTCATAGCTGCCCCCCATACCAGCAACTGGGACTTTTTCTATTTCATTGCAATGGCTTTTCTTTTTCGAGCAAAATTACACTGGCTTGGGAAACATTCCTTATTTAAAGGTCCATTTGGCCCTATTATGCGCTGGCTTGGAGGAATTCCTATCAATCGAGCCCAACGTAATAATCGCGTTCAACAACTCGTAGAGCTATTTAATACCTCAGAAAACTTCGTCCTTACAATTGCCCCTGAAGGCACTCGAGCCCAAGTATCACACTGGAAATCAGGTTTCTATCATATTGCAGTAGGCGCTGGTGTGCCTTTACAACTAGCTTATTTAGACTTTGCCAACAAGCGGGGTGGGTTTGGTCCATTAGTCTGGCCTACAGGTGATTTTGAAAGTGACCTTGTGAAAATACAGCAATTTTTCGTTCCCTTTAAAGGAAAAAAGGCACATTAGCACTCAACCGGGTTAAAAATCCTTAGCAAATCGGTATATACTTAGGTTAGTAGTAGGAGAACCATTAAAATCACAAGAATATAATATGGAAATTTCCTCATGGGACTATCTATCAGCCATGATCATTTTACTGCAAATGACTACCTTCTTTTCACAGAAAGGCTACATGCTAACCTATCGACTTTTCAAAAGTTGCTACAAAAACCAGGCTTTGGACAAGGACCAGGGTCCGTTGGTGCTGAGCTGGAAATGTATATTGTTGATGATAAGTGTCGTCCAATCCACCTTAATCAACGCATAGCAAACCTGATTAATGACCCCCAACTTACCCTAGAACTTAATCAATTTAATCTTGAATATAACCTTTCTCCCGTCTTAATTGAGCATCAGCCTTTTAGGCAAATAGCCAAAGAGATAAACTGTGTTATCAAACGCCTTAACCTTTGCAGTCAAACACTGAATGCCCGAATTTTACCTATTGGTATTTTACCTACGTTAGAAAAGAAAGATATCAGTGCAGAAGCGATGACCGATATTCCTCGTTATCATGCACTGTCCAAAGCCTTAAGCTCAATCGGAGATATGCCATTTCAAATAAACATTGATGGCTCACACCCACTGCAAATGATGAGTCCAGACATTACCATGGAAGGTGCAAATACTTCCTTTCAGATTCATTATCGGGTATTACCTGAAGTTTTTGCTAAACGTTTTAACGCTGTACAACTAGTGACGCCTATTGCTTTAGCGCTTGGTGCAAACTCTCCTACACTCTTTGGACATGCTCTCTGGCAGGAAACACGGATTGCATTATTTAAGCACTCAGTCGAAAACAGAAATCATCACAAATGGCATCATCCTGCACGTGTTAATTTTGGTACGGGTTGGGTCAGAGAAGGCGCATTTGAATTGCTTGCTGAAGCCGTATATCTGTATGCTCCCATTTTACCCGTTACCAGTCATCATAATAGTCAAGAACAATTAAGCCAGGGTATTACACCAACCCTAGATGAGCTGCGGCTACATCAAAGCTCAGTATGGCCTTGGAACCGGCCAGTTTATGACCCTACTGCAAATGGTCATTTACGCATTGAAATGCGATCTCTTCCCGCTGGACCGACAATCGATGATATGATTGCCAATGCTGCATTTTTAATAGGTATGGCCGAAGGATTGAATGACACGATAGAACAACTTATTATTGGATTACCGTTTAACTATGCAAAATATAACTTTTACGAAGCAGCTAAACAAGGACTCGATGCTTCATTAATTTGGCCAGATACTCAACATCACCATTTACAGGAAATACCTGTCGTAGACTTAGCAAAAGAGTTACTGCCTATTGCAGAGAAAGGTCTTTATCAAATAGGCATTGCAGAGGATGAAGTAGGCTGGTTGCTGAGTAATGTTGAAAAACGATTAACACAAAAAATCAATGGTGCCTCATGGCAGTTAAAAATACTCAACCAGCTCAAACAAAAATATCATACTGATGAAGCATTAAAATACTTAACTGAGCACTATATCCAGAACTTTAATACTTACGCTTCTATCGTAGAATGGCCTAAACAACTATGCCAGTAAATCGTCGTCTTTTACATGTTATCGAAAATCCACAAGAGCAGCAGTGGCCCTCAACACCCGAATTATTTTTAGAACAGTTATCTTATCCCACTCTCTTTTGGATTCAGGGTAAAGATACTTCGCGTCACCGAGCAATTGTTACGCTACTTCATGGCAATGAGCCCTCAGGGTTGATTGCCATTCATAAATGGCTAACCCACTCATTTTTTACCCCTGCTGTTAATACCATCATTATTATTGCTGCCGTACAAACAGCACTGACATCACCACGCTTTAGTTACCGACATTTGCCCCACCTGAGGGATCTTAATCGCTGTTTTAACGGCCCCCACGATGATTTACCCGGTTTTTTGGCCGAGAGTATTTTAGCCCAACTAAATCACTACCAACCTGAGGCCATTATCGATATACATAATACTTCAGGAAAAGGGCCCGACTTTTCTGTATCAATTTCTGCTGATAATCAACACCAACAGCTGGTTACTCTGTTTACCAACCAGATGATAATTACCGAAATTAAGTTAGGGGCACTGATGGAGTTAAGTGAGCATAGTGTACCTACAGTAACCATTGAGTGTGGTGGCGCAAACTGTAATACTTCTCACACTGTTGCTTATCAAGGCTTGGTTCGTTTTCTACAGGAAGAAAACGTTTATAATACCGCTATCCCCAACACACTTGAAATCTTGTATCACCCTGTGCGCTTACAGGTAAAGGAAAGCACTATTATCAATTATGCCAACCAATATTGTTCCTACACTGATCTGACATTACGAGAAGATATTGAACAATTTAACTTTGGGATTATTACTCCAGATATGCCGCTCGGTTGGACTAAACATAACAATCGAGAAAGCTTCAAGCTACTCAATGCGGCAGGTAAAGATGCTTTCCATGACTATTTTTGTATAAAGGACCATACGCTTTACCCAACACAAACACTAAAGTTATTTATGATTACCCGTAACCCCACAATTGCAGTAGAAGACTGTTTACTCTATGCAGTTAAACCACCCTCGATGTAAATAGTATGGTTGCTGCTTTTACTGGATAAATTTATTCAGGTAATGTAGCAACCACAAAAATCGAAGCACACAATTCTGGATATACATCCCCTAACTTGAAGCACCCCTCCAAAAAAGCATCATCAATTATTTTTTGCTCAAAAGCCTTGTCCAACTGGAAGTTAGCCAATGGCTTAAAGCAAATACCACCACTTTCAATAATAGCGAATCCTGCATTGTTAACTTCAGTAGAAAGCGTATCGAGAGCATACGTTCGATAATGACCATGTAGCCTCTCACCATCTGTAACAGCCTCTGGCGCTGAAATTAACTCCATCTTAACAGCAATCTGCCGAGATGCTGCCATTGCATTAGGGCAAGCCACAAAAAATTTTCCCTCTGGCGCTAACCAGCGTTTTATTCTTTGTAACAATTTATTTGGCATCTCAATGTGTTCTAATACATGGAGTAGAAATATACAATCGAACTGCTGGTTTAGTTGTAAGCGCTCAAACCGCTCGCAAATAACTTCAACTGATGACGTTGAACAATATGAAGACAATAAATGACGGGTTTTTTCTGCAGCCTGTTTTGCCCCTTCCACTAACGTTAGCTGACTAAAGTGTGACTGAATCAGAGTAGAGAAAGCCCCTTCAAAACAACCTAACTCTAACGCTTTATTTGGCTTATCAGGAAAGTACGGCAAGAACGTTCGCAACATAAAGCCATGCATATGACGGTCAAATTGATAAAAATAATCTCGCTCCTGATTATTTTCCGTCAGCTTGTCTAAATCTAAATTATCCATATTACTTTTTAAGCAGTCTCAGAGAACGTTAAAAGGCAAATGCACTATAAATAATCGAGGTTTTAAAGTGATGACAAAACGGAGTCACAAATAAGATCTAACTGGGCTTGAGTTAACTCAGCATATAAAGGCAAGCATAATGTCGTAGCGGCAATGTGTTGTGCATTCGGCGTATTTTTGGGGGCACCATGACAGGGTAAGACATCCAAACTTGGATAAAAATAACGCCGAGGAAAAATATTATTTGCTTCTAGTTGCTGCTTGACGTTAAGTAAACTGTGCTCACTAGGCAAATTCACAGGTGCATAAGCACCATTTGTTGTCGTATTAATACGCCATTGTTGCCACTGAATACCAGAATGATCTAATCGTTGCTGATAGTAATGCAAATGACTCCGACGCAACCGAATGCAACCATTAATTTCCTGCAAGTTAGCAAGCCCCACAGCTGCGTGTAGCTCAGACATTTTTGCATTAATCCCAACTTCTGAGACTTGTTCTGGCCCTGCGATACCAAAGTTGATTAACCGTTTCAATCTCGCGGCCAAGTCAGGATCCTCGACAACAACGCCTCCCCCCTCAACAGTATGAAATAATTTTGTTGCATGAAAACTCACCGCTGTACCAACCCCCATTCCTAACAAGCTTTGCTCAGCATGCTGAATTCCAAATCCATGGGCTCCATCATACAAAACAGGCAACTTATATTGTTCACCTAACGTTGTTAGAGCGTCAATATCACAAGGATTACCATAAACATGAGTGGCCAGAATCGCTGCAGTTTGTGGCGTAATTAAATCTTCAATTTTATTCGGATCAATTGTCCAGTCTGCGGCATTAATGTCTGCAAACTTCGGCGCTAAACCACTCCACCGTATAGCAGCAGCTGTTGCTGGAAATGTATAGCTGGTCGTGATCACTTCACCTTTAAGCCCCAACCCTCGCATTAATAACATTAAGGCAAGTGTGCCATTCGCCATTAATACAAGATGATTAACGTTTAAGTACTGTTCCAGTGCTTTTGTTAACTGCTGTTCTAAAGGGCCAAAGTTTGTTAAATAGGCAGTGTCATATAACTGACTTATATAAGCATCGAGTTTTTCTCTAGAAGGAAGGTGTGATCGGGTAACATTGATCATATTATTGATTCCTTCTCGGTCCACTCACAACAAATATGCTTTTCACTGCGGTTATAATGAACCATAAAAACTATTTAGATATACCTATAATATAGGGAGTATCTAATCAGAATAGACAGCATTTAGTTTTTCTGCCTAGTTGATTGCACTTTTATGATATTTCCCTCCCTGTCAAAAATACCTTCCTATATCCTTCACAAATCATTTTTATACTCTTTGAGCACAAGGGGCATAAAAACCCTATGTTATGGGTATACTTATTTATAGTTGATTGAATAGTGACAAGTTAGTAATAGCAACATAGCTCTGCTGAGCCGCTTGTAAGAGATAGTTTTCAAATGAAAGTTGACTAATCGCTTCTGCCTCATCGACATAAAGTAATTCTGACAGTAGCTCTTCACTGACAATTTCAACATCCTCTTGTAAGTTACGTGTCGACTCAATGGTATTTAAACGCCCACCAATTTTTGCTTGTGTATTAGTCATACTTTCAAGGGTATTATCAATATTAACCAATGTATCTGACACTAGCTGAGCTAATAACTGTCTCCCCTGTTCATCATTACTTGAATTATTTAAAGCATCCTGAAGCCGTTTTACTGTAGTTAAAGCATCTTGTTTATCACTGGTTTTCAGGAAAAAACTATCTCCTTGGCTCGGTACACCATCAATGGTCACATTCATCCCTTTAATCGCAATACTATCACCTGCAGCAAACGCTTGATTGGAGACCAGTGTTAGCCCTCCATTGGCCGTTTTAATCGTATAATTTGGACCATTGGGTACAATATCCGTTTCAGGGTTGAAGGTGATAACAATATCTTCAGGATAGAATGTATCTAACGCATCTTGATCAATAATTTGCCCGACACTGATTTTGGCTGGAGGACTCGCGGTATTTGAATCACTGGCAGACGATAAAAAAGTTTTTTGCGCACTGGGTATATCAACAAAAATACCTTTACCTGAGTCATTAATAGCAACGGTGGTGCTCGCTGCTATTTGCAAAAAACGCTGTCCCTCATCTCCGGTAAACTCGAATCCCCCGCCTGCTTTTTCAACAAAAGGAGGCTCGTCAGCCTGAAAACCTGCAAAAATATAAACCCCTGATGCATCTTTGCGGTTTAAGCTGTCTTGCAACTCCTTTAAACGTACTTCAACTTCATCAGCTATTGCACGCTTGTCCTCTTCCGTTAGAATACCATCTCCCGCCTGAATGGTGAGCTCCCGTACTCGCTGCATAATATTAACCACACCAGTTAATACCGCTTCTTCCAATTTTAAATTATTTTCAGCTCCGTCTAAATTACGCTTATACTGATCTAAAATGGCTAATTCCTGGTTAACTGCCAGTACTTTTGTCGTCGCAACGGGATCATCACCAGGCGTTACAATTCGTCGACCTGAAGCCACTTGTTGTTGTGTATTAACAACGCGCTCATTATTTTTTAGGATTTGATCCAAGCCCGCTTTAAAAATATCAATATTTGAAATTCTCATTGTTTTACTCTCACGCTTAGACCACTTAGTTTAAATTCCCTTTAGTCATGTGCTTTTCTCTTTACTCTGCATATTCCAACATGGCATTGCTAAAACGCATTTAACAGAGTATCAAATATTTCTCGAGCCACATTAATAACCTGTGCAGAAGCATTATACGCCTGCTGAAATCGAATTAAATTAGCCGCTTCCTCATCCATATTCACACCAGACTCCGAGTTTCTTAGGCTAACCGTTTGGTTTAGTAATGCTTCACTCGCATCTAAATCGATACGAGACTGACTGGCATTAACGCCTATAAACTCAACAAGTTGCCCATACCCTTCTGAATAACTGGCAGTTCCACCTAAAATGGTTTTCTGAGTGGCTAAGTTAGCCATTTTAAAACCATTACGGTTATCTGACGTACCATTCTCATTAAAATCAACGGTAAATGTATCATTTGCTTCTGGACGTCCTTGCAACGTCACCTGAAAACCTTTGAATGAAGACTTCGCAAAACCAAAACTGGATGTATCACCAAAAATACTGCTAACAAAAGGCGTAGTCCTGAATGACACACCATCATCCATGGAAACATCCAGACTTCCGCCAATCGTCACCGCTGTCGCATTGGCAGGGCCTGAACCTGTTAATGTTTGCGTTGATAATGCAGCACCTGTTTGCCCATTGCTTACCACAAAGCTATCAGCAGCATCTGCTGTCATTTGCACATCCAAATCAACACCTGTGGTAGCGTAGACTTTTAAGGTAGGTACAGGGGGCACTCCTGGCGTTTCTGAAACAACAGCATAAACACCCTGATTGGTTAAATTGCCATTATTATTAATACGATCAGCCAAAACCTGTATATAGGCTTCGTTTTTTAAGGGATCGACATCAGGAACTGGCACTGTTCCTAATGCAGGATTTGTCAAGCTTTCACCATTAATACTTAACTCAATCGCGGCGCCTGAACCACCAATAATATTAGTAATTTCCACTTGGTTAAATGCATTAGCCGAAACGCCACTGACTTGATTCAGTTGGTTCGCAATTTCCTGGGCAGTGGCATTAGCCAAGGTATTGACTGTTGATGTCGTGACAATACCTGTATCAGGGTCACGATTAGTGACGGTTATCGCTTGCGCACTATAACCATTAACTGGATTAGGTACTGCAGGTAGTGCCACGGTCACAGGGGCACTCACTAAACCAACATCACCAGTACCCCGAGCTTGACTGGTCGCAATAGTCTGTCCTGAATCTAAGGTAAACACATCTTTGGGTGAACCTGGTACAAATACCTGATTTCGAATCGGTGGGTCCAATTGTTTTGGATTACCTGGATCAGTATTATCCAATACGTCATAAGTCGTAGGGGTAGTAAAACGGATAATCAGTGGTGGCGTTAATTGGCCATCTGTTGCAAATGCAGGCAAAAAATTACCTGTCTCAGTATCATATACCTGAAATACATCACCTTGCGAAATTGACCCCGTACCTTGGTTAGTCGTTGTTGTCTGTGTTCTGATCGCTGCAGCAAAGGCTAATTCACGAGGATCTTCCATTTCTACTGCAAACTCACTGGCAGCATTGCGGGTAGGTTCTAAAAAAAACTCATCCCCCTGTTGAAAACTACCCGATTCAAAGGTAATGCGCATACCATCCACTTCAACAGTTTCAGGAAATAAAGTACTTAAGGACGCTTGAAGGGCAATCGAATTATCACTATCACGTCGAACGGTAAACGTAGAGTTATTAATAAACTCTACGGTGTAATTAGTCGCTTTTAAGTCCTGAACATCATCAATACTAATGCTGATCACCCGGTCAACGGGAGGCGTATTATTAGGGCTAGCAGTCACCCGATCTAAAGTCGCCTGACGTTCATTCACATCATTAAATAATTCACCACCAAAGCTACTGGATAAATCCAATCCCATACGTTGCTGATCATTCACCGTTTTCCCTACAGCTAAAGCCACCAGCCCTAAATTATTAAAAGCAGACTGTAAAATATTATCACGGTAATCCAACAAGCCACCTAACATACCACCTGTTATCTGATTATCCAGTACTTGTTCTGTACCCTGTAAAACAAGATTCACCCCACCACTTTCAGTTTTTGCAGGGAGTGTCGACAGGCCATTTGCACTGACACCTACAACAAGTGACTGACCTTTGCCAATAAATACATTGAGTGTATTGTCATCCTGCTCAACAACTTGTACTGAGACAGTTTCTGATAATTGCCTCAGTAGCTCATCCCGTTTATCCAACAGGTCATTGGGATCACCACCACTACCTTGCTGAGTTACAATTTGTCGGTTTAACTCAGCTATACCAGATGCCAGAGAATTAACTTGTTCAACCAACGCTTCAATTTCCTGATTTATCGCTCTATTTTGCGATTCCATGGTACTTTGAACCGTTGTAAAACGACTGGCTAACCCACTCGCTTCTGTAAGCACCAACTGTCGTGCAGGAATAGAAGTCGGATTTTCTGAAGCCGCTTGGAGCGCATTAAAAAACTTATCTAGCCCGACGTTTAATCCTGTAGTTTCATCAGCTAATAATGAATCCAGCTGTCGAATATTAAGATCAAAGGAGCTTAGCTGAGAGTGAGTAGACGTATCTTGACGTAGTTGATTTATTACAAACTGGCTGGCAAACCGACGGATATCATCAACCAGAACACCACTTCCCTGGTAATAATTAGCGATTCGTTGTTCCTGGGCTGTTGTAAAAACAGCTTCCTGCCGAGAATAACCAGGCGTATTAACATTGGCAATATTATGCCCAGTGGTATTCAACGCACGTTGATAAGCTTGTAATCCACTGGTACCAATTTGTAGTAAATTGCCTGCCATTGTGGTTGACCTTCATTCCTAGTGCCAACAGCCATCATCCTTGAAGTGAAGCCTGATTCATCACCTGACTATTAGCAATATTAAT
This sequence comes from Zooshikella harenae, assembly GCF_018837975.1. GTDB lineage: Bacteria > Pseudomonadota > Gammaproteobacteria > Pseudomonadales > Zooshikellaceae > Zooshikella > Zooshikella harenae. Next base: position 24,231 of record NZ_JAGSOY010000046.1, on the reverse strand, counting down.
AATCTTTTTTGCATAGCGCGGGTCTGTGGCATAACCTGCTCTCTGTAACTCCAGCAAAAACTGTTCCGGATTTTCTTTAACTGACAATGCCTGTTTATAACGTGGATTTTGCTGTAAAAAATCTACATAATCTCGCATACTCGCTTCATAGGACTCATAAGAGCGAAAATCAGCCCGCTCGCGTACGGCAACACCTTGCCGGTACTCTGTAGTAGAAATATTCGCTTTATCACCCTGCCAACGTTTATTCGCTTTAATACCAAACAAATTATAACTATTACTACCATCGGTCTGACGAATCATTCGTTTACCCCAACCAGTTTCCAGCGCAGCTTGCGCTAACATAAAACGGGGATCAATCCCCACCGCTGAGGCCACTTTTTCCGCAATAGGATATAAAGATTTAATAAAGGTAGTGGGAGAGTCGAACATTTCAGGAATGGACATTAATTTTGTGGACTTGGTTGCTTCTTTTGCAATTTCTTTTTTATGAGTAGAATTATTCACAGGTGGCGTTTTATCGTTCTTTGCTGCTTCCCCTATATGAATATCCTTAAGCGGTTTAATATCATCATTTTTATGAGTCGTTGTTGGTTTTTTTTCTGAAGAAAGCACCGCTTCAGTTTCTTTTTTTTCAGTATCTTGTGGCGTTTGCAGAAATGGCTTCATTTGCTTAATAATTTGGTCTGCTAATCCTATTCCTTTACTTTCAGCCATTTCTATTGCCAGCTGGCTATCCAGCATATCTCTAAAAAATTTTTCTTCTCGGCTATTTAAGTAATTACCTTCGGCAATCATATCATTGGCTTTTCGCATATTTTTAAGCATCATGCTTAAAAACACAGACTCAAATTGCTTTGCCGCTTCGGTCAATGCCTGTTCAGGATTTTTATTAGCCTTCGCTTTAATTTTTCCTAAACCATCTAACTGGGTATAAAACTGTGCTGATGATAGATCTGATTTCATCACTTAACTCCTTACTAAATGATAACTAATTCAGCTTTTAATGCCCCAGCCTGTTTTAACGCTTCTAAAATAGCCATCAAATCACCAGGCGCTGCCCCTACTTGATTAACAGCTTGAACAATTTCATCCAGCGTTACGCCTGGAGAAAATAAGAACATTTTATTTTTTTCCTGAGAAACATCGATATTACTTTGCGGTACCTGCACCGTGTCCCCCCCCCCAAACTGGTTTGGTTGACTAACTTCAGTATTTTCAGAAATAGAAACCACCAAGTTACCATGAGTAATGGCTGCAGGAGATACACGTACATTTTTACCAATCACAATAGTGCCCGTCCGGGAATTAATAACCACTCGCGCAGGTGCTTCTCCTGGTGCAATTTCTAAATTTTCTAAAACAGACATATAGGTTACACGTTGACTGCTACGTAGAGGGGCTTGTATTTCAATGGTTCCGCCATCTACTGCTTGGGCAATATCAGGTCCTAGTACCTGATTGACCGTATCAGTTACCCGTTTTGCCGTCGTAAAATCAAAACGATTTAAGTTCAATACAATTTTATTGCTATGGCTAAAGCCACTTGGAGAAGCTCGCTCAACTGTAGCGCCATTGGCTATTCGTCCTACACTGGGCACATTAATCGTAATTTTAGAACCATCTCTACCTTCAACCCCCAGGCCACCAACCACTAAATTACCTTGAGCAATCGCATAAACACGTCCATCCAAACCTTTCAATGGTGTAATTAATAAACTACCTCCTCTTAAGCTCTTTGCATTACCAATAGATGAAACCGTAATATCAATTTTTTGCCCTGGCTTAGCAAAAGGGGGTAATTCAGCATGAACCGCTACTGCCGCTATATTCTTTAACTTAGGATCTGATCCTGGCGGTAAATTAATACCAAACTGTTTTAACATGCTGTTAAATGACTGAATGGTAAAGTTTGTTTGACTGGTTTTATCACCGGTACCATCAAGTCCAACCACCAATCCATACCCTACTAACTGGTTAGTGCGTACACCTGAAATTGTCGAAATATCTTTTAACCGCTCTGCATGACCAGCAATACCTAATGATATTAAACAACCAAACATTAATAGTCTTAGATGTAACATGACAAACTCCTTACTCTGATGCATTGCTAATTCCAGATTTAGAATGGGAAAAATGTACTCAGCAAAAACCGGACAAGCCATCCAGCTTTACCTGCATCAGCTACCTCACCTCTACCACTGTAGGTAATACGTGCATCAGCCACTTTTTGCGATGAAACTACATTATCGGGTGTAACATCCTCAGGACGAACTAATCCTGTAATACGAATATATTCATCTCCCGTATTAAGGGTTAACCACTTTTCACCCCGAATTCTCATGATACCATTGGGCAAAACCTCTGCCACAGTGACAGTGATATCGCCAGAAAGACTATTGCTTTGGTTCGATTCAGACTCGCCATCAAAAGATCGGGTAGATGACAATTCCGAACTTAAACTTAAGTCATGACCAAATAAACCTTTAACGGTTTTTCCTAAAATAGTTGGGTCAGCAATCGTTGCACTACTATCTTTATCAATTTCTGTATCAGCTTCTTTTTTCGCCTCAGTTTCTTCATCCAATCTAACCGTCAAAATATCCCCAACACGACTTGCCCGACGATCCTCGTATAAACTCATAGCGAAATTTTCTTGATAAATAGCACCATTGGTAAATTCAGCAGGAACGGGGGAAGGAGGATATACAGGTGCATAAGCGGGATCATTGGGTTCTGCCGGTAATGAAACACAGCCAGATAAAAAAATATAAACTAAAAAAATCAGGGTTGTCAGGCCTATTCGTAATACATTCATGACCTTACACCTCTTGCCGTCTATAAATTCTGCGTCACAAATTGCAGCATTTGATCTGCAGTTGAGATCACTTTGGAATTCATTTCATAAGCACGCTGGGTGGTTATCATATTCACCATTTCTTCCACAATACTCACATTAGAGCTTTCCAACGTGTGTTGTTTAATAAACCCAAGGCCATCTTCCCCCGCATTCCCTTCAACAGGATCACCACTGGCACCCGTCGCTAAAAATAAATTCCCGCCAATGGCTTGAAGCCCTGGTGGATTAATAAAATCCACTAAGGTAATTTGTCCTTGCTGCTGCGGGTCTGCCTGACCGGCAATTGTCACACTGACAGTGCCATCCTCACCAATCGTAATAGAGGTTGCATCCTGAGGAACATTAATGGCGGGCTCTAGTGGCAATCCATTTCCATTAACAACATCACCATCCGCATTTAAATGAAATTCACCATTACGAGTATAAGAAATCGTGCCATCAGGCAATAAAATCTGAAAAAAACCGCGACCATTAATGGCAACATCTAACGGCTGTTCTGTTGTTTGGAATCCTGTTGTGGTAAACACTTTTTGCGTACTATGAACACGCACCCCCGTGCCCAACTGTAAACCTGAAGGTAATACATTATCTTGTGTTGCCTGTCCTCCTGGTTGACGTTTGATTTGATAAAATAAATCTTCAAATTCGGCACGATCACGTTTAAAACCAACGGTAGCGACATTAGCTAAATTATTGGCTACGACTGTTAGCTGGTGATCTTGGGCACTCATCCCCGTTTTACCAACCCATAACCCTGGATGCATAACAACCTCCACACACAATAAATACAGTACTAACTCTTTTTAATTAATACGTAATACACTTTCCATAGATTCACTGTTTTCTTCTAATGAACGCATCATCTTGACGTTGACTTCATACTGACGTGTTAGCGCCAGTAGGCTGATCATTTCTGCCACGCCGTTGACATTGCTACCTTCTAAAAAACCAGGCACTAGTTGTACATTGGCATCCGCTGGTACAGCCCCCCCATCCTTGAGTCTAAACAGACCATCAGTGCCTTTTGTGAGCTGGGTAACATCCGGGTTCACCAGCTTGATACGGTTAACCTCCGCCAGTTCATTCGGTGGTTGTCCTACTGGCCGGATACTAATCGTGCCATCCAACCCCATTTCTATTTTTTCAAACTCAGGTATCACAATGGGTCCATTCTCTCCCAGTACTGGCAGCCCTGATCCTGTAAACAGCTCCCCGTTAGTACCGATGGTCAAATTACCGGCACGGGTATAACGTTCCTGTCCATCAGGCCCTTGCACAGCTATCCAACCATCACCCCGAATAGCAACATCCAGATCATTACCGGTTTCCATCATTGTTCCCTGGTCAAATGATTGACCAGGGTTTTCGGTCATGGCATAGGCACGGCTGGGATAGAATTCACCAAACACAGGCATGGAGCGTGCCTGCTCAAAATCTCTGCGAAAACCTGTTGTCGTAATATTGGCGAGGTTATTGGCATGAATCCGCTGACCAAGCATATTCTGTACAGCTCCAGTCATGGATACATAAAGGGCTTTATCCATTGGCTCCTCCAGCGGCAACTCGTTTCACATTTGTTCACGTTAACGCATTACTTGCAAGGGGCATGCCTAGCCCTCAATGATTAGTCTTTGCGAGGAGGAACAGGTTAAACGGACAGCTTAAAGCAATTGGGAGGGACAGATGAGGCAAACATATGCCTCACCTCATGTCTCCAAAGGAGACGACTTAAAAAGTATCTTTTAGTAATAAGTACTAACGAAGATTGATAATCGTCTGCGTAATCGCATCCTCTGTTTCAATTGTTTTCGCATTCGCTTGATAGTTACGCTGAGCAATAATCAGGTTAACCAGCTCCTCAGCAATATCAACGTTTGCCTCTTCCAAGGTACCAGAACGAATGCCTCCAAATACACCCGCTTGTGGCGAACCAATGACGGGCTCTCCTGAGGCAAAAGACTGTGACCAAGATGTATTCCCTATCGGCGATAGCCCTTGGTTATTCGCAAAGTTAGCAAGAGCAACCTGGCCTAATAATGACGTTTGTCCATTACTGTAACGGGCAAATACGATCCCCTCATCATCCACATCTAGCTCAGTAATATTACCCACTGCAAAGCCATTCTGCGTTAAACTATCGACAGCAAATGCATTACCAAATTGAGTGGAGTTTTCAATATCGATGACAAAGTTAGAGCTGGTCGGAGGATCCGGCAGCGGTAATACATCACCGCCCGCAGAGGTATTAATAGGTCCTAAGGCAGTAATTGGAATTCCATCTTCATCAAGTGGCGTCCAATTCGTCACCACAATATTAGGTGGTGGGTCAATGAGGTTACCTTCACGGTCAAACTGAACAGAATACCTAGCACGTGTCGCTGCCCCACCTGGCACTACAGGGTCCCCCACATCTTCACCATCAACCTGAACATACAGACTCCACTCAGAAACATTAGGATTTACGGTGCTTGCACGCTCTTTAACATAATAAAGTGTGGCGTTATGCGCATTGCCCAGGCTATCAAATACCTCCACTTGTGTTGCATGGTTGTAAGTATCTGGATCAATGGGATCAAAAGAATTTTCGACAAAGGGCACATACGCCAACGGAAAGCTGAAGATATTAGAAGCTGTTGCAGGTAGTGTTGGGGTCACTAACTCGAAGTTTTCTTCAGCCTGAAATTCAATTTCTCCCCCGACTGTGGCGCTGGCGCCATCCGCTACAACGACTGGTGCTCCGGCATTAGTAAAGGTTGTACCTGTAGCACCTTGTACAGAGACATTGGTACCCGTACTACTGATCGCAACTGAAATATCATCGCCCAAGTTATTAAATACTCTTATTTCACTGGGTGCGACAAATGAAGCACTGATATCTGTCAGGTTAGCAATAGCGGTGGCTAATTCACTGGCATCATTGACACTGGCAAGACTGACTGCTTGACCATTAATGGTAATGGATGCACCTGCAGGTGCAGCCCCGCCAAAGGGTAAAGTACCTACATCAACTTTTACGCGCGTGCTGGCATTGGCAGTAATGACTTGAGATAAATTACTTAACTCTGCAGCAATTGCCCGTGCGGACCGGTTAGCGGCTGAAGGAATAGCTTCTGTTGAAATGGTAGTGGCAGGTGTTGTCGATATATCCTGAATATCCAAAGAACCTGCTGTATAGCCATTGGTTGTACCTGCTTGAGCATTACCAATAATTGCTCCATTGGCGGCACTGGTGCTTCCTCTTCGCTCCAAAACAGGTTCACGGGAATCCACATTAAAACTAATATCAATATTGCTGGTTTGTCTCGGGTCTTGGAATTGGTCACCGACTTGCAAATCTGACAAAATACCGGGAATAATATTCCCTTGCGAATCAGCCAAAAATCCTTGTAAAAAAGCCCCTCGATTATTAACCAAACTACCGTTTTTATCGATACCAATAATGCCCTGACGCGTATAAGTTTGCCCGGTATTATCCCGCATAATAAAAAAACCTGTGCCATCAATGGCTAAATCCAAATTTCGTTCAGTAGGCTTAATATTGCCCTGATTAAACTGCTGGGCAATTGTTTGTACTAAGACACCATTACCTGGTGAACGACTACTGCCACCTAGTATTTCACGTGCATAAACATCGTGAAATTCCGCTCGGGAAGATTTAAAGCCTATTGTTGCTGAGTTCGCAATGTTATTACCAATTACATCCAGATCAGTGGAAGCGGCTTTCAGTCCGCTTAAGCCAGTATTAAACGACATATTGCGCTCCTTTATTCATTAATTCCGTCAAGGATGCATAATAAATATTTCAAGAATCATAAATCTTTTATGAATCATGTTATGCGCACTCTCCTTAGCACCAATCCTAACGGTTCAGCCAAGCTGTTCCAATTTTCTTCCAGGCAATTGGCAATCTTTTAAAATAACCACCAAATAAAAATGGATAAATATGTGTTAATTTTCTCAAATTAACACATTACTCCTACATAATCTTTTTATAAGCCTTACCTAGCAGTATAAATATCACCAAAAAGTATCACCAAAATTACAAATAAAATTCTGTAATAATAAAAAATCAGGTGTTAATCATATTTAAAGTATGCGTTTAACATCACTTAATTTAACAGAGCCAACACCAGCTAAATTTAATGTTAAATCATTAAACGTACCAAGCGTTACGCTATCCACATTCGTACTCATCATTGTTGATAAAGCCACGCCTTGATTATCTAATACCCCTGAAGCTCGAAAACTGTATACACCAGTTGGCATAGCCTGCCCGTTACTGTCTTTACCATCCCATGTAAAATCGACGGCACCCGCCGGCTGTAAGCCTAAATCAATCTGCCTGACCAACACACCTGAGTTATTAAACACATCCACTCTTACAGGACTAGATACAGGCAAGTCAACCACACCCTGTACGTCACTTCCCGCATTAAGTTGTGTGCGAGATGTTTGCACCAAAACAGAACGACCTACCAATGCTGACGCTTGTAATGCCTGACTAGATGTAAATGCTGAGGACATACTTGTCACAGTTTGATTTAAATTGGTAATTCCTTCTACGGTACTAAACTGTGCCAACTGCGCAATAAAATCTTCATTTTTTTGCGGGTTTAAAGGATCCTGATTTTTTAACTGTTCAATCATCAGCTTTAAAAATTGATCCTGACCCAGTTCCTGATTACCTTTAGCGGAAGAAGGCTCCTCCAGCGTATACTTATCTACAACAGCATTTGCTGCCGTATTTGGGGTCTGATTAATTGTACTCATGAGAGCACCTCGCTCACCTTAGTGCTAACCACAAAACTATCAGCCATATTACTGACCTAACGTCAGTACCTTTTGCAACATCGTTTTTGCTGTATTCATAATCTCAACATTCACTTGAAATGAACGGGAAGCTGAAATCATATCCGTCATTTCCTCAACAACATTGATATTCGGGTAATACACATATCCCTTTTCATTTGCCATCGGGTGATCAGGTTCATAACGAGCTTGAGGCGTTGCATTATCTTCAACTATCGCTTGCACCATCACTCCTCGTCCCTGCTCCTGATACAACGTACTTTCATCACTAAAAACAGAGTCCTGCCAAAAAGGATCTTCATTAACACGGGTTTCCATCACTTTAAAAAATGGCTTTCGTCCTTTATACACTTCATTAATACTACTACTGGCTGTTTCTGCATTAGCAACATTACTGGCAACGGTATTTAAACGTACCGACTGAGCAGACATACCACTTCCTGAAATATTGAAAATATTGGTCAAAGACATAACTAATTACCCTTAATCGCAGTTTTTAATGACTTAAAACTACCATTCAAAAACTCAAAGCCGGCCTGAAAATCCATTGCATTACGGGCAAATAGTGAGTGTTCTTGTTGGGTATCCACTGTATTGCCATCAATAGCAGGTTGAATAGGCGTACGATAAAGTACTTCAGGCTCACTATATTCTGTAGGCACCGTTTGTATATGTTGTTCACTGGTGATATTAAGCGGCAATTGATTGCCTCTAGGGGTATTCTCTACGGCTTGCTTTAGTGCTTGCTTGAAATCGATATCCCTAGCCTTAAAACCAGGAGTATCTGCATTGGCAAAATTATTAGCGATAATTTCTGCTCTTGCTGCTCGAATTTGCAGTGCATAAGGATGCACACCTAACGCATTTTCAAAACTGATAGCCATAAAAGCTCCCTTGCCGAACAAACCGAGTCATTTTCTACTTAGCTTTAAGGCAAAGCCCATGCCATTAAATTTTTTACCTAATTATCAGCAAGTTAAGTAATATCAACAAAACCAAAACCAAGGAGACGGCAATCAGTTTCCTTTCTCTTAAGACGTAAATTTACCGCTTAAATGGTTCTGGTTTATTTGATGAAGGTTTTGCAGGAGGAGTTGACCTTGTTGCGGAAGGGGTTATGCCAGTTGATTTTTGTGTTGTTGCTGACGTTGCAACCGAGGATGTTGTTCTTGGTGTAACCGTTTTTGTTCCAGTAGTGGATGTCTTTGTTCGGCTAGCAGATTTCCCTGCTCGAGCAAATACATCAGCATTATTAGGCTTTACCATGTACATTATACCTGGTCGACACTGTACCATTTCATATAAGTCAGATAAGCCATTTAAGGCTTCAGATGCACCTAAAAATAGAAAGCCACCTGGTTTTAAAGTCTTATAAATTCGGCTTAGAATATCCAGCTTTAGTTCTGCAGAGAAATAAATTAATACATTCCGGCAAAAAACAATATCAAACTTCCCTAAACTGGCATAACTTTCTTGCAAGTTAATAATACGAAACTCAACACGCTGCTTGATGTGAGGCTTAACCACCCAACGCTTTCCTTGCAATGCGGTAAAGTAACGCTGTAAACGTTCATCTGATAACCCTCTGCCTAATGCAAGCGAGTCATATTCTCCAGCCATTGCCTCAGCCATGACTTTGCTTGATAAATCTGTCGCAACAATTTTGACATCACCTTTTAGCATACCTAAATTATTTCGTTCAAACTCATCAATAGCCATTGCAATAGAATAAGGCTCTTGCCCAGTAGAACAGGCTGCAGACCAAATGCGAATATTTTGCTGACGTCGCTCCTTTACTAATTCAGGTAAAATTCTATTTTTTAAAACATCATAAGGATAGTTATCCCGGAACCATAATGTTTCATTTGTCGTCATGGCATCAATAACTTTGCCACGCAAATCACCACGAGGATTTCTCTCAATTTGAGAAACCAGCTCAGTAAGCGAGTTGATATTATTTTCCGCTAGAATTTTTCTTAAGCGACTTTTCACCAGGTATTCTTTATTTTTCCCTAAAACAATACCACTGCTTTTTTCCAAAAAAAGACTAAAGACATCAAAGTCATTCGTTGGGACTGTTCGCTTCGGTTGAGAACCAAATTCGGCCACAGAAATTACCCCATATCGATGCTAACCTGTAATTAACCCGTTAGTATTTGGATTCGTTCCATGACTGCACCCGCTAATAAATCGGGGTTAAACTTAGCAATAAAATCATTTGCTCCTACTTTTTCCACCATGGCTTTATTAAAAACACCACTTAATGAGGTATGAAGCACTATATGCATGTCATTTATACGCGGGTCACTTCTAATCGCAGACGTTAATGTGTAACCATCCATTTCAGGCATTTCTATATCAGAGACAATCATAAGAAGCTCATCCTTAGGACTCCCCCCTTGGTCAATCAACTCCATAAGATATTCTAAAGCTTCACGACCATCATTTTTGGCCACCACCTCAATACCTAATGACTCAATACAACGTTGCACTTGTTTACGTGCTATTGCAGAGTCATCAACAATTAATATCTTCTTATTCGCTAAGTCATCAGTTGGCTCATGACGAACAACATCATCTGAAAGTTCTTCATTCATTGGAGAAACTTCTGCAAGAATCTTTTCTACATCGATGATCTCAACCAGTTTGTCATCCACTTTAGTAACAGCTGTTAAATAATGATCTCGTCCTGTACCTTTGGGCGGTGGATGTATTTCTTCCCAATTCATATTGACAATTCTATCTACCATCCGTACTAAAAAACCCTGAACTTTCATGTTGTATTCAGTAATGATCACAAAACAATTTTCTACATCCTCTAGAGCACTTCGACCCGTAGCCATATTCATATCCAGTATCGGGATGGTACCTCCCCTAATATTGGCAACACCTCTTACAATAGGGCTGCTTTTCGGCATAATGGTCATCTTAGGACATTGCAACACTTCCTTAACTTTAAATACATTTATTCCATAGAGTTGGCCACCATTGAGCCTAAACAACAGTAATTCAAGTCGGTTCTGCCCTACCAGTTGAGTTCGCTGGTTAACACTGTCTAATACACCAGCCATGAAGCCACTCCTACATGATTAACAAACACTTAAACCTAAAACCGGCATAACAGTTGCTTTTAAAGTGATAAACCACTGCATACCAACTAATTTCACTAAGGCCTATTGCTGCTTATGAACTATACAAATAGCATAGGACAATTTAGTCACCCACGTCAGTATTTTGTACTAAGCTGGTTACTCTGCCTTTTTTCAATCGGTAGCATTGCCAGCCCCCTCAATGATCAAGTGCATCAAGCAGCCCATCAATATCTCCTGAACAAACTCCAACCGCTGCTAGCACAATCATCTTCAATAACTTATAAAATTCGTATAAACCCCTTGGACGAACGATTAAGGCTGCCTTTATGCCAGACACCACTGCAAGTCAGTCGAAATAGACACAGTAAGTCTTTTGGACGTATTACATTGGCCATTGACTGTCCTAATAGCTGGCAAGTTTTTGTCACAACAGAGGTGAGTATTTTCCGGCAAGTACTTGCCAGCAAACGCACAATCCCAAAGAAACGACGAATAACTGACGCCGATTTAATGTGGCAAACAATTGATGTAAGTCGTTTACGAAATGGTTATTTTACTGAACAGAAGCTTGTAATCGGTAAAGTCGCCACAAGAACAATTACTATTGGACAAATCATTAGTCGCCGGCATATTGACACTGCCACAGTTATCACTAAAGGCACAAAAGTTGCGATAGTCGCTTCAGCAGATCATTTTGCTGTACGGTCATTTGGAACAGCACTCTCAGATGGTAAACCAGGTGAACGCATAAAAGTGCGAAATGCTAGAAGCCAACGCATAGTCGAGGGCATTGTTAAGGATAAAAATACAGTACAGGTTCTCTTTTGAGAATTTTTGCCAAATGTCTATTAAAGTAATTTTAATGGTGGCCGCTAATATTCATAGTGAGTGGTCATTCTAAGGGTAAGGTAGTCATCATGGTTAATGATATCAATGGTCCCAATACGTCTTCATCAGACCTGGTCAGCGCTCAAAAGCGAGCCCAACAACAGGTGGGCGGGACTGAAAACAAGACGCTAGAGCAATCTGCCAAACAGCCAGCTGTCGAGCAGACCTCTACAGAGAAAAAGCCTGTTTCTGTTGAACTGAGTCAACAAGCTCAGGACTTAAAGAAATTGCAGGACCAAGTCGCTCAGCAGGATGGCGTTGACTCCGAGCGTGTTCAACAAATTAAAGCTGATATTGCAGCTGGACGTTACCAGGTTAATGCAGAGCAACTGGCTAATAAGCTTTTAGACTTCGAAGGCTTTTAAACTCACTGAGCTAGATCTCTACCACTGGAATGACCATTATGCCCACTACTACCTCACTCAAACAATTTGAAGCATTGTTGCTTGCTGACTTACAGCTTCTTGAGCATCTAATCACAACACTCAATGCAGAACGACACGCTTTAAAAACGCGCGACTATGCCAGCCTTGAAACACTCATTAGCCGCAAGCAGTCTTACCTGACATCTATCAGTCAAAATGCCAACCAGCGATCTAAATTGTTTGCATCACTTGGTTTAATTCCTGATGCGACAGGTTTTAAGCAGTTACTTACTCTCTGTGATCAAACTCAAAAAGAACACTTTGAGTCACTTTGGCATTCTTTGCAAAGCAAGTTACAAGAAAGTAAACGTTGCAATGAAACCAACCACCGTATTATTAGCCGCACTCAACTGGTCGTAGAGCGCTTTCTCCGCATTTATAGAGGACAACCCCTAGCGCCAAAAGCCCTCTATGCTAAGCAAGGTCAACCTATTAGCGATGCAACTGGCCGACTAATAGGTACTGCTTAATTCCGCAGCCATACATTCTATGACAACAGATTCCCTAGAGCTTGCTCACCGAGTCAAGCTCTAGCTATTTTCTTTAGCCTATCAATTACTACTGAAAAAAATCATCCTTGAAAGGTATATACTTATAGTTAATGTTGGAAGGACGACTTAGGTAGGTAGTTTATTAGCGATATAAAAAAGCAATATTTGTTTGGTTTACTTTAAAACTTATTTTAATAAAAAAATTTTCAGGGATGTAGGCTGCATGATCAGTTTTTCAGATTGGGACTCAAACGAGAAGTATCAAACCCTACAAACACCACAGGAAATTTATCGTCAGTTACTTGCTATTTATGAAAGCAAGAAAAAGGTGCACCTTGACTTTCCTGCAAAAAATAGCTCTTTTTCCGCGACAATCAGTGCTATCAATCATGAAGCCAGCCACTTTACGTTATCAAATATCACCCCCGCACATGGTGAAAGCTTGATAAAAAATAATATGACATTTAACTTAAAGTGCACACATCACGGCATTGATATTATCTGTCCTCATCTATCAACCTTGTCCCTTATGCCAGATACAACAACAGCATCACCACAGGATTTCCTTATTCCATTTCCAGATAAAATACGTTACTTACAACGGCGAAATGCTTATCGAGCCGTTATTCCTACTCATACATTTATTAGAGTTACCCTAATTACTCAAGAACCTGAAACTCTCTTATTAAGTGGTCAGTTACTGGATTTATCGATAACTGGCTGCCAACTACAACTGTTACCACCTCCACCAGATCAACCAACACTTGCTGTCGGCGATATATTTGATCATGTACAATTTATTACACCAACAGATCATCCTATCGACTGTCAGGGAGAAATCAGACAAATACATGTTACAAGCCAACAGTACATTAATATCGGCATAATGTTCTTGCAATTATCAGGTATTAACCAACGCTATCTGCAACTATATGTGAATCAACTTCAACGCATAGCTAATCGTGATGACGCAACCTACCCAGACGTTTAACATCTGAAGGTATATCTACATCCCATAGTTCAGTGAGTAAATGATAAGACACGTGTTGATTGTTTAACTGTGTAATGGTTTCATTAAAAAGTTGGGGTGTACTCCATGGCATATTAAGAAAAAGTGCTTGAATAAAGCGGCTTAAACCAATTAAAACATAACCACCATCTTCAGCAGGCCCTATCACTACGTCATTTTTTTTCGTCAGTGCACTCAATGCTTGTAAAATATAATCTGCCGTTAAAACTGGACAATCACTGCCTATAATCACAACCTGATCAGCCCAAGCTAAATTCGACTTAAATGCATTTGCCAATCGCTCACCTAAATTATTCCCTTGTTGCAAACATATTGGCCATTGCCCAAAGAAATAATGACTCATCCCATCGGGTTTAACTACAGACTCTGCCAGACAAAGTTGAATATTAAGTGAAGCGGGTAATTGCTGCATTATTGCTAGTGTTCTATCAAGTAACCATTGGTGGACTGATAATGCCCCCTGCTCACCTAATGCAGGAATTAACCGCGTTTTAACCGCACCTGCTCGAGGTGGTTTGGCAAATAAAATCACCAACTGTTGCATAATAATTAGTGGTCATTCCTGCTGATTACATTCTTTTTTGATGTCGAACAGCTATTTTTCATTTAATTACTGTCTCTCATGTAGTATTTACGCCAGAGTTTTTCTGGTGCAGTACCAAAATAAAAACAACACCGAATCCACCACATTAATAATATAGTGCGAAAAATACCATTCTGTTCCCAGCGGCGACTGGACGTTATCACAGGCACAGGAATACAAACTGGTTTTCCTTGCTGTCGTAAACGGCTACATAAATCGATATCCTCCATAAGAGGAATAGCTAAAAAGCCTCCTATTGCTTCAAAATGATCGCGCTTAACAAAAATTGCTTGGTCACCCGTTGCAATCCCTGTAATCCTAGAACGTTTATTCATCATGTAAGCAATACAATAAAATAACCAGTGCGAACCAGAAAAGCTGACATCAAAACGCCCCCAACAGCGCCCCCCCTTACCAAAAGCTTGCTCAATAAATTCATCTGCCTGATCTGGTAAAAGCGTATCTGCATGTAAAAACAGCAATACTTCACCTGTCGCCAGCTCAGCACCATATTGCATCTGTCTTGCCCGACCAGTAGCACAAGAGACTAAACAGTCGACCATCGTTCTGGCATAGTCAGTTGTTTTATCCTGACTCCCTCCATCAACCAAAATGACTTCATGCCCTTTACTCCGTAAAGGCTGTAATGTCATTAGAAAAGGTTGAATTCCTTTAGCTTCGTTTAATGTAGGTACAATAATTGACAGCTTCACTGGTACACGCTCTCTCACTTTCCTTGCTCTTCCTTTGCCTCAACAAAACTATACCAATCGTGATTCATTTTTAGGAGTAATAAAAAATTATAATACCCACAGCGAAGGGTATATATTTCCGTCACTGACAGGTATACACCAAGGAATAAAGAAATCTTCATTTACAAAGACCGAACAGAAAAGACCATTTTTAGTCAGTCATCAGATTACAACAAAGGAATGTGACAAATCATGTAAGAGGGAAGAGCGTCCCTGAGAGGAATCGAACCTCCGACCTAGCGCTTAGGAGGCGCTTGCTCTATCCTACTGAGCTACAGGGACTTAAAGCCTTAGAAGAGGCCCCAATGATACAAACTCACCAGCTAAATGCAACTTTTCTTGCAATACAAAAAGCGAGCAAACTTGTTTAGTGAATGAGTAGCAAAACTACCCACAATGAAATGTATGTATCTCATTTTTTAGGCATTGGCCCAACCCAGAGCGCAGGATCAACTCGTGTTGTAAACCAGTTCATCCGCCAATCTAAATGTGGCCCAGTTACCCGACCAGTAGCGCCTACTTTGGCAATAACATCACCTTGTTTAACTTTCGTACCAACCTTAACCAAAACTTTACTAAGATGTAAAAAGCTCGAAAAAACCCCATGCCCATGGTCAATAATTAGTGTTCCTCCTGAAAAATACAAATCAGGTTCAGCCAACACTACGGTGCCTCCAGCAGGAGAAATCACTTTAGTGCCAACTGGGGCGGCAACATCAACACCAAAATGTGGACGACGAGGTTCCCCATTAAAAACACGCTGGCTTCCATAAACCCCACTGATACGTCCTGTCAGTGGCCAAATAAAGGGTTGTGCAAAATAGGGGGAATTACTCGCCACCGCCCTTGAAGCCGCGACCAGTTTACTTTCTCTTCTTATTCTCTTAAGAAAAGATTCTGGAGGGGTTACCATTTTTTGAGGAACCCCCTTTATACGCTGGATATTATACTGACGTTTTTTCAACTTCAGTTTATGAGCCTGCTGCTGACCATCAGGGCTTATCACCGTAAACTGTTGATCTAATGCGGCATCGCGTCCGAAGCCAATAACAAAAAATCCACTATCATTAACTGAAATGATTTTTTTCTTATATTTTACTTGACTTCCTAATGTTACTTTCCCAAGCAATAAACTGCCCTGGGTTCTATCACCTTTAAGTGAAAGCAATTTGGCATGTGTTGCAGAAATTGGCAAGAATAGCGACAATAGTAAAATACTTTTGAACAAGCCTGTAAGCCCGATACGCTGTTTAAAGCAACGCGAAAGTAACACAGAAACACTCATAATTTGACCGTCAAATAAGACACTAGTAGTTGAGTCAGAATGGTTGATAGCCCACTGTGGCACGGCATTTTTTATATTGCAACTGCCATTTTGATGAAGCTGCTCACAGTACTTTAGCTACACTAACTACTCAGTAGCATGCCATTTCAAACATCACATTTTGTTTGCTGTGGCTGTATCGTTCACAACATGATATAAACAGCCATTTCATTCAACGCTTGCCAACTTTATTTGCCACAGTGTTGTATAAAATGGCTATCAATTTTAATGAGGTTTGCTGAATCTGACATGGAAAAGTATGAAGAAGTGTTAATTGCGCTGAGGCGCATTATCCGTGCCATAGATTTGCATTCACGAAAGCTGAGCAAAGAGTCAGGTTTAACTGGTCCTCAGTTGCTGATTATGCGCTCTATTCACAGCTTAGGTGAGGTAACCATTGGTGAAGTTGCTCGTCATGTTAATCTCAGCCAAGCGACTGTAACCACAATCATGGATAGGTTAGAAAAACGTGACTTAGCCTCTCGTAAGCGTAGTGTTAATGATAAACGTAAGGTATACACCTACTTAACTGAAAAAGGACAGGCCTTAATTCTAAAAGCGCCTAAGCCTCTTCAGCAAGAATTTATTTATCAGTTCCAGCAATTACAAGACTGGGAACAATCACTTTTAGTTTCCTCTGTTCAACGCATAGCCACAATGATGGATGCTGAGAAAATTGATGCAGCGCCAATGTTGGAAGTAGGTGCCATTGAGGACACCCTCTCACCTAACGGTAACCAATAAACGGCTGTATGCAGCAGGTAAGTTGAACCACATGAAGCAGACTTTAGGTTTTAACCTAATGGTAATCCAGCATGATGATGATGAGTAATATTATTGCAGTCATATGCCGTATTTTTTCCTTAGCAAGTAATAGGAAGTATACAATGACGGCACCCTTGCAGATAGGTATAACATGCCTGCTCTCAGGTATCCTGCTCTCAGGGTGTACACTCTGGCAAATCCAACAGGCTGGACCAGACCTGCAAGCACTCCACGCTCAAGCACAGCAGGGTGATATTGACAGTCAGTTTAGGTTGGGTTTGCGTTTTTATCATGGACTGGAGGTTCCACAAAATTATCCAGCAGCCTATGACTATTTTCGAAAAGCGGCCAAGCAAGGCCACCAACAAGCCCAGTATTTACTGGGCACAGGCTATTACGAAGGTAAAGGTGTATCCAAACAGTCAGAAGAAGCCTGCCACTGGTTAGAGCCACTCGCTAAACAAGGTAATCTACAAGCACAGTACATTGTGGGTATGATATTTTTAGAAGACACTTCAACAAACAAACTAGCTGACCCAGCTTGGGGAGCTTACTGGTTGTCAAAAGCTGCACTTGCAGGCCACTCTGCGGCGCAATACCAGTTAGGATTGTTACATTTAAAAGGAAAAGGAGTGCCTAAACACCTAGGTGATGCCTATCACTGGTTAATGATGGCTCATCAACAAAAACACCCCAAAGCTAAACAGGCCCTGACCTCGTTACAAAGGCAGCTAAAAACAACACCCCAAGTACATCGTTATCAGCATGCACTGAAAAGCCAGGCCCATAAAGATTTTGCTGCAGTACAATTTGTTCAGTTTCGACTAAAGCAATTAGGTTACCCACTCAAACACGTAGATGGTATTTGGGGTAGACAAACACAACATGCTATCGACAAATACAGCAAGAAAAATCAACTACCTCTACCCCAAAAAATATCGCCACGCTTATTACAGGCACTCAGAGATAATCAGCAGCCTACACTACAGACTATAACCCAGGATAATTAGTTATATTTAGTTTTCTCAAGCAGTGGCCCATAACCAATTTATTGTTCACATCGCTTTAATGTAAGGTAACCAATAACAATTCTATTAATTGTCGTCAAAAAACATAGCACAGCAAAAATACCAGCCAACATAGCAAAATGCTTTGGAAACATACAAAAAAGGACAAAAAATAGAATTGTCTCAGTACCTTCAGTTAGTCCATTTAAGTAAAAAAGCGACTTATGGGGAAAATAAGGATTGGTGAGCTGGTACTTTTTCGCCAACACTGCAAAGGCTAAAAAACTCGCCCCCGTCCCCATAAAACTAAATAATAATAAAGCCGCATATAATGCATTATCATCTGGCTGAGCCAGAGCAAACCCAAAAACAATCCCAGCATAAAAAATAAAATCCAGCGTAATATCTAAAAAACTTCCACTGTCCGTTTGTTGACTTAGTCGAGCCAATGCACCATCTAACCCATCAAGACAACGATTCAATAAAATAAAAACTAAAGCACTCGAATATTGTTCATAGGCTAATAATGGCAACGCCAACATACCCAATAAAAACCCAGCAATTGTTACCTGATTAGCGGTACAGTATGGTGCAATAATTTGAGCCGTGTTTTTTAACGGGGGCTGCACCCAACGAGAAGTCCAACGATCTAACATGAAGTTGATTCCATATATGGAAGCTGTAATACCTGTGAACAATGATCAGGAATATCTGCAATATCATGAGTCACTAACAACGTTGGTAATTGATAGCGCTCTGTATATGACCACACAAGCTGCCTAAATTGGCTACGTGTTACTTGATCGAGCTTACTAAAAGGTTCATCTAAGAGTAAAACACGTGGCTGAGCTAATAAAGTCCGTAATAGACTAATTCTAGCCCTCTGCCCACCTGATAGCGTTGCAGGATCACGACCCGCCAAAGCCTCCATTCCTACTTCAGCTAGAAGTGCTATCACCTGGTTATGACGCTCTCGACGATTTATCTCTTGTGGTAATGCAAAAGCTAAGTTGCCCTTCACAGACATATGAGGGAACAGTAAATCATCTTGAAATAACATCCCAATTTTACGCCTTGCCAATGGTAAACATGTGAGATCTTGCTGATCTAATAAAACCTTTCCTGAAAATTGAAACTGATCAGGGACGATACCACATAGTGCACTCAGAAACGTCGACTTACCACAGCCACTCGGTCCCATTAGCACCACAATCTCACCAGGCAGTATGGTTAGATTTAACCCTTGAATAATGGGTTCACGACCAAAGTACAACGATATAGACTGTAACTGAAGGATGCCTTTCTTATTCATGGAACCCTTAAATCCGCATCATAGAAAAACGCCGGTAAATAAAATAGGGTATGAGAAATGCACAGCCATAAGTTACCAGCGGTACAACAAGCTGCGCCAAAGCAAAAACCCCCGTCACCCGATAATCAGCACCTTGCGCTAAACTAACGGCTTCAGTTGTCAACGTGCTTACACGCCCTGCCCCTGCAAACAACGTTGGTAAATACTGAGCAACACTAACCGCAACACCAACAGCTACCGCAAATGAAATAGGCCATAGCAACATCGCTATTTTTATACGCCAATAGCTGTATTGAGATCGCCCAGAGAGTAAAATAGCGACGGTTAAATAACGCTTATCAAAGTGCTTAAAGTAACCCACCAAGGCTAGACATATATAGGGGACAACATAAATCAGATGACTCCAAATAACACCAACCCAAGTGCCATCTAAATTCAAGCTGACGAGCAACCATTGAAAACCGAAGATAAAGCTGATTTGAGGTATCAATAAAGGTAGGTATAGCCAACTCAATGCATAGCGCTGTTGTGCTTTTTTTGCTTCTAATAGCCCCAGCACTAACAGCAAACCAATCACTGCTGATCCTAAAGCCAAAAACCAGGTAGTTCCTAACAATGTAAGCAATTTTTCACTATAACGAAACCATACCTTTAATGAATATTCACTAGGAAGAATATCAGGGTAGCGCCAACGCCAGCTAACAGCCCATAACACAATAGATAGTAATGCTGTTACCCATACGCCCCACACTATCCACTGAGTGACATGACCTAGCCATTGCCAACCTAGGCTTAAACGATTACGCATGCCATTAATTAGCCATCGACTATCTTTACCTATTAATAGCCTTTCAAGAACTAACCATCCCAACATTAATAACCCAGTTAACAACAGCAAACAAATAGCGCCAGCACTACCAAGCAATCGCTGCTCAAGTTGTTCACTACCAAACCACTGCATAATAGCAACTGCCAAAGTGGGCGGCGTTGTCGGCCCCAGTATTTGTGCAATATCCACCACAGAAAATGAATAAGCAATTACTGCAATAATTGGTAAACGCATTTGCGGTAAAAGCTGAGGCCAAATTATTTTTAGCCAAGCATACACTGGATGATAACCCAGACTTTGACCAACTTTGAGCAGCTGAGAAACATTTACCTGATTACAGGCTGACAGCGTCATCAGGATTAAAAAAGGCAGCTCTTTTAATCCTAAAATAATACCTAAGGTCACACCATAGGTATCATGTACCGTATGCCAGGCAGGAGGGGATGTTAATCCCGAAGTAAAGAACGCAAAAAAACGCGCATACCAACCACTGGGAGTCACTAAAAACATCATTCCTAACGCAAATGCTGCATGAGGAAATGCTAACATCGGTGATAAAAGGCTACGCCACACTTTCCAGCTCGATGTTGAGTAGAAAACAGAAAATATAGTGACTGTCAGCAATAAAGCAATGCAGGTAGCAAGACAACCACTGACAAGGGTTACTACCACCATTGAAGAAAAACCAGGCTCTTGCCAGAGTGTATTGTAATAATCAATATTCAGGTTATGGAAACCTGCCACTGGAAAATAACCAAAGCTAGGCAACAATGTGCCTACTACGCCAAGAATTACCGGCAATAAACACAATAACTGTGTTACCCTATAACTGATCAGTGGTATAGACATAACCTATTCATTATCACTGCTGATAACGCTTTAACCAGGCTTTTTCTAAAGCATCTGTCCAACTAAAGTGCGGCTCTGGTAAAGGTTTGCCTTGCTGATCAAGCGTTAACATACCAGGTAATTTCTCAAAGCGAGCAAACATAGCTTGTTGATCTTCTGGTAACCGATCAATGGCTAACACCGTTGGATCTCCCCAAATAACAGGATCCATTTTTTTACTTTGCGCTTCAGCAGATAACAAAAAGTTTATAACGACTTGAGCGGCTGTTTTAGCTTTTGCATTATAGGGAATGGCTAAAAAGTGCGTATTACCCAATGTCCCTCCTTTATGAACATAGGATTTTACAGTATCTGGTAATAACCCAGCATGTATCGCATTTGTGGCCTCACTGGGACTAAAGCTAAAACTGACATGCAACTCACCACTATCCAGCATTTGCCGCATTTGAGAGGAGTTTGCTGGAAATACTTTACCTTCGCGCCAACTGACTGGATGCAATTCATCAAGAAACGCCCAAAGCGGTGCAGTTACTTTCGCAAAATTCACTTCACTCACAGGTTTTTGTAATAACTCAGGCGATGGCGCTAACTCTAAAAGTACTTGTTTGAGAAACGTTGTTCCTAAAAAATGGGGAGGATTAGGGTAAGTAATACGTCCAGGATGCTGCTTAGCATAATCCAACAGCGCCTTCATCGATATAGGTGGCTGCTTCAATACACTACTATCATAGAAGAAAACCAAGTGAGCCATCCCCCAAGGCGCTTCCATAAACTCCACAGGGATAGAAAAATCTTTTATCACTGAAGGCTTAGTCTCATCCACCCACTGATAATTGGGTAAAGTTTGTGTAAATGGCCCATATAATAAATTATTATTTTTTAAAGTAGCAAAATTTTCGCCATTCACCCACAATAAATCAATTTTTCCTTCAGTGTCTCTTCCCGCTGTTTTCTCAATCAGCAAGCGACTAACAACCTGACTAATATCATCGACTTTAACGTGCTTCAGTGTTATTCCATACTGTCGTTTTACCTGTTGCCCTACCCAAAAAATATAGCGATTAACCTCATGACTCCCACCCCAGGCATTAAAATACACTACCTGTTTATTTGCTTTTTTAACCGTATTATTCCAGCCTGACTGTTGCAGCTGTTGTGCAGTAACATTATGAGCAGCTAAAAACAATAAAAAAATAACTAAGTAATTAACTCCCTTCTGTAAATACATCATTTATTGTTTTCCCCCTTATTGTGAGCCTATTAAAGCTATACCCACAGGCTATTGAAAAGCAACTTTTTTAGTTTAGAGGTGCCCTAAAGACCGTATTCTTTAACAAAACCTTTCACAAACAAATACTAAACGTAAAAAAAGGCCCATTAAGGGCCTTTTTATCACACTAAACATATTACCTTAATATCAGATAATATATTCAATCATTCAACGAGTTCCGATATTATTAACCACCTAGAACGCTTCTTTTATTTACGAACAATGGGGTTTTTAACATCAAACTCCTCATGCAGTGACTTTAATAAGCCAAAGCACATAATAAACAACACGATCGCAAATGGCAGACCTGTTGTGATAGATGCAGTCTGTAAGGCTGTTAACCCACCACCTAGTAACAGCACAGCAGCAACAACACCTTCTGTAGTAGCCCAGAAAACCCTTTGCGCAACAGGAGGATTCAAATTCCCTCCAGATGTGATGATATCAATCACTAGCGAGCCTGAGTCTGAAGACGTTACAAAGAAAATAACAATCAAAAAGACAGCTAACACTGAGGTAATACTGGCTAAAGGAAAACCTTCAAGCAATACAAATAAAGAAGTAGAAACATCCGCTTTTACCGCTGCTTCAATATTTGCTAAACCAAATAGCTCATTGTGTAACGCAGCACCACCAAAAACAGTGATCCAAAGGAAAGTAAGCAGGCTAGGCACTAACAACACACCAAAAACAAACTGGCGTATCGTACGCCCATAAGAAATGCGGGCAATAAACATCCCTACAAAAGGAGACCAGGCAATCCACCATGCCCAATAAAATACAGTCCAGCTACTTTGCCATTGCGAGTTTTGCTGGTAAGTCTCAGTCCAAGAACTAAGCATCAGCAAGTTCTGCATATAGTGGCCTAAATTCTGTACAAAACCGCTCAGCACAAACAGCGTTGGGCCAACAATGATGACAAACAACAGCATGCCAGCCGCAGCCCATAAATTGATTTCACTTAAGCGTTTGATGCCTTTATCAAGCCCTTTCACCACAGAAATTGTAGCAAGTAAGGTAATCCCAGCAATCAGCGCTAGCTTAACGCCTGTAGTAGCCTCAATATCAAACAAAAATTCCAAACCAGCAGCGACTTGGTTAACACCTAACCCTAATGACGTTGCCACACCAAACAATGTTGCAATTACTGCCAGCACGTCTATAGCATGGCCAATGGGACCATATATTTTTTCACCAATGAGGGGATAAAAAGCTGAACGAATGGTCAATGGCAATTTTTTGTTAAACGTAAAATACGCCAATGATAAGCCAACTACGGCATAAACACCCCAGGCATGGAACCCCCAATGAAGGAAAGTGATATCCATGGCGGTTTTCGCAGCATTGACTGTATGCCCTTCACCCACTGGTGGAGAAGAAAAGTGATAGATGGGTTCAGCAACACTCCAAAACACCAGCCCTATCCCCATCCCCGCACTGAACAGCATGGCAAACCAGCCAGGAAAAGAATACTTGGGTTTTGCCTGTGCACCACCTAGGCGAACATAACCAAATCGACTAAAGGCTAAATACAGTGCAAAAACCAAGAATACTTGAACCAGTAGTATGAATAACCAACCAAAATTGTCGGTGATTAATGATTTAGTGTGACTAAATAACTCACTGGCTTGCTCCAGGTTAGTCAGTGTTAAGAAGACAAAGGCAAAAATAGCTAGCGCAGAAAACCCAAACACTTGAGGGTGTATATCAATCTCCAGAAAATCTCTTAAAGATGAAGGTTTATGGCCTGCATGTCGATCACTCACATGAAACTCCTCTTTTACCCAACAGAATGAACTTGTTGAGCAATCATCAAGTACTGCTCAAAAAGCAAGCATACATTAACACACCTAATATTTAGAATTCAAAATTAGTTAACAATGACGACTCATACCATTTTGTTTAGCACACTTTCATAACATGCTAATAATAGTATTTCTTTATA
>NZ_JAGSOY010000045.1 GCF_018837975.1 Zooshikella harenae | reverse complement strand
GGTGGTGCCTTCATAGGTTACATTAGAGCCAAAAAAGCTTATTTCTCCAGGACCAACACCTTGGTTATTAATTACTAAAGTGTCTTCTGTAGGATCACTGCCAGCGGTAAACTGAACTGTTAATGTGCCATCTTGAAGATTGGAACTGGTTGTATCTGTAAAGGTTGCTGATGTGCTTTGATCTAGGGTTGTAGTTGAACTGGCAAATGGATTTAGTGTTGCCGAATCGCCATCTAAATTATTAATGGTTGGTGCGGTGTTAGCTTCGGTAAAAAGTGTAAAATAAAACCCGTTGTTCAGATATGCTACATCAAAAGTGACAGTCGATCCTCCAAATGAGGAGGGTGATGTGAAGGCAAAAGCATTGGAAAAATCGCCATCATCTGTGTCAACAACCATTAAAAGATCACTTGAGGATTTACCTGTTAATCCAAGTTCGTTGAGATCAAACGTAATCGTTGCATTACCGAAGTCTTGGACTTCCTGAAGTTTCCACTCTGTAGCTAAGCGTTTAGAGAATCCTGAATTTGCGGGCATTTCTGTTGAAATTTCACCTGATGCTCCATTACTCCCCCACATTAAATAGTCACCATCATCAAGAGATGAAGTGACTTCTATGGTAACTGCACTACCTGAATTAATTGATTTTGATTTTAGTTGGTTGAGGTCACTCCCCGAATCAATAGCAACTCCTGCTACATTGTTATGGTATCCGGAGTTAGCCGTATAGTCCCACGCAGTTACTCCTGTTGATGTAATATAATCACCTTCAGTGATGCCCCCTTCATTATCGGTAGGATCAAGAGTAATCCCGTATTTAACAGCGAGATAAGACTCGACTTTTTGTTTATCAGCAAGGGATAGATTGGTGTTGTATATAATAACTTCACTGATATTCATTTCAGGCGTTATAGTGCCAGGTGCGTCAGGGTAGGATCCAACATGTAAGGCACCAATTAAGGTGTTGTCTGCAACTGTGGATGTGCCTGTTACGCCACTTCGTAGGCCATCGACATAGAGGGAATTATTGGGAACACTGGCTAATCCAGAAATAATATGGTAGGTGCTGGAAATAGTGGATCCGGTGATTTTGCCTCCGGTGTCATTTGAAAAGTCAAAGCGAGGATCATTCGTGCCTTCGTATTCAATATTAATTCTATTCTCACGACTAAAGCCATCAGTTTCTTCCCATTGAACAACAACGCCTGGAGAGGCTACATCGACGACTACAAATATAGTGTTATTATTATTGTCAATAATTTCTGTACCAGCAAACCCCGTCCTTGTTAACTCATCATTTGAGCCATCAAAAAAAAGTGAGGGGTTGAAGTTGACGGTATTTAATTGACGTTGAGGTTGTTGTGAAGCTGTCCCTTGAGTTATTGTATTATTGCCTCCTGCGGCACTTTGATCGGCCCAGGATGATACTGAGCCTCCTGACTCAGTGACCCCTGCATTGGCTTTTAGCCACACTGTGAGGTTGGCACTTGCCACATTGCCAGGTGCTGCGAGTGTTGTTGGGTAATTTAATTGAAAGTGTGCGGATAAAACGGGTGCTATTATATCGTTATTGGTTGAATACTCTAATTCCCAGTCGCCTGCGAGGTTTGTTGAGCCTGTCAAATCATTTGACGCGGCAATATCAAGTCCTGTTAAACTGGCAAGAGTATCAAGTGCTAACTGGTTTTCTGAGTTACTCGCAACATCACACCCATAAAGGGCTAAAATAGCATCATCTGCGGTAAAGTTACGAATATCTTTAAGTAAATCTGTGTAATTTTGATTGATCGCATTTAATGTAAGTGTGCTGTTACCAATTAATAGTTCGCCAGGCTTGCCATGGGAGAATAAAATAATTTCTTGAGGTTTTGCTTCGTTGGATTGAAACTGTTTCAAAATCGCGTGTATTTGCTCCACACCATTTTGATGGTTTGATAGGTTATATACTTTTGCGTCAGGAAACTCTGCTTTAATAAGTTCGGTATTTTCAACACGACTATCAATGATAACAACAGTGCTAGGTGCATCAGTTATTTGTAATTCACTTGGTGATAAGACAGGGTTGTCGAAATTATTCACATCCTGTTGTACTTCAACTGCATCGACTGTGGCACCTAGTGCCGCATCAAATAAAATGCGGTTTTCCAATAGTTCAATACCCATAACAGGTACTGTAAGGGTATTTTTTTTGAACATGGCAAATGCTCCAGAATACAGATACTACTTATTACTATAAAATATGCACTATTAGATAGTTTATAGAGAGTGCGAGTAAAAAAATCCAACAAAAATGTTATGGGCTTTATCTTTAGTGTAGTGCACGTTGCACATTTCGCGCTTTAATATTGTTTGATTGCTTAAAAAATAAAATGCTTAATCAAAAATTATTTGGTGAGCAAGTAGGAAAAATCTGTATTTCTTACTTTTTGTTTTGGAAAAACACAAAAATGATTACCTTAATGATTGGTTGTTTTATGAATATTCTACATGTCCATGCTAATACTGGTTTTCCTATTACAAGTTAGCTTTTTGTACTGATTTGCCAAGTTGTTACTTCTACAGTGGGTTACTGTTTTTTATACTTTTGGCGTGAAATATAAAAACAGTCATTAATAGGCTATGTCAGGTTCTTCATCGATGGGTATATTGTATAATCGATAATTAAAAACGCTCGATTGTTGGTAGTATAAGATAAGAGGTGTAAGTAATTCTATTTAATATATTATTAAAGTTCAATTGGTTACGATAATAAATGCTTGCATATTCGTACTAAATTAAGGTTTTTGTTGTAGATTCATCTTTGATGATATTGTTGTTTATAAAGCAATAGGGTATAGGCATTAAAGAAAAGCTACTCAGGCACATGCGTTAAGCTGTTTAGTCTCTGTTTCTTGACTCTTTAAAAAGGGAAAACTGTTCAAATAATGTAATAGTAAAAAAACTGTAAATCACATCGTAATGTGTTTACTCCTAAAATAGATCCTATGACTGCCACTGGATAAGCAATAACAATAGGTTGATATGAGTGTTTGTATTAAAGATAGATAAGCACCTTACCCTTCAAACGTTAAAACCGCAGGATGCTAAGCAGTTTCATAAGTTGGCAGTTAAAAACCTACCAAGACTCTTTTGGTGGCATGATATTCACCTAACTGAAGATTTTATAACGGGACTACTCAGTCGGGTAGCTGATAAAAGCTGGCGTTATCATACCATTTGGTTAGGAGGTGTTTACTTTAATCACCAACTTATTGGTTCTGTTAGTTTAAATACAATCAACTGGCAGCAAAGAGTGGCTACATTAGGTTATTGGCTGGATATTGATTTTACAGGGCAAGGGATCATTCATCGCTGTGCTGATAAATTAGTTCAATACTGTTTTTCTCGTCTAAAACTACGCACCATTGAAATTCACTGTCATGCAGGTAATACAGCCAGCATTGCTGTTGCCAAGCGGTTAGGATTTGAAATAGAACAAAAGCTCAGGCAAGCTGGGGTGGTGGATGGCGAAGCCGTCGATATTTATGTCTTTAGGAAAAGAGCTATTGATTAAAATAAAAGGGTGGGAATATGGACAGTGCATACTACTTACAGCGGTTTGGGTGTAAAAAGGAACAGCCTACTCTGACTTACTTACGTAAGCTGCATCAAGCTCACCTGCAACAAGTGCCGTTTGAAAACTTGAGTGTTATCTATAGTCAGCCCATTGAACTGCAACTGCCTTGGTTATATCAAAAAATAGTTTTGCAACAACGTGGCGGTTTTTGTTTTGAATTAAATGGGTTGTTTGGCTGGTTATTGAGTGAGCTAGGTTATAGTGTCAGCATGGTTGCAGCTGAAGTTTATGATGAAAAGCAAAAAGAATTTACACCACCCTTCGATCACTTGGCTTTGCTTGTTAATTTAGAGCAGCCTTGGCTTGTTGATGTTGGTTTTGGTGATAGTTTTCGGTCACCACTACCTTTGTTGGAGGGTAAGGAGCATACCGATATTTCTGGGCATTATTGTTTACAGAAAGTGGAGGATTATTGGCAACTTGAAATGTTCACACAGTTACAATGGTTGCCACGGTACCGTTTTCAGGTTAAACCTGTGGAGTTGAAAGATTTTACTGAACGTTGTCAATATCATCAATCTTCTTATGCCTCTAAGTTTAAACGAAACTTGCTGTGTTCACGCGCTCTGGTGGATGGACGTGTGACATTGCATGATACAACCTTGATTAGAACTAATTATCAGGGTACTAAGGTGCAAACGCCTGTTGAGCTACTAGGCGGTTTAGCTACAGTTTTTAAAGAATATTTTTCACTGGGTGTATTGCCAGAAAGCGCTGCTGTGTCGGCGAGTTAGTAAGTAATAATTGTTCTATATCGACAGCGAAGGATTTTTAGTGGAGCTAGTCTGCTCTGTTAAGACTAGTGATAGAGCTTATTGAACACAGCTGCCCCAGGCGAGGCGTCTTTGATAGCGACACGACTGGGGTAAAATGCTGGAAAAGTAAAGGTGCTAATTTTTGTTTACAAAGTTTGTATTTAGGATCTAGTTGCTTTGTTTTAATCCTTGAAATAAACAAGCCATCACCCAGGCAGGCCCAATTAATAAAAACTGTAGATCTTTAAAAAAAGAGGGCTTTTTGCCTTCAAACGCGTGTCCAATAAACTGAAGTATCCACATAAAGATAAAGAGTAGTAGGGCAACCAACCATAATGGCCAAGGGCTATACACCGATAACCAGTAACACCCTAAAAGTATTGCTCCAGAAAAACATAGCATGATAATACTGAGCTGAATTGATAGCGTGCTATAGAAGGCAACGACGAGTAATACGGATAGAGTACCTACGTTAAGCCAAACAAAAGATCTGAAAATCTCAGGCAATGGGATTGACCATAGTAAAGCAATAAAGGTGGCATAAATGGTTGGAACTGCAATGAAATGAATTTTTTTATTTAAAGGGTGTTGGTGACTTGCGCTGTATTCCATAAACCATTGATCAAGTGTTTTTGCCATTGCTGCCTGCTCCTTGTCGCTTAATTAAGATGAGCTGCTTGAAAGTATTTTGAGTTTTCTTTAGTAGACGTTTTTTGTGTTAACGGCGATTCTTGACGGCGCTGTTGGTTTATACCGGCTAACGAATTGTTTTTTTTGAAAAAGAAACATCCATTATGGGAATAACGTGACATAGAAAAGTGACAGTATGCGGAAAGGATTGAGTTAGGTAGAAAATTACGACAATAGACTTGTGTTAGTTAAATAAATCTGTACTATGATTACAGCAGTCTACATCAAATAAATCTATTACCATGGTTTATCGATTGCGCTTGACTTGCTCTTAATAGTGTTTCAGGGATTTAGTTAAGCCATGCATTGTCCTTTTTGTGGTGCAAAAGACACCAAAGTCATTGATTCTCGACTTGTCGCTGACGGTATACAGGTCAGGCGACGTCGTGAATGTCTATCATGTGCAGAGCGTTTCACGACCTATGAAACTGCTGAATTGGTCATGCCTAGATTAATAAAGCAAGACGGTAGTCGTGAGCCTTTTGACGAAGATAAACTTCGAGCGGGTATGCTGCGCTCATTGGAAAAGCGTCCAGTAAGCGTGGAAAAGATTGAGGATGCTATCAATCGTATTATGCATAACCTTCGTGCCTGTGGAGATCGGGAAGTAGAGTCACTGATTGTGGGTGAGCTGGTTATGCGTGAGCTACAAAAGTTAGATGAAGTGGCTTATATCCGCTTTGCTTCTGTTTACCGGCGGTTCAAAGATCTTAATGAGTTTCGTGAAGAAATTGATCGTCTGGAAAAAGAGCCTCAGAATGTAACTGATCGCTATAAATCTTCAGAACAGTAAGTTATGCCGACAGTATCCGCCTTTGATCATGCTATGATGGCAAAAGCCTTACAATTAGCGGCTAAAGGTACCTACTCTGCACATCCCAACCCTCGTGTAGGCTGTGTTATTACACTAAACAGCCATATCATTGCATCAGGCTGGCATAAACGGGCAGGAGAGCCCCATGCTGAAATTGATGCGCTTAATAGCCTACCTGCTGGTGGTGCAAAAGGTTCAACTGTTTATGTCACATTAGAGCCTTGTAGCCATCATGGCCGAACGCCACCTTGTAGTGGTGCATTGATTGCAGCGGGTGTAAAGCGAGTTGTTATTGCGATGGCAGACCCCAATCCATTAGTGGCAGGGAAGGGGATAAAATACTTACAAGCAGCAGGTATTGAAGTCATTAGTGGTGTACTTGAAACGGAGGCACAAGCACTCAACCTTGGTTTTATTAAGCGTATGTGTGAAGGTTTACCTTATATACGCTGTAAATTAGCCATGAGTATAGATGGTGCAACCGCCATGGAAAATGGTGAAAGCCAGTGGATAACAAGCACAGCTGCTAGAGTAGATGTGCATAAACTTAGAGCTAAAAGTGCTGCTATCATTACAGGGATTGGTACTGTGCTTGCGGATGATCCAGCACTTAATGTGCGTTTGACTCAAGCACAATTACCTGAAATTACTGAGCAAAAAATACCGCCATTACGTGTACTTTTAGATAGCCAACTACAAATTCCTTTAGCCGCACAACTTCTGCACACTCAAGGAAAAGTAATTATTGTTCACGCCGCTGGCGTAGCGATTGACCAGCAGCGGGCCTTGAAGGAAAAAGGCATTGAGCTGTGGGAAGTGGAAAGTGATAACTCTGGAAAGATTAATTTAACTGTTGTGTTAAAAAAATTAGCGCAAGCGGAAGTTAACGAGGTGCTGGTTGAAGCTGGGGCAACGTTAGCAGGTGCGTTTTTAGCAGAGCATTTAATTGATGAGTTAATCATTTATACGGCACCTATCTTGATGGGAAGTCAAACACGGCCAGCATTCTCGACACCTCAGTGGACATCAATGACTAATAAAGTGACATTAAAGATTGCTGATTGGCGACAAGTGGGGGATGATTGGCGGTTGATTGCATACCCTACTTACAAATAATCAGGTTAATAACTTAGTTTGATAGGCTGAATGTAGGCATGTGCTGATGGTGATTTTGATGCCTTTTTAAAAAGATTATTTTTTAGTGTGTGGTTCTGATAGGCCGTTCTATGTTCACAGGTATTGTTCAAGCTGTTGGCAAAATCCTTTCGATACAACCCCATGGACAAGACTTATCTATTCACGTTGATGCAGATGCTCTTGATATGAGTACTGTGGCTATAGGTGATAGTATTGCTACCAATGGTGTTTGTTTGACCGTAACAAAAATTGCTAAAAAAGGTTTTTGGGCTGATGTGTCCAAAGAAACACTGGATTGCACGACAGTAACTCACTGGCAGGTGGGCAATAAGGTTAATCTTGAACAAGCGTTAATGCCGACGTCTCATCTTGGCGGTCATATCGTTAGTGGTCATGTGGATGGGGTGGGTGGAGTAAATGAGCTGCATGCTGATGGGCGTTCTTGGCGCTTAGGTATTGTCGCACCCAAGGCGTTGGCAAAATATATTGCAGCAAAGGGGTCGATTACAGTCGATGGTACAAGTTTAACAGTCAATCGAGTAAACGGCAGTTGGTTTGAGCTTAATATTGTACCTCATACCATTAATCAGACCATTATTCAGCACTATCGAGTAGGATCTAAGGTAAATCTTGAGGTTGATATTTTGGTGAGACATCTTGAGCGTCTGCTTTTAGGTGATAAGGCGGCAGAGCCTGATACGTCTTCATCCTCAATCACTTCCGAATTTTTAGCTGAGCATGGTTTTTTTACACCAAGGAACCGATAGCTGTAATGCTGTTAATGGGGTTGACCTAGCTTGATGTGAGTTAACAATAAATTTAGATAAAAAGTCTGCAATGCCGTTGTATTTATTCAGGAGTAGCCATGAAATTAAATACCATCCCTGAACTCATTGAAGATTTTCGGTCTGGGAAAATGATCATTTTAATGGATGATGAAGACCGGGAAAATGAAGGTGATTTAATCATGGCGGCAGAGTTGGTTACGCCTGAGGCAATTAATTTTATGGTGACCCATGCTCGAGGCTTAGTCTGCTTGCCGATGACTAATGAGCGGTGTGATTACCTTGGTTTGTCACCCATGGTGCCAGCCAATAAGACACCTTTTGGTACACATTTTACAGTGTCAATTGAAGCCGCTGAGGGTGTAACAACAGGCATTTCAGCCGCTGATAGGGCTAGAACAATTCAAGTGGCTGTGAACCCTAATGCTAAGCCTGAGGATATCGTTCAGCCAGGACATATTTTCCCCTTACGTGCACAGCCTGGTGGAGTACTCAGTCGTGCAGGCCATACTGAAGCAGGTTGTGATTTGGCACGTTTGGCAGGATTAACCCCTGCAGCGGTGATTGTGGAAATTATGAACGAAGATGGTACTATGGCGCGTCGCCCTGACCTGGAGCTATTTGCAGAAAAGCACCAGCTGAAAATTGGTACTATCGCTGAGTTGATTCAGTATCGAATTTTACATGAAAAGACTGTTGTTGAAACACAACGTCAGTCAGTTCTCACCGAGTTTGGGGAATTTGAGCTAGTCGTCTTTCATGACACGGTTCAAGAGCAGACCCACCTTGCTTTGGTTAAAGGTGATGTGAGTACAGATGAACCTGCTTTAGTACGCGTTCATGTTGCAGATGCTTTCCGAGACTTATTAGGTGCTCAAAAAGCAGAGTCACCGCACTGGACATTCCAAAGAGCATTAAAGGTGGTTGCGGAAGAGGGAAGAGGTGTCGTTGTTTTGTTGGACTCAGAGCAAACTATTGATTTTGCTGGGAGTATGCAACGCTTCTTTTATCCTGATAAAAAAGGACCACGTAATCCTGCATTTAATAGCAGTGGCGCTTATTTAACTGTAGGGACAGGCTCGCAGATTTTGCGCTTATTAGGTGTCACAAAAATGCGCTTAATGAGTTCACCCATAAAATTTAGTGCAATTTCTGGGTTTGATCTGGAAATTGTGGAATATATCAGTTGTGCTTAGTAGCGTGCTGCATTATTGGTTAATGCTAAACATGCAGTCTTTGTTAACGAGGAAACTATGTCAGACATAACAACCCTCGAAGGTGTATTAACGCCTAACGATGGGAGATATGCGATTGTTGTAACCCGCTGGAATGCCTTTGTTGTAGAAAGTTTGTTACAAGGCGCATTAGACGCTTTACTACGTCATGGGGTTGCGAAAGATCATATTACCGTTATTCGTTGTCCTGGCGCTTTTGAAATGCCACTGGTAGTTAAGAAAGCAGCAAACTCTGGTAAATATGATGCCATAATTGCATTAGGTGCTGTTATTCGTGGTGGTACACCACACTTTGATTATGTTGCTGGAGAGTGTGCTAAAGGATTAGGTGTTGTGTCTTTAGAAGCAGAGCTTCCAGTGACATTTGGCGTGTTAACTGTTGATAGTATTGAACAAGCGATTGAACGATCAGGAACCAAGGCTGGTAATAAAGGTGAAGAAGCAGCAATGACTGCATTCGAGATGGTTAGCTTACTTAATCAGCTGGGGTCTTAAGTGAACGATACAGTTTCCAATCCTAACAATGAAGCCAGGCCAAAACCTTCCCAGCGAAGAAAGGCGCGTCAGTATGCACTGCAGGCGTTGTATCAGTGGCACATGGCCGGAGCCAACTTGACTGATATTGATGCTCAGTTCCGTACTGACTATGACATGTCAAAAGTCGATCTTAGCTATTTTTCTGAGCTGTTACATGGGGTACCACGTCATCTAAAAGCGATTCAGGATGGTTTTGAACCCTTTTTGGATCGTAACTTCGATGAATTGGACCCTATTGAGTTGACAACGTTACGGATAGGGACGTTTGAATTAATGTTTCGTTTGGATGTGCCTTGTAAAGTAGTCATTAACGAAGGCATTGAACTGGCGAAGCGCTATGGTGCCGAGGAAAGTCACCGTTATGTTAATGGTATTTTGGATAAGGTGGCTGGAAGAGCGCGAATGGCAGAAATACGAGCGCTACGGGGCAAGTAACGCGTGTTATCTGAGTTTGATTTGATTGCTCGTTATTTTCAACAACCTGGCTTGGCAAGTGCTGGGCCATGGTCTCCCCAGCTAGGGATTGGTGATGACTGTGCTGTTATGTCAGTACCAGAAGGTAGACAGCTTGCTGTTTCAATGGATACCCTAGTAGCTGATGTTCATTTTCCTGCCGCTGCAGCACCTGAGCTCATTGGTTATCGAGCGCTTGCTGTAACAGTGAGTGACTTAGCTGCTATGGGGGCTGAGCCAGCGTGGTTTACCTTAGGTTTAACGCTGCCTGAAGCAAACCCAGAATGGCTGTCTGGCTTTGTTCAAGGTTTACAGCAGATAGCTCAGAAAGTGGGTATTTCTTTAGTTGGCGGGGATACTACGCGAGGTCCATTAACCATTACATTGCAAGTCCATGGCTTAGTGAGAACTAATAACTGGTTATCCCGAAAGTATGCAAAGCCTGGCGATGATATTTGGGTTACAGGAACGTTAGGTGATGCAGCAGCTTGGTTGTCTTATCTTCAGCAAGGGTTAGTTGAAAGCCCCACCAATGAAAATTTAAAGGCATTGTGGAGTCGTTATTATCAGCCAGTACCCAGAGTGGCTGAGGCACAAAAGCTTGTAGCACTGGGCTGTCAGTGTGCAATTGATATTTCTGATGGGGTTCTTGCTGACTTAGGCCATATCTTAACAATGAGTCAAGTAGGCGCGCTATTAGACCTTTCATCTTTACCTGCTTCTAATGCTTTGCAGCAAGTGCTGCCTGACCCGGAAAAACGACAAGAGGTTATGTTGACGGGAGGGGATGATTATGAACTCTGTTTTACTGCTCCTCCTCACCTGGCAAAAAACATCATTGAATTGCTGTCGCCTTCTTGTCCTATAACACGTATTGGTCAAATCAACCAAGCACCTGGTGTTGTCTCCACCTCGGGCCAGCCTATCACTATCACCAAAGGTGGTTACCAACACTTTTCTTAAGGTTAAAACGCATTAAAGCAATGGTATAAATCTGCATAAGGAGTTACAGACAAATGAAGGCGGTTACTCCTGCAATATTAGGACGTGATCCAAGAGTTTGGTTAGCATTTGGCCTGGGGAGTGGTTTATCCCCTAAAGCACCAGGCACTGTTGGAACATTAGCTGCGCTGCCATTTTGGTTACTATTACATGAATTGCCTTTAATAAGTTATGCCGTAGTCGTTTTACTGGCGGCAATACTGGGTATTTGGTTGTGTGGGGTCGCTTCTGCCAAGTTGGGAGTTCATGATCATCCAGGCATTGTGTGGGATGAATTTGTGGGATTATGGATAACGCTATTTGCAGTTCCCAGTCACTGGTTTTGGGTTTTGATAGGCGTCATCATGTTTCGAATCTTTGACATCATTAAGCCATGGCCTATTAACTGGGTAGATAAGCATGTCCATGGTGGGTTAGGGATAATGCTGGATGATGTAATGGCTGGAGTTATGGGGTTATGTACCACTCAGCTATTGGTTTTGCTTTTTGGATAGCAGTTTTTGCTGCCGTCGCGCTGAGTAGTAACAGTCAACTATAATCAAAAAGGTAGTGCAGTCGGGAGTTGTTATGTT
Source organism: Zooshikella harenae (assembly GCF_018837975.1). Taxonomy (GTDB): domain Bacteria; phylum Pseudomonadota; class Gammaproteobacteria; order Pseudomonadales; family Zooshikellaceae; genus Zooshikella; species Zooshikella harenae. Next base: position 28,244 of record NZ_JAGSOY010000045.1, on the reverse strand, counting down.
TGGTGTGTTGAGGTGGGTTTTCGGCAGCTTAGTGCTCTTTTTTTGGCTTTCACTTTCAGTTGAGGCTTCCCCACATGTTCAGGTTATTGGTTTGTTCAATAATGGTGCTGCTGTTGTAAATATTAATGGTCAACGCCATTTACTGAAGGTTGGAAAGCCTGCCAAACAGGGTGTCAGATTAATTTCTGCAGATGTAGCATCAGCAACTCTTGAAATAGAGGGCGTTCAAAAAACATTCCCGTTAACTAGAGACTATTCCGAAGGCTTTAGCGCTCCTGTTAAAAAGCGAGTCCCCATTTTGATGAATAACCAGGGGAGCTATTATACACATGGTGTCATTAATGGCATGCCTGTTCGTATGCTAGTGGATACTGGAGCAAGTTTAATTGCGATGAATTCAGAGCATGCAAAAAAACTCAATATTAACTACATAAGAGATGGCAAACTCGCTGCAGCATCAACCGCTGGTGGGGCGGTAAGAACATTTAACGTTATATTACGTAAAGTCGAGGTGCAAGGTATTGTTCATTATAACCTTGAAGCAGCCGTTATTGAGGGGAATTCTCCACACGAGATTCTATTGGGTACAAACTTTTTAAATAAAGTGAAAATGACTAAGCAAGATGGCATTATGTACCTTGAGGAAAAATAAAGATTTAACTTTATTTTGTTTCTTGCCTGCAGGCATGCACTGTTATTGTAGAGTATATTGCATACCCAAGGGGTATTTCTACAGAGCGGCATAATGCAGCCACTTCCTATTTGAAATTAAAGACTTACTTATTTGATTTTTCAGTTGTTGTAGCTTGCAGGTAGTAAGAATTAGCTAGGAGTCTTGTGTGACAGTATCATTTGTTGCTGCATCCCTATTACCCACACCATTTGGAACATTTACACTTCACGGCTTTGCGGATGAGCATACGGGAAAAGAGCATGTTGCTTTATCGATGGGGGATTTAGGCTCTGATGAGCCAGTTCTGATGAGAGTACACTCTGAGTGTCTTACAGGTGATGCTCTGTTTAGTTTACGATGTGACTGTGGTGCCCAGTTACAAGCAGCCTTACAAACGATTGCAGAAAATGGCAAAGGGGTGTTGCTTTATCTTCGACAGGAAGGTCGTGGTATTGGCTTGCTCAACAAAATTAGAGCCTATGAGTTGCAGGATGATGGTGCGGATACCGTAGAAGCTAATGAGCGGTTAGGTTTTGCTGCTGATTTGCGTAAGTACGATATGTGTAAAGCAATGTTGAGTCATTTCGGTGTTTCTCAGGTACGCTTATTAACGAATAACCCTCGCAAAGTCCAAGCATTAGAACAGCAAGGAGTGGAGGTTGTTGAGCGTATTCCCTTACAAACAGGGCAGAATCCACATAATGAGCGATACTTAGCTGTTAAAGCTGGAAAGTTAGGACATTTATTTCCTTAAAATATCTTTACGCTCTGTTTTATTAAAGCTCTAGCTAATAATGCCAGAGCTTTTTTGTATTGTTTTTGGCTGATTATCTTTTATTATATTGTGTATTTGCGAAATACGATATATCTTGTTTTAATTAAACCAAGTTATACATTATTCAGCATACATCACTGGAGAGCAGAGGGATTAGCATGACATCATTTACACCTATTTCATCTCTCATTGGTGGTATAGCCATAGGGCTTTCTGCGTTTTTATTGCTTTGGCTAAATGGCCGCATAGCTGGAATTTCAGGTATTGTTAATGGGGCTGTGAAGTTTAAACAGTCTGATTTGAGCTGGCGGTGGCTTTTTATTTTGGGAATGGTCTTAGGTGCTTTTCTGGCATCAAAGCTCGGTTTTTCACTCCCTACAGACTTATCTTTATCTTGGGTCGCAGTACTTAGCGGTGGTTTTTTAGTGGGGATAGGTACTCAGTTGGGATCAGGCTGTACTAGTGGTCATGGTATCTGTGGAATTGGTCGGGGATCTGTGCGATCAATAATCGCCACTTTGTTATTTATGGTAACGGCAGGGTTAGTTGTGTTTGTATCTCGGCATGTTTTTCTCTAATTAATTGAGGGCCAGGCTGTGAATAAAATTGTTGCACTATGTTGTGGCATACTTTTTGGAATAGGCTTATCCGTGGCGCAAATGGTTAACCCGCAAAAAGTATTAAATTTTTTGGATATTTCGGGGGATTGGGATCCAAGTTTAGCGTTAGTGATGGTTGGAGCATTATTTGTTTATGCTTTAGGTTATTTATTATGGGTAAAACCTAACAATAAGCCGCTTTTAGAAGAACATTTTTTTTTGCCCACGAAAAAAACAATTGATAAATCACTTGTTGTGGGCAGTATCATTTTTGGTATTGGTTGGGGGCTTTCTGGAATTTGTCCAGGACCTGCATTGGCAAACCTAAGTGGTGGTGATCTAAAAATTGTGGCATTTATTGGCGCTATGTTAGTGGGCATGAAATGTTCTCCATTGTTGGCACAACGAATACATTAATGACTGGTAAAGCAGTAATGCACGATTATGTAACATGGGAAAGTGGTGTAGACCGAGCAGTAAAAGTTCTAAAAGCGATAGGGCATAAGCATCGTTTAATGATTTTATGTGCTTTACAAGAAAAAGAGTTATCTGTTTCCCAGTTGAATGCACTATTTCCCATGCCCCAATCAACGTTGTCTCAGCATTTGTCCTGGTTACGCCAAGAGTCGTTAGTTAAGACGCGTCGAGATGCTCAAACTATTTACTACGCCTTAAATAGTCATGAAGTGACAGAAATAATTACTGTACTACATAAGCTGTATTGTGAAGACTAAAAGGTAGTCTTTAGCAAGGCTACCTTTTTAAAAGTAATTATTTTGTACTAATACTTTTCAAGAAGGAAAGGGGAGGATGTAATAGTTAAGCTGTTGAGCTATTACCTATGGATAATAACTTCAGTCTAGCCTCAACTGCACGGATAATGCCTTCTTTTGTCAAACCACATTCTGCTAGCTGGTGCTTTGGCTTACCATGCTCAATGTAGCGATCAGGAATACCCAAATTGATAACTGGGATCGTAATATTTGCAGCTTGAAGAAACTCGTTAACGGCTGATCCCACGCCACCCATAATGGCACCTTCTTCAAGTGTTACAAGTAGCTGGTGATGCTTGCTGAGCTCACTGATCAAATGTTCATCCAGAGGTTTAATGAAGCGCATGTTAGCGACTGTTGCACCAATCTCAGCAGCAGCAGCCTCTGCCTCTGTAAGTAAAGTGCCAAAAGCAAGAATAGCAACTTTTTTCCCTTGCTTTGTTATTTCACCTTTACCAATGGGTAATGTTTCTAAAGACTGGTCTATAGGAACACCTGGCCCTGTTCCTCTAGGGTAACGAACAGCTGCTGGCCCTTTATGTTGGAAGCCTGTGCTTAGCATTTTACGGGTTTCATCCTCATTAGCGGGAGCCATAAGCACCATATTGGGTATGCACCGCATAAAAGGAATGTCATAGCAACCCGCATGAGTTGGGCCATCTTCCCCAACGAGTCCTGCTCTATCTATTGCAAACAGTACGTTTAGATTTTGGATGGCTACATCATGTACTAACTGGTCGTATGCACGTTGTAAGAAAGTAGAGTAAATGGCTACAACTGGTTTTCCGCCTTCACAGGCAATACCTGCTGCAAGGGTTACTGCATGCTGCTCAGCAATGCCAACGTCAAAGTAACGGTCAGGAAATTGCTCTGCGAACTGAATTAGATCCGAGCCCTCTTTCATTGCTGGAGTGATACCAACCAGTTGGGAGTCCGCTTCAGCCATATCACAAAGCCACTGCCCAAATATATTTGAAAACTTAAGCTTTTTTACGGGAGGCTTAATGGGTTGAACAGGAGGGGATGGCTCTAACTTGGTAATAGCGTGGTAGCCAATAGGGTCTTCTTCTGCAGGAACAAAGCCTTTGCCTTTGGTGGTAACAACATGCAGAAACTGAGGACCTTTAAGTTCTTTAATATTCTTTAGGGTATGAATCAGGGTGTCTAAATCGTGACCGTTGATAGGGCCAATATAGTTGAAACCTAGTTCCTCAAACAGCGTACCAGGAACAACCATTCCTTTAAAATGCTCTTCAGTGCGACTGGCCAGCTCCCACGCTTTTGGCATTTTCTTTAGAACTTTTTTACTGCCTTCTCTCACCGAATGGTACATTTTACTGGCAAGGATTTTAGCAAAATAATTAGATAGTCCACCTACATTATCTGAAATGGACATATCGTTATCATTCAGAATAACCAGCATATCAGCACCTACATCTGAAGCATGATTAAGTGCTTCAAATGCCATACCTGCCGTCATTGCACCATCACCTATGATTGCCACTGTTTTGCGTTCTTGCTGTTGAAGCTGGGCACCAATTGCCATGCCTAATGCGGCACTGATTGAGGTGCTGGAGTGACCGACCCCAAAGGTGTCATACTCACTTTCAGTACGCTTCGGGAAACCAGCCATACCACCTTGCTGGCGCAATGTGTGCATTGATTCCCGACGTCCAGTAAGAATTTTATGAGGATAGGCTTGGTGACCAACATCCCACACTAAGCGATCATTGGGGGTATTAAATACATAGTGAAGGGCAATGGTTAGCTCAATAACGCCTAAACCAGCACCAAAATGCCCACCTGTTTGCCCAACACAGAACAGTAAATATTGGCGTAACTCGTTTGCTAACTCTGGTAATTTAGCTTCTGAAATTTGCTTAAGCTGCTCAGGTGAACTGATAGCATCTAACAGTGGTGTTTCAGGCTTGCTGCGAGGTATGTCGTGGAACATGGGCAATCACGAACTCAGTAAGTGCATAATCTTGTCATTTGTTACTATTCATCAAGTTAAGCACTTGGGTTTAAGGATACGTTTGACTGGTGGTCATTTTTGCGGCTTAGTTTCTGGTGGCTTTAACCTAAGCAATATACCTTTTCTACATGCTTAATAAAACACTTAGCCACAATGTTGAGACATTAGTGATGCCGTTCAACAATAAATGAGGCGAGATCTCGTAAGGGTTTTGCATGCTCATCAAACATAGACAGTGCTTTTATCGCCTCATGGTAGAGATGATGTGCTTTTTGTCGGGCAATTTCCAAACCCAATAAAGCGGGATACGTTGGTTTATTTCTTGCCGCATCAGCTCCTTGTCTTTTACCTAATACACTGGTATCCATCTCTACATCCAAAATGTCATCCTTTACTTGAAAAGCAAGTCCAATATTATCAGCAAAATGTGTAAGTGCTTGATGTTGCTCAGTAGTAGCATTAGCCGCTATAGCACCAAGTTGGACACTCGCTCGAATTAAGGCGCCTGTCTTATGACGATGCATTTGCTCTAACTCTGCTAGAGTCATTTGTTGGTCACCTACTGCTGCAAGGTCCAGTGCTTGTCCTGTAACCATCCCATTTGCCCCTGCAGCAACTGCTAGTGTTTTCACTTGATTGAGTTGCTGTGTTGGTGAGAGATTGGCTGAGTTGTTGTACATTCCGGTAATAGTTTCAAAGGCTAAGCTTTGCAGGGCATCACCTGCTAAGATGGCTGTTGCTTCATCAAAGGCTTTATGACAAGTCGGTTGTCCTCGGCGTAAGTCATCATCATCCATAGCAGGAAGGTCATCATGCACCAGTGAGTATGCATGAATGAGTTCGACAGCACAGGCTGCAGGATCAGCGAAAGTTATGTCGCCACCACAAGCTTCAGTACTGGCATATACTAATACTGGACGAATCCGCTTTCCTCCGCCGAGCACTGCATAGCGCATGGCTTCTTGGAGTTTGCCTGCAGGAGAAGCATGGCTAGCTAATAGCATGTCGAGTTGTTGCTCTATACGCTGCTGATAATGAATAATAAGATTACTTAGCGTCATTACTGCGCGTCATCTTCTTCTGCAAAGGGTTGTGTAGAGAGAGAGTTATTTTTTTCTACTAAAAGCTGAACTTTTTGCTCTGCTTCTTTTAATGCCTCTTGACACTGTCGAGTGAGTTTGATGCCTTGCTCAAAGGTTTGCAAGGACTCCTCTAGCGATAGTTCACCAGACTCTAACTGTTCGACAAGTTTTTCCAGTGCCTGTAGTGATTGCTCAAAGTTAAGAGCTTGTTTTTTGCGGGGCATGAGGGTCATCCTGTCGTCTTCACCAAGCACGCAACAGTACCCGACAGTTTGATTTTGGTCAATGGACTCAAAGGGATGTATGACTCTGTTCTCAGCTGGGCAGGTATTGAAAATACCGTCTAGAATTACAAGCACAGTCCAAGGCTTGCTCCTATCTGACTGTTTATGACTCGGCTACCTTACCAGGATGTAGTATTTTTCTTTGAGGATAATCTTTTGGGGGAGCGCTAAAGGATTGAACATCCTTGTTCAATTAATTCTTGTTTTATTACTTTATTTAAACCTATGCAGCACAACCAAAATAAATTTGGCAATAGCATAGATATCATCATGGTATATACAATTTTCATTAGGAGTAACCAGTGGATCTAGCGACCCTGGCAGGCTTACTTGGTGGCCTCGCTATTGTATTGGCAGCTATTTTACTGGGTGGGTCTGCTCTGGTTTTTATCAACGTACCGTCCATTCTCATCGTGATTATTGGTACGCTTTTCGTGGTGCTCATGAAGTTTAACTTGAAGCAGTTCTTTGGCGCTTTTGGTGTTGCAGGGAAATCATTCAAGTTTAGTCCTATCGATTTACCCTCACTGATTAATGAAATCATTGAACTGGCTGATTTAGCACGAAAATCAGGCTTATTGGCACTTGAGGAAAAAGAGGTTGGCCATCCATTTCTGAAATATGGTTTGCAACTATTGGTTGACGGCCATGACCCTGCAGTAGTAAAGCGACTATTAACCCGTGATATGGCTTTAGCCGTGACGCGGCATGAAACGGGCGCAAAGATTTTTACTGCAATGGGGGATGTTGCACCTGCAATGGGGATGATTGGTACCCTTATTGGATTGGTTCAGATGCTTTCCAATATGGATGACCCTAAATCCATTGGTCCTGCCATGGCGGTTGCGTTATTAACCACATTATATGGCGCCATGATAGCCAATATGATTGCTATTCCTATCGCAGATAAGTTAACCATTCGTAGGAATGAAGAGGCGTTAAGTAAAGCCCTGATTATTGATGCACTATTAGCGATTCAAGAGGGGCAAAACCCCCGTGTAATTGACTCTATGTTGCGTACTTATCTGCCTGGAGCACAGCGTGTGCAAGAAGAAGGTGCAGAGGCATAGGATGAAATCGTGACAGATGATGAGGAAGAGTGTCAATGTCCTGATCCCCCTCCTGGGTTACCTGGATGGCTAGCTACCTTTGCAGATTTAATGTCCCTGTTACTTTGTTTTTTTGTTCTATTACTGACCTTTTCTGAAATCGATGCAATGAAATACAAGCAGATTGCAGACACGATGAAAGAGGCATTTGGTGTTCAAAAGGTTATTAAAGATAAAGATATTCCCAAAGGGACCAGTGTCATTATGCGTCATTTTAGCCCTGGAAAGCCTGAACCGACACCTCTGAATATGGTTAGGCAGTTTACAACTGACTTACCAAAACCAAAACTTGATGAGCAGTGTGAACCTGGTAAAGAAACTAAACAAGGTAGAAAGCTAACAACCGCAGGCCAGCAGCAAAAAGAGATTTCCACACAAACAGAAGAAATGAGGAAAAAGAGTGAAGCTGTAGCGGAAAAACTAACCGCTTCGTTAAAAGAAGAAGTAGACCAAGGCAGTATTGAGGTGGAAACAAGAGGAAGCAATATAGTCATTCGTATTCAGGAAAAGGGATCATTTGGTTCTGGTGCCGCAAATTTGAGACCTAGCTTTATCCCTACCATGGAAAAAATTCGTAACCAATTAGCCACAACTGAAGGGCTTATTTCAGTGGAGGGGCATACTGACTCTATTCCTATTGAAACGGCTGAGTTTCCTTCTAATTGGGCATTATCTTCAGCGCGTGCAGTTGTGGTTGCGCATGAAATCCTTGCGGATGGCAGGATTCTCCCAAGCAGAATTGAGGTTAAAGGGTTTGCTGATACTCGCCCTTTGGTACCTAACAATACGCGTGAAAATAGAGCTAAGAACCGACGTGTTGAGATTGTAGTGTATCCCAGTGTAGAAGCTAAGCCTCCTGTATTTTCAGAAAAGTTACCTGAGTCTGAATCTGAAGAGCCATCTACTCAGGATGATTTTCGGCTTCGACCTGAAGAGGTTTTTTGAGTAAGGATCAGCCCATTATGAGTGAGGATAGACGACGCTATTTTCGAGTCACTGATCGAGTGGGATTACGCTATCGTGTGCTTACTGAGGATGAGTGGCAAAGTTTCGTTGAAAGTGGAAGTCCAGAAGAGCTAGAGCAAAACCATGGACTGTTTGGTCATAATCTTGATCTTAAATTAGGCCAGGCTATTTCCAGCTTAAGAAAAGTGTGTGAAGAAGCTGCAACAGTTGCTTGGTTGCTGAATCAAAAAGTTGAAGAGCTGGTTGATCAGCTTCAAGCACAAGGGGTTATTAGTAATTTTGCCATTCAGTCTGTGAATATAAGCGCTTGTGGTTTAGCACTGTATCACGAGGAGGGTATCCCAGTTGGATCTAAGTTGCTGTTGGAAATTATGCTTAGACCAGAAGAAAAGTATGTGACAACGTTGGCTGAAGTAGTGATTTGTAGCTTTGATGCGCAGCATAATCGATATTTACTTAGGTTGACATTTGTTGATACTGATGATGCAGGAAAGGAAGCCCTGATACAGCATGTTGTAAGACGTCAAAGTGCTATTTTGCAAGAACAAGGACGCACAGGGCTTGAAAAAGATTTGTTTGATGTCGAAGGCAAAGAGGACGATGGTATGTCGCCCTCAGAACGTTAAGTTACTACAATCGTTACTACTTAGTGAAATGACACTATGTTATTTACTGGTATCATTCCAAACATCTTTATCCATAGTTTTATCCAGGAATGGGAACTTTTTCCGATCAAAAACAGGCTCAATACCCATTTTTACTTGCTCCCTAAAATCTTTAACCACTTTAAGTACAATGCCAGATAACAGTAGGAGTGTAACCAAGTTCACAAGAGCCATTACACTCATTGAAACATCTGCAAATGAGAATAGCACGGGTAGATCTGCAACTGGGCCTACAATTAGGATGCCTAATACAAGTAATCGATACATCATCAAAAGCAATTTATTTTGCTTCATTAACATCAAGTTTGTTTCACCATAGTAGTAATTGGTGATGATTGATGTAAATGCGAAGAGTAAGATGGCTATAGCGACAAAAATAGGTCCAAAGTCACCAATATGGGTTTGTAAGGCAGACTGCGTTAAAGTGATACCTTCCATTTGTGACGATGGGTCCAACTGGCCTGAAAGTAGAATGATGAATGCAGTAGCACTACAAATAATAATCGTATCTACAAATACCCCGACCATGGAAATCAATCCCTGAGTAGCAGGGTGGTGTGGATAGGGAGTGGCAGTTGCTGCTGCATTAGGTGCACTTCCTAAACCTGCCTCATTAGAGAACAATCCACGCTGAACACCTTGTTGAATAGCTGATTTAACGGCATACCCCATTCCGCCGCCAACGGCACTTTCTAACCCGAATGCATGGTCAATGATCATTGAAAAGATTCTAGGTAGTTCAGTGATATTAAAGGCAACGACGCCTAAAGCAACGACAATATAGGCTAGAGCCATAAAGGGCACAACGACTTCAGCAAAACGAGCAATAGAGCGGATACCACCAAAGATAATCATGGATGCAATGACTGCGATAACGAGTCCCATGTATTTTTGATCGATATTAAAAGCTGTTTCAACAGCTTCTGCTATGGATTTTGACTGAATGGCATTGAAAGCAAAACCAAAAGTAATGACAAGGCAGATAGAAAAAATGATACTTAACCAGCGTTGACCAAGCCCTTTTTCAATGTAGTAGGCAGGACCACCACGGTATGTGCCGTCATGATCATTTGTTTTATAAATTTGGGCTAACGTATTCTCAATACAGCTAGTAGCCATACCCAGTAAAGCAATTAACCACATCCAGAAGATGGCACCAGGTCCACCTACAGATAATGCTGCAGCTACACCCGCCAAATTACCAGTACCTACACGTGCCGCAAGGCTGGTGCAGAATGCCTGAAAAGATGAAATGTGGTCACGATCAACTTGGCGGCTTTTAACCAATGACTTAGCTGCGTAGCCAAACAAGCGAAACTGTATGAGCCCAGAGCGTAGTGTAAATAATATACCTGCGCCAATCAGCACATAGATCAGTATGTTGCCGGAAATAAAGCTATTTGCTGCATTAAGCAGCGATGTGATAGCAGTTGTATCCATAGAAATACCTTTGGTTGTTACTGTTATATTCTCGCCTTCTCATCAATGCTGAAAAATCAACCTGGCTGAAGCATAATGCTCAAAGTACTGATTTAAAGCAGTATTTGTACGTAGTGACAATAGGGTTTAAATGTGACTACAAAGGCTAGGTTGTTGATTTTTTGATAAATATTCAGGGAATTAGCTTGCCAGGAAATTTCTACAGATTGCTGTGGTTGTTCACACTTCCAGGCCTTATATTGTGAAGCTTGAGGTGATAAGTGCGGTTGTACTGATTTCTCTAGTTGGCAAACGTAATAATGATGAAATTTTAATCATTCAATGAGTTTTGTCATATTTTTGTAACGTAAAGCTCCTATTTCTGTTGTGGCACAAATTTATTAAAATGAACTAATTGCGCGGCATTGTACTCTAGTAGCCTTAATGCAAAAAGCATAATGCTATAATCATTTTATATAATAATATGGAATAATAAAAAATATTATATGCACTTTGTGCAATTATTGTCCTGCTGTAGCCAGGATTTCCGGCCTATTTTGAACAAATGGAGATTATGTTCATAGTGCTATGTCGTCCTGGCAAGGCATGATATAAAGGAATAAAAGAAAAAATCATGCCTAATATAAGCAATGAATGAACTGTTTAAGCTTCATATGTATGAATGAAAGGAAATACTTATGGGTCTAATGCCTTAGCCGATAAGTCAGTAACGTTTTCAGGGCTTTATCGCTATACTTGTTTAACATTGGTAAAAATATGGTCTTTTTTGGTTATTTTTGCCGTTAGTATGTTGTAGACGGAATGTCGTTATTGAAACGCTATCAAATATTTATTAGCTCCACATATCGTGATTTAGTTGAGGAACGCCAAGCGCTGGTCAATGCTTTGCTCAGTTTGGGCTGTATACCTGTGGGGCCTGAGTTTCTCCCTGGATTTAGAAATCCAGACCAGGATAATTGGCCTCACGTCCGGCGGGCTATTGATCAGAGTGATTATGTCGTGTTGGTTTCTGGTGGCCGATATGGCTCACTAACACGAAGTGGTATTAGCTACCTTCACCGTGAATATACTTATGCACATACGCTACGTAAGCCGATTTTATGTTTTGTGCGAGATTTAAAAGCACCATTAGCAGCAAATAAAAAAGAGGTGACAGCGGAAGGTGTTGCCCGTTTGCGTGTATTTAGAGAGTCTTTGCAGAAGCATAATAATTACTCTTGGGATACATTGGAAACATTGGTTTCTCTTTTAAGGCAGCATTTGCCTACATTTATTGAACGATTGCCTGCACCAGGGTGGATAAGGGCTGCAGATGTAGAAGAAGGGCAAACGGAGAAACAGCTAGATTTACGAAAACAACTGGCTGATTTGCAGGAGGTGAAACACTCTCTTCAACACTTGTCGCCTTCTCAATCAAATTCAATAAATGCTTTGCAGGAGCTAGTGGAACTCTCCTTTGCTTGTAATATTTATATTGAAGGGAATTGTAAGTTAATTACATCTAAAGCTACACTAATTTGGCAGGATGTTTTTAATGCATTTGCTGTAGACTTGGATAGTAGCGCTTCAGAGGACAAGATTAAACAGTCTCTTGCTCAGTTCTTAGCAGAACGTTATACCCACCATATTCATGAAGCTTATGACGATGCTCATGCTGTCAGTAGTTTTCAATTTACTGATACCTCATTACGAATGATACGGTTGCATTTGAGGCGTATGGGGCTGATTCGAAAGGATACGCTTCATTCTAATCGAAGTAGAGCTGTTTGGCAGTTAACTCCTTTGGGGCGTAAAGTGCTTGAGGATATTAGGCAACATACTGCAGTTAATGACTAGTTTGTCTTGGAACGCTACAGTTTTTGTACACTAGCTGCAGTATGTTTTCGTTAATGTGCTTGGCTTATATTTTTAAATAGTTACTAATGCCTATTAAGCATATTCCCCTCTAAGCTGTGCTACTTCTTGTTGTAATCTTTCTGCAGTAGCGTTTTCTGCGGAGATTGGGTGTCCTGTAACGAGTTTAATTCTGGACCAAACGCGTCGTGGTCGTTTGGCCATGGCTGGGCCACCATGGTGACTGAAAAAACTGCCCCATAAACCTTGTAGAGCCATAGGTATGACGGGGACGGGGGTGCGGCTGATAATTTTTTCTATACCTCGTTTAAAGGTATTAATTTCACCAGTTTTAGTCAATCTACCTTCTGGGAAAATGCAAACCACATTACCCTGCTCAAGTTCTTCTGCAATTCGGTCAAATGCTTGATTAAAGGTTTCTGGGTGTCTAGATTTTGCTGTGATAGGAATTGCTTTTGCTACCCTGAAAATGAAATTAAGTACAGGTAAGTCATAAATAGGTTTATCCATCACAAAGCGAATAGGTCGACGACATGCTCCAGCAATCAGTAAAGCATCGACATAGCTGACATGGTTACAGACGATAACTGCAGGTCCCGTTTCAGGGATACGATCTAGGTTGAGTGACTTAACACGATACATTGAGTGACTTAACAGGTATATCAAAAAACGCATAGTAAACTCTGGTACGACAGAGAATACATAAATTGCCACTAAACCATTAGAGAGCGCTAAGATTAAGAAAAATTGTGGGATGCTGAGTTTAAGCAAACCAATACAAATGATAGCGCAAATTCCACTGGTCAGCATAAATAAAGCATTTAGGATATTGTTTGCGGCAATGACTCGAGCGCGATAGGCTTCATCTGTTCTCGATTGAACGAGTGCATAAAGTGGAACAATAAATAATCCACCAAAAAAACCAATTAGTGCTAAATCAATCAGAATTCTCAGATTAGCTGTGATGCTGAAAAAACTAATAATGGTAATTTCTTCTAAGTTATGAGGAGGAAGTGCATGACTAACCAAGAAGAGGTCAATACCAAATAATGTCAAACCAATACTGCCAATAGGTACAATACCTAGTTCTATTTTATGGCCAGATAGTCGATCACAGCTCAGTGATCCTAAGCCAATGCCAATAGAAAATGAGGCTAGTAAGCAGGTCCAAATATTGGGATTACCATTGATAACATAGCTTGTAAAATTAGGTAGTTGAGTTAGGTAAGCTATACCTAAAAACCAAAACCAACTAATTGCTAGAATGGATAAATAAACGGCTCTTGTCTCTCTTGCATAGCGCAATGTTCGAAATGTTTGGGTAATTGGGTTCCAATTAAGATGAAGGTTTGGTGCGCTCGATGGTGCGTGAGGTATTTGGCGACTACTTAAATAGCCAAATGTAGCAAAACCAATTATGCAGTAAGAAATCCATGTGGTGGAAGAGGGCAGCTCAGTGAGTAAGCCACCTAAAATTGTTCCTAGTAAAATGGCTACAAACGTGCCTAATTCAACCCAAGCATTTCCTGCAACTAATTCGGTTTCTTGCAAATGCTGAGGGATAATCGCGTACTTAACCGGTCCAAAAAAGCTTGACTGTGTTCCCATTAAAAAAAGCACGAGCAGTAAGCCAATAAGACTATTGAAGTAAAAGGCTAGAGCAGCGAGTGACATAATGATTATCTCGCTGAATTTAATAATTCTGATTAACTTAGATTTTTCATATTTATCTGCAAGTTGTCCTGCTGTTGCTGAAAAAATAAATAGCGGCAAAATAAAAAGAACTGCTGCTAGGTTTATCAAAATATCTTTATTATCTGCGAAAGGTAGACTGCTTTCGAAACGGGTTAATTGGAATCCAATTAACAGTGCAAGTGAGTTTCGAAAGACATTATCGTTAAATGCCCCTAGAAACTGCGTCATAAAAAAAGGTAAAAAACGTTTACTTTTTATTAGGGGGGCTTGTTTCGCAGATGGAGAGCTCATAGCTTATGCTCCTGACCAGCTAAATACCAGTTGATGTACAAGGTTAGATAATAGGGTTTCTATATCAGTAATACCTTCGATAAATAACTTATTATTAAGGGCAAGTGTTGTCATCCCATGTACTCCACTCCATAAAATACGAGCATTTTTTTGAATTGTTTGTTGAGACATATTAGGGTGTAAACGAGTCAGCTCGTTTTCTAATAAATGAAAGATTTGGTCAATATTGGCTTGTTGCCACTGAGGTATTGGTTCGTTTTCAGGTAACCTAAGTGAAAATACCAGGTTCCAATGATTGGGTTCTTGAAGTGCAAACTGGTGATAGCTTAAAGCCATGAGCGTTAGGTTGTGTTCAGGCGTGTTGGAATCTGTTATGCCTCTTTGGCAGTGTAAGTACATGCGATCCATCGTTCTTGCGTTAACATGCAATAACATATCAGCCTGATGTTTAAAAACCGTGTAAAGGGTTCCTACAGTATACCCAATGGCTTTAGCCACCATGCGGGTACTGATTGCCTCGTGATGGAGTTGATGAAGCATTGTCTCCACAGCCTGAATAGCCAGGTGCTGAATTTCTTCTTTAGTATGTTGGTTGCGTCGAGCCATATTAAACAGTGTTCAATTTAAGTTTGTGATATGTAATTAAACAGTGTTCAATATAGTAGCATGTTTTAAACAATGTTCAATTAAAATTTTTCAGCCCACTGAGTGCTACACTAACAGAGACGGTTGTGCATCCTTCAAACCTTGATACAGAGCATAGTGAGTAAAGCTATTCGATAAGAGGCTTTTGCTTTAGCAGCATGTATTCTTACGCTTATCATGAATAAAGACAGTTGAAAGAAACAGAGCAAGTGAATTGTCACTAAAGTGTTAACAAATGAATCTGATGTTGGTAGGGGTTGATAGCTTAGTTTAAGAAAATGACTAAATTGTTGAGTTATAAAAGATATGTTTATGTAAAGATAGTCACTTAATGACTTGTGTTTTGGGGTAGAGCTCAGCTTAACAGAATAAGGACATTATGTTTATTCTAGGATTGATTATTGGGGTGATTGTAACTTGGTTAGTTATGTCGGGGATGGCTGACCTGATCATAAGCATATGCCGTGGCTCAATCAAAGACCAGCGTGTAAATGGTGAATACTTTACGCCTGAACAATGGTTACTAAATACATCATCTGCTCCCTTGTTCACTTGGTGTAACTTTGGGTATTGGCGGAATGTTAGTAATTACGTGCAGGCATGTATGAACCTTGCAGGGCTTGTTGCAGATGAAGTTCATCTTGTTCCTAAGGATAATCTGTTTGATGCTGGTTTTCGTTCTCCCGACCAGCTATTAGTATGGGCAGATCTTTATCAGGTTGACACGATTAAAGCCTGTGGTCTTAACATCTGGCGCTTACAACTAGCGCGGGAACGTTGTCAAGCGTATCCACAAGTCGAGTTGTTGTCAGGTAATCACATGCAACTGGCACAACAAGAAGATAAAAGTATTGATAAAATAATTGCTTTAGATTGCGTTTATTTTTTTTCAGATAAACAAGAATTTTTTGATAATGCAAGCCGTGTTTTGCAACCTAGAGGTTTATTGGGAATTACGGATATCTTGCTAACTCAGCCATTTAATGTACCTTGGCAAGCGTGGTTATTTAGGCGATTTCTAACGATTTGTAGAATCCCTGAAGAAAATGTTGTGCCTGAAGCTATCTATAAGCAGAGGCTCGACCAGGCAGGCTTTAAGCTCATCAATTACAGGGATATCACTGTGGATGTTTTAGGAGGGTTTTGTGATTGGGTTCACCAACAGACAAACACATTAAAAGCATCTATTGCGGTAGACGTCAGACTGCGTCTAAAAATTTTGGAGAGGGTTTTGCGTTGGTTAATACAAAATAATATTGTGCAGTATGTGTTAATTACTGCTGAGTTAAAAACAACTGAGACAGAGTATAATACTGAGCAGGAAAATGAGGTGGCAGATACCGAAGCTACAGAAGATAAGAAGTAACATATTTTTTGTTAATTATTGTTTTTCCATTTTGAGCAAAAAAGCTATGCTAAATCATTATGTGGTCATTAGCTTACCCCTTTTCTTTAAAATATTATTCTGGGATAAGCTTGTATTAAAGGATATTATATTTTTATGACGTATCTAGCCAACCGCAAAGGTATTTATTGCCATCAGAGGTATTCTTAACAATCGAGGTGCATCAGTGTCAACCTGACTTAAATAGTGAACCTGGTTTAGGTGAAGATAATGTGGCGCAATGTGATGCTGGCGTTGGTAACTTGCTGAAGCTTTTACTGTTTTAAAAAACTCCTCAGCGGTATCTGCTTTGCCGCTTAAGTCAAGCGTAACATGGTTTAGAAAGTTATTTTCTAACTCTTTCAAATAATCCTGAAAACTAATGGCTTGACCTTTGACCAGTAGTCCATTAATACTGACAGTCATATTAAGACGCAGATCTTTTTGAATAAAGTGGTCAACAATTTGCAGTAATAATGGATCTGCTTGAATGGTGGGTTGTAATTCCATTTTTGCTCGCTCCTTGAGTGCCCCGTTCTGTTGCAATTTAAAGTATGGGTATTATGCCCTTAATCATCAATTTGAAATTTTCGCTATTATTAATCCTAACAAATAATATGAAAATAAATAAAGAACAGTATGTTTTTTATCTAGAGTAAAATGTATATATTTGGTTAAGCACTATGTTGAAAGTGGTATCCAAATAAAAATATTTATTTGGATACCACATACATTATTATTTATGTATGTGCAGTCAGTATATTTTCAGTATTGAGTCTATTGTAGATGTTCGTCAATGTATCATGAGTTGATGACTCATCAGACATATGGCTCATTGATTGCACTAACTGATCTAATTGTCTAGTACCCAGCTGAGTACCATTTTGGGTGGTAATCGTAATGTGTTGGTTATCTTCATTGTCAGCCCAGTCTTTAACGATGAGAGTCTGTTGCTTACTTTGGTTCAACAACACTAAGTCATCATTTACTAAGTAGCCCTCCAACTGATCCTGTTGTAGAGAATGCCAGGCAACAATGTCCTGCTGCAGGTCAGTGGCCGTGTTATCGATTACAATAACAGTACTTTGGTCATTCAATTCAACTGTATCTCGCCCATTGCCCAGTGTTAAATGTGTGAGCTGTTGGTCAACAACGACTCGATCATTTCCATCACCTAAAGTAATAAAAATTTGATCAGCTAATGTACCCATTGAGTTTGAGAATGTTTGATGATTATTATTCCACTTCAATTGTTGTGTTGATAGGTTCACAGAGTAGTCAGTTTTGGTTGCATTTAGTTGTAAATAATTTAGTTGCAAAGCCCCTTTATTATTAATTTGAAAATAGTGACTGCCAAATGATGCTCGCTCTGAATCAGTGATTTTAACAGCAAGATGCTGATTTTCACCAGTTAAGCGCCACTCTCGCAAAATAATCTGAGTGTTCTGATAATGTAGTTTTAAATGCTTATTGGTAAATGAGGTAGATAAAGATTGAGATCCACTGGTTAATTCTAATATATCGGTAAGCCCATCTTCTGCTTTGTTATTGATAAAAACCTGCTGTTGATTACCATCAACTTGATATAAGTCACGACCATTACCACCAATCAGTCGACCACCTTGTTCTCCCGCGTTTAATATATCATCACCTGCACCACCAAATATTCGGTCAAAACCCGCTCCGCCTACTAACCAGTTATCTTGTTCATTTCCGTGAATTTCATCATTAGCTTTACTACCTTGAACTAAGCTAATGTGATTACTGAGTAAGCTGGTTACCTGGGTTCCAGAAATAAGTTGTTGTTCGATTAGACCTGTGCGTAAATTAATGCTATATCCTTTTAGCTCCTGGTGATCACTTAGTTGCACTTGGTTAACAGAGAGTGGCTTATTTGTCTCCAATGATGAAAAGTAATAACGATTACCTTGCAAGTCCATGAGTGATAAATGTTGCCATGCACGTCCTTCATAATAATTTTCCACAGTAGCGATAGCTTGGTATTGAGTTGTATCTCCTAGTTGAGTTTTCAAGGACGACAATTGAGGATGCTGGCCAGCGATTGCAGCAGGATGTTTAATTGCCTGCTCAATAGATGTTAATAATCCTTGGTTTACATTAATTGAGGGGAAACGTTGTGTTAGTAGTTTTTGCCATTTGGCAAAATAGACAGTTTGCTCACTATTTTGATTTTTGATACGTTGTAGCTGTTGCCACAATTGTTGCCAACGTAATGACTGTTGTTGAGTTTGAATCACTAAGTCTTTATCTTGCTGTACCAGTTTTAAGTTATAAATATTGGTGATCAATAAATCTTCCGCAGAATTTACGGGTAATGATGGATTAGGTTTTTTGATTTGACGATCAGCATGCCAGCGGGACTGTGTAGCAAGGGTATCTAGTGATTCATCATCAAGATAGGAAATACCTTGTTCTCTAAGTCGCATTCCAGATGCATAGTAATCGTCGTACAATTCCTGCCAATTTTTTTGGTAATGGTTATCGTAGTTATTAATGACGTTATTATGTTCAATGCCTTCAATATCATCAGCTTGAATTAAATAAGAATCATGACCTTGTCCGCCTTTAAGCTGGTTTTTTCCTTTGCCTCCTGCAAGTGTATCATCGCCAGCCAGGCCTTCTAACTTATCATCTCCCTCAAAGCCGGTTAGCGCATTATTTAAGTTGTTGCCTTTTATTTGGTCATTTTTCTCTGAACCCAGAACATGCTCAATTTGACTCACTAAAAAGTTATAGGTGGCAGGAGTATCACCTGTGCCTTTTGCTAAATTAATGGTAACACCCTGGCTGTATCGTGATGGTCGATGACTAAAGTAACTACGAAAAGATATTGTATCTTCACCATGGCCGCCGTTAAATGTTGATTGTCCATTATCTGCATTACCCTCACCATGGCGCCATCCATTAAATTCAAATAAATCACTTTGGTTACCACCGGTTAAATGCTTTCTACCCCAGCCATTTATCTGAAAAATATTTTTACGATTTAAATCACCAATTGCGGCATCGTAGCCTTTTCCTAACATAAACAAGGTAGTACCACTGCTGCTCAAGTTTGGTTTTTCCATGACTAATGCTGGTTTAGGCTCATGACCAAATACGAGACCCTCATTATTGTTGGGAATGTGCCGTAAATATTCTTTGTATTCGGTGTTTGATAAATTGTGATAATCATGACGATCTGCTTGAGTAATATATTTACCATAGCTGGTTTCGACATGCCCCTCACTGTAGACCAGTTTATCAATACCTGAGCGGCTTAATTGCTCAAATTGCTTGGTCATTTGATCTTGATAGGCTTTGAAAACCTGATTACGAACAGCTTTATTTTGAATATCTTCAGGTACAGGGAAACCAAAGAACGTTGCTGCCCCAGCCCGCCATAAGTCGCCCTCGCTAATACCTGCCTCGCGTAGTTGTTGAGTGACGCGAACAGCATTATATATTCCTTGAGCGATACCAATTGCCAGGCCAATAGCGGCACCTATAGGCCCAGCAGCTGCAGTGACTAACGAAGCTAAGCCCGTTGCTATTGCGACTAAACTACTGGCTATCGCTAATGAGCCATTAACAATAGCATCAACCCTGGCTTGACCTGTAGAGCGGCTTGCTTCAGTGAATGAATCAACAGCACTCCAAGCGGATAGCCCTGCACCAACAAAACTGGTAAATGCACCTGCTTTACCTGCAGAGCTGGCGAGTCGCTGAGATAAATGCTGTATATGTCGACTGTTGGCAATAAGGTCCAGGGATAAATCTAAGGTATCAAACCCGGTGGCAAGTCCTCCTTTAACGGCGTTTTTTACATCACCACGATTAATCGCATCCTGTATTTGGTAAATTGCGCCTGGTAATTGCGCTAATTGTAAGCCCATATTGAACTTGCCAATCGTGCGAGCACTCTTTATAAGCTTCTGGTGGGAAGGGGCATCAGGATCAGTTCTTGTGTGTTGTAGTGATTCTGTTAAGTCGGATAGTAGCTTAGGATCTGCAATGTGGCGCTTATTGTTTAATTTATTTATCGCATGCGTTAAATGGGTTGCTGTTAATTCATTTAAATCACCGGAGAGTTGATAGCCAGTAAGTACACCATCTTGATAATTAAACTCCACTTTACCTAACTGGCGTTTAATTCCAAATGACGCGGTGCTTTTGTATTTTGCACCTACAAACACATCAAAGGATGTTTCATTTTGTGTGGCAGCTGCAACTTCCATCGATTGAATGCGATAATTACTTTCTTGACTGATTATCTTTGTTAATTCATCGCCAAAGTTTTCACTCATGTGTGACTCATTACTAAGTAATAAGTCTTGAAGTTTAACTCTGGCTTCATCTGTTAAGCTTAGTTTAATTTTTAACTCGGTTCCTTCTGAAGCCTGTAAGGCTGCGACAATGACGCGGAATTTAGCGTCATCGTTTATAAGTTGTTGTAAGTTGTGTACATGACTTTCACTATTTGGGAAAAGCTGACGCCAAAAAGAAGGTTGATCAATACGATTTAAATTAGAATATGTTTTACTATAGCTAACTTTACTCAGTTGACTGTAGCCTTTTTCAGCAAGTGTTTGTTGTTGAACTAACAAATTAAGCTCATTAAGCTGACTACGAAATTCAGTTGATATATTATCTGAACCAAGAAGTTGGTTTATATTTTGTTTTAGTTTAGGGACAAGAATGCTTACTTCATCACTAGAGTAAATGTTTTCAAGTAATATTAAATGATTTTTCAGAGAATTATTGAGTTGATTACGGTGGTGGATAAGTAAGTTAGTTGCTGTTTTTGACCATTTTTCCAGTTCGACAGATTCTGCTTTAACAAAGCTCCAGTCGTATTTTTTACCACTTTTATTATCAATACCCGCTTCCAGAGCTATGTCGGTTTTAGACATGCCACCACCACCAACAGGATCGGGTTCTGGACCACCACGAATAACAGTACCTACGCCCACTTCCGCTTTAGCTTTATTAACAACATTCAGGCTATTGTTGGAATGATTATGACTGTTTTCCCCTGTTGATGTTGTCGTGCTTGACCATTCCTTTGTGCCTGATAATACGTTGACCATAATTCGAGCACGACCTCGAAAACGCAACATTTGGCTTATATTGTCAACAGGCAGTAAAGACTTATTATCAAGATTCAAATCAGTACCTGCACCAATATCAGCATCAAAAGCCAGTTTTCGACCTCGCTTAAATTCGAGTTTTTGGGCAAAGGTCATTAAATCGAGGGGATTGGCATCTTTATTTGTCAGTAGTTTATAGAACTTATCAAATTCTTCTTCCGTTAGTTCAAGGTTGGTTTCATTGTTAAATTTTGCTCGGAACAGGAATTTGCCATAAACGCCAGGTAGTCTTAGCTTGGTTTGCCAATCGCTACCTTCTGCCGAAGCGCTGTCATCAGTATCACCATTAAGTTTGTGGGACATCCCTCGACTGTAGCCTAAAAAGAGGGGGATAGTACCATCTCGGCCAACAATAACGTTGTAGCCACTGTCGCTTCGCGAAATAATCAATTGATAACTACGGTCCATACCTGAGGCAATTACAGGGATAGGATCAAGGTAATCTGGCACGCCTTTAACGACCAGTCTTGTACCTAGACCGAAACCATAGTTTCGCTCTAAGGATACAGATTCTCCTGGAGAAAGGTCTTTAACAATGTTGTGCAGCTTTTCAACGGTGTTCTTACTATTTGTAGTTTCCAGGGATGTTCCTGCTGCTACATTGACAGCATGGTGGGATTTATTAAGCACTTTGCTGAAGTACTTAAAGCTGTCATAAGCGGCTTCAAGGCGATCAAAGTTAGAAAACCCTAAATCAGCAACTTTTTTAATTGGACTATTTGTGTAGTTGCCTTTTATTGATTCTAGTCGAGAAGAAAAATCTGCTGCACTGATTTTTCTTAGTTGGACATCCCGAAGCAATGCAATGACCTGTTGATGAGTATTTAAGTCGAGAGAAATATCGGCATTAATCAAGCCAACATTGTCATACTGGTCCCGATGCAGAAAGTTATTTTTTGAAGAAGGTGTTTTTAAAAAAGTTTCCTTTTCGACTAATAACTGAGCAATGCGCTTAACATCTGTTATTGAGCTTTCGGCATTCTGGTCAGTAAAGGTTGACCAGTAATTATTCCAAATGTGTGTTAAGTTTTCTGTTGTAACGCTGGGGTTTAATGCGGCAGTGATATGGGCTGTTTTGTTGGGTTTATAGTTTGAGTTTAAAGTTCCCGCTTCTGTTAAAATGCCCAGTTTTTTTTCTAAACGAGTCAGCTGTTGCTCTGAATGCTGGTATAACGAACTCAGGAAATCTTTAGCTTCAGCAACTTGTGAGTCATCAAGACGGTTAATATTTGGGCGGTCATCGCTGCTTAGTTGGCTCAATAGTGTAACAATATTTACTTTATTGGCAGCAGTATGAGTGTTGTTGGCCAGGTTGGCATAAAGGGTTTTAGTGGCTTGGTAGAGGTTTGTTAATCCTTTTCGGCCTGTGAGCTTGTGTTGTAGAAAATAGGAGAGTGTTTTAATAGGGCGAGGAAAACTATGGGCAGACCAGGGTCTATTGGGATCGATATTAATAAGGTGTGCTTTGAAGTAATTAATCAGGGGGGCTGTCAGACTTTTAGACGAACTGTTGGGAAAGGGGGCAGGCCCGGTTAAAACGTTATTAGTGATGTCTACACTATTACCTGTTCCAGGAATACTAACACTTGCCTCACCTGCTTTTAATCTCTTCCATAATGCATTGACTGAAGCAAAAGTTTCTGCGGGGTTGGATTTAAATGTGAGTAAATCAGTGTAGGTTAAGTCTGTTCGCTGTATTGATTGTTGTAAGTCGGTGGGAGATGCGCTGTCTATCGTTGTTGATTGAGCAACTTGCCAGGAGAGGCTTTGGTCATCCAGTTGAAATCGATGAATATTATTTTCTTTGTCGAGTGCGAAAATTGATCCTGTATCTGTGGCAATAATCTGGGAAAATGTATAACTGGATTCTTGTAATATGGTATGTAGGAAAGATAGGTCAGCAGGATGTTTTCGTTGTCCATCATGATAATTCACTATGTGAACTTTACCATATTCGTCAAGAATCCATGTAGTGGTGTACTTTTCACTGGCTAGTTGTTGAATGGAAGTAATCTCAGCATTTATTTTTAGATCGGCAGGAATAACAAAACTATCAGGATGAATACTTTTGGCAGACCACATTATAATTGACCTTTAAGTGTATATAGTAAGTAAAAGTAGGCAATATACAGGGAGGTTCTAAAAATGAATTTTTTTCATGTTTAAAGCCTAAACACTAGGTTCTAAATTGTTAGTGTTACGAGTTCACTGGAATTATAGTGTTTTCTGTTATTTTGTGTTTATGAAAAAAATCTGGTTGTTTAGGTACCCTATATTTTAAATATATTGGTTGCTGTTAATGATGTATTAATAAATTGATTTTTTTTGGTTTAAGTGTATCGATTTGTAATTAGGGCAAAAACAATATTACCATCCTGATTGAATGGTCTATTTTTACCGATAATTAACAGTGTGGCTATATTCATATTAATTAAATTAGGTGTATATTGTTTTGAATGTATTTATTAGCTTTAGTAAACATTTCGGAGCTGTATGCATTCGCTGGCCCTCACCTGTTTAACTATTACCTATACAGAGCGGTTACCTACAGAGTAATTTGTAGAACAGCTTTGAGTAAATTAATAACAGCTGTGGGCTAAAACCATGCTGACCTTGCTTTAATAACTTACTTCATTAAGTGATTATCTACATCGCATAATTAGGAGGTTTTATTTGCGAAACTAAAGCTATAAAAAAAATAGTAGAATTTCAATACTTTTTGGTCATCATTCAACTTATATATTTTAAAACGTACTAAGGTGTTAATTAGAAAAACCTTAACTCGACTTTGGCCATTTAGAAGCTAAGGCATTGCAGGTAAAGCAATACAGTTTAGTGTTTATAACCTGAATTAACTCATGTCTAATGAAAACCATGATATGAATTAATTCTAACCTGTTGTTTCTAATAGCTTATTTTTAGCTGTCATGTGTATTGAATGATGGCCAAAGTCGAGCTTAATTAAGATGGCAAAAATATTTAAATAATGTGAAATAAGATAATCAATTTGTAATGAAAAAGAATGCAAAAAATATAAATAAGAAAAAAGTTGGTGTTTTTTTATTTAAATGATTCGTGAAAGGGATACACAGATGAAGTTTTAGTTTTCAGATGTATAGGGAAAAACAGTAAGTTATTTATGCAGAAGATGATGAGCAAAACAATTTATCGACTGTTTAATATGAGGCGTGAATCTATTTCAGAGATAACATTTCAGGGTAATTTGGCTAGATATACTTATAGTTTGTTAGATAGAGGAGAAAGCTATACCTATTGCAGATGATGCAGTGCAACAGGCATAGCGATAACAAAGGCTAACCGTTAATGGGCATGACCATGTTCAAGCTCTTCATCCGCTGCTTCACGTACTTGAGTGATTTCAACTTCAAAATGAAGAGTTTCACCTGCTAAGGGGTGATTTGCATCAATTGTAACTTCATCGCCAGCAACGTCTACAACACGGATGACTTGAACTTGACCATCTGGAGACTGAGCTTGAAACTGCATGCCTGACTGAATGTCTTCAACACCTTCAAAAAGTTCTCTGGAAACTGTCTGGATTAAGTCAGGGTGCTTTTCACCATATCCCTCTTCAGGAGCCACAGTTACTTTAAGCTGGTCACCTGCTGTTTTACCTACAAGGGCGCTTTCTAGGCCTGGGATAATGTTACCAGCGCCATGGAGGTAAGTCATAGGCGCATCTTGCTCAGAGCGGTCTAGTACGTCACCTTCAGCGTTGGTAAGGGTATATTGGAAGCTAACAACAGTGTTTTTTTCAATCAGTAATGACATAAGTAAGCTTTTAGATTAGTTGGTTAAACATTACCCAGTAAAGTGGAAACGATACTAGATCTAACTCATTTCTTTGGTGGACCGTTTATCGTGGGTAAAACACCAAAGCTTTATGACTATTGACCCACTATACACCAGTATAGTGACTGAGATGGAACCTGAGATGGTATTGTTGTTACTCTTTATATTCTATAGCAGATAATGCTGTCACAATAAAATAAAAGTGATAGCTGGGCCTCTCAGGCTATCTTCTATCTGAATCAAAGTAAGGCTATGAAACCACCAACACAAGCACCTAGCCAGAGTTTCTGAAGGTGTTCAAACCATCAGAGCTGGCAAGCATAACATAGGTTAAATGGGGATTTGCACTACTTTTTCTCAAAGTTGATAGGTGTTATTAAGGTAAGATTTTGATTCTTTACAAGGTTTTATGGGATTTGCTGTGATGAGCTATTTTCATTTTGTGTTTGGTGTAATGGTTGACAGAGAACTATAGCTTGCTTACTTAATTTGCTACTGCACTCTGCAGGCAATGTATTACTTGACCTTCTGCTAAAAAATACATCAGTATAAGTATAAATATAGGTGCTGCTAATGCATGCCATAGTGTTATTTTTTATGCTCAAAAAAGCGCATTAGGGCGTCGCCAAGTATGTCAATACTAGCGATTTCAATAGTGATTGCAAAGTGCGCCTAGTGGGCCATGCGTAAAGTAGGGTAACGGTCTTCAAAGCCATTTATTTTATGCATGGACCACTAGTTTAGATATTATGTAAAAATAGGCAGTTGACATGCTGTCCAGGGTTTGTTGCATGCAGCCTGAAAGCTAGTTTTTGTTGGTTATTGACTAGTCAACAGTTGTTTTTGGGGGTTGTATGAGTTAACCCGTATTGGGTCATGTAATACCTGAAAGTATGTAGTACTTTAAGAAAAAGGAGTTCTTATGAGCCAGTTTAGTAATCAAGTAGTTGTTGTCACAGGAGGTACCAAGGGGATTGGTAAGGGAATTGTCGACTACTTTGCTGTCGAAAATGCGAATGTGGTTTTTGTTGGTCGAGATCAAAAGCAAGGTGCTCAGCTCGTTGAACATTATAAAAAACAGGATAAACATGTTGTATTTTTTCAAGGTGATTTAACGGACAGGCAAAGTCAACAAGAGTTAGTCACTTTTATTTACAATGCTTATGGCAGGCTTGATGTTTTATGTTGTTGTGCGGGTATTTACCCGAGTACTACGATGGATAAAATAACTGAATCAGAGTGGGATGCTGTCTTAAATACCAACCTGAAAAGTGTTTTCTTTACCATTAAGGGGTTTTTACCTCTTATGAAAGAGCAAAACTATGGAAGAGTGGTATTAATGTCATCAATTACTGGTCCCTTTACTGGGTACCCAGGTTGGACTCACTATGGGGCTAGTAAGGCTGCGATGCTAGGTTTTATGAGGAGTGCAGCCTTGGAGTTCGTATCGCATAATGTGACGATTAATGCTGTGTTACCTGGAAATATTCTTACAGAGTCCCTTTTGGATCAGGGGGAAGATTATATCAAGGCTGTAGCTCAAGCAATTCCTACAGGTAAACTTGGCACACCTCATGATATTGCTCGTGCGGTTGCTTTTTTTGCCAGTCAGGATGCCAGTTTTATTACAGGCCAGACACTGGTTGTTGATGGTGGACAGCTGTTACCTGAGGGTGTCTTGTAAGCTTACTGTTGTCCCCCTTGTACATATACTGATACCGACAGGGGGGCATAAATGTGTTCCTTCCAAATAAAGGCTAGAATTAAGTCAAGTTAAATAAAATATTCTTGTATGATTATTTGTTTAAATGATTAAATTCATTAGTATTGTTTTTTTTATTGTCTACTCAATCTCGGCTATTACTTGCCCTTTACGGGATATTACCTTTATTACTGAAGAATACCCACCTCATAGCTATATAGAAAATAATGTTCTTCAAGGAATTGTTGTTGATATTTTAATTGCTGCTTCATCCTCAGTAAATTGCAAAGTAGAACGCTCTGAGATTAGAGTTTTACCCTGGGCTAGGGGGTATAAACGTGTTTTATCTGAAAGAAATGTTGTGCTTTTTGGAATGAGTCGAACAGTAGAGCGAGAAAAACTGTTTACTTGGGTGGGACCCATTATGGAGGTAAATAATAGTTTAATTGCACGTAAAGATAGTAAAATAAAGATAACTACCGTCGCGGATTTACATAACATACGTATTGGTGCGGTGCGTGATGATATAGGCGAAAGAGTGATAGTTAACTTGGGAATATCAAAGTCAGGGATTTACTTTTCAAGCTATCCACAGAATCTTGCTAAAATGCTTGCACAAGGACGCATTCATGCTTGGTCTTATGACGATATTGTTGGTTACTGGATGTTAGATAATTTAGGTTATAACTCGAAAGATTTTGAAGTTGTATATGTGGTTTCTAAAACAAAAACCCATTTTGCCTTTAACAAAAACTCAAATCCAGATGCGGTTAAGTTATTACAAAAAGGCGTTGATATTATTAAGGGTAAACCCAAAGACGGCATTTATTCGCCGCTCGATATTATAATTAAGAAATACCTGTAGGGCGGTTAAATAAGATGAATGATGGTCTTTTTAAAATTAGAGGGTTAATACTAACGATAAGTTTAATCAGCTCACTATGGGTATCCGCTAATTGTATCAAGAAAGAATTTATAATGGGCTGGGATGAACACTCCGAGCCGCTCATGTATTACGATGTGGACGAAGGGGTCACAGGACTAGATATTAAATTTGTCAAAGAAGTATTTCGTCAGGCTAAGTGTCAACTAACCTTTAAGTCACGTCCCTGGAATCGTGTTTTATATGAGATTAAGCAAGGATCTGTTGACTTGACAGCAGCATCATCTTGGGTAAAAGAGCGTAGTCAATATGCTTATTACTCAGAAGAATATCGTTGGGAACAGATGCGAATTGCAGTCAGAAAAGGTGAAGTTCGTCGTTGGCCGCTTAATCACCTAAGTGATATTGCCAGTTTGGATATGCGTTTAACTGGGTTGCTTGGTGCCTGGTATGGTACTGAGTTTGCTGCGTTAAATAATAACCCTA
>NZ_JAGSOY010000044.1 GCF_018837975.1 Zooshikella harenae | reverse complement strand
TACTTTTATAATCAAAATAATTCTACAGCACATTTATTTCACCCGAGCAAAATGGTCATCTTTTTTATGATCCGTCCCTCGCATCAGCACCATAAACAATCTACCTTACTGTCATTCACCATCAAACTTTTTAACAACACTTTCACCCTTTTAAAAGCGTGAAATAAACTAAGTAAACAATCCGCTACATAACATTACAGTTTGACTACCTGAACATTAATCAAAAACAAAACACACACAATGTATTGCTTTATTCCACTCAGAGTCATATTACATTGAGGCACAGTTAAAAATCCTAAACGACTGTTTTTGCTACCATTTAGAGAGATTAATCCAATTGAAGCGATCTTATGTCAAAATCCATTTTTATTGCCCTATTCAGCCTTGTTCTGATAACAGGTTGTGAACAAAGTAACGATCAACAACCAGTACAAACCAAGGATACAGTAAAATCTGAACCTAGCTCTGCTCAAGCAACTCCACAAGCTCCTGAGTTAAAGGTCATAAAGGAAGATATCAGCGATAGCAGCCTTTACAAAGAGCCTCGTATCCAATTTATATGGGATGCTCCTCCTAACCGAGAAGACGGCAAAGATGAAGTCTGGAGCATGAGTTTAAATGGTGATGAACTACGCCAAGTTGCAACATTTGAAGAGCTTAGTGTAGGAGGTAATGGCCAACTAGGTTCACCTTCTACAACAATCGTTCGTTCACCTAATAACCGTTATTTAGCCTATACATGGTTTGTTGCGACAAAAGGAAAATATTGGCGTTGTATTTTTGACCTAAAAACAAGAAAACAAACCGTAATTGCAGATGGTGTTGGTATTCCTTCATTTAATTGGAGTCAAGATAGTAACTTTCTCTATTTTATGGATGCCCAAACTGTAAAAAAATACAATCTCAAAACGAATAAGCTCAGTGACTATCCCCATCATTTCGGTACTCCGATTTACTTATATGAAAATGATACAAAGGTATTTGCCAGAGATAATCAATCCCTTAAAATATATGATTTCAAGTCAGGAAAAGTATTAAAGGCCTGGGATACAGGTCAAGGACTATCACACACCTATTTTCAAGGAAGTCCACCAACCAAAAAGTTTACCTATCTCTCTTCCGACAACACAAGCAAAAAAGGTCTTTACTCGTTTAACAGTCCACTAAAACCAATTTTTGAGTTCCAAAGGCCTAGTATTAGCCTTATTGGACCAAAAGGTAAATTCATTTATATGTATAATATTGCTCAGGGCATAAGTTGGATGGAAAAAATTGATACTGAAACAGATAAAACCATTAAGCTATCGCTCCTGCCAAAATCAGGAAAAAAAAGGTATAGAATCTTTAACCTCACTACTTACAATAATAAACGTTCTATTTAAGTAATATTTAAGTAAAATTACATTTTGAGTTTCTTTCACCAAGGAGTAGTAAGTTGGCAGGATTTAAAAGAGTTAGTAAAGATAGAGCGTATTTATTTTCTATTCCCATTGATAACCAAGGAACTCCATCAGGTAAAGCATCACTCCTTCCCAATAGATTAATCGCCAAAAAATCTAAAGTGGTAAAATCTTCCACTATGTATGAGCACGGACAAGATAAATAATATGAAACCATTTGCAGCATGGATGCTGCAATTGAGCCTCCAGGGATGGATTCACGGCGCGTTGAATATTATTTATGTTGTTCCGTGCAGTTAAGTCAGAGCAATGCCATCACTCACAAAAAAAGTTATATGTAATACTTTATTTGAAGCCATTAATGCAAGTCGCTACACAACAAACAAGGCCTGTCATTGATTGGTCCAATTCAGTGTATCAACAGTAAGGTAGCTCATTTATTCCACCCGTGCCAAAAGGCCATCCTTGGCCTCTGGCACTCATGATGCGTCCCTCGCATCAGCTCCATAAACAACCTACCATACTGTCATTCACCATCGTGCTTCCTGACAATACCTTCTACCTTTTGTGTATGTGTGTTTGAAACAAGCCAACAATCAGTTACATAACATTACAGTTTGACTATCTGAGCATAAATCAAAAACAAAATACACACAGAGCATTGCTTTATTCCACTTAGAGTCATATTACATTGAGGCACAGTTAAAAATCCTAAACGACTGTTTTTGCTATCATTTAGAGAGACTAATCCAGGGGAAGCGACTTTATGCCAAAATCCATTTTTATTGCCCTATTCAGCCTTGTGTTGATAACCGGTTGTGAACAAAGTAACGATCAACAATCTGGACAAACCAAGGATACAGTAAAATCTGATCCTACCTCTGCTCAAGCACAACCAAAAGCTCCTGAGTTAAAGGTCATTCAGGAAGATATCAACGATAGCAGTCTTTACAAAGAACCTCGTATCCAGTTTGCGTGGAGTAGTGTTCCCTATAGAACAGATGAAAAAGACGAAATTTGGAGTATGAGTTTAAATGGTGATGAACTTCGACAAGTTGCAACATTTGAAGAACTTAGTGTAGGAAACGAGGGGCAAATTGGCCCTTATGGAACAACTGCTGTTAGATCACCCAATAACCGATACTTAGCATATGCTTGGGGTATAGCTTCCAAAGGAAAATATTGGCGTTGTATTTTTGACTTAAAAACTAGAAAGCAAACTATTATTGCAGATGGAGTTGGTATTCCATCCTTTAACTGGAGTAAAGACAGTAACAATCTCTATTTTATGGATGCCCAAACTGTAAAAAAATATAACCTTAAAACTAGTAAACTCAGTGACTATCCCCATCGTTTTGGTACTCCGATGTATTTATACGAAAATGATACCAAAGTATTTGCCAGAGATAATCAATCACTAAAAATTTATAACTTTAAGTCAGGAAAAGTATTAAAGGAATGGGAAACAGGTCAAGAACTATCACACACTCTTTTTCAAGGTAGTCCCTCTAATCAAAAATTCACATATATCTCATTCAATGACTCAAATAAAATGGGTATATACACATTCAATAATCCTTTAAAACCTATTTATGAATTCCGATTGCCCAGCATAGCTATTATCGGACCAAAAGGTAAATTCCTTTATAGGTACAGAATTTCTCAGGGCATGCGCTGGATGGAAAAAATAAATACTGAAACAGATGAAACTATTAAATTATCATTCTTGCCAAAATCTAAGAATGATTGGTATAGAGTCTTTAAACTCACTGTTTACAACAACCGTTCTATTTAAGCACCAATTAAGTAAAATTATATTTTAAGTTTTCTTTATCAAGGAGTAGTAAATTGGCAGGCTTTAAAAAAATTATCAAAGATAGAGCGTATTTATTTTCTATTCCTGTTGATAGTCAAGGAATTCCGTCAGGTGAGGCATCTCTTCTTCCCAATATACTGATTGCCAAAAAGTCAAAGGTAGTAAAGTCATCCACTAAATATGACAAAGGTGCTCTGTATAAAGGTGTCATTGAACCTTTGTTACTTCAAACAGATGATATAGGCGCTATTGTCAACATTGAAACTAACTTTGAACCTCATCAAAATGCAAAGGAGATTTCACCTGGGTGGGGACTGGGTGATCCTGTTAACCTGCACCTTAAAGAGGATGAGTTTTTTATCCCGCCTTTATCTGCAGCAAGTTTTTTTTACAGTGCTCATTATGGAGAAGGAGGGAAAACGGACTCAACGGATAGCAATGAAAGTTGGGCCCAAAATATGGCAAATGCATTTAACCAGCTAGAGGGAGGATTTGAGGCCAATACTACAAAGTTAAAATCTATTGAAATACCTGTAACAAAGCATAGCAATAATGCTAAAGTCTGGTTACGAGAGCCTGATATTGAAAAAATCGCTCAGAAAAATGAAGATGAAATAAAATACCAAGAGTGGTATAACAGCTATAAAGATAGAACTGTTCGTGGTTACTTTGTACCGTTCTTTAAGACTATTATTATCAGTTTTTCCAATAAAAGATTTCTAAACTCTGCTGTTAGTTTACTTGATAAAACAACTAATAGAATAATTATCCAAACTAAATTTGCACAGTCTATCACAACTGAAAGCAACACAATCACAGCAGCCATTCTACCTTGCCCTACTAATTTTAAAGAAGACTTTTATAGAATAAAAATTTCCATTTCAGAGGCTGCTGCTGAATATCTATCATCATTATCTACAAACCAAAAAATAATTGATGATGGTTTTTATATACTTAAAGAAAAGATCCGTTTTGGTATCAAAAAACCATCAGGTGACTTTGAGTTAATCAACGGCGACCCTTTCAGCCTTGAAGAGGCCATGGTAAAACAATTTCCCAATCTTTATGCAAGCTATATTCAAAGAGCTACTGATATGGGGGATATTCCAAAAACTCGAGTAGATGATCCACAACCCGGGCCAGAGGGACTTGAAGCAGTTATTCATGGTTACAATGTATCAAAGACGTATACTGATTTCGGTACAGAAATTCTTGGCGCAGATGGCCCAAAAGCGTGGGGAAGTGTTGTATTAGGTGGTCTTAAATTCCTTGATGATGACCCAAATTTTCAATCTGCAATCGACTTGGCATTTTCTGGAAAAGACCTTATAGAAAAGATTGACACACTTTCTAAGCCCATTAATTTAGCAGCGCAAACAAAATTCACCGATTACTTTACTCGCTCATGGTGGCTTAGTTATGAAGACTATGATGAGACCTTTGCTCATGCCGTTCGTATTCCTAAGCGATTTATGGCGCCAGCATTAAAGGCATTGACCATTGTTGATGCTGCTGTATCTACCTACTCGTTTTACAATGATGTCAAAGGGGTCAGTGACTCTTATCAAAAAGTAGATGATGCCACAAATGAAATGGGTGGTGCTGTTAAAGCCTATGATGAACATATTGCAGTACCCGTAGAAGAAACAGAAGACAAAGAAAAAATAGACAATTACCGAAACAAGCTTAAAGAACTGGAACTGTCGGGTGATGATACCCAGGTAACTGAAGATGAAAAAAATGGTTCACTTTATCTTAGGGTTACCTTTCCGTTCGATAAAAGCTCAACAAACTTCGATGAAAGCTTACAGAAGCTAGCCGATGCGTTAAAGTTTCTGCCTTATTTATCCATTACATTAGAAGGCCATGCCTGCCCTAAGGGAACAGAGCGTTACAATGAAGTTTTGTCATTAGAACGCGCTAAGACCGTTAAAAATAAACTATTGGCAATCGCTGATGATGTCACTGCAAACCGAATTAACATTATAGGTAAAGGTGAAAGCGAACCTGTTAAAGATGCCAATGGCAAAGTTGAATACGAAAAAAGCCGTCGTGTGGTTGCTGTTGTGCCTAAAAATCCTGTTGATTTCCTCTATCCACCCAGCCGAGAGGGAATTGATATGCTGGAGAAGCACCGTAGCCGAGCCGTTGCAGCTCAAGCAGGTATTGATGATGCCTTGATTGCCGCAGCAGAATCCGCTTTTGACATGATCACTGGCGTATTGTCATTTGTCCCTGTTGTGCAGGCATTTGCCATTGGCATTCGTACTGCCAAAGAAGCCGCTAAAGCAATGTTTTCAGTCATTGAAGAAGTCAACAATATTGTTCATGGTCATGGCATCCAAGAAGCTAAAAAACTATTTAATAGTCACCAAGAACTAGACTATGTTAATGCGACCTTAAGCTTAATGGATAATAGTAAACAAAATGAGTACTTCCAAAAACTTTATCAACAATTCCATATTCGAGCAATGGCTATTAATGGCTTGGTGGGCTTAATTTTTAGAGCCAGCAGTCTAGCCAGCAAACATAAGTCACAAGGTGATGCCGCCTACCAAACCGCCATTGATGATTTATTTATTCATGAATATATCGAAAATTATATTTTAAAAGATGGCTGGTACGCTGATTACAACCCTATAGTACCCATTGGGCTAGATGAATACTGGGTAACACGGGTTGAGTGGGCTGGCTTGATTGACCGAGTTTCTCTGGGACACTATAAAAAAGAAGAAACTATTCAAAAATGGACGGCAGAAGACTTTAGCGAAGAAGAAAAAGACTTTGTCCGTGACACCATTGAAACAGGAAAAGGAATTTATGAAGTCACTATGCCCTTAGCGCTTAATACAGATGCAAATTCTGACTCTGATACTTTACCTCTAGCTGTGTTCTCCAACTTGGTAAACTTAAAGAGTACACATATTATTCAAGGCGCTAGTTACATAGGTGCACGTTATAATGCCCCTATTGATGAAACAATAAAAGCACAATTCCAAGAAATATTTCCTATTCATTATATTAGTAACAAAAGCCTTATTTCGTTAATGCGTGCTTTTAAAACAGATTATAACGCTGAGCTTAATTATGAAAGCTATGAACACACTTTAATCTATGCACGAGAGCGTTTTTGTAAAAACAAAGATGATTGGAAACCCGTCAGTTCACATAAAACCATTACCCCCTATCATCAAATACGGATTATTGTCATATTAAAAGCTGAAGTAGGACAAAAGTTTAAAGCGTGGGATGAACAAGGGATTACCTATATTATTCCGGCTGAGTTTCAGTGTATACGCTGTGATTTGAAAAACATGAATGGTCCAAAGCAATCCACTTGGATACGCAAACTCACCGCAAATGATTTATTACCACAAGATAAAACCGATGCCGTTAATCAAATGCTAAGTGATGGAACGCTTTATGGTGTCGTTTATCATCCTTCCTACCAATATGGCAGTCAAGTTA
Source organism: Zooshikella harenae (assembly GCF_018837975.1). Classification (GTDB taxonomy): domain Bacteria; phylum Pseudomonadota; class Gammaproteobacteria; order Pseudomonadales; family Zooshikellaceae; genus Zooshikella; species Zooshikella harenae. The sequence goes on along the minus strand of NZ_JAGSOY010000044.1, from coordinate 33,588 downwards.
TCTTTGGTACTAAGCCTATGGCATCTCAGTTTATTTCTGAACGTCGAAAAGGACTTTTTACGTACCTCGGCGCTTGGTCAATGAAATACTATTTCGCCGTCACATTGGCCAATAATGGCAGTACGCATCGTCTCATTCGTGTCTCAGGCAATGAACACCAAAATGAATATATGCACCTAATTGAACGAAATTATAATGCTGTCTTTGAGTTGTCGTTAGACCCTGAGCGTGAGTATCAACGACCTGACCCCAAAGATACCAGTAAAACCATTAAGGTCAAAGATGAACATTTACTGCTTGACCCTGCTTTCTTAGCGATTGCTGAAGAAGGCGTAAAATATCCCGAGTTATTTAACAATCCCAAAGTACATATGCTCGTTAAACTTGATGGCATGAAAAAATACATATTTCCTGATCAGGATTATATTAAAACAGTTAATGATGAACGCGTTCACTATTATAACCCTATCGGGGCAAACTATGGCCCTATGGCTAAAATAAAGTATGATTGGAAAAAACCTCTGGAAATCGTAATTTTGGTAGTAAGTGATGAAATAGCACAATCTAAATTGGAATCTTACAAAAACCAAAACATTAACTGGAAAAATATCCCTGCCACAGTGGCATTATCAGAGTTTACGGGTAGCTCTGATAAGGGACCCAGTTTTAATGTTCAGCTTGAGTATATTGGCGATATTGTACGAGAAGGACGAGGGGAACAAACAATCAAGTGGGATTTAGTGGATAAAGAAAATGCCAGTTCACTGACTCAAGAATTATTAGACAGTTTATCCAGTAGTGAAGCCCTAACGTCTATCACAGATCTCACTGAAGATCCTATTAGCCGTAGCTGGGGATTAAATTTAATCGACCTTATTGCTGGAAATGATATTTATGCAGATAGACGAAAAAATATTTTTGCAGTAAGAATTATTCCGGAATACCACAATTTTACAGGTAAAGCAGTGAGAGCGCTCAGACCTTTTGGTATTACAGATAAACACTGGGACTATTCAAATGACCACTCTAAAATAGGAAGACCAGGCGTAGGCCGGGGAAGCAGTACAATATTCTGGGGATTCAATGCCAAAATAACGACCAGCGGTGATAGTGGTTTAGACAATGAAGATATTGAAGGGTCATATGTACTGTCACTCCCAGATAAATTGTACGATTTTAAAAATACGCCGTGGACCGCTTATAAAAATATCAACGAGACTAAAGAGGCCGCTAAGTGGTTCGAAAATAATAAAGAAGTAAAAACCTATAAACCTCTTGATGTTGCATTTTACTCAAGTTCAGAGCACGAAAAGAAAGAGGCTATCAAAAAATGGATTACCGAAGACTGTAGTAAAATGGTTGTGTATCAAGAGTATTTTAACTAATACGACGCAAGACTCACTGTGGTTTAGCTCATACCACAGTGAGCATATTACAGCATTAGCGCATATGATATACCCTTCACGAATCATTTTTAGGGTTTGTTGTCAACGTTCTTGAACAACCAAGGATGGTGTGAATGCAGTTTATGCAGGAGCATTTAACTGCCACCCTAGTCACTTATTAATATAAGCTCCCGGGAATTCATCACTTGACGGCCGCGCCTAAAAACCCTTTGTTATGGGTATAGATTCTAGAAATTGACCGTATAACGTATATACTCAAAGTATCAGTAGTATATGTTTAACATATACATATCAGTAAATGATAATCTGATAAATTTACCCTTCGCTGTGGGTATATGTTTATTAAACATGACTTTTTCATGGAAGAAATATTATGCTAAACCTAATTCCCGACGAGTATGCTTTTGTCGCAAAGATAGAAGTGCGAGATATCAAAAAAAGTGTTGAGTGGTATAGTAACAAACTTGGTTTTAAAGTAGACCCTCGTTTTACTGAAAACCCTCAATGGCGCCAATTGAACATGCCAGGCATTAAAAGAGCTGCAATTGGCTTATGGGAAAGTAAGACCCCAGCAACCAATGGTGGTGAAGTCAACACGATTGTTGTAAAAGATATTGAAAGCGCCCGTAAGGAGCTTCTTGCCAGAGATGTCGAAGTCAGCCCAGTTGATGATGTTGGCCAGGGTGTCAAACTTGCCTATTTTAAAGACATTGATGGAAACCAACTTGGTTTAAGAGAAAATGCCTCTCATGAGCCCCCACCAAACCAAGTAGGCGATATTTAACATATCACTGTTTCATAACGCATGAACCATTGACAGCACTCGTCGTTATGAAACACTCAGCCTCATACTTAAGGTTTATTAGCCTAGTATGAGGCCCTGCCAAACCTTATGTCTATCACACAGTAACTTACGTTTAAAAATAGTCTTTTGCCAATGTCTGCCAATGTTGGCTACCAATAATACCTTCAACTTGCCTAATAAAAGCATTATTAAGTTTGTGTTGAGTTGTCTCAGTACTTAACAAGGGTATGAAGGTATCCAGTGTCTTTTGTTTATCCTGCAAAGCCTTATCCAAAGCCTGCCAAAAAGCGGCACCTTTTACATAAAATAATGGATAATAACTCATATCATGCTGTTCTGAAACTTTCAGATTAGCTTCATATAAGCCTGTTTTAGCATGAGGGATTACATTCCGCTTCTGCTTCCACTCTGTCAGTGGATCATTCACTGAATAGGAAATGAATTGCATGGATTTATAGGCATAATACTCAGCTAGACTTTCACTAATCCAAAGAGGAAAAGGGTATTCCGTTATACTATGTACCGTTTCATGTGCTGAAACTTTGAGTAACATTGGAATCGATTGTTTGGTTAATTGTTTTTTATCAACCAGATAATTTGAAATATAGGCCTCACTACCAGCTGCACCACCTAAGGATTTATGCTTCTTATCTATACCTACCCAGATCAATGACCAGTCACGCACCTGATTCATATGCTCTGGTTGTGAAAATACCGTTTGTAAATAACTATACTGTTTCTGTAGTGATTCTTTGATTGTTTTTATTTCATGAATCAATAACTCATTATCTGCATAAATGGTTAACTTCAAGTTTTCTACATTAATTCTTGTCGAGGGTTTCCCCCAAGCTAATAATAAAGGAGGTTGATCTGATTGTGGCAAAGGGCTACATAATGCAATATTTTTTTCTTTTTTTGATTTGGGTTTATTGTTCGCTATACATACTTTAGCATTTTCAATTCCCTTAAGCCGATGAAAGTTATCCCACTCAAAAAGTAACCACCAACCTGAAGGAGAGTAAATACTCTGCTGAGAAGAAGCGTTATAATCAAAATCTGACAATACTGTTAATTCAGTATGCCACGTGATGCTTTGGCAAGAAATCTGTTGATTAAAATTAATCTTTACAGATGTTTTTCCCCCAGGTTTATAACATGTAATACTCGCTTCACTTTGACTTTCAGCTTTTTTGAGCGAACGTGATTGCTCTAGAGAAAAAATTCCAAGTTTAGAGGTATCTACTTTAATATCAATCAGGTTAGGTTTTTGCTCATTAACATAAACCCAATAAACCAGAGGCTTATCATTGGCGTGAGCAATGACATGAAACAAAGCAAGCACAATAGTACCTGCTTGCATTAACCATTTGGACATTACTATTATCCCAGCGTTTAATTAAACCTGTGACACAATTAAATCCGAAAAGTTCTTGGAAAATTCTTCGATCTGTTGCCAGTTAGTAAACTCATAGTCTTGACGCGTATCAGTTGGACCTTCTGTCATCTTCATAATGAGTTTGACGAGCAGTTTATCCAAAAATGAGTATTTAGAATACTGCAAAGCTCCTGCAAAAACAGCAACAGTATCCGGACGCAAGTTCAGCTCTAAAAGCCATTTTTTGATGTACGGATTTGAGTCAATTTGATTTCGATTAGGCTTTCTCGCAGTGAGATTAACCGAAATAAGTCCTGTAGGCTTTGTTGTTAATAGATGACTGTGTTTGTTAATCCACGTTGTTAAGGCTTTGGGATGCCCTCCGTACCTTACCCCACCGGCGATAAGCACCGCCGAGTAACCTGCCAGATTGATTGACTCATCTCTATTAGTCAGTTCAACGGTAGAAACTGGTAACTGACAGGATATTTGCTGAGCAATAAACTGCATAATTTTTTCAGTTTGACCATCATGAGAATAATAAAGTAGAAGCACTGGTTTCATTATACATTCCAAAAATGCCTTAACACCTGCAACGGAATGAAACACAGCATAGGGACGGAAGCAATAGGTACTGTGACTATTTCTCAGCTAATGTTAACTTATATCAATATTATAACTTGGGAGCGTCACATTCAATGATAAATTATTATTACCTTCAGTGAAAAATAAATTAGCCAACGCGCGATTGTTGATTCTTCAAGTCAAGGTATTGCTTTTCCAAATGGCGATAATCGTGAGATATCTTTTTTAAGCGATTTAATACACTTGTATAAGACTGCTTTATCTTTTCTTCTTCGGTTTTATCTGACAACAACCTAATTTGTACTTCTTTTTGATTAAGCTCAATGGTTAGTTGTTTTTTATCAAACTCTAGTTGCTTAACTAAAGACAAAAGTTGTTTTGTGTCTTGTTTACCTTTTTCAATGACACGCCGTATTAATACATCATCTTTCACAGAATCACGCATATTACTAATTGTAGAGTTTTCTAGTGCTAGGTTTTTATTCTTTAAAATTGTAATCAAATTATTGTCTTTATAAATTTCTTCTTCTAATGACTTTACTTGCGCTTGAGCCTCATCGACAAGATCGCTCATATTGACCATTATCTCATGCGTTTTTTCATGATCAAAACCTACTTTGACTTGATTGATATAAGATTTGTACATATCTTTTAAGCGCTCTAAATAATCAACACGCTTTTGATAAAATTGAATCTCTCTTTTATGCTGGCCAACAATTAGCTTACTATATTCTTTAATTAACGTACCTTCAGATTCATCCGTGTGATTTACATAGCGCTCTGTAATATAACCAAATAATCGCTTTAACCCTTCAATTAAAGCATTCAATTGCATATTAGCATCATCACTTTTCCGTAACGATTCCCGCTCAACTTTCAAAATAGCCTTAAATAAATTAAAAGCACTTTGATCAGTCAAATGACCTATTGCAATTGAATTAATAGGAATCGATCCAAACCGGTATTCCTGATTTTCAATCTCTTTTAATTGATCATCAACTATATCCGCATAACTTTTTTGGTAAGTAGACAAAATCCTATGGAGTTCATCCTGAAATTCTTGCATTAATTTTCCATAGCCATCACCGGCTAGTTTTTCATATTCAGGATAATCCTCAGCATGTTCAAGCGCTTCTAACTCAATGGATATTATACGACGACGAATACTATATATATGTCCTTTTGTAATTTCTTCAGTCAGAAAAGAGGTCACATCCTTTACTTCTGGCAGGTCTGCATAATGGTCAAGCTTTGCTAAATGCTGTTTCAGGTGAGCAAGTAATTGCTTATCGTTACCCTCCCCTGAGTTAAGCCTCTTTAGCCGAGTAGATAACTTATAGTAACGATACAATACAAAAAAGGTCATGCCTACAGCAACACCCATAACCTCCAGTAAAACAATTTTTGTATAATCTAAATCCATCCCCTGCACTCCATTGCCTTAAAAAGCCGTGACGACACTATTTCATTTTTATGACACTATGTCGCTTTTATGAAGAGTTGCCTAAGGCTCTATACTTCATATCATACACTACTTATTACATACTCCTGGCAAAACCTAACTCACATGCTCTCCTATAGGTCAAATAAGCAATGAATGAATAATTTCCCCCAACATATTTTCTACATTCCTCTATAAACGAATCTCACACGTTACAGAACTGTCATCTGCTAACATTTAGTCAATAAACAACCCTTGATAATAGATATACCACTTCTAGTATATACCTTTAACCTCGAGCTAACACCTACAGGCTGAATTTTAAACATTCATTATTGGCTAGAGAGCTCCCCTGATATCTTTATCAGAAAAGCTCTCAGCAACTAAATGTAGTGTATTGAGAAATATACCTTAGGGTATATGAGGATGGGAAGGATAGTGAAGACTAACCCTTGTACAATTTAGGGTTGAGTACATCTTGTAACCAATCACCTAGAAGATTGATAACCAATACCAAGACTATAAGGAACATGCCAGGAATAATGGTAATCCACCACTGTCCACTTTGCAGGTAATCAAACCCACTTTTTATCAATGAACCCAGTGAAGGTTGTGTAACTGGCATACCCAAACCCAGAAAGGAAAGAGCCGCTTCACTGATAATTGCATTGGCAATTTGCACAGTTGAAATAACAAAAATGGGGGATAGGCAATTGGGCAAAATATGACGAAACATAATACGCACCGTCGTAAAGCCCATGACTTGAGCCGCTTGCACGTACTCCTTTTCTTTTTCAGCAAGTACACAGGCACGTATCGTACGTGCATATTGCGGCCATTCAGCAATACCGATAACAAAAATCAGTATGACCATTGCAAACTGGCTGTACAAATCACCTCCGACAAAAGCGCGAAAAAAAGCCAGTACAATAATAGCCAACATGAGTGAGGAAAAAGACAACTGAATATCTGCCAAACGCATCAGCAGGCTATCCACTCGACCGCCCGCATAACCTGCAACCAAGCCTATCACTACACCTAATACACACTGTAAAACAACCGCAAAAATCCCGATGAGCAGAGACACTCTGGCACCATAAAGAATGGCACTCAAAATATCTCGGCCTTGATCATCGGTACCTAATAAAAAGCGCTCATCCCCCTCCTCTGACCATACCGGTGGAATTTCACCATCCATGACATCGAGTGTTGCGAGATCATTTGGGTTATGTGACGTTAATAAAGGTGCAAAAATAGCGGCTAAAATAATTAATAATAAAAGGGTGGCGCTAATGAAAGCCACTTTATCTCGAAAAAAATGATAAAAGACATTCGAGTTACTTATACGCCACCAAAGCGACTGTTCATTATTCATTACTTCCCTCCAGCCACTTTTATTGTTGGATCAATAAAGCCATAAATTAAATCGACCAACGTATTGGTAATAACAAATATTAACCCGACAACAACCAAGTAACCAATTATAAGTGGTGTATCACTTCGATTAATGGCTTCTAAAAACATAAAGCCCATGCCAGGCCATTGGAAAACAGTTTCTGTCAAAATAGTGTACGCAACCATGGTACCTATCTGTACGCCACCCACGGTAATCACTGGTAACATGGTATTTTTAAGTGCTAACCGAAACCAGATTCGATATTTATCCAAACCTTTTGCCCAAGCAAATTTAATATACTCACTATGTAAAACTTCCGTCATTTCAGAACGTATTAAACGAATAAATAACGGTAGCATCAAACTGGATAAAGTTATGCTGGGTAAAATCAAATGGGCTAACCCATCTAATGTGAACAAGCCCGTTTCCCATGGACCCCACATTGATATTAATTCACCTCGCCCAAAAACGGGAAGGTAATTGAGTATAACACCAAAAATAAACATCAAAAAAATACCGGTTAAAAACACAGGGACAGAAATACCAACAATACTAGCCCCCATAATACATTTCGTTAACCAGCTTCGAGGTTTTATTGCACAATATACGCCTAATGGGACGGAAAAAAATACAATAATAAGCGTAGCCCCAAAAACCAGCTCCAGTGTTGCTGGCAACTTAGCTATTATGACATCAGTTACAGGTTTTTTATAAAAATAAGATTGTCCTAGGTCACCTTGTACAGCGCCTTTTAAAAAGCGACCATACTGCACCATAAAAGGATCATTTAGCCCTAAACTTTCACGTAATGCCTCACGTTCTTCTTCTGAAACAGACTCACCCACCATTTCTCTGACAGGGTCACCTAACGAGTCTTTAATCGTAAACCCTATCAGACTGATGATAAACATCACCACAACTGCTTGCAGCAGACGCTTCAGCAAAAATATGATCATAACTTGACAACCACAACTTATGAGCTGCATCCCGCATACTTTTTAAACAAAAGTCTGCGGGTATGCATTTATAATAAAAGCGAATTATTTAACGACTAGATCGCCCAAATAAGGGAAATTCATAACATTAACAACAGGCGCTAACTGAATATTTTTTCTTGCAGCCCAAGCTGGGTCTTGCCAATGAAGAGGAACAAATGCGGCTTCATTATAAAGGATATTTTCAGCTTTCTGCAGTATGGCTTGGCGTTTAGCCAGGTCAGTTTCTTCTGAGCTTTTTACCACCAGTTTATCAACTTCAGGGTTACAATAGTTACCACTGTTGTATTGCCCATAGCCCGTTTCAGAATTTGGGCACATAGCAAGAAACTCAATAAAGTTTGCAGAGTCTTCTGTATCAGAGTGCCAGCCAATCATCATAATATCTGCAGCACGCTTATCAAACTCAGGCCAATATTGCGCTTTTGGCATCGTTTTCAAATCAACCTTAATATTGATTTTAGCCAACATATTTGCCACAGCTTGTGCAATTCTAGCATCATTAACATAACGGTTATTGGGTGCCATCATTGTCACTTTAAGGCCTTTTTCATAACCTGCTTCTTTCATAAGCTGCTTTGCTTTTTTCAAGTCATAGCGTAACTTGATATCATCAGAATGGCCCATGTAACCCTTAGGACTTAACTGCGCAGCAGGTGTTCCCATGCCTTTCATTAGCTTTTTAGCTATACCAGCATTGTTAACAGCATAATCAATCGCAAGTCTTACTTTTGGATTTTTAAAAGCTTCAACACGTTTTTGATTTAACTGTAAGGTGACAATCCATGTTCCTTCCAGTGAAATCATATCAATCTTGTCACTTTTCTCTAAGCGATTATAATCAGTGGGTGGCACAGGATTGATAAAATCAACATCACCCGCCAGTAATGCCGATACACGCGTTGCATCTTCTTTAATCGGTGTTAAAACGACTTCTGACACATTACCTGGTGATTTTTTATCCCAGTAACCGTCAAAGCGCTTAAATTCAACTTTAACTCCTTGCTCACGTTGCGCCACAACAAACGGACCTGTTGCAGAAATATGGCGAGAAGCATAAGAATTACCATGTTTTACCAAAGCATCCTTAGATTTACCATTTCCATCAAAGCCTGTATAGAACTTACTATCCAAAGGGAAAATATAGGTCGCTACGTTCAACAGTAACGGATAAGGCTTATTCGTTACCAAGTCTACCGTGTAACGATCTACCACTTTTGCCGATTCAAAAGGCGCAAAAATAGCTTTAAAGTCTGGGCTGGTTCTTAAGCGATTAAACGTCCACTTAACGTCTAATGCTGTGAACTCATTGCCTGAGTGAAATTTAACACCTTTACGAAGATAAAAACGAATTGTTCTATCATCAATACGCTCCCACCGCTCAGCCAAGCGACCTTCAAATTTTAATTCTTGCGTCCATCGTACCAGTGGGTCAGCAACCATATGCGACAATTGTAGTGTGCCACCAGACAATTGCTCATGAAGATCAAGTGATACTGGATCAGCATCATAAGCAACCTTTAAGGTTTTAGCGATAACCCCCGCACTGAGCGTCGTAGCCAGAAACGCGCTGGCTAGTAAGGCAACTCCTCTTCTCATGTATGTACTCCTATTATTATCATAAGATATCATTTCCACTCGCTGGTTATTTCTATAGCACTTTACTTACTAGTGAAATAGCCAGATTGCAGAATTTGACCCACATTTTCATATGGGTAAATTAGCCTTCCTGAACCAATAATCCCTCATGGGATAAATGGTCCATATGTGGCATTAGTGCGAGTAAGTTTTTGGTATAGTCGTGCTGTGGTGATACAAAGAGTATCTCAGTTTCATTTTGCTCAAGAATTTTACCGTAACGCATCACTGAAACACGATCACACATCTGACGTATAACAGGCAAATCATGGGAAATAAATAACATCGTTAAACCCAGCTCATCCTGTAAGTCTTTAAGTAAATTTAGAATTTGCGCTTGCACTGAAACATCAAGTGCTGAGGTTGGTTCATCACAAATAAGCAACTGAGGCCGTGTTGCTAATGCCCGTGCAATCGAAATACGTTGACGCTGCCCCCCTGAAAACTCATGCGGATATTTAATACCTGCTCGACGTCCTAAACCAACGTGATCAAGCAAATCCCCCACAATCATTTCCACTTCCTGCCGACTGCCAGCTAATTTATGAAAATAAATAGGCTCCGCAATAATATCAAACACTCGCATTCGTGGATTCATGGATGAGTACGGATTTTGAAAAACCATTTGAATCTGACGTCGGATAGGGCGACGCTCGCGCTCACTCATCGCACTAATTTCTTGATCAGCAAAAAATATTTTGCCTGATTCTGGAGGATAAATACCGGCTATTACTCGAGCAATAGTTGACTTGCCACTGCCACTTTCACCAACAAGACCAAATGTCTCACCTTTTTTTACGGTAAAAGAAACATCATCTGAGGCTTGAATGTAACGACGGTTTTTCGCAAGTAATGCATTTTTGGTAATAAATCGCAGATTTACATGTTCAACCCGAAGTAAATCATCTCCGGCCGCCACTGACGAAACATCACATGCACCGGCTTGCCCTAACCAATGATTAGACACATCTATTTGACTAAATTCTACACTGGCTTTTTCAATATAATTCACCAATGGAAAGCGTTTTAATTTTATATCTGATCGTGGCACAGCACTAATTAAACTCTTCGTGTAAGGGTGTTCAGGACGCTGCAAAATTTGTTCTGTAGTACCACTTTCCACTAGATGCCCCTGATACATCACTGCTACTCTATCCGTGATATTAGCAATCACCCCCATATCGTGGGTGACCAAGATACACCCAACCTGTCGTTTTTTACATAACGAGCGAATTAATTGCAATATTTGGTCTTGAATAGAAACGTCCAGTGCCGTTGTAGGTTCATCAGCAATAATCAGAGAGGGATCCGCACTCAGTGCAATGGCAATTCCTACACGTTGCCTCATACCACCTGAGAACTGATGAGGGTATTGTTTTATGCGTATTTCTGGCTCAGGTATACCCACCTGTTCCAGCATATTCAGCGCTTTCTGCCTGGCTTCTTCTTGGGTAACCTTAAGATTAGCCAAGATTGTTTCCATTAATTGATCTTCAACCGTAAATAAAGGGTTGAGCGATGTCATTGGGTCTTGAAAAATAAAGCCTATTTCTGCACCACGAATCTGTCGCATACGGCTCGGGGACAAGCTTGAAATTTTTTCACCTTTTAAATAAACATCCCCACCAGCCACTTTGCCTGGAGGGCTGAGCAAGTCAATAACTGCATTACCAATGGTGGATTTACCGGCTCCACTTTCCCCTACCAATCCTAGAATTTCACCAGAATTGACTTCAAAGCTCACACCTTCTACCGCAACAGCTACACCATGACGGGATGGGAATTCTATTTTTAGATTTTTTACTTCAAGTAAGGCCATGCATATCCCCTAGTATTGCTGGGCTTAACAACGTATTACAGACTTAGTCAGCAAATGGCTGATCATGGTATGAGATACACTCACACCTTTTTCCATTAACGGGCTTTACATACAGTGATGTTTTTTTAGGGCCTAGCCGTCAAATAACAAATCCAAACGCTTGTATAAATAGCAATCCCACTCGCTATTTTTAACGATACCTTACGCGATTAATTTTAACATTTACCACCCATAGCCGTGCCCCTTACAGGCCAGCCAAACTATTCGCAGCAGGTATAAAGTTGCTATTTTTTTGTATTTGACAGGACTCTCCAATTAATTTCGGAGAAATGCCCTAGCGTTAATTTAAAAATTATTATCGTTATACATAAGTTACCATTGTTTATTATTTACTCGCTTAGTTTATTATTGACTTACAAACATACCTTTTAATTTAGAAAAAACTAATAAACCGATTACTTTATTTATTGTGTATCACCCACTTTCAGTTACGATTTTATTCGTATTGTAGCGTTATGTTAATTTATATCGAAATAAAGTAAACATGCATGTGGCATATTGCACACTTTTTAGCAGCAAAGGTAAAGAAAATGATCACTGTTTAGCCAAAACTACATTTAATCAGTATCCGTTGCATTGATTGGAGATGCAGATACACACATAGGCTCAGCTGTTTAGTTTGGTTGGTATTGCTCTGACAAATGGGTATTTCTATCAATTAACCAAAGAAATGGGCGACTCATCCACCATTGAAGCGGTGGGCGGTACAATGTCAAGTGCCTGTATGTCTACTGTCCCATATGCACCTATTCCTCGCCATATCCAACGGGTGATGACTTCATTGATGAAAGCCGCACTTCAGGCCATTCATGGTCAAAAAACACCCGTTTTAGTCGTCAAACAGTTCGAAAGGAAAAATAGCTATCTTGATGAGGGTATCGAAATGAGAGAAGTTGAAACAACCTATTATTTTGATAATGGTGTGATTATAAAAAATACCATTGAACAAGACGATATACCATCAGAAAACCGATGTCCTGAATGCTGGATTAGTTACAGTGTCATTGATACCGCAGGAATTAATATTCAGCCGCTAAATAAACTATTTCACAATCACAGCCAAGAGCAATTCTGGTTAAAAATGCATTCAAACAAGCTGATTTAACTCATTTATTACCGTATCAATTAAACGATTATGCCTCTTACAAGAACATATCTAATTTCAAGGGACAAATTATTCAACTGTTGTAAGCCTGAATAATCCTTCATACAAATTTCCCCTTCAAAATAATCCATCATGGCGAGTGATGGTCAGGATCAAGCACTTGCTGAATAAGATTAGTATAACGCTCAAGCTGGCTCATATCTGATGACAAATTAGTGCTGCTAGAAGCATTTACCTTAATAAGTTCTAATGCTGCTTCAACTGCTATCCGCCGCTTCTGAAATTTATCCAGCTTATCATCGTTATAATTATAAAGTTTAATAAAGTGACTAATCATCACCGTAGTCCTGTAATAATGCTATGCTTCTTTAGGTTGTATAGCATACTGGAAGAATGATGTGTGTTATTTCTGATCCTATACTGAGCCAAACCCAAAACAGTCAATGAATGATAAGGAGATTAATCATGCCTGCTCTTAGTGCTCATCAGGCTCTTAGTACTCATCAGGATAGTACCACCCACAAACTTATTGTGACCTTAGTTGACACAATTATGCAGCGCAATACGAATAATGAAGTGATTCAACAGTTTCTTATTGGGCAAAGCGTTTACTCACGTCAACAAGTTCAGCAACTGAGTGATGAAATACTTTTGGCGGTATATCGTGCATTATTAATTAAGCACTACCAGCAACTTCCCGATCAGCAGTTAATCACCGAGATGCGTATTTATGGTTTGGATTACACTGTTGATTTAGCTGAAGATTATAGTGCAGCAGCAATGGCCTACTAAACATCACCCACAGTACTTTCAAGGGGAACAGTTGCCAGCACATAATACTGAGCCCCTTGGGGTTGTAACTCACTGGCAATGAGTACCAGTTTATTAACAGTAAAAACCTTCAAGTTATCCGGAAGCTCAGCAACTCCACGGTATAATTGCTTAAGCACCTCAGGCTTTCCTCGAGCGACACTGAGATGAGCAAAGAATGCTTTTTTATGCTGTGCTCTTTGATAAGCCGTCGAATCTCCCTTTTGTGCAAAAAAATGAGCCTCCACCTGTTCTCCAGCTTTTCCCACTGTCTCCAAGCACCTTACTGCTGTTTGTTGCAACATGCTTGCAAAACGAGCCAGCAACTTTTCAGGGACTAAAGATAATACGAGAACCCTTGGTTTTGCTGGTCTTGGTAGTAAATGCCATTGATCTAGCTCGCAACTAAATGCTCCACTCCCTTCTTTTAAAGGCAGCAAGCTGACTTGCGACTGGACTTGCTCCACCATGCCAGGAATGGCTTCCACAGGAAACGCTTCCATAAAATGCAAGGTGCAGTGTAAGAATGCTGGATCAAGCCAACGAATCCCTCGTATCTTAGATAGACCTGACAAGTCAGCTTGCTTATTAAGCCACTTGATAAGCTTTTTCCCCTGCTCCGGGGGATACTGAATAGCCCAAAATAGTCGCATAGTTTGAGGCTGCATAGGCATTCACTTACGCTCAAATTTCCGATATAACGATTAACTTAAGCTTCTAACTGGAGCTCAGCCCACTTTTTAAGTTGTTGTCTGCTCACCTTTAGACCTCCAACCTGTAACGCCACTGGCCACTTAAGCCAATGATCAGGCACACAAAACCTAGGGAACTGTTCAATAATTGCAGATTGCCACAGATTTGGCTGCCAATGGCAAGTATGCGAAACATCAACTATCGCAACAGGTCGCAGGCCAAACTCCTGATCTGCAATGGCACATACTAAAGCCCGCTGAACACCTTCTTGTTGATACAGTATGGCTTCAATAGCCTCTGGCTGAATATTTTCCCCTCCAGAGATGAACTGAGCATCTAATCGCCCAAGTACCTTTAAGCATTTTGGTGGTAATAGCTTATCTTGCTGACACCATTGACCTATATCCCGAGTGGCAAACCAGCCCCAGTCATTGAGAATCGAGCGAATTGTTCCTTGTTGCCAATAACCAAGGCATAAGGTTTCGCCTCTCACCCAAATTTCCCCATCGGGGTGTAATGTTATTTCTCGCTGAGGCAAACAACTTCCAGCTAACTGGCTGTCACCTTGCCAACGACCAAGGGTGACCATTGCCGTCATTTCTGTCAGTCCATAACTCATCCAGCTTTGAACAGATGATGGCAGCGCTGCAAGTAATGAATCAGGTACAGGTCCTCCACCCAAAATAATGGCCTTTAACGGTCCTGAGTTATTCGCTAATCCTTGCACCAACAATCGTCGAAGTTGCGTTGCTACCAATGAGCAATGGGTAATCGGCAGTTGCAGATAAACGGCCAGTTGATATGACTTATCTTCTGCAATGGCTAATGCTGCACCTGCCAGCCACACCCGCCATAATGTGGCTAAGCCTCCCACATGATACAAAGGCAGCGAAAGCAACCAGCAGTCCTCTGACGCCAGTGGAAGTTTTGCTAACGTTCCCTGAGCACTTGCCCAATAATTACCCAAACTGTGGGCAACTACTTTGGGTTCACCTGTTGAGCCAGAGGTAAATAACAGTGTCACCAACTGCCTTTCTGTTCCGAGTGAAATAGAGGCACATTGACGTTGCGCCCTCCTCCCCCCCATATCCCGACTAGGAAAAGAAAATTGAAGGAGTGGTATCTGCAACACATTTGCCGTCTTTTCTGGGTAGGCAAAACACGCTTCAACCTTATCTATAAAATGAATAGTGGCCTTTGCAGAAAGTGCGGGATTTAATGGAACCACCACCGCTCTACAACGCCACAATGCCAGTAGCAAAACCACCTGATGAAACGAGTTACCAAGCTGAACAACAACCTGATCACCAGGAGAAATCTGTTGTGCTAACTGCTGTTGAACAACCGAGACACTCAGATCTAAAGCAGAATAACTAAGTGCTTTTTCATGTTGAAGGTGAACAGCAATACGGTCAGGATGGTTTATCGCTTGAGTTCGAACAGGACAAAAAAACGATTCTCCTTCTGCAGCTACTGAACCCATACCACCTCCTGATTGGCAACAGGTAGATCAACTTGAGGCTCAAAACAGCTCCACATTCTGGGTATACGCTGAAGTTTCGCTTGCATAAATTGTAATGTATCCAGCCCAGCCCACGCTAAACCAGGAAACTGTGTAGCAAACCACTCTAACTGACTGATGCCTAAACTACTTTCAAAGGCTGAGCTTAAAATAACTGACTTTCCGGCATGAGCTGCCATCTGCGCAAGTTGCCAGGCTTGCCATAAGCCACCCAACAAGGTTGGTTTTAAAACAATCGTCGACAGCCCTTTCTCCTGCCAGCTTTTTTGCTCAGTGAGTGTTGAGATCCATTTTCCTGCTGAAATCTGACTGGCAACCTGTAGCGTTTCATCCCACGCATAAGGTATTCCACTGCGTAAAAAGAAATCAGCGTGTTGCCTATTGTGAGTTAATGGCTCTTCAAAATAAGCTACTTGCAGGCTATCAACTAAACTCACAGCATCTTCAAGCAGCATCTTTTGGTTGCCATCCAAACAAAGTGCTATTTCTGAGGGAATATGGGTTCGCAATGACATCAGCAGTGGTCGTGTCATCTGCCAAGGTTCATGCCCTACTTTGACTTTCACAGCTTTAATAGGATCAGCTTCTCTTGCAGGTGATAAGCCATTACGGATAAAGGCTTTACCCTTGTTAAACTTGTTAGCCATTACCCCTGAAGACAAATCACTGATTAGCGCACAGCGTGGAATGATAGTTTTTTTATCAATGGATAATGGCTGCTGGCGAACCAGTTCTAGCCAAGCTGCGTCTAAACCCATTTTGCAACTATCAGGCACAGGAGACGAATGCCACTGATAAAAAACGGGTTGTAGTGACCAATCCCAACGGGTGGGAATAGCCTTCGCTAGCCAACAACTTAAGTGCTTTATTAACCAAGACTGGCAGGCATTTAAATCCATGCGACTAAAGCCTGCCAAAGGCGCCACTTCCCCTTGCGCACAAAAGCCATCCGAGTCCCATAGACTAATCAATAACCCCTCACGATAGTGGTGTTGATTAGCAAACGGCTTTGTTCCCCGCAAAGGAATCTGATAACGGCTCACGCTAATGTGGCTGATGACTCTAGGCATCAGGGCTTACGTTTAAACTTATCAAATTCAGGTGGGCGTTTTTCTAAAAAGGCATTCCGTCCTTCTTGTGCTTCTTCAGACATATAAAACAACAGTGTCGCATTACCTGCTAATTCCTGAAGACCGGCCTGTCCGTCACAATCTGCATTTAATGCTGCTTTCAAACAGCGTAAGGCCATCGGTGAGTTTTCTAGCATTTGCTGACACCATGCGACCGTTTCTTTTTCAAGCGCTGCCAACGGCACCACATGATTTACCAGCCCCATAGACAGCGCCTGTTGTGCATCATATTGTCGACATAAAAACCATATTTCCCGCGCTTTCTTTTGACCAACAATACGCGCCAAATAACTTGCACCATAGCCTCCATCAAACGAACCTACTTTTGGCCCTGTTTGACCAAAGCGAGCATTATCAGCGGCGATTGTTAAATCACACACCAAATGCAGTACATGGCCTCCCCCTATGGCATAACCAGCTACCATCGCGACAACGGGTTTAGGACACGTGCGGATTTGTCGTTGTAAATCCAACACATTTAAATGCTGAGTGCCCCCACTATCGGCATAACCATATTCACCACGTACACGCTGATCACCACCAGAGCAAAACGCCAGATCACCTGCCCCAGTGAGGATAATAACACCCACTGACTCATCATAACGCGCATGATGAAAGGCTTGCTGTAGCTCTTGTATTGTTTGTGGACGAAATGCATTTCTCACTTCAGGCCGATTAATCGTTAGCTTCGCTATACCACCTGCCGTTTGGTAAACAATATCCTGAAAACCATAATCTTGGGTTTGCCAATCCATCACTTGCTCAATACGAGATGTCACCAACTCACTCATTAATTACTATTCCTACACATTATTCTTAAAAAAATTTCCACTCACTTTGCAGTCGCTTCCATCTCACTTTGACCAAACCATTGATCACAACATACTTCAACTGACTTATTGAGTGATTGCAGCTGGTCATAAGCTTGTGCATTCGCAGTATTAATTTCAATCAAAGTAGAGGTGTTGCGATTGAGTGCTGCTTGATAATCACGCTTAAAATCTACAACCCGCTTTGGATTACAGTAATCGAGTGAAAACAGTTTGGCTGCTGATTGAAAGTGAACACCATGTGCTGCCGTAAAATAATCCTGACGCGTTTGTTCTGTTAAAGGAAAATGGTGAAAGATACCACCACCATCATCATTTAGAACGATCACTATTAAAGGAGAAATAAGCTGCTTAAGAAGCAACAATGAGTTCAAATCATGTAATAAAGATAAATCGCCTAAAAATAGCGTCACTGGCTGGCCTGCACCTTGTGCTACCCCCGCCGCAGTAGCCAGCAAACCATCAATGCCACTCGCACCTCGATTTGCAAAAAGCTGCCAATCCGGGCGTGTCCCCACAACAGCATCCAGCAAGCGAATTGCCATACTGTTACCCGCAAAAAGGTAACCAGAAACAGGAAGACAAGTCTTTATGACTGCAGGAATGGCTAGTGCAGACATAGGATCATTATCTCCAGGTAATTGCTGTAATACAGTATGCCTAAGCTGCTCATTAACCTGCTGCAAGGCTGTTAACCAAGGGGATGGCACATCAGTTTTTTTAGATAGATACTGATTAAACTGTTTACACCACACTTCGGGTATGACTTGTAAACGCAAATGAACCTGATGGCTTGGATCATAGCGTTCGAAAGCAGAGGCCACCAGCCAATAATCACCCGCAAAATGTTGTAAATAATTCAGTAGCGCTTTAGCAACCAGGTGGGAGCCAAATTGTAAAACCAGACTTGCCTGATCCAACCAGCGTTTTACGGCAGGATGACTCAGCCAAAGACTATGATGAGGCAATAACAAAGGATGCTCCCCTACAAGCCCTATAGCCTGTATATCCGCAAGTACAGGCCACTGCAACTGCTCAGCCAGGGTCATAATGCCTGCTACGTCAGCACGAGTAAGTCCCGCCCCTAACACTAAAATGCCATGTTGAGTCGTTATCAGTTGCTCAATGAGTGTTGCCGTATCAGTTTCAACATTCACTAGCCCCTTACCCACTTCATTACAGGCTACTGATGCTGGAAGTTGGGCATAATGTGTAAACGGCCGTGTACTTATCAACCACCGTTTAAGCGAGTGCAAAGCTTTGTCTGCAGAGAAGGTATTTATTGCTGCGTGATCAGCAATATCAGAATAAAGCGGCTCCCGAAACGACCAGTTTAAATGAACGGGTCCCTGATGCCCTTCAACAGAAGCTTTAGCCACTAAGACATCAATGGTTGAAAGCACAAAAGCAGGATTCACGTCTACTGTTGGCACAGGTAACTGTGCTTCATATTGAAGATATGAGCTAAATATACCTGGCTGATGTATTGCCTGATTAGCACCACAAGCCAGTAACTCAGGAGGACGATCAGCAGTCAACAGTATGAGTGGGGTATGGGTCATAGCCGCTTCCACCACCGCGGGTAATAAGTTTGCTACTGCAGTTCCTGAGGTAGTAATGATAGCAACCGGTCTCTCACAAGCTTTAGCGAGTCCCAAAGCAAAAAAACCTAGTCCTCGCTCATCCGGATGTACATGTACCTGTAGCTGAGGTACACGTGGTAGCTGAAGAATCAAAGGTGCTGATCGAGACCCAGGTGCTACGCATACATGCTCTACACCTAGCCGATACAGTTCTTGTAATGCAAGCCATGCCCAACAGGCACTGATACTACTAAAGTTGGGCAATAGCATTATCGGTTGCTGCATGTTGCATGTACTCCATAAACTGCGAAAGTTTTTGATCCAATTCTTGCCACTCCAGGTCAGCCTCAGAACCTTCAACTAACCCAGCACCACTAAATAAATCGACTAAGTAGTGAACGGCGTTACCTGGCTGCATCTTCGAATCAACGCCACGATTGCTGACAGTACGGTGCACATGAGCACTGCGGATAGTGACGCAAAACTCAGCCTGATTGTTGCCCCAATAACCTAGCGCTCCAGCATACCAACCTCGAGGATACGTTTCTTGATCCCTGATAATTTGCTGTGCAGAATGCGCAGGAAAACCCTTAACAGCAGGTGTTGGATGTAAAGCTCTCAGGATATCAGCAACAGTAGTATCGGATAAAAGCTGTGCGCTGACCGATTGGAACAAATGATGGATATAAGGCAGTGACTTTACATTTAACTGACCTAAAGCCAGCTGCTTGACGAGGGGGGCTAACTGTTGTTGGATAAATTTAACAACCCACTGATTCTCACGTTGCAACTTTGCACTGCTGAGCAGAGCGTTACTACACTGAGCATCCCTTTCAGCATCAGCGGACCTGGGCATAGAGCCAGCTAAAGCCTCTGTTGTTAACGCTCTGTTTTTCAGGCTAAATAATTGCTCAGGGGAACATCCCACCACCCCCTCACCAGGCTGTAAACATAAACAAAACGGATAACTTAGGTGTGGTCTACTGGTTTGCCAAATATTTAAGAGCTGCCAAGGACTGACACTATGATTAAAGATCAAGCGTCGTCGCCGGCTTAGCACTACTTTGTCACATGACCTTTGTTTAATCGCCTTTAAGCTCGCCTTCACCTGTTGCTGCCAACCTTCCGCATTGGGTTCATCATGGCAGTGTACATAGTGAGGCAACGATGGCTGTCTGGGTAAAGACCAACGAAGGCCTGACACAAGTTTTCGGAGTGCTAAACGCTTAATAGGCCATTGGTCTGCATGCTCAAGATAAGTTTGCAATATGAGATGCTGCTGCCCACCCTGTGCCTCTAAAGACAAACTGGGTAAAAAAAACAAAGCACCTGGAAAATTTTGCCACGGCTGAGTCTGATCAAAACCCACACCACCCCAGTACCGTGGAATACCATCCCCAATAACCGTGCTCGCCAACCGCTTCTCCACACCCGCCGTTAACTCGCTAACAAGCCCCATATCCTTAAGTGTATCTGCACTGCCTAAAGCTGCGACAGTTAACGTTTGCTCACGCTGTTGCCAATAGAGTTGAGGTACAACAGACTGAACCGATAACCAGTTAGGCCACTGCTTAGGATCCAAGCTTATTGGCAACATTACACGACAGATGATCGGCCAGGTCGTTCCATTTATACAGTGAGTGTCGACAAGTTTTTCCAGCTTAGCTAAGCAGGCACTAACAGACTGACGATCAATCATATACTTCTTAAATTCCAACCTATACCGAAAAGACCTGAGCAATCTGCACATTCACTTGTATTAAAGGTTAGTGCTACACTGCAGGTCTATTTTTCACGAAGTAACTTGTACCTGTTATGGCAACAAATGGCTTATCTGCACAACAATGGTTAAACGCAAACCAAGCTCAATTGACACCTGCCAAGGTGGTAAAAATCCGCGAAAACATTTTGAAAAAGCTACAGGCATTAACAGAGGATAGCGCTGAAATAGCAGGCTTAATTGAAGCACTTGATGTGATTGATAGCTGGCTGCACCTTGCTACAACATCAGATTCAGTTCACCCAGAACCTAATCAACAAAGCACACCAGATCAAGCACAAGTAGCACCTATCAGTAACGAGACATGGGATTTAAACCCTCTAGTTCCTGATACATCACAAAGTCAACAGCAAACACTTTCAACAAGCGAAAAGCAGCAAGCCTTTTCAGAGCTACTCAAAAAAAACCCCTACCCATTGTCAAATGACTCGACTAGTGAAGAGCAATCTTGAGACGCTGACACTCTGCTACCAACATCTCATAATGCCAAGGTTGACCATCAGGAGAATTAACGGCTTGCTCATTTAGCTTCTGGCATACCTGTTTGACGTTATGATGTTTCTTAAGCAGGCGTTGGATCGCATGCTTTCGCTGCTCATCCAATTCATTCTCTTGCGAGTTAGACTCTGCTGAACGTTTCTTAACTTCCACTTTCAGATCTTTCATGAATAGTTCCTTGTGTTTTGATGAGACAAATATCATCACCGATACGTTCACGACCACTCATGCACATCAGTTGCCTTGCTTTTCACCAAGGACTTGCAATCCCAGTAGCGTAGGAATGGTATTATCCTTATCTGGCTTTAATAGGGTGTTGACCTCCAGCAACGCAACTCGCTCCTTCGCTAAACCATATTGATCGACAAGAAAGTCTGCTATAGCTTGTGCACGCCGCTCAGCCAGTGCACGAATAGTAATGGGTGGCACAGGTATTTTGACTACAAGCTGCTCAGCCAACTGGGTCGAGTCCTGTATGACCTGCTTTGTAAGCGGCTTAATTCGCCTTTGATCCAGCCACATTTCATATAATTCAGTAAGCGCTTTCTGCCGCTGTAATGTGGTTAACTCAAATGCTTCTTTCCCTAATGTTTTAGCCAGTTTTGGATTCTGCTTGAGATAAACCTGTTGAAGCTGTTGCTCAAGCAACTGGTAAGCGATTGCTTTACTATCTAGCAGCTCATGAGCCTGTCCAGTAATCGTTAATTGCAACTTAGGGCGCTCTTGTAAAGCTTTAACCAACTGATGTAAATGATCTTGAAACTCTGATGATATTTCATAGCTCCCAGGCTTAAAGCTCAGTTGTTGAATATCTTCTGAACCTTCTGGTAACAACCCGGCAAGTGCGGTAAACGGAGAAGTCACCACCTTAGTAATATTGCTAAAAAGTGCTTTCAGAATCAATCCACCATAACTGATGTCTGGCTCTGACAAATTACCTTTCACAGGCAAATCAAGGTCAATATTACCTCGACTGTCTTTTAATAGTGCAATACCTAGCTTCAGTGGTACATCAACGGCTTCAGGACTTTTAACTTTTTCTCCTAACGTTAACTGCTTGATAACAAAACGATTATTCGCCACTAACTGGCTCTTCTTTACCCGGTAATGCAAATCAGCC
This sequence comes from Zooshikella harenae, assembly GCF_018837975.1. Lineage (GTDB taxonomy): Bacteria > Pseudomonadota > Gammaproteobacteria > Pseudomonadales > Zooshikellaceae > Zooshikella > Zooshikella harenae. The sequence goes on along the minus strand of NZ_JAGSOY010000044.1, from coordinate 10,997 downwards.
TGCAAACTCCCTGACTTAATAGCGTACCCCACAAACTGTCCAGAATATGGCGTAAGACTACGAAGTGGTAAACGCTCAAAGTGCATTTTCAAATTGGCTTGCTGATTAAAATTGAGCGGAAAAAACTCACCTGAAATGCTCACTGGTGACTGTTTTTCTACCTGCCCACTTAAATCAATTTTCGCAAGTTTCGCCTGTTTGGTATCTATTGGCCCAATATGTCCTGAAAGCTTTTCTACATCACTAACAAACTTTCGAACCAAAGACTCATCACTAAAGTGCATCTTGCCATTAGTGATAGTCAAGCGCTGTAGAGAAAAAGCAAAATCTGTCTTCTTTACTGCAGCGTTCTTATTCTTGTCATTTGCAGGCTCTTGCTGATCACCTGATGCCAACTGTAAAAAATTCAATTTACGTTGACGATTAATTTGCATATCAATAAATGGGTTAGTTAATGCTAACTCATTTATAGTTAACCCCAACGGCTGCATTGAAAAATTGAGCTGATCTCCCTGCAAAGACTGCCAAGAAAGTAAAGGCTGGTTCTTTAAGTTTACAAGCTGTAGATCTGAGACAACCAGCGTACCTTGCACCTTCCAAGCATCTGGTTGCTGTAGATTTCCTGAGATGCGTAATTCACTGCCCAACTCACCTCGATTAACCTTCAGACGCTTAGCCTTGATATAGGGAGAAGCAGAAGTAAGCCCTAACTTGCCAACACTTAGCTGTAAATTGGTAACCCCTGACTTCAGGTTTAGCTCCCCCGTAGCAGAAACATCACCTGAAGGCATGACCTGACTATTGATAGAAACACTGATGGGTTTGCTAAAGTCACTGGATACGCCCTTAATAGCAACACTTGTCAAACGGACTTCATGATCAACAGCAGGTGTAAGTTGTTGATTTTGGAGATGCAGACTGCCATTTACGAGTTGAATATCCGAAACTTGCCACTGCCAAGGTACAGTTTCAGCAGGCGTCTCGGAAGAAGCAGGAAAAAAGGGTAGGTCTTTAGGCTGACCATCTTGCCCTAATGTCAAGCGTAAGGCAGGACCGGTTAGCTGAATATTGGGGATCGACAATCGCTGCTTACTCAAAACCAGCTCCAGATCTTGCACAACCGCCTCAGACAAAGAAGCAGACCACGCAGCCGTCGTTGCTACAGCAATATCTTGAACAGCAACCTTTTTAACTTTCGTTGTTAGCCCAGTTTGAGGGTTCCAGTTTATATTGGCATCCCAATTAAGTTTACCTTTGTTAATGTTAAGGTTAGATCCCAACGATGACAGCCAAGGTTGAACAAAGCCTATTGAAATAGCCTTACCTTGAGACTGAAACTTAACATGCTGCTCAGCAATATCAGCCTCTCCAGAAACAGTTACCTGACCACCAGAGTTCAACTTTGAGGAAAGTGATAATGCTGTAGATTGACCTGTTTGGGTACTCACATTGGTTACAGATAACCCAATATCATCAATAATAATATCCTTACCTTGCTTTAAACGCTGATCGCGAAAAACCACTTTGCCGTTTGTTAGCGTAATTGTGTCAATAAGAACATTGGGCAATGCTGTCGTATTTTCACCAGTATTTTTATTAACTGATGTTGACCGCTTTTCTTCTTGTGATGATGTGTTTTCTGGGGCTAGTCTCAACCAGTTAAGCTGGCCTGAGGCATTAATATCAACTAGAGCATACGGCTGCTGTACGCTAAACGATGGCATGTTAATTTGCCCCAGTACTAAAGGCCATATATCAAAATTAAAGTCCAGCGTTTCAAAACCTGCCTGCTTCACAGGCTTAACCTTAGCATTAGGTTGATAAATCAATGACACATCGTGAGCTGAAACTTGTAAAGTAAAGGGGTTAATAGCCAGCTTGTTTAGCTTTACTTGATAGTCAGGCTTATCAGCAAGCAACCAACTCATTAAATCAGACGCAAAATACGGTATTACCAAGCCGACAATGGCAGCATAGCTCCCATATATCCCACCCAAAATGAGTAAACAGCGACGTCCGCGACGAAAAAAAGGACGATCTTTTTTTTGCTCGGTGTTTTCAACCATAACCATCGCTCTAGAAATTCAAAACAAAAGGTTGAACATATTAACATGCAACCCTGGGAAAATAACCAGACCAATCATGCCTACTCAGTAGCAAAAACAAAGACAATTGTTGAACTATTGTACAACTGGTTGAGCACAATAGGTGTTTAATCCGTTTCCATCGTTTTCAAAAGAATAACGGATGCTGTGCCCTCCCCCCTCTAGCCAACAAGTAAAACATACAGCATTATTCAATTTAGTGTTGATGTAAAAATGATCTAAGACCTGATATTAACGAGGCTAATACTTATATTTAAGGGAGAATCATTAACAAAGGGCAGCTATATCATGAAACGACTTTATTATTTAGCTGATGAAATTGACGAAGTTGAGCGCATCTCAGAAGATTTACATGAAGAAGGCATCACTGACTGGCGTTTTCATGTCCTTAGCCAGGATGATGCAGGCCTATATAATCACCAGCTTCATGCAGCAACCCCCTTACAACGTTGCGACCTCATTCACCGAGGTGAACAGGGTGCACTGATTGGTTTTTTACTCGGTTCCATCGCCGGATATGCTACGTTACAGCTCAACCCAACAGGTACTGATGTTCACTGGATGACATTTTTGATCGTTATTGTTCTATTCACTATGTTTGGTACCTGGGTTGGAGGCCTAGCAGGGTTGTCTCATGAAAACTATAAGATTAGCCAATTTCATGATGCTTTGGACAATGGCAAATATTTGATTATGGTTGATGCACGACGTCACGAAGAACCTAAAGTACGTGCCACCATGAACAGATACCACCCTGAAGCAAATTACGTGGGAATGGATTCAGTGTTTACCAACCCTCTGGCACACCCCCAACCCACAAGCCATATTTAAAAGGACACAGTTATCACCTAGTTAATACTGGATTTTTGAAACACAACTGACCAACACTAGACATTCAATGTACTCAGTGTCAACATGTGTCGTACTTTAGAAAAAAGAAAACCTAAGGTTGTCGCGACACATGCAAAAGCCTACTTATCACCACGGTAACCTAAAAGCAGCTTTACTTTCAGTAGCACTTGACCACGTTCGACAATATGGTGCTGACAAAATCAGTCTTCGCGCTTTAGCACGGGACTTGGGTGTTTCGCAAACCGCTCCCTATCGCCACTTTGCAGATAAAGATGCGCTGTTGGCTGAGCTTGCTGCTGAAGGTTTCAATTTATTAGCTCAGGCTCTTCAACCCGCAACGCAAACTGCACAACATGACCCAGTCTCTGCTATGGAGCAAGCAGGTGCCAGCTATGTTAAGTTTGCACTTACTCATCCAGAACATTACCGCCTAATGTTTGGCAGCGCTCACTTCCATGACAGATGCTTTCCTGGATTAGACCGAACCACAGAACAGTCCTACGATGCGATCCTGCAAATAATTGAAGCTGGTATTAGCCAAGGCGTGTTTCGTGCTGCAGCAACAGAGTTATTAGCCTTGAGTGCCTGGTCTACGGTGCATGGCTTAGCATCTTTGCTCATTGACGAGCTTATTGACCAAAGTCGCGTTGAAGATAATGAACAACTCATAAAAGCAATTGCCAATACACTTATGCAGGGAATTTTAACGCCCCCCACTTAATACACTCACAAACTCCTTAAGCAACGTTTACATTATGGGCCTATCCTAAAAGTACGGCTTTGTTTTGCTCCTTGTGTGCTTATTTAATTCCCCAGCTTGCTAGCAAACACATGGTTAATAAAAAATATAAATGGCTGGAAAAGCTAGACGAGATTGAGCATCAAATCGGCGATGTTTTACTGTGTGTTATTGTTATTGGTGCACTACTCTGGCCCTTTTATGTATGGTTTAAAGGTATGGCAGAATAGACGACTAACCCCTTTATAAAAATGATTCTTGAAGGGCATAAATAAAAAATAAGGCGGCAACTGCCGCCTTATTTAGTAAGAGGAATAACACTTATAAGCTAACTTAAAGTGTTTCCAAACTTTTTTTCATTTCCTCAAACTGTTGGTTTATTTCTTCTGCAGGTTCATCAGTCATCAGCGAAACGCCTATAATTGAGACCAGTGAAAGCATAATGCCTGGAATAATTTCATATAAATCAAACCACCCACCTTCAAACTGTTTCCACACAACGACTGTTAGACCACCCACGATAATCCCTGCCAGCGCACCAGGTAAATTCATCCGTTTCCAATAGAGGGAAAGTACCAGTGCTGGGCCAAATGCAGCCCCAAAACCAGCCCAAGCATATGACACTAAATCAAGCACTTTGCTGTTTTCATTCAATGCAAGTAATGTCGCGATGACCGCAATACTTAATACGGCTACCCGACCAATAATCATCACTTGTTTTGGGCTTGCATCTTTTTTGACAATCGCTTTATAAAAATCTTCTGCTACTGCTGAAGAACATACCAGTAATTGTGAATCAGCGGTGCTCATAATGGCAGCCAAGATAGCCGCTAATAAAATTCCAGCAATAACAGGGTGAAATAGCGCATTCACCATGACCATAAAAATTGTTTCTGAGTCACCGATTGTTTGCTCCATGCCTATTCCAGCAAACCCCACTAATGCGGCACCCAAGAGGCTTAATGCTGTCCAGCTGACAGCGATCCTTCTTGCGGTTGGAATCTCTTTATTGGCACGAGCGGCCTTAAAACGAGCCAAGATATGCGGCTGACCAAAATAGCCTAACCCCCACCCAAGCAGACTAAGTATTGCAATTAATGAAAGGGGATCACCTTTTACATCATTAAACAATGTCAGCATCTCTGGATTTTTCGTCTTAACAGCCACAAGCGTTGCATCAAACCCACCATTGGTTTGAATAGCAATGATCGGCACAATAAGCAACGCTGCAGCCATCAAAAGACCTTGCACCAGATCAGTCCAGGATACTGCTAAAAACCCACCAAATAAGGTGTATGAAACAACGCAGACCATGCCTATCAATACAGCCCACGTATAGTCAACCCCAAAAACCTGATTGAATAGCTTGCCACCAGCCACTAGTCCAGAACTGGTATAAAACAAGAAAAAGAGCAAAATGAAGATGGCACAAATCACTTGTAGTAAGTTAGATCGATCGGCAAATCGGTTTGAAAAAAATTCAGGTAAGGTTAGCGAGTTATTAGCGACAATACTGTATGTACGTAGCCGTTGAGCAACAATCAACCAGTTAAGCCACGTACCCACCAATAAACCAATTGCTAACCAGGCCGATTCCATACCTGAAACAAATGCATAACCAGGTAACCCAAGTAACAACCAACCACTCATATCTGAGGCCCCAGCACTTAATGCAGCAGGCCATGGACCTAAAGAACGCCCTCCCAAAAAGTAATCTGAGGAATCCGCTGTCCGCCGGTAAGCCCACCAACCGATCAGCAACATACCCACGAGGTACACTAAAAACGTTGAGGTAATAATTACGTTATTTACTGCGTCTGACATCAAGTTAAACCCCACTACTGGTAGTGTCTTCCGACACGTTATTGTTATTCTCCAAAAAGCATCCCAGCAAATCCAGAGCACTGCCAACTTAAAATACACAGAGAAAGCGAGTTACCCTCCTCACCAATGTGTATAAATTAGCTCCTTGCTCACTATTTTTATGTAATCACCCTTATTACAGCGATCAAGCTGTAATAAGGGGATGATTGAATGCAGTGTTACTTAAAACATCTACATTCGAAACTTGCAGCCATAACTAGATTAGCTACACCTAAAAAAGAAAAGGCGCGAGTCTACACTGACTCACGCCTAAAGGCTACACGCTCTCAGTACCCAGTGACAATAGTGTCGCATTGCCACCCACTGCAGTGGTATTAACCGTACGAGTGCGTTCTGTAGCAAACCGATAAAGATAATGAGGGCCACCAGCCTTAGGTCCTGTGCCCGACAATCCCTGTCCACCAAATGGTTGTACGCCCACGACGGCACCAATTTGGTTACGATTGATATACACATTACCAATGCGTACCCGTTGATCAATATACTCAGCCGTTGCTTCATTTCGGGTATGAATACCCAATGTCAATCCATAACCTGCTAGGTTGATCTGATCTATCAGCTGATCAAGCGCCTGAGCTGCATAAGTTACAACGTGAAGAATCGGACCAAAGTTTTCCTGCTGCAACTGCGCCATAGAATCAATTTTGAACGCAGTGGGAGCAATAAAATAGCCTTTCTGCGAAGAAGGTACGGCGCCTTCAGCAATGAGTTCTGCCTCTTGCTGCATTTGATTAATATGACTAACTAGCAACTGCTTAGCATCACTGTCTATCACAGGGCCCACATCCGTTGATAAAGCACTGGGGTCTCCCACTTTTAACTCAGCCATTGCGCCTGCAAGCAACTCCAAAATACGGGGTGCCACATCCTGCTGCACAAATAGTACGCGTAATGCAGAACACCGCTGCCCAGCTGAAGCAAAAGCTGATTGCACAACATCTCGCACAACCTGCTCAGGCAATGCAGTACTATCCACAATCATTGCATTCTGGCCGCCCGTTTCTGCAATTAAAGGGATAATTGCTCCCTTACGTGCAGCCAGTTGCTGATTAATTGCCTGAGCCGTTTGGGTTGACCCCGTAAACACCACCCCCCCAATACGCTCATCAGCAACAAGCTTGGCACCAACAGTAGCCCCATCACCAGGCAAAAACTGAATAACATTGGCGGGTATACCTGCTTCTAGTAGCAACTCAACAGCACGATGCGCTATTAAACTGGTTTGTTCTGCAGGCTTAGCGATAACGGTATTGCCTGATACTAAGGCGGCAACAACCTGTCCCATAAAAATGGCCAACGGGAAGTTCCATGGACTAATACAGACAAAAATCCCCCGACCTTGCCAGTACAAATGATTACTTTCCCCTGTTGGGCCAGGCATCACTTGCTCAGTCCCAAACATTTGCAGTCCTTGCAATGCATAGTAACGACAAAAGTCGACCGCCTCGCGTATCTCATCAATACCATCCTGGATAGTCTTACCCGCTTCACGATGACAAAGAGCAATTAACTCAGCTATATTCGCTTCCAGTAAATCGGCAACACGCTGAAAGCAAGCCGCTCGCTCAGATACTGGCGTCGCATTCCAAACAGCCCAACCGTCATAAGCCGATTGCATAGCCTTGGCGACATGCTCATCCGTAGCCCAAACAATGTTGCCCACCTGATCCTCAGGGTTATAGGGACTGATAACCGATTCCAAACTCCCATCAAGCAGCGATTGACCATTGACAATTGGGCCCGCTTGCCACTGGTGATGCATAAAAGCCTGTCGTTGTTCGGCCAACCATTGCGACTCAGACTGAATAGCAATATTGAAGCCTTTGGAGTTCAAACGTTGGCTACCATAGAGGTGTGAAGGCAAGGGAATACGGTTATTCGCTACACAAGCATACTGCTGAATTTGAGCCACAGGGTGTTTAACCAGCTCAGAAACAGGGGTCCTTGCATCAACCAAGCGATGCACAAAAGATGAGTTAGCGCCATTTTCTAACAGGCGACGAACCAAGTACGGCAATAAATCTTTATGCGCTCCAACAGGCGCATAAATTCTTACATTTTGCTTATAGTTGGTAATGACAGTGTTATAAAGTGCATCCCCCATTCCATGTAACCGCTGAAACTCAAACTCTTTGTGGGTTGCCATGCTTAGCACACTGGCCACAGTATGCGCATTATGGCTGGCAAACTGAGGATAAATAAGTCCTCTTAAGTGGCCTTCCAACAAAAAGCGGGCACAAACTAAATAGGAAATATCAGTCGCGTCTTTACGGGTAAAAACTGGATATCCCACCAACCCTAACTGTTGGCAATGCTTTATTTCACTATCCCAGTATGCCCCTTTTACCAAGCGAACAGGGATACAATCACGCTGTTGTGCTGCCAACGATGCCAGCCAGGCAAGAACAGGCAAAGCCCGCTTTGAATAAGCCTGTACCACTAAGCCCAACTTACCCCAACCTTGGTTTACTGGGTCCCGATAAAGCTTCTCAAAAAGTTGTAGAGACAGTTCTAAACGATCAGCTTCTTCAGCATCAATCGTAATCGCAACATCATGTTCACGAGCCAGTTTAATGAGCGATCGAACTGTCTCAAACAACTCAGTTAATACCCGTTGAGACTGAGTTGGTTCATAACGCGGGTGCAATGCAGATAACTTAATCGAAATAGAAGGACGTGGTGTAGTACCTTCGCTTTTATAGTTATCTTTTCCTACAGCGGTTATCGCCTGAGCATAATCATCATAGTACTTCTTTGCATCAGCTTGAGTCAGTGCCGCTTCACCCAACATATCAAAGGAGTAAGTGAAGCCTTTGTCTCGAGGCTTATAGCCGTTCTTCAACGCTTCTTTAATGGTGCGCCCCAGCACAAAGTGCTTACCCATGATTTTCATGGCTTGATGCATAGCCTGACGCACCACTGGCTCCCCCAAACGATTGACCAGCCTATTAATGACATTAGTGGGCGCACCATCAATCTGGCTATCTTGTGTAATGACCTTACCTGTCAGCAGTAGTCCCCAAGTAGACATGTTGACCAAAACAGAGTCACTTTTCTTTAAGTGTCCTTTCCAGTCCGCCACGCTTAACTTATCTTTTATCAATGCATCAGCTGTATCTGCATCAGGAATCCGCATCAGGGCCTCTGCTAAACACATCAGCAAAATACCCTCTTGCGTATCCAAGCTGTACTCAAGCAAGAGGGCATCAATCATATGAATAGCATCGTCTTGAGCCCGAACCTGCTCAATTAATTGGGTGGCTTTTTCTGTGATTTTTTGAAGTTGCTGGGCATCAGGCTCAGCTATAGCAATAAGCTGCTGCACATAACCCGTTTCATCAACCGCATAATTTTGGCTAATAAATGGCCATATTGTTTGTGGTTGCTGCTGAATAAAGGCTGGATCAAAAACCTGTTTGACCGAAAACATACACCCTCCCCGACAGCCTGGTCACAAACCATCGGGCAATAGGCAAACTCATCCCAAACCTAAAAGGAAGGCCTTAAATGCTGTTACCCTAATTGGCGATATTTGACGTGCTAGGCTGTACAAAAATGCTTTGTTATCAACCCTTGACCCGAATTGTTAATTGTTATGAGTCAAGGCTCCAAAATTTTAAGCGATTGTTATAAGTGTTATACCCACAGCAAAGGATATAGCTCTTGTTATTAACCCAAATGTAACGTCTAGAAGATTACAGGTCTTACAAAAAACTATGATTTTTTTGTAAAAAACTCTGATCTAAAGCAATGCATTTTTTAAAACAGCGTTTTCTTGCTTTGCATCACACCATCAAAGCAACAAACAAACTAAAGGCACAAGGCACACGTATACCCTTACCTTTCAATGAACAACTAACTTATAAGGCGACCGTGCTTACGAAGCTGCCCTGGCGTCTGCCCTGTTTTCTGCTTTAAGGCATGAGTCAGAGCACTCTGGCTGGAAAACCCTGTTTGCTGAGCAATTTCAATTAATGACAAGGACGTTGAAAGGAGTAACTCTTGCGCACGTTTAATACGCAATTGAGTAACATATTGGTGAGGTGTTAGCCCTGACTGAGCCTTAAATACTGCATGAAAGTGGCTGGGACTCAAGCAAGCTTGTCCTGCGAGTTGAGTAATTGCAATTTTTTGATGTAAATGACGCTCTACATAACGTTCAAGCCGGCAAAAATCGAGCGGTGCATCACATGGTTTATCGTTTGAAGTGCCTGCTAGCATAGTATGGTTGTATTTAGCCCAGGGACCAACGCATGCTTTAACTTCAGCAATAGACTGAATCCTTTCACCAACAGCTAACATAAAGCTAACAGCTAAGTGCTGTGCCAATGCTGTGTTATATGGAGAACGTTGTATTTCACGTACTGCAACATGAATGAATTGGCGTAACTCTGGATCAAGCTCAAAATAACCTGGCTGATTAAACAAGCTCTCAACCATTTCAGGTGCAACAATAGCTGACGTGAACTCAAGCGGTATATTGACAACCCATATACGGTTTTCACCACAGCCACAAAAGTAATGAGGACAGTTTGAGGGAACCAGGCAACCATTCTCCGAATCTACCCAATTTCCCTTACCTGCAATTTCAAACTCTGTAGTGCCTTCAAGGCCAACGACAAGCTGATGAAAAGAGTGCTGATGCCGCTTACTTTGCTGCGGCAAGCTCATAACTTCGACTGCATGCATTGCGCTACACCCCAGGCAAAATGAGGACTGTTTTTCTTGTATGTTTATTCTGGGCGAGGATAGCTTGCAGCACAATACAATGCAATGTATGGATTACAGCAAGTTATAGTAATCCACATCTGCAGGACAAATTAGGGGTTAGTCACCATCTTTATTTATCATACGCAGTCCAAAGCCATTGTCCGTATGACGAACAACTTCCATTTGTAAACGAGGGGCATCACCACCAGGTAAGCCGACGACCTGAATGTCTACGAATGTTCCCACTTCAGGGAAAAAGTCGTCTGCAAGAAGAAACACACCACCATCGGAAATATCTTGGGTTTTTAAGCGCTTAGAATCACCCTCTGGCACGGTCACTTCAACGACAAACGTTACTTTTGTTCGGTCAGTACGCCGTTTTTCCGTCATAGATTTAAGGAGACCCAAATACAACTACTCCAAAGCTAAGCACAAGCACTGCTATATCTCCAGTTTTAGCGCCACTTATTTATAAGCAAATTGGCAATGGGTAACAAACCTGTAGCATCCTGTTGATCAAAACGAGCTAAGCTTGGGCTATCAATATCTAACACCCCTCGACAGTTTCCTTGCTTATCAAATAAGGGTATTACCAACTCACTCAGTGAAGCACTGTCACAAGCAATATGTCCAGGAAACTGATGAACATCTGTAACAATTTGGGTGACCGCTTCTATCACTGCAGTACCACACACCCCCTGCCCAAC
>NZ_JAGSOY010000043.1 GCF_018837975.1 Zooshikella harenae | reverse complement strand
TTACATTACACCCAAATACACTCTTCACGGTCGCCCCCTTGTGCCCTAGGGGTATAAAAATCTTTCGCTGTGAGTGTATATCCTTAACGAATCAATCATTGGCCAATTAATGCTTTACTAAGGATTTAACCCCACTGCAATAGGATTATTTTTTTATCAACTACTGATTAAGCATGGCTATTAATGAAGCAAAACCAATTTCCCCAATAACAAAACGCTTAACTATTTCCTGTTGCTTGCTCGATGGCATATAAAAACCAATATAATCCAACCGCTTAAAGTCTACAGGCTGATTTTCTAACGTTGTCAGCATAAGATGTTTAATTTCCCCAACTCCAACCGGTGTAATAAGATTTTGCTGTTCGTTATAGCCCACCAGCAGTACGTAATAAGGTTGGGTTGAGGTATCAGGTAAATAATCATAACTACCCTGGCGTTTGGGTAATGCCAGTGATAAATGAATAGGTCCTGTTGTGGTAATACCTGCTGGCTGCAGCTGGTAAATCCAGCTGGGTCCAAAATTAGGATGTACTGGTCGAACAATACCTGAGCCAGGTAAAAACTGTGTGTGTATACGACGATCGTAGCCTTGTGGGAAGATAAGCTGTTGCCCCGAAAGCTTAAGCTCTAAATCACCTTGTGCCAGTTTAATATCTTGCTGTTCCCGTGAAATATATTGATATGGAATCGTTGTCTGGACACTAGGCACTTGCATAAGGCTCAATTGGTTACGGCGTCCGCCTTCAATCGACATAGGAATATCAATAGTGCCCAGTGCAAGTATTTTTTGTTGTGGATTAATAACAAAAGTATACCGACCTTCAGGAATAACCTGTTCAGCGGTATCACCATAACCAAAGGCAAAAGCACCATCTTGATTGGTTTTGGTGACTCGACCTAACTCTTTAATTAAAATTTCAACATCAGCCTGAGGCTGTCCCAAACTGTTTATCACTCCACCTTCAATAAAAGTAGGCAAATCCCGTGTATAAAAGTGACTTCTTGATAATTCTTTACCTTTATAACGCACGGTAACAAATACTTCAGCACCATAACTTAAAGGCACTTCAGGATAAAAAGCTAAAGTATGCTTACCTGGTAACTGACTGGGGGAGTAATTTACAGGTACTTGATCAAAATTAACTTGTTGTAACTGATGTCCTTTTGCAAATAAAAACTGCACTTCTTGATCAGTTTTATGCGCATTTTGTTGGTAGGGGTTTACATACGTTAACCCATGTGCCGTTTGCTTAACATCAATTACCACATCTGCGATATCAATAGCCTGATTAAACTGTACAGAAATAAAACTATCTGGCTCTATACCCTTTGTATTATTTGCAGGTGTTAACTGACTAATTTTTACTGGTAATGACTGTTGATCAATAACTGTAATTACACCAATTAGCTCACTCAGCACATCACCTGTAGTGTTTTTGGCAATTACTTTAAGCTGATAGTCACCCGCTTGCTTAATATCAGGTACTGATAATGTGAGCAGTGTTTGTGCTTGATTAACAGGCACACTCTGTTGTTCGCCTGCTGAATCGACTAACCAAGCCTCAAATGATTCATTATCTGAACTCTGAAGTACATTAACTAATGCTTGAAATGCATTATTTTCTGTTGCCTGTAAGTGAAATGGAAAATTTGGACTTAACCAGTTTAACTGTATTGCGCTGTCAGTTTGGAATACTATGGTTTTTTCAGTTTTATTATCAGAGGCATCAATAGCTACAACAGATACCCAAAATGGTTGGTTGGGTAAAAACTTTAATTGTGATTTAAACTGGTAGTGATTTTCACCGACTGGTTCTAACTGAACTGACGTATTATTAATAGTAAAGCGACGAATATTATTATCCTTCACTTCACCAATGAGTAAATATTCCCCTTTACTGACATTATTCACTTCAGAACCCAGCTTGAGAGATGCGGGTAATATAATCTCTGGAGAACTTAAATCCTGATAAAGTTCTAACGCATTAAGTGTTGACTGCTGCAAAGCATCTTCAACACTCAGTGTATAGCTCACTTTTTCACGTTTGGGCAAAGTGATTAAAGTTCTAATTATATATTGCCCCTCACCTAAGTTAATAGGCTTGAGTTGTGTACTTTGACCAAGACTATCCTGCAAAGCGACGTTAAGCCCACCCACAGAACTATACACTTTCGCATAAAGTGTTGCTGTTTGATGTGCTATTAATGAGGGTGACTGTGGCGATATAATTTCTACCTCGGGTGCAGTCAATAAGGTTAAATCTTCTGGACGATAAATATACTCCAGGTTTTCTGTTAGTGTTTGTTCACCTAAGGAAATAGACAGCTCAAGTGTATTAAGCCCGTAGCTTAAAGGCAAAGTAGCCGTAAACTGAATAAGGTCAGATGCTGCATCTGTACCTACTTTACTTAATTTAGCAAGCTTCCTCCCCACATGAACAGTCACTTTATTAAGCTCAGTAGCACTACCATGAAAAGTTCCTGTAACCGTCACGTTATTTTCAGTGACCATTGCACCACTGGCAGGGGAAAGGCTCTCTAATGATAATGCAGAATTAAAGGTAATACGTAATGACAGTGGTACTTTATTTTTCTTATTATCAATGGCAAATAAGGTAAACTGATTGTCTCCAGGAATAAGCTGTAAAGGCAAACGAAACATGCTTTCCTGTAAAACACTATCTTCCTCACCAGAATTTTGTTCATCAAGTGATGCATAGACTTGAGTATCATGTTGACTATGCTGAATAGCCCATAGCGCTTTAACACCACTACCTACATCAGAAACCTTCCCTGTGATAATAACCTGTGCAGCTGATACTGTGCGTTCAGTGGGTCCATTTAAGGTTATAACAGGTGGCGTTTTATCAGGGAAGTCATTGGGGTCACGCGGATCAGTGCCTGCAGCTTTTTCTTCCTCATTACTGACATTATCACCGTCGATATCATCATCTAAAGCATCATAGATGCCATCATTATCTAAATCCTGAGGCTTACTCGCAGGGTCATAAGGATCACTTTTCGCATTTATTTCATCCTCATCACTTACCCCATCCCCATCAGTATCTTGATCTATTTCATCATAGATACCATCGTTATCTAAATCACAAAGAGTACCAAAATCCAAGCTACTTAACTGTTCCGGCAGGTAATCAATACGCGCATTGGTGTGTAAATTAATATTACTTGCAGACAGTGCACCTCTCAGGTGACTGCGAAAGCTTAACTGTGCATTACCTTTCGCATAAATAAAGCCATTAACATGAGCACTGGTATATAAATAAACTCCACCAAACCCATAAATAAACAATTTGTTAGCCGCATTATTTTTATTGACGGCATTACGCCAACCAATATGTAACGACTCCCAAACAAACAGGCGCACAGTACCTTCACCTTGCACCACAATATCACTGTGATTACCCAGCTCTAGCTTTTCAATCCAATAGTCACCTGGAGCCATGATAATTTTTGTACCAGCATGTACCGCTAAGCGTTTAATGCGAACTTCTTTCGTTTGAGGTTGAAAACGCAGTTCATTATTAAACGGTGCGACAATTTCTCCATAGTCAGCCTGATCAAAAACCTGAGTTGTATTCCAAGCAAGATTTATTTGTTCAGTTTTGGGGCTATGTTTAAAATCACTGAGTGTAAGTGCAGGAGAAGCCACATTACCTGGTAAACATTTAGTATTATCACAACTGTTAAAGACTGAAAATGAGCTGCTGACATTAACTTCCTTTGCAGCAAGCAGGTTACTACTGGTATTGGTTAATCGTGCATTTAGCCAAAAATTAATAGTTCCTTGAGTAGGGCTTTGCACTGCATTTGGAAATGCGGCTGTACATTGATTAACATAAGGATTGTTATGAGAAGGTTGGTTATTATTATCCTCTTCTACGCTTTCCACCTCTACACTAGGATTAAGCGTATGAGTCGCATTATCTGTTGACCAGGCAGTTAACGCTAATGCATTCAATGACATATCACAAGGTGCTTCACCTGAAACAGGCCATGTACCCACAGGAGAATAATCAACGGCTGTTTCAATACCCAGCACACTATTAGCGGCACTCAGAGCCCCTTTAATAAAACTACCCTCACTCAAATAGGCATCTGAAACGACATAAGTCCAGCCAAATAAACGGCTACTTTTACCTGCCTTTAACGATTTACCAATCATTAACCATAAAGGGTGAAATTCCGGATTAAGCTGTGCTTTTTCTTCCAGATTAAGTTGATCACGAATATTCAGCTTTACTGCACTATCATAGGCTAAATGTATCTGGCTACGTTTACCCATGTTTAATGTACCAACCCAATATTCTCCTTGCGGCAATATAAGTTGGCTGTCGTCTTCTAAGGTCAACTGTTCTATATAATAATACTTAGCTCCAGGCACAATAGTAGCAATACCTTGTGAACCAACAGTCAACTGCTGCCACTGATTATTTTCTTGGCCCACAACGGTTAACACATTATCTGGCGTATGCTCGTTAAAAATAGATGCATTATCTGGAAAATCATTGAAGGTTAACGTTGCTGAGGTCTTATCTGAAGCAATACATGCCGTATATTGGCAGTTTGAACTAACGTTTGTGCGACTTTCTGAGACTAAGGGTGAGGGTGAGGCAATAATATCCAGCGTTGGTGTATCAATTATCCAAGATGACGAAACAATCTTTGTGTTATCAGTAATTGTCACTTTGCCTGAACGGTGATGTGATTGAATCCCGTTGCTAAAAACAGCACTGCACATGGGTAAACTATTCGCTAAACCATTTACGGCATAGCCCCATAACAGAATCAAATACAACGTTCCGCGCAGAACAGCCTTTATTGTAACCATCCGTTTCTCATTACTATTTAATATTTCAGACAAACGTTTAAAGCCTATTGCCCTTTCACAAATCAAATTCTTTAACTTAGGAAAGGTATACCCTTCACGAATGATTTCTAGGTTTTGTTATCTTTACTCCTCACCCCAATCACCTATTAATATAGGCTCATGGGATTTCGTCACTTGATGGCCGCACCTAAAAATCATTCGTATTGGGTATATACAAGATATCCTTTTTTTAGTAATACTCTACTACTACTTTTTCTAACACCTCATCAGAAGCTGCCTTAACCGCTTTTTTCAATTGCAGTGGCGCTAACATTTTTCGGATATCTGAAGCCACTTCTTGTAAGCTTTTTACTGGTGTTTTAACATCCTCAACTACTGCAACACGGTATAAATTGCCATTTATAATCGTGGCTGGCGATAGCTCTCCTACACCTGTATTTTCCAATAAAATCCGCAGTTCATTGGAAAGCAACAGTGGATTTGATGTTAAAGACTCAGTTAATGCCATAATATTATTTTGTTTTAGTTCTAAAACAGCCTCTTGCCAGTTTGAGTTTGCCTGTATTTTGGAAAAAAGCTCTGATGCCAGTAACAGCTTATCTGAAGGCAAGTTTACTGTTTTAATAATTTGGTATTTTTTTAAGGTTAAACCACCAAATTTTTCTGAATGCTGCTGATAATAATCTCGCACCATTTTTTCAGAAACAGGTTGAACATTGGCATTACTTTCTAAGTACTTTCTTACCAAGATTTCTTCCCGATAAGCATTAACTTGTAAATCAAGCTCTTCTTTTTCAACATCACTTAAATCAACCAAAGCCTGCTGAGCCATAGCTTTTGACACAATCAAGCTTTTCAACAATTGCTCCCCCACCTGATCATACATTATCGCTAATGTAGCAGAACCTAAAGTCCTGTCAGTCATGAAGTCTAATTGTTGTTGTGTAATATACCAGCTACCGACTTTTGCTATTTTTTCACGGTCACTTATATTTTCTTTGTTTACCTGCAAGTCACTGTCAATAGTTCCACTATCTTGTGAACTTTCAGTATTTTTTTGCTTTGCATCATCTTGTTTTGAAGCAGAGTCACAACCTGTTACTAGCAACAACGACGTATAAAATAAAATAAAAAGGTACTTCATTTTAAAGTTTAACTTTCAGCTTTAATAAAATTATTGAATATAAAATATACCCACTGTAAACATATACACCTCATTATGAGTAATATGTAACCTTCGCAGTGGATATATTAAAAATAATGCGCACCTTACTATTATAAAATAGTTTCTACTCAACTTTATTTAAGGTAGCTACTTTTTTTACTACTACTTGCTTTAATAGCTTGTCATATTCTGCTTGTTTAGCTTCCGCCCTAAGCTGATAACGAATATCTCCCTTCACAGCCTCAAAAGGTTGTTTGATTATTTGAGGGGATTTAAGTTGTTTTACAATATGAAAACCAAATGGTGTACGAAAGGGCTCGGAGTACTTACCTTCTTCTAAGCTAAAGGCAATTCGAGAAAACTCGCTGTCAATAGCGCCTTCTTTAATCCAACCCAACTCGCCTTCTTTTTCAGCAGAAAGGACATCTTGTGAGTAGGCTTTTGCCAAATCAGCAAATGTCTCACTTGCTTGGAGTTTACTATACACTTCATATACTTTTGTTTTCAGCGCATCAATTTCTGGTTGAGTCATACCCCGTCTGACACGGAATAAAATATGTGCAACATTGACACGCTTTGTTTGAAACTGCTCAGGGTTATTAGCGTAGTAATTTAGTAGTGCATCCTCAGTCACTACATTGTTTAAATACTTTTCAAAGTAGCGGCTAATCAGCATCTGTTTTCTAAATTCATTCAACTCAGCAGCAATAAGTTTATTATCCAGTAACGCTGATTGCTCAACTGCTTTAGCTAGTGCCTCACGCGCCAGGTAGTCATCCAGTGCGGCGGATACTCTTTTTTCACTATCAGCAGGAATATGTTTATGAGCCAAATAGGCTGAAAACTCATCCTGGGTAACAGACTTGTCTGCTACTTTCGCCAATGTTTGCCCCTGTTCTTGACATCCCGCCAGCAGCACACCTGAAAAAATAACGCCTAAAACTACTTTCATTAACTACTCTCAACCACATAGAACGAATAATATGGCGGAGGCATGCCCCATATCCTCCTACCTAAAAACATCAAATATTCCCATTATCAATGGGTAAACTGTACTTCAGGTACATCGTGAAATCTATTGTACACTACATCCAGTGAACTGTTTATCAATTCTTACTTCAAATGGCCCAGTATATTTTGGGTCACGCTTATGCTCTAACTCACCATTCTTGTATTTAAGGTCTCGATCACTAATAATCAATATATAGTGTCCTGCTTCATAAGGTCTTCTTGAAACAATTGACCTATCAGATCCAAGCGCATCATTACAGGCAGCCTGTTTTGATATATATTGTTCAACTTGGCGCCCTGCCACAACATCCTTGAATAACAAATACTTCAACCTAGAGTTCTTTGGTTTATCAGCAAACCAAATATAAGTGTTTTTATTATCTCCCTCACTAATCTCAAACTCAAACTGCCAGATAGGCTGTTCACTTGATAAATTACCTATAAAACTCAATGGTGGATGAGGTTTTCCAGATACTTTTATTTTAAATTCAGGAGATATAACCTGTCGGATACCTCCAAGCCTATGCTCAGTAATTCGCCAGTTAAAGGTTTTACTCTCATCACTTTTCGTTATTTGATACCAGGGGTTCCATTCAATCTGGTAAAACTTAACTTCATTATTATTTTCTACCACTTTTACTTTAGGGGTAAATTTAATGTAGGGCTTAAGATTGGCTTCGACAGACTGAACCTCACTCCAAGTATAGTTAAACGACTTTAGCGTGACTGATTGTTGGCAACTACTACACGCATACTCTCCGGTTTCCCACACCTCATCATTCACTGGCTCAGTAACACTGATACCCTCTGTCAATATACCTAATAAGTACTGCCCTTCATTTAGCATCGCATTATCAGATACACATGCTGAGTACTGTGTAGTATTGCCATCAATGGGTTGTTCTTTGAATGTAATCTGCTGGATTTTATCTTTGTCCACGTCAAAGAAGCCATTATCTTTAAACAGCGCTAGCTTCATACCAGCAACATTTCCTTTAAATGATAGGAAACATGAGCCTGCAGTTAGCACTTTTTTCGTTTTAAAGCTGGCATATATTGGTGATAAATACTCTTGGCTATCTCTTAATTGATAAGGAACTAGCGTATCATCACTACGCTGAATTGTATCAAGTTCATAGACTTTAAGTTGTGTGGGTTGTAATGGTTTGCCATCAACCAAAAGCTCAGCCGTTAGTTCATTAAAACCAGGATCAGTCACAGTAAAGTCAAACTTCAAGCTACCACCGAGTGGTTTTTCAATAGGCTTTTTAAACTCTTCCGCATTAAAGGTTGGAGCGGGTTCTTTAAGTACTTTTAATGTACGTTTAATCGTTCCCCAATGGCAAATTGGGGTACTTTCTTCGTATACATACATATTTTCGCACTTTCGTACTTTTAACTTAAAGGCAATTTCCTCTCCAACTTGATGAGCCAATATATCAGCCTCTAATTCACCAATATTGTCTTCATTGTTCCAGTGCTGATCTTGGTAGCTTTGTTTATTAAAAATTACAACGGGGTCCTTATACAAAGTACGTATATTATTAAGCTGATATTTTAATTTTACCGGAAGTCCAGCAAAGAGTTTTGGTTCACCTCTCCACTCAAAACCCAAATCAGCTTCAGCGTCATAACCATCTTTTATTATGGTTTTTTCAGGAACAACAAGACTAACTTGACGCGTATATTGCTTTCCGTCAGCTCCTTCATAGATTATAACTAACTGATATTCACCTGAAGAAATGCTTGAAGGAAATCGATAGCGATATATATTTCTTCCATATATACCAAATTTCCCTGCATATCCCAAACTGACTTCATCACCTGTTTGGTCTCTTAAAACAACATTAGAAAGACTAAAATTACCCAATACAGGAATGGCTACCTCAAATACATATTCATTAGTTAATTCTGCGAACAACTTTTTAGGTGTTATAGGTTCAATTTGATCAGAATCAATTAAAAATGAATCAAGAGGCACATCAGTAGTAATGGTTTTAGTAAAGTCAGCGCCTTCACCCTCAAGTGTAATAGTTAAAGAAATTTTTGCGGTATTGATATTATTCTCAAGCCAACCCTCAAGGTAATTATTTGCACCATTACTAAGTATAAAGTCAGAAAGATGGAGATCAAGGACATTATAAGTGTTATCTAAAGTTGGGTTTTTTGACCCCCCACTCGGATGATCATTTAACGGATAATATGTATCCCCCACAACCAAGTCTGCTTTTTCAATTCTATAGCTTGTAGGAGCATTAATCGTAAAAGATGCGCTTCCATCCACCCAATGTTTACCATTACTCCACTCGACAAGATCAAAGGTTACATCGGCCTCAGGCAGTGTATCTGCTTTAACCTGAACACTTAATGGAAACTGATAGATTTCACCAAACTGATCAACGAGCACTATATTAGTAGAATAATTTCCTCCTGATATTAGGTGTGTCAGCATCATAGGTGTATCAATAATGGTTTCAGTTTTTTCACTACCTACTTGTAAGCTATTTTCACTGTTAACCGTCACCTCACTGACACACGTTAATGCACTCGGTCCCCCACTAGCTCCAGATTCTCGTTGGCAATAAGGGGTAATTACCCCAGGTGAAGCAACATAATACTTTCTTGATATGCTAGAACTTTTTTTCTCACTGCTAATTGTTAATTTGACAGGCAAACTCTTGTTTACTTCATTATGTATAGTAATCGTATTTTGTAACGCATTGACCTCAGTTTTTTTATTATTTACAACAAGAGGTAACTCCCAAACATTATAATTTCTACTGTACCCATCATATATATAAAGAGAGATATGAGCCTGATTATCAATTAGAGTATTTGTCTTTTCGCCAAGCAATTCTGATAATTTAACATCTAGCTTATAACTAAAAGACCTCGATAAATTTTCACTCGTAACTTCGTAATTGTCCTCAATCAAGTTATCTATAAGGTCAAGCCTGCATAAATTATCTTGTCCACACGGAAAAGTAATAAATAGATCATCAGGCTTATAATAAAAGTACTTTATTAACCTCAATGCCTCAGGATCATCTATGTTTTTAGCAGGTAACTTCAAATAATCACTTTTTACTTTACGCTCTAAATGATCTATGTGTTGTTTATTTATGCCCAAAAGCTCCAATTGATTTCTATCAAATCGTGAAACTGCATTACCAACTGGAGTAAATGATGCTTGTCCTTCTATCAACTCAACAGGCTGAGCATACTTTATTCTATCTAGCCATAAATCAGGAACCTGCAGATTCTTAATTGAAGGAACATCTAGTTTGACGGTATGATTTTCATTTAAACGGTGCTCAGTAAGTTTGAGCTTAAACTTAGCCTGGGGATCCTGCTTCAGCCATGCATCAGCGAATTGCGCTAACTTACGATACTTCTCTAATTGATAAGCTTTGATTGGTCGCGTACTGATGGTGATTTCTTCTGAATCATTAAGCCTTTGCTCAACCGTTTGTATTTTTGTTGTTGTTGTTTTTAAGTAAAGCGAGGTTACTGCTTCACTACTAACAATATCTTTATTCCATAAGAACTTTAATACATCACCTGATGGAAAACCACTATTACATATTGATCCTGGCACATCTATTTTACCACCCAGAATGTAATTTCCTTTTTTGATAATTAAAGCATTTTCAGCATTTTCAGGGTTAGCCAATTTGAATATGTAATGAGGAATATAACCCCTTTCTAACCCCTCAAGATCTATATCTTCATTTATACGCTCTCTGCTTGTAGTAAGTGGCAAGTAGCTATCAGCAGATATTGGTTGTTCTATATTTTTGAAAACATAAAATGAAAAATCATTTAACTCTAAAGCTTGGTGGTAGACAAAGTTTAGTAAGTGCTGTCCAGGCTTTAGCTCAATATCCTTTTTCAAAGTAAAACTATAGTAATAAGGCTGAATATCGCAAATACACGTATAATCATAACAACCATCTTCTGGTACCTTAACATCAAATGGTTGTACGCCTTCATTGTCCAAAGGCAAAACATTTTCAATAATACTTGAGTGGATAGCAGGAGTTTCAACTGTACTTTCAACCTCCAGCTCAACATCAATAGTGTTAAAGCCTGGATCAGTGATTTTTAATGTATGGCCTAATACATTAAACGTATTTGCTATACGCTTTGTATCACTATCATTTAATTCGCTGACAGATTCGTTAACCCACTCAACTTGAAGCTTAGGATCTTCTGCAACAGGAATAGAAAGCGGAAAATCAACACTTTCTGCATTTTGTTTTATTGATGTCGCAGTAATAAGTAGCTCAAGATTGTCTAATTTTTTCCATTCAAGTTTAGGGTTAGTTAACTCTAACTTAAAGCGATAGCCTAGTGTCACAAGCTTACGCCTGTAGAAATTCTCAAACTGATAGTCAGTAATTGACCCTAAACATTCATTCTCTTCGTCTTCTTCATAATATCTTTTACCTTCCACAAAATCAGTGGTACGAACACACAGGTCAATATCATCCTGCCCTGGAATTTTTAGTGTTGCCTTATTTATTAAATATGGCAATTCACCCAACAGCTCGAAATACAGCGTTGAATGATCAGCACCTGCATATATTTTTTGAGGCTGTACTAACTCTAATAGCTTAATACCAACTTCTTGTTCACGTTGATCAGTTACAGTCAGCACAACGTCGTCTATCAGATTACCACCCGCAAACTCAGCCAGTGCTACCTGTAATGTGGTTTCACCTGCTTTCAATGGTAAATAGCCATCCAGTGTTGGCTCAACCACCGTTGTATCATCTGCAGTGAAATTAAATAGGCCGCGCACATCACTTGAGTTAAATAAAACATCAATATCGTCTTTTACAAGGCGCAAACGGATAGTAGGTACAATCATCCCCTGATCTTTACCTAATACATACTGCAGTTGGTCTTCAATAATTTTAAGCTCAGTAATATAGAAGGGATCAATTTCATAGCTGTTTGCATCAGCAGGATTAGAGCTTGAGATAAACTCAACAACATCAGGAATTCCATCACCATCAAAGTCCTCCAATCGATTTACATCTTTGGTTATGGTGCCATATTGCCATTCATATCCATCTTTTAAGCCATCATTATCCGTATCAGGATTAACAGGGTCAGTGCCATGGGTAAATTCTAATTTATTTGATAATCCATCTTTATCCAGATCGTCATCACCATCAAGAATACCATTACCGTCTGAGTCTGGGTTTAACGGATCTAAGCCTTCTGTAGCAAACTCCAGCTCATTATTAATGCCATCATTATCATAGTCAGCCCCAATCATCAGGATATTAAAGGCCAGTCGATTACCAACAATAGGCGACTCACTACGATCTTCAATTGCTATTAATTGATACTCAACTAAAGCACCATCTTTATAGGGCTTTTCTTCACTATTTAAGCGATCTTTTATTAGTGGTACCCGAGTTTGATACTTGTACTCACCTACATCCAATCTACCCTCTTCATCACGCTCACCACTTTGCCACTGCCAAACAGTATGAAAACCACGTCGTACCCAATCACTCGCTTGGACTTTAATTTCAAGCTCACTATTTTCAAGCACAAAGTACTCAACCAGCTGTGTTTCTTCATTAACACGTGTAAGCGTATCAACAGGTGTTATAAGCACATCCGCGGCTTTAATGGAGAGTTGTTGTGGCAGCATTTCATCATTTGCCGCTAAACCTTTTAAGCCTGTATTGTGAGTGTTTAACTTAAGCACTGCACCAACAGGTAAAGGCAATTCAGGTGTAAACGTTAATTGCTGATCAGATAATTCCCATAGACCTTTAGCAGGTTGATCGGCCCCTTCTACCAATAATGATAATTTAGCTGGGTCCAGGCTTTCAGGCTGTAATGGTTCAGTTAATAACAACTCAATAGGCGTAATATGAGAGTTAACAACCTGTTTAAAGCCATAATTCATAACAGCAGGTAAACGTTTAACAAATGTAACCTGAATGGTGCTACTAACAGGCTGATCACTCATCAAGCCTTGATTGGCTTCTGCAACAAATATTATGTCTGCGGGTTTTTCTGTTGTTAACGTGAAAGGCTTGGTTAGCGCTCCACGATACAACTGAACTTGTTCAGGTAGCTGTATACCTTCAAGAAGCTCCGTTTTATTTTTTAACGCGACTTGTATGTTCGCATTCACCCAGCGTCCACTACTATTTTGTAAACGTTTTATTGTGTTACCAAATACGTCCATCAGTGCAAGAGAATAAGATACTTTATCTCCCGCTTCTAACACCTCTTCACGCCCTAAATAGTGGTTCTCAACCTTCACTTGTTGTATATCAAAATGATGAGGTGCAGCAGCTAAAACTTCAATTTCTGGTTGTTGAACCTCAACAAAATACTGACCTTTTTTAACTCTTAACGTTAAATCACTCAGCTCTGATCCTGCAGTATTCAGTATAAAAGAGTAATTATCTGCTTTATTAGCCGCTTGAATGGCTACATTTTGGTGCTTTCTCAAATCAAGTTGTGCCTGCTCTTGATCATTTTGAGTCATGACATGCAACTCATTAGCAAAACCAAAATGGAATCCCTTAGGCAACACTAACGTTAAAGAAGAACCTTCGCTAAGATCAGCCTGATTGCCAGCTTTATCATAGGCAGCCAGCTGTAGTGTAAATCCACTTCCCGCAGTAACCTGTTGTGGATAGTCAAGGTCTAGGGTTTGCGCTTGTCCCGGCAGCACACTAAATAACATGGTAGGCGCAGCGACTTGCCTATACCGAGCCAATTGTGCCTTGAGCAAATATTTTTTCGCTTTGAGTGTTGTATTTAAAGTAAAGCGGGCAATACCTGCCGTATTTGTCTGTGTTGTACTGTTTGCGGATGGGTAACGTGGCATATTGTCCCGATCCAATACAAACCACTCAACTGGCTGGCTGGAAACTGGACGCCCAGCTTGATCAAGTACTTGCACTTGATATGTCGCCTGTTCACCCACGACAACAGTCGTTGGATTTAGATGGTCCTCTCCCTCTTGAGTAAAACGAATCTGATTAGGTTTTTGAGTCAATGTAACCTGGTAAACCGGTGTTTCATCAAACTGCTTAAACCGGTCAATTAATTTTATTTTAAAGCGATAAGTATCATTTTCTTGCTCAGGTAGCTTAACAGGCAACTGTACACTCATTCTGCGGGCACGGCGTGCTGATTGCTCCATGACAAGTACAGGATCCTGACCATCTAACACTTGATAAAGTTGAACCGCCAGCTGGTCTTCACCCCCATCATCGACACGATATAAATTATCGAGGGTAAGGGCGAGATTAGCCCCATAAATAGCAGCCGCTGGGTAGCTAACGTTTAATTGACTCGCATCAGGTGATTGATCACGGGTGAGTTTTACAGGAATGGTGTAAATGCGTTGCTGTTTTGCATTATCACTTACAGTGACAGATAACTCAGTATCTAAGCCACTTTCAGACACACGTAAGTCACGCATATCTGTCAGACTAAAACGTGCAGCATCATTACGCCCTGCCAAAGTCGCTTTATGTTGGAAACCATTCCAGGCGATTTCTGCTGCAGCTAACTCCACATCATCATTGGCTGCCAGTCTTACATTAAATGCACTACTTTCACGAATACGAATATTCGATGTACTCATAGCATCCAACGATACTTGTTGACCATTCACCATCAATGAGCTTAATGCTGGACGCTTATCTTCTATAACCTGATAAGTCAGCTCTTGTGTTGTTTCTAGATTACTATGATCACGAACGACAAGTTTGTAGGTAAGGGTTTGACCAACTACTGCTGTTGTTTCCGTAAATTGGATCTGATGACCACCCACTTCTGCTTTTACCAGATCACCATTTCTATAAAGGAAGGCGACATCAACACCACTTTCCTGGTCTTGATAATTACCTATCACATTAAATTTTTGACCTTCTATAACCTGCTTAGTATCAGTCAACACAGCATCACCACGTACTTTCAAACTTGCACTGGGTTGATGAGTATCAAACTGTCGGGTAAAGGCTATAGGCTCAGACTCTGTTGTATTACCATAAATATCAATCGCTCTGACTTTAATAAAATGGCCATTACGCTCTTCACCATAATTCCGATAAATCACATATTCTGGACCATAGTGTTTACCAATCAACTCATAACTGCCCTCGCTATCACCCGCTTTGTCTGAAATATAATATTCCACTTGCTGGATGGGATAACGCGCGTCATTAACCGTTGCCCGTATTTCAAACGGTTTAGGCATATAGCTTTTGTTATCAATAAACAAACTTACGCTGAATGGATTGCCAGGTAATTCTTCACCTTGTAGGGTGACTAAACGCTCAGCCCCTTCAATCACTTCACCCGTGTAGGTTTCAACACGAGCCCTAATATAGAAAGGCTGACCATTCCGTAAATGAGCAGGCACAATCAAACCGGCTTCAAAGGGCGCTTGATGAGCAGCCCCAATAATCATTTCTTCACGTTTGATTGAGCTTATATCTCGATCAGAAAGTTCAGGGACATTAACAGTAGACACCATGAACTGAACGGCCTTTATCCCTTGAATACTATCCAGGGCTAAATGCAATTGATCCCCTTGCGCAACAGTAGACTGTTGTTTTGGTTGAGCCATTTGAGAAGCACTGGCCATCAATGCCATAGGTAACTGACGTACCATGACTCCATTTGTCCCTAAACCAATAGCAAGCCAGTTATGCTCAACAGCAAGGGCACTGACTTTCACCTCAGAAGACAAGTGCTGGGTTAATTTAGGCAGCCATTGTTGGTTTGCTACATGGAAGGCACTTACTAGCACATTACCATCATCTTTTCGGTAACCCACCCATAATAAGCCTGAGTTCATATGTAAAGCAGTTATATCTGTGGCTTCAGACAACTTCACTTTACGAGTATCAAGGGTCACTAAATCAACAATAGTCAGTTCATTTGCTTTACCATCTTCTGTGTTTTTACCAACAACATACAATTGCTCATTACCTGCCACCATATGCCGCACAGCCTCAGCAGCATGTCCTGCCTGAGCAGTAGTCATATAAACAGGTTCAACACTGACCGCATAATCTTTAACAGGCCATGCCCCCACATCAATTCGGAAGACGATGCCATCATGTGTACCCACATAAATAATATTTTGCAGATGTGTCATCGACTCAACGGTACGTCCACCTTCTAAGGTGACTTGATAAGCCTGATGACTACCCCTGCGAATAAACGTTACATGACTACCTGCCGCAACAACAATGTATTCTGGCGTCAATACCGCATGATCAATTGCTGTATTTGCTAAAACAACCTCTCTTTTTGTACCTTTAATGCTGACGAGTTCTTTACCATTTAACACCAGGTAACGAGTATCTCCAGCAGGTAAAACATAAGACACATTGTCTGTATGCGTTGATACATAATGTTGTTGCTGCCAAATACCTTGCAGGAAGGAACGCTGATAAGCCCCATAATGCTTAGCCGCTACTTGAAGTCGTCCACCTTCAAGTGCAACCTGATGTACTTCACCTTGGTTATTTTCTGGCGCAAGCAGCAGTTGGCTCCCTTCCTTCTCAAATGCAATGTTGTATACGGCACCTGTATCACCACCCAAATAGAGCTTACCTTGTCCATACCGGACTTGTACCTGCTCACTAGATGCCAACTCGGCAAGATGGAACTGTCCAACGAGTTGAGGCTGATCTGCCAGTAACGTATCCAGCACCATCACAGTTTTTGTAAGATGGTTGATGAGCAATAAGTAACTACCAACACCAACCGCCTGATCTGCCGCCATGGGTAGTGTTATAGAAATACGCTGATTTGTGGTAGAAATACGCTGTAACGTATGCTGATCAGCCATAACCCAAAGTGCATTATTATGTCTTACCGCCCAACGTGCATCGTTAAATTCAATGGTTGGTGATGCGGCTCTCCATGGGTATAAACCTTTTGCGGTTAGCAGATAAAAGTCACTTTGCCACTGAATACTTTGTATAAAGCTTGATGCATAGCCTCCACGTATACTACTGGTACTGAACGTCGTTTCATTTTCAAGTGCATTACCACGTATTTTATAGCGATAAGCCTGCTGTTTATTCCAAGCAACTAACTCATCACCATTATGGGTAAACCCTGCTAGCTCAGCTAAAGGGTGACGCCCAACCAGCTGGAAATTTTCCTCCGGGTCCATAAACAGCAGACCAAAGCCAGGATCAAGTCCAATCAATCGGTCTCCCATTCGCTGTAACACTGTAAGATCATTATCAAGCTGAGTGACTTTTTTCCCTCGGGAATTACCTTCTGTAGTGATAAAAAGCTCTCGACCTTGTAAATACCAGCTAAAACCAACATCGGGTAACAACACATCAAAACTTAATGATTGTGCCTGCTTACTAAAGGTAAATGGTTTTATAATACGAATAACACTGGTTGTAGACTTGCGATTACCAAAGTCATCAGCAATGACAGCATCAAGCCTTAGCTGATTTTCAGGCTCTGAACCTGTCACTTGGTAAGTCAGTACCTTATCACCCGCTGCCAGTACATCACCTGTACTGTTTTTCAATACAAGCTGACTGTAGACACCTGTGGTTAACTCATTAAGCAGCATTACCTTAAGCTCAGCACCCGCCATGATAGAAAGCGGAACACCTGAGAGTTTTGGTACAGGTAATGTAAATTTAGGTGTTAATCTGAAGCTCACCGATGAGCTATCGTAATTGAAGTGTGGACCAGCATAAGCGTCAACACGTATATGATAATTTTCTTGCTCACCACTTAATGCAGGTAGTTTAAAGCTTAATTTTCCTTGCGCGGAACTATTTATCTGACGAAAAACCAGCTGTTCATTAAAGTCATATAACCCAACCACAACATAGTGAAACTGTTGTTTATTGATTAAAGCATATTCAACCGTTATGTCATCACCTTCATAAAAGCGAGTGTTATGTTGTGGCTGTAAAACGGTTAACCCTGTATTGACTGCAGTGGCAGGCTGTAAGGGCCAGGTTAAATCGCTCCCTTGCTGATTAACATCAACAGTAACAGTCCCCTGCTCTGACTTATCCAATTGCCACCACTGAGCAATACCATCCATGACTATCGCCATAGCATGTTGATTATTCATGGCGGCAGAGTTGACTCGACTTTCCGCTGAAAGCGCTGTGTAAATTGGTATTAATGCATTTTTGGCTAACGAATTACCCTGAGGTGGTTGCCAGTGAGGCGTCACTTGACCACTAAATACTGGTAAAGCAACTTCTTTAACCCCATTACCTTGTCGACTTTGCCAGTGAACATTAACCGTGGAAATATTCTGCACATACGGCAGGAGCAGTGAGTTAGCCTCATACCACTGAGCAACTAAACGCTTATCTTGATCATCGGTCAACCAAACAATAGGCTCTGAAATAAGTGGTAAATCATTCAGCTTAATGCGCCAACCTGTTGCTAGCGCACTAACACTAAACTCAGGCTTGCTTGAAGCTGATGAGACTTGTAGTGAGCGTGTCAGTATTTCCTGGCCTTTATTTTCAATAACTGCATCGGGGGTAAATACAAGTTGTGCTGCATGATAATCTGCAACATGCTCACCTTTTTCAAACACTTGCCACAGCTGACGTTGCGCATGCTCTGTTGCCAACCACAATCGCTGCTGGTCCCAATACCCTTGTTTAATATTGGCTGTTAGTGACTGCTTAAAGGCAACTTGCTCAATTAATGCATGCTCATCGCTTAGCTCAAAAACACTCACATTATTTTGTTGCCAGGTTGCAATTTGATTCCCTTTAACCGCTAAACCATTTTGCTCAGGTAATGCAACAAACCACTGCTGTTTCAGTTGTAAAAAGCCTTTTTCAGTGACCAAAGCAAACTGATAAAGACCTGCTGATGTCAATGCAAATAATCTACCATCCGCTAATACAACAGATTCAATCGGATCTGCAAGGCTAATCCCTGCAGTGGGTACAGCTTGTATTTGACCGGAAGTTGGCTGAGCTGTTAAAACCAGCGCTGTTAACATCTGCCCATATTGCACATAGACAGTATGTCCATTCACACCAAGCACATTGCCATAGAGTTTCTGCTCCAATGTTTGACGCCACTGACCCGCTTCTGATTGTTGATAAACCACCAAATGATCGTCACCATTTTTCAGAACTTGAGCAATAAGTTGCTGCCCATTAAAGCCCACAAATAATGCACGTCCAATGGGTGATGACACGAGTGCTTGTGATGGCGTACGGAGTATAAAGCCACCTGTCCGGTTATTTTCTACCCATACCAGTGTGGAATTATCTCTTTCGTTTAATCCTGCTGCCTTGGTTAATCCTGGCGCATAAATAAGTGAAGAAATTTCCCAAGTGGCATCTTTAACTTTATACAGCGACTGTTTTCCACTATTAAAGTACGGCAGAACCTGTATAGACTGATCGACCTTTTTGGAATGACCGGATAAATCTTTAAGTTCTGCATTCACAACCAGTTCAGATGCGCGATTTGGTGTTGACCAGTAATGAAGTCCATCGGCTAAGGCCACTTGAGTTAGCATATTTTCCCCCGACTTAACAGTTAAGTGTGAATCACTACTGTAGTCATCCATCTCTGGGGTTACTTCAGCTAATACAGAAAGCTCAGTGCCTGATAGCATTTTTGCAGGAGGTAGTGTTGTAACGGCAAGGGTCTGATCAATACCATTATCTTTTTTCACGTTCAGATGAACCCGCCCTTTCAGAGCACTACCTGATTCAACTCTAGCCAGTACAACCACTTCTTCATTTGTTGCTGGAATTGTTGTGGTCACAAAAACTTGTTCTTTATCTTCCAGGCTTCGCTGTAAAGAAATAGGCGCTGGATTGCGTGGATCTTCAGTATTTCCAGCAACATCTAAGTAAAGCTTCGCCTCCAGAACATTACGCATTAATATTTCAAAGGTAACGGGTTGTTTCTCATGGAAAACAGCGCCATCAAGCGGTGACAGAATTTTCAGTTGAGGAGCACCCGCTTCTGGGTCATAAGGGTGGACCGTAACAGTTGAGCGATTAAGATCTGCACCGTCATCGCTCTGATTACCATTAGGATCAAATGCACGCACTTTCAGTGTAATATTTTGTGCTGGCTGCTCTTTGGTTGGCGTAAAACTATAGTGGTTTGGTGTTACCAGTTTCTGCCATGCTCCACCATTTTCATAGCTATTAGAAAGCTCTACACGCTCTATACCATACTTATCAAACGACCTAATCAGTACATCAACAGGTTCACCATAGGGCACAAAATCATCATGCTTAGGTGAAACAATGCTGATTGTTGGCTTTGTTTTATCCAGGTTCAGAGTATATTGAGCCTCTAAAAAGCGGATGAGATCAAACCCTAAATTAACCGCCAAACGTGTTTGAATAGTGAGTGATTTAGGTTTATTTCCTTCTGGTGCATCACGGTAAGCTTTTAGTGCATTAATTTTTGGCTGTGACAAATTCCCTATGATACTTGCAGTTCGAGCAGCTAAATCTGTTGTTTTATTCGTTATATCAACAGGCTGCCATTGACCATTTAAATTCACTTGTAGCTGTGTATGCTGCCAATTAATAAGGTCTACATCACCATTAATGGTAAATATCAGTGCTGCGCGCGTTGCTTCTTCTACTTCGCTAGGTGCAGTACTAAAGCTTGTAAGATTAACAACAGGCTCCTTCAGCACAACATGATATGTTTGCTCCGTCTTCTGATACCCATCACTTGCCGTTAATTTAATCGCTAAACCAGACGCTTTGTTGCTTACGGCAAGCTTGAAGCCTTTTCTATTGGCACACTGTGTAACACTATTACCTACGCTATGTTCAGCGCCAAAGGTAAACCCACCATCATAAGATAATCGATAGCGATAACTTAATTGACCTGCATAATTATCTTCGGCTGATGGTACTAAACAGTATTCTCTATTCTTGGTGAGAACAGCCTGCTGAGTACCTGTTTCAGAAGTGCCAGTAATAGCCTCTTGCGTATCTGTTCGTACTAGTTTTAGATTTCGAGGTGGGAGTCTATCCTTGGTCAGTGTTTCATATTGATACTTACCTGCCGTAATTCCCATACCTTGGGCTAAATTACCATGAAGGTCTTGGATACCTTCAATAGTAATACGATAGAGAGCATTATGCGTTATTGCATAGTCATCTTTAGCTTTAATTTGAATGACATTATCTGCAACATATTTATCCTGAGTAAAAAATGCGGTGACATCTTCAGCTGGCTGATCATGATGCTCATAATCTTTAAAAACACGACTTACTGAAAAGTGGTCAAATTTAATGGCTTCATCTGCTTCAATTCTAATAGGCTGCTGATAATACAAGTTACGGACTTTATTGATTGTGGGTACCGTATCATCAACCACTTTCAACATAGTCTCAGCACTAAGCGAAGCTTGCTCATTGGTAGCCTGACGGTAGGCTACAACACGATAAAGACTACCATGACGATAACGTGTTTTTTTATCAACAACAGGAACAGAAAAGGTAATGATTCCATTAGCAAAGGAATAATTCAGCTGACGACTAAAGTTTGGTTCAAATTGCTCTTCCGCTTGTAACCAATAGAGTTTTATATCAGTGCCTAGCCCTTTACCCTCTAATTGAACAATATTCCCACCAGTATCACTAATCAGTGATTGCATATCACTGCTATTATCAGGGTGAGTTGTCGTTGCTGTACTTAAAACGAGTTTTTCAGACACTTTAACCGCAGCAGGTAGCACGATTGATTGCGCAGAACTGGTTAATGTTAGGGTATGTAATCCCTGTTTAGTCAACTTAGCCGCAAAAGTAAGTTCCGTACCATCATCATTGACAGAAAAATCATTTGCCGACTTCAATAACGTTATACCCGCAATTTCAACTTTTGTTATTTGCTGTAATTGCTGCCCACTCATAATAATCGTTGTCGTTCTGTCATTATTTGTAGCAGTAGGCGTTAATTGATTAACGCTCGCAGTTTCCCAACCAAACAGCTTCGCAGTTTGTACCTGACGAGGCATGTCAAACACCATAAGAGGTAAATTAACGGTCTGTTTGGGTGGGTTAAAAAAGCTTAGCGCATACCGACTGTCTAACGTGTAATCTTTACCTCGTGGCTGGAATGTCAACACATTCCCTAATAATTCAACATCACCAGGCAACGGCTCAGCCGTCTCAGCATCATGTAATTGAAGGATGACAGACTTCCAGGACTCATTTTCACCTGATGTGGAAAGCTGAATAACACTATTTTTTCTCGCTAATGTTTTTGGTAATACCTGATATGCATTAGCAATGGGTAATTTCAGGTTGTAATAACTGTTACCCAGGCTCCACTCCAACAAACTACCATGTAAACTTAGCTTATCATTTTTGCCAAAGTTTGATTCCAGATAAACAGGTAATAACTCTGTTAATTGCGTAGACAGATCAGTCTCACCCTGACCTTTACCAATATTAATATCAAACACTGTTAACTGCTGAGTCTGAGAAGCGTTCGAGTGTACAACTGCCAGTAATTCGCCACTTAATGCTGTTGCTTGAACATTGCTAATAGTTTGCGGCGTAAAAGGTATTAACTTCTGTTCTACCAAGAGCTTTCTCAAATCTAAAAGCTGGACCATGCTACGACCAGCTAAAAGTGCTACTGAACCATCAACATTTAAGCCATGAGGTTCTAAACTAGCATGATCAATTTGGGTGACTACTTGCGCAGGATTTGCGATTGCACGCACTTCTACTGTCTTATTTCTCAGCAGCAACAAATAATTGTTAAAAACAGCAACATCAATTAACGGATTTGTAGCATCCGTTAGCGCTACTCTTAATAAATCTGTACCAAGTTCATTGGCCAATACCATATGCTGTTTAGAAAAGCTAACTACACCATTTGGTAAAGCGTGCAACCGATCAAGCAAGAAACCTCTAGCATTATTAATATTATTTACTTGCTTAGGCGCATATGGATCTTTTAATGACCAGACTTGAACATCACAGCGCTTACCATTAGTTAAATCACCACTATCTACCGTTTCACCGCAGCCATTACCCACTAAAGCAATCGCATAACCTTGGTTAATAACAACTTGATGTACAGGCCTGTTAGTATTCGCTGTAGATAACAACAGTGGTATTTCACTTTCCAATGTGGAATATAAACGAAACTCATTTTGCTGCCACACAACCAGATTAGTCCCCTGACGGAACCAGCCTTGAATAGCATTTATCTGCTTTTGTGGGTCAAGGGTGATGATTAACTCTTGATTAATAACAGGCTGCCCACTGCCATTTTGAACACTGACTGTTAAGGTACCCAACGTATTGGCAGGCAATCGAAAGCTAATCTGTCCTGAGGAATCAAAACGAATATCCTCAGCAGGTTGCCCATTGATTAATATCTTAGTTGCAGGACTTAAGCCTTTACCTTGAATAGCAATGACATCCTGATTATTAAATTTAAATAATGTTGATGCGGTGAATGCATTATTTTCTCTGTTATACCCTGCAATTTTAGTAATTCGAGGGTCAGCAACATACGTTAACTGTGCTGGTTTAAAGTGACTCAACGTACCATTACTTACCTTTATCCCCACAAGCAGATTATTTTCTGGAGATTCAGGCATTTTAGGTGTGACAACTTTTATTTGGTTTGCACTTTGTAAGGTGATAGCTGATTGGGGCACTTCTTGACCAGCAACCGATACTCGAGTTTCCTTGGAAAAACCTTCCCCAGAAATAACAATGGTTTCTCCACTATTCCAGCCAATAAATGCAGGCTTCACAGAGGCAAATTTTGGACGCACCTGTCCTGTAGCGACAAAACGATACCTATAATCAGCCCCTAATGTCTGACCATGTAAGTCCATTACCCCACCAGATAAAGTAACATAATACTGCTTACCTGCTGTCCAAGGCTGATCTGGGGTAAATACTAACTGGGTGCCTGCATTATTTGTATACGCTTTTACCTGACCAGCAACAGGCACACCAGACAAAGTGATGGTGAGTAAATGATTAATATCATTTGCTAACTGCCGGTTACTCAGTAGACGATTAAACTGAACACGGACTTTTTCACCTCCAGCAATAAACCCTCCAGACTCTGGAAACTGATCCATCACTGTCAACAAGTCATTTTCAATTGTATTCAGTCCTCCACCCATTGCCAGGGGAAGTTCGTCTGCAGCAAAAGGATTCTCAACCGCTTTACCTTGAACATAACCAAAAACAGTACCTGCATATAAAGCTCTTGGTGATACTGAAAGCGCCGTTGTATTTCCTGTTACTGCATAGTAGTAATGCAGTTTAAGATCTGATTTATAGTCACCTGCCAACCATGGTGAAATATCAAATAGTTGGATATCCCCTTCTTCTGCAACGACATACAGTGTCTGCCCATAAACATAAATACGTCTGGCAGCAATATCACCATTAGGAATCAAATAAGCTAATTTAAGCTCAGCAACACGTGTCGCAGAGTCATCACTGTCTAAGTTATAAGCTTGTACTGTGCCATTACCCGCTGTTGCCACTAATAGCAGATGACCTTGAACCCAAATATCTTCTATTTGAATTCTCTCACCCAATAAATTGGTTGTTTCAACTTTGCGCGTGATATTAAATTTACCAGTCGCTAACTCAACTTGAATAAGTTTACGACCAATTTTTTGCACCACCCATAGACTGTCACCAACGACACGAACACGCTCAGCAGATCCCCCCATGTCTCTATTAGTAAGGGTGTGTAACCGTTGTAGTGTTTCATCCTCTACACGATAAATATCAATACCTGTGTTCGTTGCGACATAAAGTAAATTCTCATGAAGAGCCAAGCTACGAATAGCGCCTGAGACAACATAGTCATCCAAAAATTGTGGGTCAGTTGCTAGCGTAACATCAAGATGGAACAATTTATTTCCACCCGCAACAAACAAGTGATTCCCTTCCTGAGCTAAATCAGTAAACCCATTTATTAAATGTGAAGCACTAAAATGGTATGGTTTAAATGTCTTATCAGCATCCTGCTTTTGTATTACTTCAGGTTTTACTGGATCTGCAACATTGATGATAGATAATCGAGCAGTAGAACTCTGCAACGCTCTATGTGAACGTCCTTGACGATCACGAACATTAAATGTTCCACCAGTGATGACATATAACAACTGATCGCGTTGAACAACGCCAGATACTGGACTTGGAACATCAGCAGGCAAGTTGACTGAACCAACTTCTTTACCTGCATAAAAGTATTTATCTGTTGCTGTTGCAATTTCCCCAGGAAAATTTGGTTGTTCAATCGTAATAGGTGCATAGCCAAAGTTACCCGCAGGTACACGGACTTCAATATGATGGCTATTAATTACTTTTAAGTCACCAGCAATAGTATTTCCAAATTTAACCGTTATGCCATAACTAAAACCACGGCCATAAATACTAATCCGATTTCCTCCTTGAGGAGGACCTGTTAATGGATAAAAACTTTCAATATAACTTTGAGGCAAAATAGTAAATGCACCAAACTTTATAGTGCGCACACCATCTTGTTCTATAACCAATGGGAGCGTAGTCGCTGCAATACCTAAATTAAGCTCAGGCATTTTAAACATCATCTGAGTACCCGCATCAGTCACATCAACAGACGACGTAACAAGTGTTTCACCCACCCAGACTTTAATGTTGGACTTAAAGTTTTCTCCATATACAGCTACGGACTCATCACCCTCACCATGGAATAAGTGACGACGCTCTTTCAGATTATCATCCGCAACGACTCGTTCTATACGTTGAACAACAGGGCGTTCAACTGATAAGAAATGATATTCAGCATTGAGTCCTGACACCATTTCCAATCCAGAAAGATCAGTCCAAGCTTTAGATACGTTCAGTGAAAATAAACCTGATGGCATTTTTTCAGTAAAACTAACAGTAACCAGTGCCCCGACAAGAGTATTTTCGGCCTTAATATGAAAAGCCTCACCGTTAATTGGCTGCCCGTTTTCAGCCTTCAACGTAACCCAGTCGCTCACTTTTTCAGGATCAGTATTAATAAGATTATTAAATCTGAGTTTAATAGTTTCTTTTTTAGTCAGTTCGCTTCCTGTAACGGGAGTTACTTGCGATATAGCCAAGTGGGATGTACGAACCTGAACAACACCTGATTGATTAGAAGACATCAGCTGTCCACCTTGCGCAAACAGCTCTCCACCTTTTTCACGTTTTTGCCAATGACTGAGCGTATAAGCCCCTGTTGACCCATCAGGAATCAGTACCCACTGCCGGTTACGTGTACCCACATGGATTTGTCCAAACTCAACATGCATGGATGCCTGAAGCCGGTCAATGCCTTCAGCTTCCGTTATATTAATAGGGTGAATTCGTGTTGTTAGATTTTGACCAAAACCTGAAACTTCAGCCAGATTCAGGCGATTTTGTGCACGATATAAAATCAGCAGCCTATCACCTTGCCAAGCAATATCAATTGGCTGACCTTGCAAGGTACTCGATTCAGATGTTGCACTATCAGACGTTGCTGGCTCAAAAATAATTGTGCTATAACCTGCTGGCTTTCCTAACTCATCATCCGCTAAATCAACAAAGCGAATAAACCCTGATCCCAACTCATCGGCTACAGCTAAAGCCAATATGTTATTCTGGGAATCAACAGCTACATCCATGGCAAGCTGACCAGGTAATGGTAGTGACCTTACCCTAAATGGCTTAGCAGGATCATTAATATCAACAAGCAATAAGCCTTCCTGTTGAGCTGCTAAATAAGCCACACCATCAGTCACAGCAATACCAGTAACAGGTCCTTCAGTTCTTAACTGCGCTAAACGGACAGGACGATCAGGGATGGTAACATCATATGTTTCCAAACCACTTCGCATTAAAAAGCGGTTAGTGTCTGTTGGCTTTAACCCTGCTTTAACACCCACAAATAAAATATTATTTTTTTCTACTGCGGCCCCTATTTCCATTGGCGGATAGTTAGGCAAATTCCACTCTTGTCCAATACCGCTTGAGTACGAAAATTCTCCAAGTTTAACTTCAGTAATCGTATTCCCTGAAGGTATCAACGCAAAAACATCAAATACACCAGGATATTCAACGCCTGGAACCCTAAACCGAAATGCTTCTAGACTTACCACATCATCTTCTAAATCAACAAGTTTACCACCAGGCATTATTTCAGATTTAATTTCACGACCATTTCGGTGTGACCTAAATTTTACTTTTGTACCAGGTAAGAAAATTCCTTGCCCTGCAGGCGTTGAAGCCGTTACAACATAACCTCCAGAGACTTCTCCAGCATCTAAATCAATTTTTATATTGTCTGTATTAATCTCTGCGCCATAAATAACTGCACCTAAATAAACAGCAGAAAGCTCACCATTTTCAATCCGTAAGTGATACTGACCTGGTGACAAATTCAACTGCTGTAACGCACCCGCAGGAATTTTAAGTGTTGTTTCTGAAATAACATTTATACTTAATGGATAAGTATTTAAATAAGCTTTCGTAGAGCCTGTTTTAAAGAACTGACCTTCAACAACTATTTCTGCATCAAGATCATTAGCCAGTAATGTACCCTGAACAACTCGCTTAATAACTGGACGTTGAACATCACTTCCCGTGGTTTTAAATTGTCGAATAAAAGGAGCCCATAAATGACTACCACGCAAATTTTCTACTCGATTAACAGATAACTTATAACGAGTGGCAGGTTGTTTTTCAAAATGCACAGCAAATTGAGTAGCTCGACCTTCAGTCTCATCAGTTGCTTTAAGCGTAAATTCAACAGGTTGCAAGGTATCATTAATATCAGATATTTGATCTAGATTAACTGCACCTTTTTCCTGCAGTGATTCAATGCTGACGGGTTCGTTAAAAGTAAACGTTAAAACGCTATCAGCATGATTTGACAAAAATCCATCAGGCTTCACATTTGCCTGCGCAACAAAACTATGGGGTAATTGAAAAATCCGTAACCCTTGATTACCTGAAGCCGCTATCAACCTGTCATTAAAAATGTCAATTGCATCGACGCGCTCAACATTCCCTGCTGTTAATACTTGAGGGTGTTGAATATCGTTAATATCGAGTACTACAACAGAGCCACTTTCTGCAGCCAGAAATAAAATATTCCCTAATAATTTTAATTTACGAACGCGCCCTGCAATAGGTTGTAGTTTATTATCAGCGATAAAGGTAGGCTGCTGATCCAAGCGATCTTTGTGAATAAAGGCAACGCCTTTACCACCAAGCGCAATAATCAAGTAATCACCATAGCTCACAATATCTTGTATATTGGCTGGTAATTCTTCCTTTTTAATCAAGCTAGGATCAAGCAAGTTTATTGCATTAAGTGTTTGTCCCTGCTCAGATCGATCACCACTGCGTGCACCTTGAACGGTTCGCCAGAACGCGCACTCAGCTATCATTGGAAGATGAGCAACACCACCTAGGGTACCACCTGCAAAAAGCCACTCACCATCAAAATAAACGGTTGCACCACCTTTTATGTCCGGAGAAATAGCACCAAAGCTTACAGGGTCATCTGTCACTTTATAAGAAAGACTCTGTACATTAGCTGGATTAAAACTCGCTCCCCCTCTATAACAGGTATGATCCTGGCGGGGCTTAACCTCATTTGGAATAGCTACCGCTGAGAAAAGTGCATCACCTTGTTTAACAATATCTGTTGTATGATTATTTTCATCCTCATCATTGACAGAATTGATTAATGCAAGGCCATTTGCATTAAGCTGTACAACCCCACCGGAGCCATTTGCAATATAGGCATATTGCGACTGAACCACTGAAGTACCAGAATTATCAAGTTCCCAATGTTGACTTAGTTGAACATCAAGTGAATCCAATGTTGTTGGTAGTTTGGCATGCTTTACTTGATACCACTGATTAACTTCTTCTGGTGTTAAAACATCCTCCAGAGACTGGCTATTTTCCTGAGCCTGTGCAACTTTAACAAACAGTTTTTTCCTAGTAATAAATTCATTCAACTGACGACTATTCTGTTTAGCATCAGGTAAAACGGGCGCCCCCCCTACCAATAATGGCTGAGTAGGATTATTAATATCAAAAGTTGCCAGGCGTAGTTGTTCAGGCAAGAAATAATCACGATATTTAACCAGGAATGGCTTTAAAACACTGGCATCTTCACCACTATAGGGTGTGACCTCAGTGAAAAAACCTGTTGCTGAATAGGCAACACCTGTCTTCGCATCAACGGCTAATGCCACAGGCCCGACTCTGGAAGCCTGTGTTACAGCCAACTGTTGTAACCCATACCCAAAGCCATGCTGAGCATCCAGTGTAGCCTGTTGGCCAAAACGGTTTTCCAGGGTAATTGGGTGGCGCCCAACAACTCCTTTTGGTGTATTGAAGAGCAAATGGCCCGTGGACAAAACATCAAAATCAGTTACTGGCGTTGAGCCAATAAATAATTGAAGTCCTTCCATAACGGTATTACCAGGTTCAAAGCCTGCACCATATAACTCAACCCTGGTACCACCTGTTAATGGTCCCCAAGCGGGTTCTACTTTGTTTAATACAATAGTTTGGTCAACAGCATAAGCACCTTGTAGTTTATCTTTTTGCCACAAGCCTTGTTTTTCAACTTCTACCCAGACGTCATAGTAACCAGGCACTTCAATTGCAGGTGCTTTCGCTGTAATCAGCGCTAACCGTTCCTGTTTATCATGACTTACTATTTCAGTAATAGAAAATGGCTTACCAGCAACCCACAACTTAATTCGCGATTTATCCAGTGGCGCTCCAAATACACCAACAGTTACTGTCTGCTGCTCACCTGCAAGTACTCTTCTGGGTAATACTGACTCAATTTTAACAATATCAAGCCGTTTACCACGAAAAATAAGCGGCACTTGTTGTGTTACCGCTAATGTATATAGGTTTGTTTTAGAATTTTCATCACGGGATACCAGGCCTTTTGCTACATGAATAACAAGCTGATCCCCTACGTTTAAACCATGTTCACCAGTCAATTCTATATCCGCATCATTGCCCGATAAGGTAAGGGTATAAGGCAGCGGTTTACCAAAAGCATCTGTCACTGAAAACTTATCTTTATTCAGTGGTGTATCAATATCCTTACTGAACCTTAACCGAGCCAGTAATCTGTTTTGAGCATCATAGTCAAGAATTCCATTAGTAGGATCAACTCGGTGTATAGCTAACACAACATCATTTGTTACCTGTATAACCCCAGGATAACGCTTACTTTTTTGACTTCCCCCACCAAGTGCGGAAAAAGGCAAAGCAATGACATGCTGCAGATTATTCGTTTTAAATGCATCCATCCCTTCCAAAATTAATGGTTTTTTCGGGTTGGTAATATCAACGGTTAAAATACCTTGCTGTCCCTGTGCGAGATAGAGTAAATGACCTTTTTTGGCTATATCATAAACGTGGCCAATACCATTAACACGAGTGACAACTTTTGGCTTCAGTGGATTACTTACATCCACAATAATCACTCCACGCTCGCCCGCAGCTAAATAAGCGTATTCACCCTTAACAATCACACGACTAGCAGGAATATCAAGTTGACTGAGTACTGATAAGCCTTTTTCTGTACGGCCTATAATATAAAAGCCACCTTGTCCTGCACGTTCAGTGCTTAGCAACTGCTGTGTATCAAGCTGCCATTTACCAGCAACTACCGTATACATAACATCACGACGAGGCTGATCTGTCAGTCGAGCAATATCCAATGCATCTAGTTGGTGAGGTAGCTTCAGTGTTTCAAATAAATAGGCCTTTGTTGGTAAGTAAACATCTACTAGACCCACACCTCCATTACCCATAGCAATAACTGCATTGTGGTTATTAATACTAATTCCACGAGCAAAGTTGGCAGGTAAAGGTAAAGCTCGAAGAATATTGGCTCTGTTTTTATCAATAGCCAAAATGAACAGCTTAGCTTCAGTTAAACCAGGTTTAGCTGCGGTCACATAAATTCGATCTGTACCTTTTTCAAAGTACCCTTGAATACCTAATGCAATATAGCCATCAGGCAAAGTGAACTGCATTTCTTGACGATCATCAGACCCATTATGGTCTAAGTCAATCATACCCATTAAATCATCTGGATTAAATGGACCATCTAGCTGTCCATCTCCATTTTTATCAAACGAGGCCTTGGAATTTATTAATTTATCGCCATCAATATTAAAAATACGTACATAGTTACCTTGTCCCACCATCAAATAGGTATAAGATGGATCAATAGCCATAGTCGTTATCTTCTGCTGTGTAACGATATTAGCTTTTGCAGGCTGCACGTAACGAAATGCTTTCTCTAATGTAACTTCTTGATTATCACTTAACTTTTTAACTGTAATATCGACTTTACCCAAAGCACCTGGAGGCGATTTTAATTGTAATGTGTGTGAATCCAATACCTTAATATCACTGGCTTTGCTATCTCCAAACATGACTTCCAATTGAGCAGCATCTAAAGGAAAGCCCTCTCCTTTTACTGTCACCAAGGTATTGCCAACCAACGAGCCCTCTTCGGGTGTGGCCACTTTAACGTGCATGGGTCCTACATAAATAAGCGCTCCCACTTGTTCTGCATAACGACCTGCACCATCTTTTACAACAACGGTTGCCGCGCCAGGCAAACCCTTAGGCACTTTTACTTTGTAAATTGATAAGTCACCATCTGTTCGAACCAAACTAACAGCAGAGGAATCAACACTATTAATGACTAGTTGA
Organism: Zooshikella harenae; assembly: GCF_018837975.1. GTDB lineage: Bacteria > Pseudomonadota > Gammaproteobacteria > Pseudomonadales > Zooshikellaceae > Zooshikella > Zooshikella harenae. The sequence continues at coordinate 10,156 of NZ_JAGSOY010000043.1, read as the reverse complement.
TTGGCAAAACTAAAGGCAGGTACTGTATCACCTGTTACATTACGCAGGGTTATTTCTACAATACCATTTTCGACAGGAACAATTCGAGGTGTAATATCTTCAATGAGTAAATTAGGCCCAATAAAATCTGCTGTAGTAAATCTTAACTCATAGTTAAATAAACCACTTGCCCGACGTAAGGATTTTTGTCCTGATAACGTTAACTGATATTGTGTATTTGTGGTTAGCGTTTGTTTTGGTTTTATAAACAACAGGTTTGGCTGTTTCTCATCAAACTTAAGTTCAAACTCAACAGCTTTATTTTCACTGTCTGCAGAAACTTCATAAAAGTTAACTACTTTTTTAAGTTCCTCAATTGAGCCTGCGTCTAAAATTGAACGTGTAAACTGTAATTTAATTTCAGTATCTCTTGATACGCCCAAACTACCATCTTCAGGAATAGCCGATACAATATCTAAAATCTTTGTATCAATTAAAAACAACTGAGAAGGAGAGTTAGGCCAACCATTACTCGTCGTAATAATAATTCCATCTTTGGTATAGTGCAGAGGATACTCTGCAAAACTAGAGCGAGTTCCTTTAGTATTTTCTATGTCAAAGCCTGCATTTTCGTTTTTACAATCAGTTAGCTTAATAGCATCAATGAGGCTTATCGATTCAACATCACTGACATCATAAATACCTAAATATTTACTGACTGATTTTTTACAACCTTTACCACTATACTCAACAGTTGCCACGGTTGTTTGCTGAGCGGTAATATTTGCAGCACTTCCAGGCACATCAAATCCATACCCTTCAAAGTGCCCCAGTTTTCGCCAAAGATTGGGTATATTATTTTCAAACACCTCAACATCAGCTGCTGCTAGTCTATGCTTTCCAGCAACGGGTGTGATGGGGTCAGTATACTCAAATGCACCAATTTGAGGTACAGATGGCTTTGTTGTATCAAATACAGCAACTTGTGCAGAGACAACATACAATCGCTGACCATCAACAACCAACTGTTTGGCTGCTACATTATATGTTTTACCTTTGTACTGATAATGCTGCAGTATTTTTAGTAATGATGGTTTTTCAGGGTTAAGCGTACTTATTACTGCTATGCCATCATCGCCTAAATTCACAAATAGCAATTTGCCTATTTGCTGGATATCTGTTGGCCCAGCATTCGTAGGTAAACGTAGCGCATATTTAATACCACGATTATCTGAATCTGGTTGATCAACACTATCACCACTGTTCCTTTTCTCAATAGCATCAAATACCAATAACCATGTTTGATCTTCATATTCAGTGTCAAACTCATTAAAGTGTAAACCTCGTGCAGTGACATACACTTTTTTATCTGCCGCAGAAAGAAGAATGCGATAAGGCTTTAACTCCTGTGGCAGGTTATAATAGCCAAGCCTGTGCATGGGCGCTGCATGAGCTAATCGATCAGCAAATGTGTTTTCTTCAGATTCAATTTCTGGCTGATAATCAATAATACTGATCCAACCAGGAACATATGTATGCTCAAATGCTTTTCGGTGTTGTTGCTGACGCTTTATACTTTCTGGATTAACGCCAACACCTAATACATATATTAATTTTTGTGTTTCATCGGCTGTTATATCAGCAATACGCCCCATAGGTAAATTAACAGGATTACGAGCAATAAAGTCTGTTGCTAGAGGGTTTTCTGAACTGGTTGCTAACGCCTTTGTAATATCCAATTTGCCATAAAAGATAGCTCGGGGAAGTACAAATTTACGTCCTTGCTCATCAAATAATTCAACATCAACAAAGCCACGGTAGTTACCCCCAAAGTCAGGTAATCGCCAATACAGTGTTTCTGCACTATAGAGGGTTAATTTATCATTATCGACCTCATTAATACGAGTCTTATCACTATTAGGTTGCCCTGAAGGATAAGCTTTAACCTTAATTCCTTGATGAAATCCTAAACCAACTATTTGAGCAGTTTGTACTGTATCTCGTTGGTTAATATTGACAACTGAAGGATCAATGAAGGATACATAAAGCTGATCTGTAAATATAAAGCCACCGACACGAGAAGTGTCTAATTGTGTTTGAGTATTTTGTACTTTAACTTCTGCTGCCCCTGCATAGTGTGGAGATGTCAGAATTTCAATTACATCTTTTTGGCTTTCTTCGTTAAAACTTACTGACTGAATTTGCTGTAGTTCACCGCCAATCCATACTTGAGGTGTATCACCAAAATGATAGCCAGAAATTTCTACTTTGGTACCACCTTGAATACCTCCTACTTTTGGAGAAATATCTTCAATTTCTGGTTTAATCGCATTCCGGACAGGAAATGTTACAAAGTCAAAAATATAATCGCTACCTAATGCATCCCCATTAAGGGCTTTTAATCCTTCTTTGACTTGTACGTAATAACGAGTATTTAACTCAAGATTGACATCTGCTTTAGGTGTTAATTCAACCCAGCGCCTGTCAAGTACAATCCTATCTGAATTATTTTCTTTTTGGCGACGAAACTTAATATCAAATAAATCAGTGACTTTTTCACCCAATAATAATGGCTGACTTGTCTCACTAAATGTTTTATCCAGTTCAGAAAGACTTATACCTAAACTTTCTGCTACCAACTCTTTAGCTTGTTGACCATCTCCAGGCAAACGCAACCAAACATCAATATACTTAGCTAGATCTGCTTCATGACTAACATTTACAATATCTGATAGTTCAATGGTTATTCTATCTTCTTTAACTAATGTCGCTTCATCATCTACGCTTGGCATCCACTGTTCACCAGCTGAAGGGTAATGATTAGTGACAGTAAGCTCTGCAGTTTCTAGCTTATCAATACCCTGTTTTCCGCCTGCTACAAAGATTGCGCCACGCGCTAACGCCATTCCTCTAGCGCCACTGTCTTGCCATGTTGCTCGACGATGAGTAACTGCTGGTCGTGTCGAATCCAGTAAACTATTACTAAGACGCCCTAAATCAATGACTTCTACCAAGGCATGCGCAGGCTGATCCTCTTGATCTGAGTAATGAACTGAAACATAGGCTTTATTGCCAACAACTTCTACATCATATGCACCATCTGCACGCCAGTCATTTCTAGCAGGAATGAGTTCAACTGTCTTATTTAAACGAGGTTGGTGCGGTGTACTAATATCAACAATATTAAGCTGTGAAGTACCACCTGGACCCGCCATATCCGTGACGTATAACTTATTTCCTTGAATGGTCAGCCTATTAGCAATACCCAAGGTATCTAATTTCGACACAATAGGCATGGTTGGGTCACTAATATCTGCAATTACCACACCTTCATGAGATGCCGCAATAAATGCATAGCCATTTGCAACAACAACATCACGAGCAAAGCCATTAGGCTTTATATAACCCACATGGTAAGGTGCTTTTCTGTTTGAAATATCAATAACTTGTACACCACCATAGCCATTTGCAACCAAAACAATATTGTCCTTCCGTGCAAGGCCATAAACATCATCATAAGGAAGATCAATTCGTCCTAATAAGCTTGGTTGTGTTCCAAAATGTTGATCTTGGTTTTCCCAGCCAAAAATGAGTAGCTCACTTCCCTCTACAACATCAGTTTGTCCTTTACCTGAGTCACTTGCACTGCTTTCTCTTTCTGCAACCAAAGCAGTAACAAATGGGTGTTCTTTTCCTGATAACTTAACGGCTGACTTTCCAGCAAGAATAAAATCTGCTTCTGCTTTTAGCTCAGAAATAACACCATTAAAAACATCCAGTGTCGAATGTAGTGCTGAGTACAAGAACTGTTTATCTTTTCCATTAGAGTTAATATCTTCTGACAGTTCATGCAGATAAATGCCTGTACGTGGCGACAATTTAGGTTGGCGCTTCTCCGCCACTAATTGCTCAAGTGATTTAGTACCAATATTAGGCTCATACACTAATGGGTTTAATGTACTCCAAGCCGTAATGACACCACCTTTTTGAGTGAGCGTGTTGTACTGATCGATTGCGGTATAAAAGATGTCTTCGCCATAAGACTCTGTTCCATCAGCACCAGGTTTAATAAAATAACGCTGACTAAAACGCATACCCACTTCATGCAAAGATTCTTCAGCAAAAACTTTTCCATGATTTTGCGTTTCAACCCAAGTTCTTATTCTTATACGTAAATAACGGTGTTCTTGATTAATATCTAAAGTAAATCGATGCCAATATATATACCGGTGATTTTCAGGTTCGCTTTTAGGTTCACCGTCTTCAAGGTCTTGGTCATTTTTATGTAAAGTAAACTCAACCTCTTTTTGCTGTTGCCATTGCCCATTTTTATCTTGATACTCATAACTGACTGTAGCTTTAACCTGACGGTTATCACTGCCAATATCATCAACAGCTGCAAATAATTTTACTTCTTCACCTACAGTGATTACTTCTCCAGAGACAGGTGAAAGTAGCGAAATTTTAGGTTGAACCGTATCATCAATTTTACCTATACGAACAATTTTAGACTTACCAAGATTACCTGCAATATCGTAAGCCATGACTTGCACAACAAAGCTATCCACACCCTGTGGAGGATCAATGGTGGCTTGGAAAACATTATCTTGAGCAAAACTATTTACTTCAGTTGACTTACTTTGATAGCGAGTGGCTGCTAATTGTCCATTAACATAAAATAATACTCGATCTATTCCATCAACACCTAGTTCGTCTTTGATCTCTGCGACGATATCCAATGGTTGCCCATCAATGATCACCGCATTGTTATTGTCTGGTTTAATAATTGAAACCGTTGGAGGCTCATCCTTTTTAACGGTTAGTGATAATGTCCCTCCAGGTAAAGAACGATAGCCATCTATATCTTCCGCTACTATTCTAAAGTGAACTTTTTCACCAATTTTTTGGGGCATTGTATAGTGAAATTGGAAGGGTGCTGCCTCATCTGTTGCTAATAAAATATCCTTACCGGCATCATTTAAATCAGTGGTCTGATAAAATGAAATACGCTCTATTCCAACACCATCAGGGTCATTGGCAGTCCCTTGTAAAACAATTTCACGCCCAGCAATGATATTTTTGGTTGATATTTCTTTAGCGTTACTACTAAACACTTTAATATTCAAATAATTGGGTGGTTGGTTCCCCAGTAAGCTTACTATTCTAGTATGCTTTTTTGAAGTATTTCCTGCACCATCAGTAGCAACCGCCTCTAAAGTCAAGCTTAATTTTTTAGCTTCATTATCTGTAGCGTTTCCTGAGTAATCTTTTATCGTGCCAAGCTTAAACTGACCACTATAGGGTGCACTTAAAGCAATTGACTTTGCGAGTACCTTTTCACCTAATTTAAGCTGAAACTGTACAGAAGCAACTTTTACATCATCCTCAGCGTAAACATCATAAGCTAAATAGCCTTTTTCCCTCACAGTTGCATTATTATCAGCAGGGTTATTGAATTTTATTGTAGGAGCTTCTTCATCTTTTAATACGATGACTTTGGTATCTTTTGCTGTACGAGCTACACGCGCTTTTTTATCTTGTAAATATTTTTTCTCTATCGCCTGAGCCGATAATAAAATGTCATTACCTGCTTGTCCGTAAGGGATATTAATTAAAAACTCATATGGAAACTGCGTGTCAGTCAATGTCTGATTACCTGTAACCAGGCCTTTAACATTCAAGGATACATGCTCGATACCCACATCATCCAGTGCACTAACCTGAACTAGCATTAACTGCCCTTCAGTACGACGAACATCGCCCATCTTTTGACTTGCTTGAGGTTCTGAAATAACTACAACTGGCTGCTCATCTTCAACAATCTCTAAATGTACCTTTTCAGTTTTTTTATGGTTACTTAAATCGTTATAAGTAGCACCATAAGTATCGATAGCATCAACACGCAATGTAAGTTTATTATTTTTACTCACTTTTTTATCAAAAGCAGGTACATCCACTACAAAGTTATATGGAGCTGCTCTTAAAGGCATATCCGCAATAATATGATCAGGGTTAGAACTACCAGAATGAATGGCTACTAAACGAACATGATCTATCGCAACATCGTCAAAAGCATTAACATTAACAAATAACTTAGAGCCTTCAACAATTTTACTTCCATTAATAGGTTCTAAAATATCAAGTTTTGGTTTTTCATCAACACGTATGCGATATGCTTTCTCAACACTTTCTTTTTTTCCTGACACATCAACAGCTTCAAGCTTAAGCCAAATATCAAATTTATGTTGCTCACTGACATCACGCTGATTCAATTTAAGCTTTTCTATAAGCTCTATGATTCTTGGTGTATGAATAATTTGCTTATATAGTGGCGTAACATTTTGCTCTGTAGTTATTGCATTAAAATCTTGGCTAGGTATTTGATCAATACTTCTGATCAAATCAGTATAAGGCAATTTTATATATCGACCACTTGGCAACCTTACACCAAATGTTCGGAATAATTTCAGCTGTCCTACTTTTACATTATCAAATGCCTGAAGCTCTGCCGTAAAATCTGCATTCTCAATAGCACCATACGTGTCAGGCTTGAGAATAACACCAGGTTTAATTGAGTCTGCTTTCGCATTAAACTCTATTTTATGCACAGCTAGTGCATTATCGCTATCACGTACTGTGACCTGCAGCTCATGCTTTTCATCTGTACGAATCAATCCAGCAGGAACTTCCATAACAAAATTAATTTGCTTAGCGTTTTGGCTATCAATTCGCCCAAACTCTTCAGCCATAGCTAAAGTGTAATTTTCATTAATGGATGCAAAAATACTTTCAAAGGCTTTTTGATACTCAGTGCTTGGCTTTCCTACCGACTTAATATTGCTAATTCCCAACGTTTTCCCATTAAGGAAAACCTGTATATTACCAGAGGAAACCTCCTGGTCATCCGCAACAACAATTGAGCCCAGAACTTTTGTTATTCCCGCTACAATTGATTGATTAATTTCAGGTGAAACAATTCTCACTTGTGGAGACATGTTCCCCATAGGATGAACTAAAATTGTTTTTTTAGTTATCTGACCGAGTGTGTCTTCAACTTCAAGCTCATACTCAGTGGGCTCATAATCATTAAATGAAATTTTAATTGATAACGTTTTATTCGTTATCCAAGGGTGTGGACATTGCGTTATGAAAGACTCGTTTTTTCCTGCTACAATTTCTCGCTCACCCGTCCTGAGCTTTTTATATACATCAAAAGATCTTAAACCAACATCATCTGTTAATAATGCCTTTAACTCAAAGGTTTCGCCCTGACGAACCCAAAACTCTCCGTAATTAATTCGAGCTGAGTCTGTGTAATTAATTTTGTATTTACGGCCATCCCAGTAGCTGCTAAATCGCGTGAGCTTGAGCTCTGGTGCTTCATTATTTGTCAGAGGCAAATCAATTTGTTCAATTGACTTACGTCCAGCTCTATCTTTGGCAACAATTTGAAGCGCAAGCTCACCTTGATCAAAGGATTTTGGAACTTGATAAAAAAGCTTGTAAGGCCTTTCTTTAAAGTATTGACCACCAACTTCCTGTATTAACTGCCCATTTTCAAATAACTGTAGGCTGCCAATACCATTACTATTATCTTTGACTAATGCCATGAGATCAAAACGTTGATCTGGTCGCGCAATCATTCCAGAAAGCGGGTTTTCAATTACTACTTCAGGTCGATCAATATCTTTTTGTAATGTATGTTGTACTTGAGGTATCAGTGACACGGGTGATCTTTTACTACTTAAATGATCAACAACGTGGGTTAACACTTTAATGCTATCCCCTGGACGAGCCCATCCAGGAATAACGGCAGCCGATGTATAGTTAAATAATTTATTTGATGATGTAACTGTTGGAGTTAACGTCAGCCAAGCCCAAGTTGGTTGCCCTGCCTCTTGACTAGCAATCTTATCTAATAACTTTAAACTTACTCTTGCTGTGGCGTGACCAATGTTAAAGTCTTGTCCATTTGCTTTATAACGATAACTACTAGGAATACTACCCCTTTCAATAACTATTTCTTGTAACCAGTCAAATGCAGGTTTGGAATTCTCATCATCTCCAGATAGCTCAGGATATACTCGGATTTGTGTCACATTGGGAAATAATGAGCTAAGATTTTTTAACTCTTCAGTTGTTACAACTGCTTCTTTAGCCTTAGCTTGACATATATTCTTGTCATATGCCTTGATACGATATTGAATGTTTTCAGGAATAGATTCGCCAGAAACACTAAAAAGGCTTGTGGAAGACTGAATAAAAGAAGTTTTTAATTTCCCATTATTAGTAAACAAGAAATGTGCACCATTAACGATAATGGATATATCTTGTTTTACTTCAGGATAATTTAGCTGTAATTGAGGATAATAATTTTTAGCATGTTCACTTTGGAAAAGGGAAAATCCTGTTGGATCTCGATTACCTTGCACACCAAAACCGCGTAATGTTGTATACAAACTCGTTGACTTTAACGTGTGTTCATTGGAAGTATAGTTATCACTTACTTGCCACTTCACCAAGCTTAATAAGCCTTGTTTCCAGTCTTTCTCAGTATACTCAGCTAATGGCAAAACTTTTGGAGCAGGATCTGGATGTAACTGAATTTTATGGTCATAAGTAACCTTATTACCTAAAACATCTTCTGCAAGAATACGTAGCGTTAAACTGTGCGTTTCAGTTACTGGACTATATTCATTCAAAGATACGCCATTGTTCGAGAAAGATACATAATCCTTATTTATGTCTTCTTCTTTAGTGATTTCTTTCTTCTTATCACCATCCACCCAATATATTGCATATTTTTTAATGTATGACTGATCAGCAATTTCAACTTTAATATCGAACGCTTGTAAATCATAAAGTTCACTTTCTGGAGAATGGACTGTAATTTTAGGCGCTTTTTCATCTTTTAAGATGTTTAAAGGAATAACAGAGCTTTGCTCTTCATTATAGCCATTATCTCGAACTGTGATTGTCACGCCTGCTTGCTTTCCTGCATACTTTATATAGCTAACAGGTAATGTTACTACACCTTTAAAAGTAACATGGTAGCGCTGTGCAACTTTGACTTCGCCAAAAGTCCCTGGGTTAGGAAGTGTGACTTCTTCAATCTCTGGCTGAGCACTGAATGCTGTCCAACTTATAATCTCTTCACTATTATCAGGTAACTCCACTTTTACCTTGATATTATTTATATCAATGTATTTATCATCCCAAGCTTCCCCTTTAATGTTAAATGTTTGTCCAGGAAGCAAAGAAACTTCACCCGTTGGTTCACTTATTGCCAGGCTCGGCTTATTTTTATCATGCTGAATATCAAGCGCTAATATTTCTACTGTTTCTTGATTTGCACTATCCTTAGCATAAACACCAACCTTTACCTCTCCAGTATCAGGCAAGTGTGGAACACTCAGCATCCTTACTAAATAGTGGCCATTATCTGCTGCATTGTTAAGCTCATTCTGGGGAATATTCAGTCTCACCACTTCCCGTTTTTTCTGACTACCTTCATACTCAGCAACAAAGAAATAAACTTGTTTCAATGAACGATCATCATTTACGAGTGCAGATAGCTGGAAAGACTCACCTTCAACTAAGCGAGAGCCGTGTGCTGGAGTACGAATACTAATGTTAGGTTTCTGATCTTGGCTAATAGGATAATGCCAGTTTGATTCAATTGAATTCTCATTAAACTCATCAGATGCCGTTAAAGTAAGCACAAGTTCACTAGAAGGTGTACCAGTATTACTCAATGCCTTGGGAATAGTAACAACAAATGAGCCCTGATCCTTACGGACTTTCTCTGTGTATTTTTTATCAAGTAATGTTTTATCATTCGCAACTACCCTAACATAGTCCAGAGCACTGTTATCTTTTGCTAACCATTTAAAAACAACTTTATCACCTGCATATAATTGCGTACCTTGTACGGGATTAGTAAGTATAAAAGCAGGTTTCTCAACATCCTTATTTATGCGAATAATTTTCTTTGCTTCTGATGAATAAGCACCTAAATGCCTGTGGTCATAGACGCGAACAGAAAGAGTAAGTTCCTGGGCTTTATTTTCTAACGGTTCAACTAAACTGTCTAAGTTTATTTCATTAGTATGCTGGATAATTGCTTGAGGAGTAAGTGTTTTATCCTTACTTGAGTATATGTGCTCAAGTAATTTTT
>NZ_JAGSOY010000042.1 GCF_018837975.1 Zooshikella harenae | reverse complement strand
CTAGAAGAAGCTGATAAATTATTAATACAAGTCTGCAATGCCTTAGATGAAGAGCATTATGCTTCTGATGAGTATTATGATTCTGAAAACTTCCATTTCTATACAGCAGTCTACAACACTTTATACCCTGAAATTTTTATGAAAGTAGCAAAAAAAGCTGCTGACTTAGATTCAGTACAAGGTACATACCTTTATGGTAAACACTTGTGTGAAAAAGCATTCAAAATGGATAAGAGAACTAAAAAATACAAAGAAACACTTAAGGAAGCAGTTCATTATCTTCGTCTAGGCGTATATAAAGGTTGTATACATTCAATCACCTGGATAGTAGGAGATGAAAAATACTTCACATCAAGAGCTGAACAATACGCCTTATCTATTCCTTATTATGAATACGAAAACATAGACGATTATGATGATTTTCCAGGTTTAACCGCTGAAGAAAAACAAGAAGGTTTAGCTCTATACAATGATTTAAAAGAAAAGGGATTTGAAACTATAGATTATTATATAAATGATAGTGTAATGTATTAATGAGTATCAGCCCAAGTTAAACCGATGCCATAACTATAGACTTTCAGAAAAGTAAATTGATGGAAAAATAAGTTAAATTTAAGCCCTATATGAACCCCTAAGTGAAGTTTATAAATAATCACTTTGTAAGACAACATTTTTTCTACCACAAATCGATAATAATTAGAAGTCGTATAACTACCAATTGTGTATTAAGCTTGCTTCATATAACAATAGCAACCACGATTTAATATGAACTTATGTTCGTTTAAAAAACTATATTAAGAAGTAGTCCTAGGGGAATATATGAAAAAAGCAGTATTAGCCGTTGCTTTAGCCTCTACTTTTGTCGCACCAGCATTTGCAGAAAGCTCAATTAACCCTTTAAAAGATGAAAAAAGCGGATTCTATTTAGGTTTAGGCCTAGGCTCTGCAGATTACAACGATGCATACGATAATCTGAAAGATGAGTATGATGGCTTTATGTCAGGTACTACGAGTTATACAACTCGTGACATGGCTTGGAAAGTATTCGGTGGATATCGTGTAAACAAGTATTTTGCATTAGAAGCTAATTACACCAGCTTGGGTAACCCTGATGCAGACTTTACAAATACCTCTGGCACATACAGAGATGAAATCGAGAACGAAATTAAAGGTTATGGGATTAAAGCAGTTGGCTTATACCCAATTAATAACAACTTTGAGGTCCTGGCCAGTGTTGGTACTTTCAAGTGGAAAGTAGAAGAAGATGAAGAAAACAACCGATTTGGACCTAGCTCTGAAACAGAAAAAGGCACTAGCTTAACTTACGGCTTAGGTGCTAACTACTATTTAACAGATAATATTTCTGTAGGTCTAAACTGGGAACGCATCAATGATGTAGGTGATAAAGATAACCTATTCTTTGGTGAAAATGACATTGATACCTACACTATCTCTGCTCAGTATAACTTCTAAGCATACTAGCAAACTTTAAGGGCGCTGATTTTAGCGTCCTTTACCCTTCTCCTTCTTTTCTTATTTCATTAAAGTGTTCCTTTAAGGTAACTATATCTCTTTGCTAACCATTCACGACCTTTTGCTGTGACACGGGTATGCTGATAGGTCATGCTTCTTTCCCGGCTAAATGAAGTTTTTACAGTAAAGTATTCTCGTTCTAAATAAGGCTGATAAGGTATATTCTGACCTTTAGCATTATGCCTAAGGATTTTATTTTCTCGTAGCCTCTGAATAAATTTACATGGTCTTAATCCTAAAAGTTTACCTGCTTCTTCTAGAGACTCTGTCCCTTGAGCTTCCACATATAATTCTACAAAGTCAGCTTTAAGTTGCAGCTCAGTGACTTTATTTTCTGCAAGAAGCCTCCCATCATATTCATCAGCCCATGCACGAGCAGCCTCTGCTGGGTTTGAAAAGTTAGGTAGTTGTGGGACTTGTCCTTTAACCACAACCTTGAATATTCGAATAACCTTTAAGTGGAATGAGAGACTTATCCACATAGCATATGCATAAACAAGTTCTTCACAAGCGTAAATCCCACGTTCTGGACCACCATTAATTACCTTGAGGGCTTGATTTTCTTGCACTGCGCAAATTTGCACACCGGAAATTTCACTAATGAAATCTTGAGTTTATTTATTCCTAAGCCAAAGTTGTGGGCGCTGTAATGGGTCTCCCCCAGCGGCCTTATGTAAATCATTAAGGCAGAAGCGTCCTTGTGTATCTTGCTTAATAGAAATACTGTCGATGATGATAGGAGTTAAACCTTGATTAGACATAGAGTTAATCCTTGAGGTTACTTAAAGTAAAAACTTAGGTATGAAACTTAAGGGATGAATCTTTCGGGGTATCTAAACGGGCCCCTAACTCTAGACCACGTCTTTACTGGGCTACAAGTATATTAGAGAAAACAATGCCGCGCTTAGGGTTTAAGCCTTTCATGGACACTTTTTGGGGTCCTAACTCAGCCATAACATCAACACTTTTAACACGACAAAAGCTGCATTACATAGACCAAGAGCACTTGAAACAATAAGTTTAGTTGCGCATGTTGTATTTTTCTGGAAAAAAAGTGTGAGTGCTTTAAAATATTACACCTTTGAGAAGCATATAATCATGTCATGGTAAATTATGTACACGAAACTTAAGTTAGCATTCCCATTACTAATGTTCTTATCTTTGGTCGGATGCGGTTTTTCAGAAAGTATTAAAGATGCTGAAGTTATACTTGATAAGTTTTTTAACCAGAGAATAAAGGAAGGAAGTACAGGCCCGGAAGAATACTATTCAAAATATTTCTTTGAAGCCACCACTCAAGAAGAATGGCGTGATATACAGACTTTAGTTAACAAAGCTAATGGACAAGTCAAATCATATGAACAGCAGTCATGGCGTGTCCATAGTAGAGTAATCAGTACTGAACTCGCAGGAACGTTTGCTACTTTTGTATATAAAGTTCAATATGAAAAGTGCGAAGGGCTTGAGACTATTGTACTTTTTAAAAATGATGACAACCCTGATTACAAAATATTTAATCACAATTATAATAGTGAAAATATACAAAAACTCATAAATAAAGGCATTAAGCAAGCAGCTCAATCTGAATTATAATTTATTTCAGAATTATTATTCTCTCATCAAATTAAAGAAGTTTCTCTTTTTTAACTTTTCTGAGAGAATAAAAAATCAATATGGCATAGCTAGCACGACCCCTTCATGGTGGTCAAACGCAAGAACAGCTCCACTTGACTCAAATACAAAAACTACATCCTTACACCCATCAATAAATTCTTCGTAATAACCTTCATCTGAACTAAGCTCACAATAGAGACCCTCCTCTACACGCTCAAGTAGCTTCTCTGCATGACACACAAAAGGTGCTACTCCCCAAGCCAAATCAGGCAAAACTAAGACGCGTCCAGTTTCCTTAACTAAAAACTCACCATAATATTCTTGCACAAGTTCTACACTATCCAACCTTCTGCTGGTTACCTCCCACCCTCTTATTTTCTTTAGTGTCTCCATTGAGTTATGAATAGCATCTATATTTAAAAACTTTTCAAATGATTTGACATAGCTCTTGGAAGGGGGACAAAATTTATGTAAAAGCCTGATAGCTTCTTCCCACTCAGCTTTGTATTTAGTGTTAATTATTCGCATAGTTACCTTTAAACTTTAAAACCCATCTCCTGGTGGTAGATTAGTATTATTTCCACCTGCTGAATCCCCTTTTGCCCAGCCTATCTCTAGGTATCTATGAGTAAATATAGGTCCTATGACAGGTACTCCCCAAGCCAACAGGTTCCATAGTAGTTTTTTCCTTGTTGTCATTAAGTCAAACGCGCTGATTTCAATGCTAAGAATAAACGCAAAGGCATAGTTAAATACTGCTAAAATACCTACAAGTACCCAATAACCAGAAAAAGTCATACTACTTTATATCCTCATGATGCTTCAGCTTTTCATAACCACATGCAGCACACAGTTTAGCTTTTACTGTTCTAAATGGTTTTCCGCATGATGGACAGTCTTCTCCTAAAGCGCTATTGCGGTGATGCCAAATGGAGTCGGGATTCGTTTCTTTAAAACCAGTCAATTCATAATATTTAATGCAGCTTGGAGTAGTGAAAGCTTCAAATACTTCCCGTATTGTCATACCATATTCTTTACGTTTTTGAGTGATAAATTTCTTATCCTCAATAAGAATAGGATGAATTACCGCCCACTCACTCTCATCAAGCATGGGCACGTCTGTATTACATCTCCAACAATAACGTGTAATAGCCATAAAAAATCTAACCTAGCATTACCAAGGATAATTTTATAGCAAAATAACTTCCTGAGCCAGTTATCCTAAGTCCATCGTAAAGCTATAAACATGAGAGGACGCAATCTAATGTTATTGATTAATTTTAATATCCTATCCAAAGCAGTAACTTGACTTTAAAATCAAGGATGGCTGCAAGCTTCCTTTTCTCGGTGTTACTTTTATCTTTTTTTTATCCTCCTCTTTTAAGTAGTTCAGCATCTGCTCCCGCAATAAATTAAAAACATCATGCTCTGTATATAACTCATAAAAGCAAGTCCGTATTTTATTATAAAGTTCTTGGGTCCTGCTTGGTAAGGTTCCAAAAGAGTCATGGACTAAGGCCCAATTATCTATGTAATTAGCATTAACCACAACTAACATTAAATGTGTTGCATCTAGGGAGTGCACAAAGTTAGGAGCTATTGAAGACAATAGAATTATCCTATCATTAAACTACCGTTATCAGCGTGTAGTCTATTTCAGGCTGATTTGATGCTTCAGGCAAACCAGCTTCATCAAGTCTGCCGCATAATCAGCTAATTCCATTTCATGCTCCTCCAGCCAACAATGCTACCTGATTAGGCCCTTCTGTTAGCTAGCACCTGACAGGTCATTGTTGCCTTCCTCGGTGATGGTTCTGGTTAGCCGCTTTCAACACCTGATACATCCTGGAAACAGAAGCAATATATCCCTCTTCAACGAGTGAAGTTGATACAATCTGACTTAGTCGTAGATTGAAAAACATCCACTGTTTAGCTCGCCAGAATACGCTGACACAGGAGGTTAGAGAGAAATAACGAACTAAGTCAACTTTTTTGGGCCAAATTCTTAACTCCCTAATGAATCCACAAGACAACTGTGGCCTGTTAAAAGCTTGAGCTAGGAGAACACGATAATATGTATCAGTCTAAAGACCTTTATGTCGCTGAAGTTGTCTTTAAGGCTTTAATTTCACTTAAAATTGCTTGGTTAATCTGATTTTGTTGCTCAATACTTTTTAATAACAAGTTATAAATTTTCAAAAGATTTTCTGTAGTTGCCTCTGTTAAAATACTTCCGCTTAATGCTAAAAGCTCATTGTAAGCCTCATTCATGCTATTTGTTTGTTGGATTATTAGTTCTTCAGCATTCATGACAAGATCCCTTTGTTTGCAATTGTATATCGTTTCATTTAGTGTAATTAGTGTAGTATCTGTGATATAGAAAAACTACAAGCTTACCATTTCTTCTGCTGTATGGTTATTAATATAATGTACAAAAAAATGACATATTATATATCTGTAGGTAAATTGATAGACTGGTCAGCGATAAGCTAACTTCCTGTTTTTTTCATAACCTTTAATTTCATGGCTATAAAAACTCTTGTCGATATACACTACGTCAAAAGCAGTCGCTATACTTTACCTAATTATAACTATTCTTAAGCCATCACTTGCCGTATTATTGTGTTATAGACAGTTTGAGCCAGGGCAACTTAAAAATGACTATCAACAAAGTTCAGTTTTAAAACGGTTTCAGTTTAAACAAACTTATTGAAAATTATGGAACGGAAGAACAGTGCTCCCAGCACCTGTTTCACAACCCCATTCAAGCGCTGAAAACCCACATTTTGCTATACCTCAATCATGATTAAATGAACACCTGTGGTATTTCGATATACGCCAGTGGTAGACAAAGGCGGATTAATGCACATCGAACTGTATTCCGCAAGGACTCGGCAACCAAGCCTCCAGGGAAGGATTAATGAAAATGTTGCGTTTGGTCTTCAATCGGAACGTATCAATGATGTTGGTGAAAAGTATGATATAGACAAAAATGATATCGATTTATACACCTTACCAGTTCAGTATAAGTTTTAATACTAAAGATATAAGGGTGCTATATGCTAGCGCTCTTTACTTTTAAAAGTAAATACTATGTAGTAATTATTACAATAACCTCTAATACCAACCCCTTGAGTATATCTCTTGTATTTACCTTAAAGTTATACGCTATAATACAAGAAGGTAGCTTAGTGAGCCATCAAGGTATCTGATTAATATATGACTGAGGTTAAGAGCACAGAAAACGGATGTAAAAAGCTCATGAAGAGTACATAAATATTTTGGCTAAACTATGGACATCCATAAAATTCATTCGACTTTAAAAGCCGAGCTTCTTTTGGATAAAGATATACATAATATCATTCCTTCCCCAATAAGCTATAGATTTAAAAATCCTCTCTATTCGCAAGTTGATGAAATCAAACAAGCTATATTTGATGACATAAATAAAATAAATAGAACTCTAGAGCGAGTTGAAAAGCTACCACTCATAATAGATATACCTCATCCTACTGGACATAGCATCGAAGTAATAGTGATTATTGCAGAACATGTAAAAAATTTATATCAATCAGAAGGATGGCTTATTACAACACTAATTAAAAAGTCAACAGATGATTTTATTCCACACGTAATACAATACACCTTAAATAATTAACATTAAAACGCTATAGTTTTTCAAATACCCAGATAAACCATATTGATACAAGAACTTTATACCTATTCATTAAATAGTCTTCATTAAAATTTATACTATGCAAAATTCATTATATAATTAATGACTAATCATTCTTCCATCATAAAGATATTTACATTTTTTACGGATAAAGCTTATTTATATGACATTTTAGCTATAATAAGGTTGTTATAGTTCAAATCAAAATAATTAGCTTGTTTATAAAGAGAAATTTACTATGAGGTTCCAACAAGCATTAGCTTTTGTTTCTTGTGGTTTTGTTTTTTCCAGTTCGGTTTTAGCGCTTGGTTTGGGAAAGCTAGATGTAAAATCCTCATACGGTGAGCCATTAAACGCTCAACTTGAACTTATTGAAGTCGGTGACCTAACTGAAAATGAAATTATTGCTAAATTTGCAAGCTCTGATGATATAAATAGGTTAGGTTCAAATCCAAATATCTTATATAGTAGTTTTCATTTTGATCTAACGATCAACCAAGATAAAACAGGATTTGTTAAAATCACTACAGATAGACCCATTAAAGAACCCTCTGTAGACTTATTTGTTTCGTTGACTTGGCCAAATGGAAAACTAGTAAGAAAATATGAAGTTTCTACTGAGTTACCTGTATTTGTGCAAAGGTATCAAAATCGTTACGATGCCTTAGTTGCCAAACAATCTCAACCAGCAGTTACAAAGCCCTTTACTTACAAGAGACATCAACCAAGTATCCCCAGCAGGCAATACTCAAGCCCTGATTACTACTATGTACAAGAAAACGATACTCTCATGGAAATAGCGGCTCAAATGAGACCTTCAACAACTGTCTCCCTTCAACAAACTATGATTGCTATCTATAGACAAAATCCACACGCCTTCATTAACAACAATATAAACCTGTTGAAAAAAAATGTTGAATTAAAGCTTCCAAAACAAAGTGAAGTAGCCGAGATACCCTATGCAATAGCTGTTGCAAGTATTAATAAACACCACCATCAATGGCAAAATATAAATACCCCTCAATCTGCTGTAGCATCCACAGATCGTTCTGCTACAACAAGTAGCTATGTCAAACAGGAAAATATTAAACCTAAAACCAAAAAATCAGATAAAGCTAGACTAAAAATTGTTACTCAAGAAAATTCTTCTAAACCAATACCAACAAAAAAACTAAACACCATGTCTAACGCTGACTTCAACAAATTGCAAAGTAAACTCACTTCAGATAAAAATGAGTTGGCGGCAATCAACGAGAGTAACAAAAAGTCATTTGCTAAACTTAAAGACCTTGAACGAAGAATACAATCTCTAAAACGAAGAATAAAGGATAAAGATGATAGGATCTCAACACTTCAAAGTGAGTTTGGTTCTGATCAATAATCTTAGCTAAGAATTAGCTAACAGAATTATAAATCAAACTGAAATATATTTGTTATAAAAATATATTATTCTTACCATTTTTTATCCAGTTATAGATTGTATATTAATCTTTATCTTTAGAAAATAGCAACATGCTTCTAGTGGTTTTTATCTTTTTGCATTACACTTGCAAGGTGTAGAATACAGCCTTTTATAACAAGGTGAAAAATAATGGACCTATACTACACTTTAATCATTATATCTTTCATATTTCTCACAACGTCAATTCTTGTACCACTTTTCCCAAGAGAAATCTTTATTTTCTACTTTTTTCATGGTAATAGTAAGAAGAAGGTAGAGTTACTACTAATAGCAAAGCAATTAACGGAAAAGGTTACAATGATGAGGAACAATCTCTCGCAAAAGCTACAACTAACAAATTGTATCAAGCCTGCTCTTTATGGGATTTCACTTCAAGCTGTTATTTTTCTTTTACATTATTTTCAACTAATTATTATAGGTCAAGATATAATCAACTTAACTTTGTTTGTCATATTTATACTTTATAGTGGTCACATAGTGTATAATCTATCATTTCTGTTACGACATTTTGTCTATATAAAGCGCCAACAAAGCACATCAAAGCTCCTAGATAGACTGAATAAAAAAGAAAAAGATATTAAAAAAGGTTTATCGTTTTGAGTTTAGAGATACTGCAGAAATAAGACATATTACAATCCCCATAAAAATAAAAAACAAGGTGCTTTTCAAACCAACCCAAATAGCAACCATCATCTCTCGCTCAATATAATTGTAAAGAATACCAATTAAGATCCCAAATGGTATTGAAAAAACAAGAATTGAAACACCCACAATAAGCATCCAGGCTAAAATCCTATTTTTTCTAAACTTACTATATATTCCCTTATCATAGCTATTCATTTTGATGTACCTTAAATATAATAAGCCAGCTTATATTTTAGTTATTATCAAGCTCCCTCCTACGTTGTTCTCTCTGTATTTTAAAAATAAATTGGTCCATTTTTTTCTGCATTTTAGATGGCAAGTCTATTAACCTCCCCCCTACTAAAGTATATGTAATAGGTTTTCGATAGCACCTAGCATGACTTACCAGAATTCGGCATTTAATACTTGTTCCATCAGGTAAGGTAAACATACAATTATTAACAATAACATCCTGACGAATACCTTCAGGTATGGGACCTGCAAACTTAATTTGTATCCCTTTTGTTGACAAATCTAGTATTCGGCCATTGACGACCTTAGTACCAAAGCCACTTAATACAACTTTTAGATATTCAGATTGAGAAATACACACTCTATAATCTGAACGTCTTTGCGAATGCTGTAATGTTTCTGGTAGATCAAGCTTTAAAGCTGGCATATCTTCAAATGACTCAATAGACATTAGTGTTGTAACAAAATGAGTCTTATGGCCACGCTCAGAACAATCTACTTTAACTTTGCAGCCATCGTTGATGAAACCTTCAGGCGCTGGTGGATATAAGTCATCAATAAGTACAAACTCTTCCTGTGGATCAACCATAAGTATCATACTTCGAAAGATATGTTCATCGTCATTAATTTTCACATTAATAAAGCTATGATCCCGACATAACCTGCTTAGAACATGGAAAGATACTAAATCTTTCTCTTTCTCTGCTGATTGCTTAAACCACCTCAACATACTAAACATTAATACTACCTTTGAATATCAAGGTTCTAAAGATGAGTCTCATTCGACTTCGCTTTTTAGATGGTCATAATTTATAATAACAATTCAACTTGAGTATTTATTCACAGACTATCCCCTTGACGAAGGGTTTTAGGGCAGCAGTTAAAAGCTCCTCGGCAAATGATTCGTGAAAAGCATAGCAAATCATACTGCACTCACTTAATTGTCATACAAATATAATATATGCAAAATACTTTATATCCATCCTCTACATTTTTCTTTGCTTCAATAGTATTGTTTATTAGTACTTCCTCAAACTATGTCATTGCTTGTTTCCTGCAAAAAGTTCTAAAGTTATATAATTCAGGTTAGACTAATCGGTTTATGCATAAAGCTTAAAATAATTTTAATGTGTTATATAAAATTTCTATTTATCCCGAAATGCAATATATGTTTCATTCTATTTTTTTACTTAGCATCATTCATAAACGTATATAATTATAAGACAGACTTTGTCATATGATTATTGGATCAAGGTTAACACTTGAATATACTTATTGCTGATGATACACCTTCAATAAGGTTTTTTCTGCAAAAGGTTATTAGTGATACTGGTCATACAGTACATGCTGTATGTGATGGTCATGAAGCACTTTCTTATATGAAAAACCATGAAATCGATATGATTTTCATGGATATTCAAATGCCTGATCTCAATGGTATAGAAACAGCTAAAATCATCAGAGAACAACAATCTGAGTGGCTACCAATCATTTTTATTAGTGCAACAGAAAATGACAAAGAGTTTGCTGAAGCACTTAGTGCAGGAGGCGATGGCATTTTAACTAAACCATTAAAGCCTATTTTGGTTCATGCTCAAATACGTGCAATGCAGAGAATAGTTGATATACAACGCAAACTCCATATGATGAATAGTCAGTTACAAAGCTTAAGCAAAACTGATGTATTAACTGGTGTAGCCAATCGCAGTGGATTCTATGACGTATCTGAAAGGGAGTTAAAGCGTTGTCGACGAGAACAAAAAGCTTTGAGCATCTTAATGATTGATGTTGATTTTTTTAAACAATACAACGATAACTATGGACACTTGGAAGGTGATCACTGTCTTGTAACAATAGCCCAGGCGTTGAAAAACAATCTTAAACGCCCTCTAGATTACATATGTCGATTTGGTGGAGAAGAATTTGTAGTTCTCCTTCCTATGACTGACTTGGATGGTGCTCGTTTAATCGCTCAACAGCTAAGACAAGCTGTTCTGAACTTAGAAATACCTCACAAAGCTAGCTCTGTAAGCCCCTTCGTTTCAATAAGCATTGGTGCAGCCTCAAACCAAGACCATATTAATACTTTTACCATCAACGACTTATTAACTAAAGCTGATGCAGCGCTTTATACCGCTAAAGAAAGGGGAAGAAATCAGATTGTCGCCATCTCACCTAATAAGTACGGCCAATTTCCTACAAGTTCAGTCCAAATCTAGCTTATGCTATCATTTTATTTTTTTGCCATAATAAACTGCGTCAGCTCTTTATTGTAAAGCCGCATTAAGGAAGATAAGGCTGATGTTCTGAAGCATTAAAAGCATGGAATGCGCACAAAAGTGGGAAAGCATATTGTCTTGGTAAGCTGTGTTTAAACGCTAAGAGCGTTGGTGAAATTCAATAACTGGACAGTCCTAAAAGGACACTTTACATAAACCTTTAATTACCTCATTTATTTATACAAACTTTTAACTAATCTAGCGAACCCATTACCCATGGGCTCGCTATTTTTTTGCTTCTTGCATTGACGTTCCTTCTATGCACAGCAATATCTAATGGACATATTTTGAACACCTATGAGCTATTGACATATTCACTTATCCAAACTAACATCTGCACTCTCCATTGCCGGTATAGCTCAGCTGGTAGAGCAACTGACTTGTAATCAGTAGGTCCTGGGTTCGACTCCTAGTGCCGGCACCATATCTCATTTTATCCTTCTGTTTGACTCTGACATCTAGTCACTAAAGTCCTGGGTTGTTTTTACCCAACAATTCAAAATTCCTGCTACCAGCGAATGTCATCTCAGTCCACTTGATTACACCAACAGCTTCTGCAAACCATATGTCACTGACTCCAGCATCATAGCATCCACCAGTCAACTTCAAGTGAGTAACATTATCAAAAGTTCCTGCTTTAGTAGTTAGCTGACCATATTTTTCATAGATAACAGTTTTGTCAGCACAGAAGAATTTAACATCACTTGAAAAACCAATGCCCGCTGAAAAATCAGTCATTAAATTAACTTTTTGGTCATACTCATTCCAAATATAAATTTGACCTTTTTCATTAGCTTTAAGCCATTGTTTGCCTAACCCTGCAAATTGATTGAATTTATACCAACCATTATTTTCATTCATTATTTTACTTTGAATGACATCATGGTTATTTTCGGAGTTGACATAAGTCAAACTATCTCCAACATTCATTCTAAAGAATTGATCTGCACAACCTATTGCAGGAACCATGCTGATAAGCATAACACCAATAAGTTTTTTGCTGAGTTTTAAAGTTTTCATGGCTACATCTCCTTATGTAGTATATTTTTAGTGCTGTTTTTTTATGACTTTATTTTTTTCTTTTTCCCTTTGATTAAAGTCTTAAAATCAACTGGGCTTTAAATTCTCTTTATGCTGTTATAATAGGACAGATAATTAAATAATAAAACCGAAAATTGGTAAGTAATTGTGCGTATTTATATTTTTGAAACAATTAAATGCAGGACAGATATGGCATTCAGCATACGACACTAAAAGAGTGAAAGTATTTTATTGATCAGAATCAATAAAATTTTTGCACAAAGAAAACGATTTTATTTTTCCCGTAAACAACCTTTACGCTATTAAGCAGGGAAGTTAGTAAGTGACCAGTTAGTTATTTTAATTTATTCATTCTGTCAGACATGGCTGAATAACCTACCTTCCTTGGTACTCTTTTGATAGGTATTAAGTCATCATAATTGAGTATTTAGTGACGATACATAACGTATTTGGTATAGAACGACATACAAGTATGATTAATTTTCACTGTTATGGGGAATTAATAGTAAATTGAGTTAAGTATTTACCGAAATAACTAATTAGCAAGTACGCGATTCACTCGATAGAGTCGCTTTGACCAATACTTACTGTTAATACTTGAAATAGTGACGCCTTTGCGGGTTGAAACATGTAAAAATTTACTTTCTCCCATAAAAATACCAACATGGCTTACTTTTCGACCATTATGAAAAAAAACCAAATCACCATACATAGCCTGGCTATACGGCACCCGCTTTCCTACTTTTATTTGGCTTCTGGAAGAACGAGGTAATTTTACATCAAACAGCTTTTTATAAGTTTGCTGGATAAAGGCGGAGCAATCAATGCCATTTTTAGTTGTGCCACCATAACGGTAAGGTGTTCCCTGCCAGTTTTGATAATGGTTATTTAATAACGTCTTAACTTCATTTTGAGAAGATAAATCTTCATCCCCGGTAAAAACAACACATCCTGTAATTTGTAAGGTGGCAATAAGTACTACTAACTTAAATATTCGAAACACCATAGGCAACGACTCCACATGTTGCATAATTTAAAAGGATACTTCTCTCTATAATCTCTCCGGATTTTCGTCTAGTTAGAGATTACAAATGATAAAAACAGCTGATGGTGTCACTCAAGCAGCTATACACTGTAATTTTGATGCATTTGCTATGTTAGGCACTCCTATGAAAATTCAAGCAAAAATTACACCAAAACAAATGTACTTTTGTTTGACAGAACAAAATGTTAATAGTTGCTTCTTAAGAGAAAATACAGCGCAAGACTTTGAAAGAAATCTATTTTTTATAGGCTATCGACTCTTATAATCTAAGTGAAATACTTATAAAAAGCTGTGTTTTTAAACATATTTGAAAGCGTCATTGAAATAGTATCAGAGGCACGACAACGTCTAAGAAGTGGGATATGGGGGCAAAACTCATATTGTATTATGTAGATGTCGTGCCTAAGCAACACTAAAGCAGAGGATTAGCACTCATGCCACAGATTAAGCGCCAATAATTTGAGTTAAAACACACAATGAGCAGCGTAACTGCTCATTTTTAATAAAAGATTTAAGTTGCGATCTTTAGCCACTATTCATCTGCTTCGCATAGCTCACTATACGCTTCAGCATCCAGCAGCTCATCAACTTCAACTTGATCTTTAATTTTTATTTTAAATAACCAGCCATCCCCATACGGGTCAGAGTTTACGAGTTCAGGCGCTTCTTCCAAATCTTCATTGATAGCAATTACATCACCAGAAAGTGGTGCAAACATATCAGAAGCGGCTTTGACTGATTCAATCGTCCCTACTTCATCACCTGCACTAATGGTTGCATCAACATCAGGCAACTCAATAAATACAACATCGCCTAGCAACTCCTGAGCATGGTCAGTAATACCAACCACAGCGGTGTTATCGTCCTCAAGGCGAACCCATTCATGGGTTGATACATAACGCAACTCTGCAGGTATGCTGCTCATTATTATTGTCCTCTCAAATGCTGAGTTCAAGGAGGTAAAACTGTCGTCTTAACCATAAACAACAGTTGCCATAACTGCAACCAAAAATCTCATGACAAGTACTACCGTATATACTTTATAGCCATTCCGTTATTTTTCACATTTATTCGTCGATTCTGGCTTACTTTCATTACGATAACGAGATTTTCTCATCAAAAGAAATACAGGAATAAGTCCAACTAATACTAAGGCTAATGCAGGTAATGCTGCCCGCTGCCATTCTCCCTCAGATGTCATTTCATAAATCCGTACTGCTAGTGTATCCCACCCAAATGGGCGCATTAAAAGAGTGGCAGGCATTTCTTTCATTACATCAACAAACACTAAAATGCCTGCTGTTATTAAGCCTGGAGCCAGCATCGGAACATAAACTCTCCTGACAATGGCTAGTCCACTTGCACCTAAACTTCGAGCTGCTTCATGAAGGCTTGATCGAATACTTTGTAAAGCCGCATCAACAGGACCAAAAGCAACCGCAATAAAGCGGATAATATAGGCTAAAAGCAAAGCAAGAAAGCTACCCAAAAGTAGCGGCTGCGCTGGTAAACCAACCCACTCTTGAAGTGGAATAAGAAGGTGATTATCTACCTGGCTGAAGGCAAACATAATACCTACAGCCAATACAGAACCAGGAAGTGCATAACCTAAATTTGCCGCCATTACAGCCTTCTTAAGCCAATGATCTTTATGAAACCGTTTAGCAAAGCTCAATACTAAGGCAACACATACAACAGCTAAACTTGCCGAACTGGCCAATAAAATTGAGTGCCCTACTAATCCTGCAAAATGGCTATCAATATCTTGTACTCCCTGCTTCACAACCCATACCAGTAATTGTGTTACTGGTAAAATAAAAGCAAAACCCAAGACAATCGAGGCATAAATTAATACAGCGTAACACTGTATACCTTTTAGTTTATACGGTTTACGCTGATGAGAGCGCTGTTGTAACGCATATTGTGTACTCCCCCTGCCCCGCTGCTCTAACCAAAACGCCACACACACAAATAGCATTAATAAAGTCGCCAGCTGGGCAGCCGCTTGTAAATTAAAAAAACCATACCAGGCTTTATAAATAGCTGTCGTAAACGTATCGTAATTAAATGTTGCGACAGTTCCAAAGTCCGCTAACGTTTCCATAAGTGCAAGACCGACTCCCGCAGCTATTGCAGGTCTCGCGATGGGTAGTGCAACCCGCCAAAAGGCTTGAAATGGTGTTAACCCTAAAATGCGAGCTGCATCCATTGCCCCCCTTCCCTGAGTAATAAATGCACTACGTGCCAACATATACACATAAGGGTAAAAAACTAACACCAATACCAACACAACCCCACCAGGACTGCGAATTGAAGGAAAAAACCGGCTTGTACCAAACCACTCTCTTAATAATGTTTGTAAAGGTCCACTAAATTCAAAAAACCCTAGATAAACAAACGCCAATACATACGCAGGAATCGCAAAAGGTAACATTAATGCCCAGTCAAAAAACTTCCGTCCAGGAAAGTCACACATTGTTGTTAGCCACGCTAAACTGACGCCAATTACCATCACCCCAAGACCAACCCCCACGAGCAAAAACAGCGTATTAGCAAGCAAACGACCTAGTTGAGTTTCAATTAAATGTAGCCAAATTTCTGTTTGAAAATCATGCCAACTAATAATCAGCACTAATAGAGGCATAAGGACAATGCCTGCAATCGTAAATGATAGGCGGCGAAGTAATGGAGGATGCTTTATCACAACGAGTTTACGTTCCTGATCAAAATACCCACAATAATAAATTAAGTGGTTATAAGTGTTGTATGTTTTTTATACCCCCAGGGCACAAAGGGGTAACCGTCAGGTGATGAAATCCCAGGAGCTTATATGAATATGTAAACTGGGTGAAGTCTGTAGAAAAGAGAAATTAAAAACGCCCGCAAATATACAACAGGCGCTTTATCAGTTGGTGAAAAATTAACGATAACCTGCGCGGTCCATTAACTTTATAGCTTCACCTTGTAACCGCCCTGCCGCCTCGACATTAAGCTGATCTTGTTTAAACTCTCCCCAACTGGCAACTACCCCAGAAGGTTTCACGCTTTGATTAGCTGGAAACTCCATATTAACATTGGCAAAAATTTTCTGAGCTTCTGGCTTACTTAACCACTCTAAAAAGGCAACGGCTGTTGCTTTATGTTTAGCATATTTAGTAATCCCAGCACCGGAAATATTTACATGCGTTCCAGATGATGACTGGTTTGCCCAAAATATTTTTAACTTAAGGTTAGGTTTTTCTTTTAATAAACGTCCAAAGTAGTATGTGTTCACAACAGTGACATCACACTGCCCTGCATCTACTGCTTGTAGCGCTAATGTATCATTAGAAAAAACGGGAGTAGCAAGATTATTTACCCAACCTTTTACAATCGCTTCTGTTTTATCTTGGCCTAAGCGGGCAATTAAAGTACCAACCAACGACTGGTTATAAACTTTTTTAGCTGTACGTAAACAAAGCCGCCCATCCCACTTACTAGAGGCTAAATCTTCATATGTGGATAACGCTTCCGGTTTTACACGGTCTGTCGCATAAACCATTGTTCGTGCACGCACAGACAAGCCAAACCAATAATTATTTGGATCTCGTAAGTGATCAGGAATATTTTTATTTAAAACTTCAGATTGCACAGGTTGCAACAAACCCTTTTGCTGCGCCTGCCACAAGTTTCCAGCGTCAACTGTAATAAACATGTCAGCAGGTGTTGTCTTTCCTTCAGCTTGCATTCTTGCAATTAAAGGACCCTCTGCATCTGTCACATAGCGGATTTTAACACCTGTCTCTTTTGTATATTGATCAAATAAAGGCTTAATTAGGTGTTCTTTGCGTGAAGAGTAAATAACCATCTCACCTTTATTTTCAGTGCTGCTGGCAGCACTCATATCAGCGATAGTCAGTGTCGCAATGAAAAACGAGGTCAATGCTAATGAGGAAAAACGTTTTTGAGACATAAGTGACTCCTGTAACTATATACTGCTAATGATAATGATTAACATTTATACAAGCAACAAACTCTCACGTCTCAATGAGCATCAAGTTAAAGGGTTATATATCTCCATGATAAAAAAAGCTCACAACATCTGTTTTACTTACACACCTACAGCTCTCTTTATTAGCTGCTGCTTTAACCATGCTTGCTTGTTTACCCAGCTTAAACCTTGATTACGCAACCATCTAACGGGTAACTGCTGGCTTTGAAAAGTATGTTGAAAGCTTTCCATTAAACCCATCATCATCAGGTTATCCGGCATCCGTTGTCGCTGATAACGGGACAGAATGTGTTCACCTCCCGGAGCATCGCCTCTTTTAGCGGCGCGAGCAACTTCTGCCACTAATGCAAGTGCATCAGCCATTCCCAAGTTCATGCCTTGGCCCGCAAGAGGATGAATGGTATGAGCAGCATCTCCAGCAAGCACAACACCTTTCTTATAATATTGTTTGGCATGCCGCTGACGTAATGGGAATGATGCTTGATCTTTGATCTCAATAGCCTTCCCTATACGTGACTCAGTAGCCTGTGAAAGTTGCTTCAAAAACATCTGTGTCGGCACTTTCATTAACGCCTCTATTTGAGTAGCAGGAGCTGACCAGACAATTGAAGTTGCATTCTCACTAGGCTCATCTTGAGCAGAGCTTAACTCGTTCAATGGTAATAACGCTAAGGGGCCAGTTGGCAAAAATACTTGCCAAGCAGTTTGCTGATGAGTGTTTTCCCATTTAACCGTAGCAACTAAAGCATGATGTAAATAATCCCATTCCCGGGTAGTAAATTGTGCTAAACGACGTACCTGTGACTTAGCACCATCAGCGCCAATAACTAACGAAGCAGACAACTCTTGTCCACCATTTAATACAACGGTATAGGGATAATACTGGGAAGTTGAGTTGGTATTAGTATTTTGAGATACATGTGGACTTGAAAGCACCGCAGGCGTATTAGCGACTAACGCTGTTAACATATGCTCTGCGTAGACATCAATTGTTGTTTGTTGCCCAATTTGCTGCCAAAGTGCTGCTTGAATAGCCCGGTTTTCGATAATATAACCCAGTTGTCTGCGATGAACCTCTTCTGCCGTAAACTGGATATTTCCTGTCCCTTCACTATCCCATACAAACATGCGCTTAAATGCACTACTACGAAACGCTTCTATAGCAGTCCAAACTTTGAGCTGAGTAAGAAAGTCAACGGTTGCCAAGGTAACAGCACTTACCCGATTATCGATATGATCAGCTTTGGGCCATGATGTTAATTGATCAAGGGACTGATTATCGACAATTGCAATTTTATAGTCAGTTTGCTGACTTATCCCCAAGGCAATAGCAGCACCAACCATACCGCCACCGACAATCACAATATCATATGAGTTCATTAACCTTCAGCCCTAATCGATTTTTGCAGCAGGTAACCCCATGCCCATAGCATGCTGCGTGAACAATGACTTGCCAGGAAAACAAAGATCCAGGCCGACCAAACCAAGGTTTCTCAAAATAGAAAGTGTGGGGGTAGTAGAACTAAACCAACGCACCAAACGATCACTCCATTGGATAGTCGCTTGTTGATCTGCTTCTTGCCGCTTCACATAGTGATGCAATGTTTTGAGCGCATAAAGAGGCTGTCCCAGAGCTAAAGCTTCTTTAATAACCTCGGCCAAACGCAGTGCATCTCGTAATGCCAAGTTAAAGCCTTGCCCAGCTACAGGATGTAACTGATGTGCCGCATTGCCCAACACAACAAGCCCTGGGCGCACTTGCTCAGTGCTACATCGAAGGGTAAGTGGATAAATATGCCGAAGACCAACCTTCGTAAACCGGCCCAACCGATAACCAAAGTTTTGCTGTAAATGTGAGGCAAAATCTACTTCTGACATTAATGCAATATCATCAACCATTGTTTCTGGAAGTGACCAAACCAGCGCACAGTGTTTACCTGATAACGGCAGTAACGCCATGGGGCCTGATTCAGTAAAACGTTCATAAGCAACATTATTGTGAGGCTTGCTTAAGGCGGCATTTGCGATCAACGCCGACTGGTTATAATGCTTTTCAGTTACATCAATCCCAAGCTGCTCCGTTAGCCCTGAACGCCCACCATCGGCAATAATTACCAGGTTAGCGGTAATTGTTTCTGTCGTATCATTACGCTCAACCTGTAACGAAGTACCTTTATCATTGGGGCTAAGTGCCACTACTTTGGCTGGCATGATAAGCTCTAGCTTCTGCTTTTCTTCTGCCACCTTTAAATGCTTAAAGAGGGTTTGTCCCAAGTGTTGATTACTCACAACATAACCTAGTGCAGACACCCCTTCATCTTGTGCATGCAAGCGAGTAAAACCAAAATGTCCTTGATTGGATACATGAATATGCTCAATAGGTGTTGCATAGGTATTGAGCTCATCCCATAACCCTAGCTGCTCAAACAGTAAACGGGTTCCCCATGCTAAGGCTGTTGAGCGAGCATCAAAGCTAGGCTGTGCATCTACCTGGGGAGTTGCTGGAAATGGTGCAGCCTCAATTAACGCAACTTTTTGCGGAAACATTCGTGCCAGTGCATGTGCCAGTGTTGCACCAACCATTCCTCCACCCACAATGACTACAGGAAAGTGCATCAACATCCCCTCAATTCGCTACCTACTGTGCCTGCTGTATCAATGCTTCAATCTCATGTACCTGTTTGGGTACTGCACTGGTTACAACAATGTGTCCTGTCTCTGTAACAACAACATCATCCTCAATACGCACCCCAATCCCTCGCCACTTAGGATCAACATCCATATTATCTGGCGCAATATAAATCCCTGGCTCAATGGTTAGCACCATGCCTGGCTCCAAATCACGCCACTGTCCAGCAATTCGATAATCGCCAACATCATGCACATCCATACCAATCCAGTGACTGGATTTATGCATGTAGAAAGGCTTATAGGCTTCATCCTCAATTAACTTATTCACATCCCCTGTTAAAATCCCAAGTTTAACCAAGCCTTCAGCGATTACTCGCACAGTAATATCATGAATATGATTAAACACGGTGCCAGGTTTTATTGCTTCAATTGCTTCAAGCTGAGCCGTCAGTACAAGATCATAGATAGCTCTCTGCTCTTCAGAAAATCGCCCATTAATAGGGAAAGTACGGGTTATATCTGCGGCATAGTGGTCTAACTCACAGCCCGCATCAATAAGAATGAGATCACCATCCTTAAGCTGACAATCATTGTTGGTGTAATGCAGGATACATGCATTCTCCCCCCCTCCCACAATACTGGGATAAGCAGCAAAGCGAGCGCCTGCATGCATAAATTCATGAAGAATTTCAGCCTCTAGCTGATACTCATACAAACCAGGACGGCAAGCACGCATTGCCCTTAAATGAGCCTTTGCAGAGATTTCACCAGCTTCTGTCATTACTGTAATTTCCGCATCACTTTTAAATAGCCGCTGTTCATGCAAGATATTTTCAAGCGCAACAAACTCTCCTGGTGGCTGTGCACCTTGTTTGGTTTTCGATTTAATCGACTTTATCCAACCCATTAAGTGACGATCAAAGAGTTCATTTGCCCCAATGGCATAGTAAACTCTGGAACGTCCCTCTATAAGGCCAGGCAATATTTCATCAATATCATTAATAGGGAACGCATCATCCATCCCATATTCAGCCACAGCACCTTCTTGACCAGCCCGTCGTCCTTCCCATAGTTCCTTTTCAGGATCCTTTTCCTGGCAAAAAAGCACAGCTTCACCATGTGTTCTTCCAGGAATTAACACTAATACCGACTCAGACTCAGCAAATCCAGTTAAGTAATAAAAGTCACTATCCTGACGATAAGGATGCTCTACATCTCGATTACGGGGCTGCAATGGCGCGGAAGGTAAAATGGCAATGCTATTTGCTTCCATCTCAGCCATTAACGCACTTCGACGATGCTTATATTCTACTGCGGTAATTTTTTTCATTTAGATTCCCTATGATTACCAAGTTGAGCAACTCACCACTTTACTGGACGCACTGCTAGTGTCTTCTTTACTTAAAAAAACACCTTACTTAACTTTGTTTATGCGAATATCTTTGTCAACGTTAACACGGAAAAGTTAATGTTTTTTCTTAGGCTGGCTTGACTGCACCTGCTTTTGATCAGCAGTTTTATTAAACTCTGTGTAAACTAATAATGCAGCCATACGAACATATTCAATAATTTCAGTTAAGTCTGACTCATTGCAATCACTATCTTCTAATTCTGTTTCTAACTGTGCAATTTGAGCAAAATCACGAAGTATGCCAATAATTTCCTCAGACAGTGATGACTGAATAGCTCCCCCTAAACCAAACCCAGCCAAAAAACTTTGAGACCAGCCACCAATGGCACGTGCCTGTGCTGTCAAAGATTCTGAGTCATCAGGAAGTAAAGGCTGAAAACCAAAGGCTTGATCCTCAAGCTCAGTAATCACATGGTCATACAGATTAATTAACTTAACCTTTGCCTCATCCGTTAAGGCTTCAATATCCATCATTTTTTGTGCAACCTGTAACCATGCGTCTGGCTGAAAACGTTTTCCCGAACACAAATAACCCGTCAATTGGCCATGTAACTCTGCAGGGGTTTGTATCGACTTTAAGCTAGAAAACAATTCAAACAAATTGTCATAGTCAAGGGCTTTCTCGTCACGTTGAGGATTATTGACCATATATTAAACCTATGCCCACCAATTAATTGGAGTAATGCTATCATTTCAATGTGTAACACTGTACCAAAGATTGACCCTTTTCATCAGGCACTCTATAGTAACCGCTGATATTACGGCTAATCTAAAGGCTATGGATGAACAATTAAATAACATGCTTCATCACAAAATTGATGAGCTATTAGCTCTATGCCAGCAATTACTAGAAGAAAACCAAACGCTTAAAGCAAGTGAGCAAACATGGCGTGAGGAACGGGCACAACTCGTCGAGAAGAATGAACTCGCTCGTAGCAAAGTTGAAGCCATGATCAGCCGACTTAAAGCTCTGGAACAAGAATCATGAGCAATTCTGCTGTTAATACCACAACTGTTAGTATTTTAGATAAAGATTACCGTGTTAGCTGTGGCGAAGAAGAAAAAGCCGCGCTCGTAGAAGCAGCTAACTACTTGGACAGTAAAATGCGTGATATTCGTGGAACTGGCAAGGTAATTGGTTTAGAACGCATAGCGGTAATGGCTGCATTAAATATAGCCCATGAGTTATTACAGCTGGCAAAATCTATCTCCAAAGACCAGGAAGAAACCAAACGTCAGGTGGAACAGATCGTTAAAAAAGTAGATAAGGTGTTACAAGACGTAAATAGTGACCCTGGTTATTGATGCAAAAATTATCTAAAAAAAACCGCGACAATTTTTCTTAAATCATTATAATCTTAAACAGGCTCCCTGGTTTGCAGGCCAGTCACGACTGTCCCTGAGCCGATAATCGAAGATTAGGAGGCTCCTCGTAAATACTGGAGTGCATGTCCACTTAAAAGTGGAAAGCCCAACGTATTTCAGCAGCCACCACCTTGAACCATGGGTTCAAGGGCTATACTGACAGCGGCAAACTGGGGGTCATTCTTTTTTTCTGTAATATGAACCCAACTCGAAAATCACTTCGTACAACATTACGCCAAAAGCGTCGCCAGCTCTCCAAGCACCAACAGCAACGTGCCAGCGAATGTCTTTTATCCAGCCTAAAAAAAAATCCAGTATTTATAAAAAGCAAAACAGTTGCTGTGTATATTGCCAATGATGGTGAAATTAACTTATCACCTACTATTCGTTTTCTATGGGAATCAGGAAAGCAGGTATTTTTACCTGTCCTTAGACCAGATAAACACAACCGACTATGGTTTGTTCATTATCAGCCACATACAACATTAAGCCTGAATAGCTTTAGCATTCCTGAACCAACTCGCCGAGGAAATAAAGTTATTACGCCTTGGGCACTAGACCTTGTCCTCTTACCACTGGTTGGCTTTGATATTCATGGAGGTCGTTTGGGAATGGGGGGGGGCTTCTATGACCGAACCTTTGCTTTTGTACAGACAATACCACACATGCGCCACCCTAAATTAATGGGCGTCGCACATGAGTGCCAACGTGTAGATAAACTGCCTACAGCCAGTTGGGATATACCCTTAAATGCAATAGCCACTGACCAACGGGTGTATCAATGTTAGCTAAAAACAGGGGAAAGCGTTTAGCTAGCGCTTACCTGTCTCATGGTGGGAAGATAACGCGAAGCTTTCATTAATTTGCACAAACCCCGTAGCTATAACCCCAAACAAAAAAAGCACAACCAATACCGTCATGAAATCTGGTTTTTTTTGTGTCATGACAATTAACACCACAAATTAAGTTACCGTCACTGGTTAAGAACAATAAGTCACATACCCTTCAAAATTTTTTGTAAGGTATAAACAACTATATATGAAATCTAATATATACATAATACAAGTAGTCTGTTTACTGAGATTAACGCTTTATTAAAAGCATGTTTACTATTATTTTAATGCCTAAAAATTCTCAATCAGTTTACAAACCAACTACTCGTAGTATTTATTAATAATTTTCCTTCTTCACTCAATCAAATAGCGTTGTCATATGAGTTATAGGACCCATAAATAATACGCTAACTGCCGCATTCTACTCCGATAGATAGCAAGCAAATGTGATGTTTGCCACATTACGTTAGAATAATACCAATAGAATGAATTTATTTTCTTATTTCAAGGTCTATCTCCAAATGGCTAAAAAACCACACTACTGGCTAATAAAAAGTGAACCTAATGCCTTTAGCATTGATGACCTATTTAACTCACCAGACCAAACTGAATCTTGGGATGGTGTAAGAAACTATCAAGCACGCAATATGATGCGTGACGAAATGCACCTGGGCGATCTGGTTCTTTTTTACCACTCAAGTTGTAAACCTCCTGGCATTGTAGGCATTGCAGAAGTCAGCCGAACTGCTTACCCTGATCATACTGCTTGGGACCCAAACTCACCCTACTTTGACGCAAAAAGCACGCCTGAACACCCCCGCTGGTTCATGGTAGATATAAAGTTCTACAAAAAATATTCCCGTATAATCAGTCTAGACGAACTGAAACAACAACCAGAACTTTGTGAAATGCCCTTAGTTAAACGAGGAAGCCGTTTATCCATTATGCCTGTAACCCAACAACAATGGGACATTATTAACAAGCTAGCAGATTAACATCTCTAACTATTTTGTTTCATTACCCATATCCGTCTTTTCCTCCTACAGACTGAGGCTTTGCCAGCTTAATGCCTGGTAAAGCAGCACTTACGTCTTCTGACAAACAGTACAGTGACATGCTAGTCAAGACTATGTACCAAGACTATGCTGTTTTTATGGTGCATAAAATCCATAAGTACTTATTGCAGATACAGGGTGTTTTTGCTCAGTGTTATAGCATATTTATTGTTGGTGGCTCAGCTACATTAATTGTAGGCGCAGCCTGTTTGCTTGCACTCAGCCAGACAGCTTGGGGGGTCTCTATAGCACTAATACTGTTAGCAAGTGCAACACTATCCCATTACCGCCATCATTATCGCTTCTCCGTCGTACTCGGTGGCCTAACACTTTTTACCACGTTGATTTCTCTGGCAACCCAACTGGTAACCACTGACTATAGCACGTTATCAATTTACTCCCCTTCCCAAGATCTAAACAATAACCCTTTAGTGACCCTTGCTTCATTAACAGTACTTGGCGCTGGCAGTATTAGCTTCCTAATTAACGAACGTATTTCCCCCCTCAAAAGCCTGCCATTCACTCGAGGATTTTTAGCCTGCTGGCCATTGATCTATGGCATAACAGGACTCTACACACTCTTACTTGACCTACCACCCCAGTATGGGTTTACCCATTTTTTTTCCACTCTTTATGGAGATAACCTCCTTATCAGCCTCAGTGGACTAACCCTTATCATTGAACATACACCTTGGGAAAAATACCAAGAAGAGCGAGTGCCTGCCTGGGTTCCCCCCTATTTTGGTTTGATCATGGTTTTAGTATCATTACTGGGTTACATGATTCTTGAAAAGAAAGACTACAATTTTCTAAAGCAAAATACCCAGCACACCACTCAGCAACTTGCCACAGAAATAAATCGATCACTCAATGCACAACGCAATGCTTTGCAACGTATGGCTGAACGCTGGTCAGTCCTAAAAACAATACCTAAAAGTGTATGGATAGCAGACGCCAATAATTTGCTTAAAGACTTTCCAAACTTTCAAGCCCTTGAGTGGATGGACCAAGACTACACGATTCGCTGGGTTGTTCCCCTTGAGTCTAACAAGAAAGTGATTAACTTCCGGATACCACCCAGTAATCCCGCTATATTCCATCTAAGAAGGGCTTTCACCCAGCAAAGTAGTGTAACCACTCAAGTTATTCCACTTGTGCAAGGCGGAGAGGGCTTTATTAATTACACGCCGATATTTGATCAAAAAAATAATTTCTTCGGCTTTATTGTAGGAGTTTTCCGTGTCAAATCGGTAATCAACAGTTTACTGTCAAATCAATCTGATTATGAAGGGTTTGCTTTCAAAGTCATTGAAAGCGGTAGAATTATTTATCAAACCGATTATTTAGAAGGTTATGACCGACATGCTGCCATTAAAATCAGTACTAATATCAATGAACATTCGCCTTGGACAATCTATGGCTACCCGTCTTTTACCATTAGCCAAAAAAGTCACTCACTCTTACCTTTAACAGCTTTTATTGCCGCTATCTGTTTGAGTGGTTTTTTCACACTATGCTTATCGACTTTACGTAGAGTATATATTGAGAGCGAAAAAGCACAAAAAGCGAACGATAAGCTTACTCATGAAATCCAAGAGCGCCAACGAATTGAAGAACAATTTCAAGAGCAAACATTGCAATTGGATTTATTTACTAATTTAGTCAACTTATCTCGCGATGCTCTCATTATTGTTGATTACAATACACGTGAGTTGATGTATTACAATAACTCCACATTTACATCATTAGGCTATGCTGAACATGAGTTTATGCTCGCATTACAACACGGCAATTTAGTTGCCAAAAAAATGGAGCGTATTATACAAAAAGCAGCATCATCCCGACGAAAGCTTACTTCAAGCATTTATCAAATGGAGGTGATTAAAAAGGATGGCTCTGCACTACAAGTCGAAGT
Organism: Zooshikella harenae; assembly: GCF_018837975.1. Taxonomy (GTDB): domain Bacteria; phylum Pseudomonadota; class Gammaproteobacteria; order Pseudomonadales; family Zooshikellaceae; genus Zooshikella; species Zooshikella harenae. Next base: position 15,602 of record NZ_JAGSOY010000042.1, on the reverse strand, counting down.
GACTACACGCACTACTATACTAAACCGTCGAAAGTATCTACTGGTTGTAGTCCATGATGTAACTGAACATCGCGAACTTGAAAAACGACTCATCACTCTTTCAACACGTGATATGCTCACTGGTGTTTACAACCGTAAACACTTTGAGTCAATGCTTATCAATGAGTGGGAACGTGCTGCTCGGCAGGAAGAGCCTTTAGCCCTCATGATAATCGATATTGATAACTTTCGTTTTTACAATGAAGCTCATGGTCACCAACAAGGAGATATCTGCTTAAAAGATGTCGCTAATATTTTGAAGCGATCAATCACTCGAAGTGTTGATGTTTTAAGCCGGTTTGAAGGGCAGCAGTTTGTTGCCTTACTCCCTGAGACTGACCAATTAGGGGCAGAAGAAATTGCGCGCCGTATTCACAATAACTTACACGATGCCCATATTCATCACCCTCTTTCAGGCATTGCTTCATTTGTGACCGTATCAATAGGTCTATCAGCAGGTACTCCTGAACCAGGCTCTTGTAGTCAGGACTTAGTCAAGTTCGCACAGAAAGCATTAGCACTTGCTAAAAAAGGTGGGAGCAATCAGACCGTTTGCAATGAACATGTCCGGCCTGATCTTCATGAAGTGAAAAAAAGTAAACAACACAAGCAACAATAAAGTGATACTCACCTAAAATCTAACAACCAGCTTCTAGCCTAAAAATAGCTGGTATGCTGGATTTTCTGATTCAGGCCAATAGTGATAACCTATTTCTTCCAAAAATGAAGGTACTTGTTCTCGCTCATTCAAAGGTACTTGTAAACCAACACATACTCGCCCATAAGCAGCACCATGATTCCGATAGTGAAACATGGAGATATTCCAACGTTGGCCTAATTTATTCAAAAATCGTAACAATGCACCAGGTCGTTCGGGAAATTCAAAACGATAAACAACTTCATTATCGACGGCTGTTGCATGCCCACCTACCATATGACGTATATGTAGTTTTGCCAGCTCATTATCTGTTAAGTCGGTAACCGCATACCCTTTCTTTTCTAGTGATTGAATAGTCGCTTTTGCTTGATCTTGTGGGTCTATACCTGTTTGTACACCCACAAATATCTGTGCTTCACGTGCCGTATGATAACGGTAATTAAACTCTGTAATATTGCGTTTACCTAAAGCTTGGCAAAAAGCTTTAAAACTACCGGGTTTTTCAGGAATAGTAACAGCAATTATTGCCTCTCGGCGCTCACCTAACTCAGCTCGTTCCGAAATATAACGCAGCCGATCAAAATTCACATTAGCGCCACTATCAACGGCTAGAAAAGTTTGTCCATGTGTTTTATGTAGATCAACATACTTCTTAACACCAGCAACTCCTAAAGCACCCGCAGGCTCGCAAATAGAACGAGTATCATCATAAATATCTTTAATTGCTGCACATATTTCATCTGCGGTGACGGTGATAACATCATCAACATAACGCTGGCAAATTTTAAATGTCTCTTCACCTATTTGAGCAACAGCAACACCATCAGCAAATATTCCTACTTGAGGTAATACAACCCGCTCTCCAGCCTGCATAGCCGCTTGTAAACACGCTGACTCTTCAAACTCAACACCAATAATTTTAATCTCAGGTCGAAGATATTTTACATAAGCAGCAATCCCCGCAATCAACCCACCACCACCAACAGGAACAAAAATCGCGTCAAGCTTGCCTGAATGCTGACGTAAAATCTCCATCGCAATCGTGCCCTGGCCAGCAATCGTATCCACGTCATCATAAGGGTGGATATACACATAGCCATGCTCTGTAACTAACTTTTGCGAATAGGCTAAGGCTTCATCAAAAGCATCGCCATGCAAAATGACTTGAGCCCCTCTTTCTTTAACAGCGCGCACTTTAATTTCAGGCGTCGTTTGTGGCATCACAATGACAGCCTTGATACCCAGTTTTTTTGCCGCCAACGCCAAACCTTGAGCATGGTTTCCCGCTGATGCTGCGATCACGCCTCGCGCTTTTTCATCTTCAGACAACTGAGCAACCCGGTTATAGGCGCCACGAATTTTAAAGGAAAATACCGGTTGTAGGTCTTCTCGCTTAATCAAAATCGTATTTTGAAGACGCTTGGATAGGAAAACAGCCTGATCAATCGGAGTTTCAACGGCCACATCATAGACTGGCGCTTCTAATATTTTTTTAATGTATTGCTGAAGCATGACATCCTTCTTTACAACACTCATTAATTTTATGGAAGGTGTACTATTCTATAACGTATTAGTCACAGTGTGCAGCGTCAATATCCCTAATCAATAGAAAGGCTAGCCTTAAATGAGAATACCCTCAGTGAAAGGTATATAATTCCCGCCGTAAAGATTCTTAAAGCAAAAGGTACTATTCATGTCTGTCAATCAGGACCAGCTTAAACAAGCTGTAGCATTAGCTGCACTAGACCATATCAAGCCTCACTTAGAGCAAGATAGCATCATTGGCATTGGTACAGGCTCAACAGCTAACTTTTTTATCGACGCGCTCGCTGCTATTAAGAACCAGTTTGATGGAGCAGTAGCCAGCTCAGAAGCGAGTGCAGACCGCCTTAAGTCACACAGCATCCCTGTTTATGATCTTAATACTGTAAGCTCATTAGAATTTTATATTGACGGCGCAGATGAAAGTAACCGCCAACTTCAGCTTATTAAAGGTGGTGGTGCAGCACTCACAAGAGAAAAAATTGTAGCTGCAGTGGCTAAATCATTCGTTTGTATTGCCGACGAAAGCAAGCTGGTCGATGTGTTGGGCACATTCCCACTACCTGTAGAAGTCATCCCTATGGCTCGCAGCTATGCGGCTAGAGAAATCGTTAAGCTAGGAGGAGATCCGCAATATCGAGAAGGTGTTGTCACTGACAATGGCAATGTGATTCTGGATGTCTGGAATCTCAGCATCACCAATCCTAGAGAGCTTGAAGCTAAGCTCAACAATATTACTGGAGTTGTTACAAACGGCATTTTTGCACTTCGCCCTGCAGATATTCTTCTCCTTGGCACACAAGAGGGTGTCAAAACAATCACTGCCTAAAGCATTGCGATTAACGCAGCTTTTCTAATCATTACACTCTGCTTTATTACTTAGTGGAGTGTACTTCTCCAACGACTTCACTAAGGCTTATAACCCAGCCCTTAGTCTTACCTGATAGCTGCTATACTGATTGCCAGAAACCATGCTTTTTGAACATGGACGGGGTAACCAATGGCATTCATTAATTATACTGACAAACGTTTTCTTATTATTGATGACTTTGAGAACTTTCGTCTATCGATAAAAAAGATGTTAGATGGCTTTGGTGTATCCAAAGTTGATATGGCAATTAATGGTCGAGATGCCATCGCAGCCTGTAAAAACCAAGACTACGATGTGATTCTGTGTGACTATAATCTTGGATCTGGAAAAAATGGTCAACAGATACTAGATGAGCTTCGCTACACCCGACGCCTTAAAAATACCAGCCTGTTTTTACTAATTACAGCAGAAGCAACAAAAGATATGGTGTTAGGCGCTTTAGAACATCAGCCAGATGCTTATCTAACAAAACCCATCACCCAGTCCATGCTTAAGAATCGTCTTGACCGGCTGATGGATGAGCACTACCAAGTTTTACCTATAAAAAAAGCACTGGACCAAAACAATATTAAGCAAGCGATTAGTGAATGCCAAAAGATCCTGAAACAAGATTCAAGAAGTCATAAGTGGTGTACCCGAAAACTGGCTGAATTATATTATCAAAATAAAAATTATGATGAAGCTGAACAAATTTGTCAGAAACAATTAGAAGAACGAAAGTTAGACTGGCCTTATTTAACACTTGGTAAAGTAGCAGCTGCGCGAAAAAACTATCCAGAAGCACTTGAGTACTTTAATCAGCTCCTTGCCATAAACCCTCAGTATGTTAACTGCTACGATGAAATTGCGGCGACATATCTTGCTATTGGTGATGCAAGCAAAGCACAACAAGCCATCATGACGGGGGTACAAATTTCACCTCGTTCAGTTCATAGACAACTTAAGCTCGCAGAAATCAGTCGCAAAAATGATGATCTTGACACAGCAACACAAGCCTACCGCAACACCGTAGAGCTAGGGCAAAACTCTATTCATGATACCACAGATAACCATCTAAATTTTGCGCGTTGCTTATCCGACAATGCTGAACATGACTACTCTAAAGAAGGCAAAATCCAAGCCAAAGAAGCCTTAAATATTTTGGAACAAATCAATAAAAAATATAAAGATGATCCAAAATTAATGTTGCAGTCAGCAATGATAACTTCCCGCGTCCATGCCGGCCAAAATAATGAAGCTGATGCTGAAAAATCCTTAACATCAGCGTTACAAGCAATGGAAAAGATGGGAGATCGTGTTAATCCCGATATCCAACTAGAAATGGCGAAAACACTCTTTACCAACAACCGTACTGAAGACGCAGAAAAAATTTTAAGGAAAGTTATTGCTGAAAACTCTGATAAACAAGATTTAATTGATCAGGCCAATGCACTCTTAGACGAACCCGTCAGTATTAAAAATCGTATAAAAGCGGCTGCAATTAACCAAGAAGCAATTACGGCCTACGAACAACAAGACTTTACTAAAGCCATTAAAAAATTCACTGAAGCTCTTAAGTTTTCTCCAAGACACCCTGGCCTCAATTTAAACCTGATTCAAACTTACCTTAAACAAATGAGTGACTCAGGACTTGCCAAAAAAACGTTAGAACAGTGTCAAATTTATTTAAATAATGTAAATCATATTCATGCTTCGCATCCACAGTTTGAACGTTATGAAGCACTAAAAACTAAAATAGCCTCATTGCAACAAAAACTATCAGCATAGTCTTCGGAGATCATTATGGCGGATGTTCCAACTTTAGATTTCTCTCTAGTACTTGCTGCTACAGTGCATGACATGAAAAACTCGCTTGGTATGCTGTTAGGCTCAATCGAAGAAACCGTTGAGCAATTTCCACCTAAAACACAAGCACAGTCACAGTATTATGCATTACTGCATTACGAGGCTTCTCGAGTTAATAATGATCTGATCCAATTACTCGGCTTATATCGACTAGACCAAAATCAATTACTATTACAAATCGAAGAACAGTTTGTAATGGATTTGTTAGAAGAGCAAACCTTACGCAATAAAATCTTATTTGATGCAAGAAATATAAACTTAGAAATTGACTGTCCTCCTCATTTAAGCTGGTACTACGACCGAGACTTGATTGCCTGTGTCATCAATAACGTGTTAGTAAATACCCTACGTTACACCAAAGGCAAAATTAAAATTACTGCACAAGCAACCAACGGATTAACGATACAAATAGCTGACAACGGTCCTGGTTATCCAGATCATATGCTTGTTGACCCATTGCACTTTCATTCGCAAAAATCCATTAATACACATACAGGAAGTACCCATCTTGGGCTTTATTTTGCTCAGCGAATTGCCCAACTGCACACACAAGAAAACAGTACTGGCTACATTCAACTGGAAAATAACAGTGAACTGGGTGGAGGCGTCTTTAAGCTGGTTTTACCATAATGAACGTCCCACCCTAGCAGATATATAAAGTTACCTACGACACTGAGCCTACTCGTGTTTTCCTTGACGTTCCCATTGATGATATCGTGCCAGCCAATTGAGTAACTTTGCAGGTGCATGCGCCTTTTTCCACACACCCGCCGCATACTTGTTAGCTTCTGATAATGTAGGATAAATATGAATTGTACCCAGAATCTTATTTAATCCTAAACCATGTTTCATAGCTGAAATATATTCTGTAATTAACTCACTGGCGTGATACCCAACAATTGTCACCCCTAAAATAGTATCTTTACCAGGGACGGTAAGTACTTTAACAAACCCATGAGCCTCTTCATCAGCAATAGCCCGATCCAAGTCATCAATATTATATCGAGAGACTTCATAAGCAATATTTCGCTCTTGAGCCTCCTGTTCATTAAGTCCAACACGAGCCACTTCAGGGTCAGTAAATGTTGCCCAGGGAATAACATTGTAGTTCACTTTAAACTTTTTAAATCGCCGAAATAGGGCATTTACTGCGGCATACCATGCTTGATGTGATGCCGTATGAGTAAACTGATAGGGACCAGCAACATCTCCACAGGCATAAATATTTGGAAATTTAGTTTGTAAATAGTCATTGACGGCTAGTGTTCCACGCTCAGTCAATGCTATGCCTAATGCATCCAACCCAAGGTTTGCAGTGTTCGCTTGACGACCTACCGCAACTAACACAAGATCAAAGCTTAGCGTTTTCTGCTCTCCATCTGCTTCCAAAATAACCTGCTTTTGTCCATCGTTAAGATAAAATTCAACAGGCTTATGAGCTACTAAAACCTCGATACCTTCTTCTATAAACTTCTGCTGTATTAATGCAGAGACTTCCTCATCTTCACGAGGCATCAAGCGAGGTGCTATATCTACTTGTGTAACGTTTACTCCAAGTCGCGCGAATGCTTGAGTTAACTCACAACCAATGGGTCCCCCACCAATCACCAACATACGCTCCGGGCGCTCACGAATACGCCAGATCGTATCTGACGTGTAATAATCTATAGCGTCTAAACCAGGAATTGGCGGCACCACAGGGCGTCCACCTGAAGCAATGATGATATTTTTCGTGGTGATAGTTTTCCCATCAATATCTACAGAATAAGGGGTTTTAATAGTTGCTGTCCCTGTTACACACTCAACACCAAGTGCTGTATAACGCTCAATAGAATCATGAGGTTCCACTTTTTGAATAACTTGGTGCACCCTTTCCATCACCTTAGCAAAGTCAACATGCACTTCTGGTTGGACAATGCCATAAGCCTCTGCTCGTTGGAAATAATGCGCCATTTTGGCTGACCTTAATAACGCTTTTGAAGGAACACATCCCGTATTTAAACAATCCCCTCCCATTTTGTAGCGCTCAATCAGCATGACCTTTGCTTTAACTGCAGCCGCAATATAAGCTGAAACCAGTCCTGCAGATCCTGCCCCAATCACCAATAAATTTGTATCAAAGTGAGTGGGTCTGGGATACGGTTTCAGCACTTTGTACTCCTTCCAGCGCGATATTACCGCTTTAGCCAGCCAGGGGAATATTCCCAGTAAAAGAAATGCAATAATGATTTCTGGCTGTAATACACCTTTAATTGATAGCTCTTCAACCTGTGTCAGACTTGCCCCAGCCCCCACATAGACAATTGTTCCTGGTAACATGCCTACCTGACTGACAATAAAAAATCGTCCCGTCCGAATAGGGGTTAGTCCCATAACTAAGTTAATCACAAAAAAAGGAATTGCAGGAATCAAACGCAATGTAAAAAGGTAAAAAGTGCCTTCTTGGTGAATACCTTGGTTAATGGTTTTCAAATAGTTTGAAAAACGGCTTTGTACCCAGTCATGAAGTAATGTGCGTGAAAGTAAGAATGCTAAGGTAGCGCCAATCGTACTAGCAAAAGATACCAGAATAGTACCGTGTAACAGTCCAAAAATGACACCCGCAACCAACGTCATTAATGCAGCACCAGGCAGTGATAGCCCAGTAACTGCGACATAGATAACAAAGAAAATCAAAGCTGTTTCTATAGGATTCTGATCGTAGAGTGACTGAAAGAAAGAAACGGAAAGGTACTGCTCAATATCAAGCAGAAAAAAAAGCGCTATGGCAATAGCAACACTCGTTGCCAAAATCAGTTTTGATTTTTTCATTGGTTGTCCTGCACTAAAGGTATGATCCCCTATAACATTTTATATACCCTTCACGAATGATTTTTATACCACCAAGGCACAAGGGCTTTGTTCTCTTCATTCTTCCCCCCAATCACTTATTATTTATAAGCTCCTGGGCTTCATAACTCGATGACCTCGCCTAAAAACCATTCGTATTGGCTATGCCATTATCAGTTCTGACCTGATTACACTGTGTTTTATTTCAAAAACTAGCACTCTCTAACTGCCTTGCGATTGTCGACTATCCAAATTGTGAGATACCCCCAACCTCCCTCAGTACGCAAAAGGTAAAGTACCAAGTAATCATGTCAGAGGGGGCAGCTAAAATGAAACAACTCTTTAACAACAAGCTATGGCATATTGCCTGCGCCCTATTCTTCAGCCTTCAGGTGAGCCTTCAAGTTCAAGCTTCATCACTTAACACTGATACTACACAACCTACCACTAACACCACACCTGTTGCTAATCATAGCTGTCAAGAGCAGTTTTGTGAGTTCATTGCACTTGAACAGCCTTGGCCAGCCAAAGTAACGCCCCCAGCTCAAGCAACTACGCTTCTATTTGATGCCTTTCGGCTTAGAATCAGTGGTCCGTTCTCTTCGATCAGCCAAACAGAAAACGAACTGTTCCTAAAACAGCGTGTGGGTTTTTCTCTAGCACTGCAGATATTAACGCTTGATGATTACCCTGAGCTTAAAAATAGCAACATTAAAGCCCATGATATACCCACTATTATGTTTGAAGTTCCCCGTAAAAAAATACTACAGGAAAAACAAGCTAATATTCGTGCACTTAAACTGGGCCTTTATAAAGCAGCGAGACACACTGACTTTAAAACATTTGATCAAGTATCAGTTATTCGCAATGGCGATATCAAAGCTTTCTTAATTAAAGGGGACAATATTTCGTTTAACTATGCTGCTTATTTCATAGATTTAAACATACCAGATAAATTTTACCGAATTGAATTCAACCATGGCAATAAACGAAGCTGGTTGAATTTATTGGGTTCAATGTCTATCAACTAAAAATGAATACAGTATCCATCCTTCTCGTTTTATATAGTAAAACTGTTATATTTTTTATATAAGAGATTTTCATTCAATAAAAAAGAGAGCCAAAAAAATGGCTCTCTTTTTTCAAACTATAACTATACTTTTTAACTACCGTATAATTAAGGGTCTACTTTATCTAAGTTCTTACGGATGAAGTTCTCGATAGTTTGGCAAGCAAGGAAAGGAGAGCGTTCAGTAATAGTAATCACTGCTTCTTTACCTACTATCGTATACTCACCTTTAACTGTGCCAAAAATGGGTACAGAAACAGTAAATTTACCTGATTTAGTATCACCTTCCAGTGTACCACCATTTCCATCAATCATTACTTTTACACGATTGTAAATATCTTCTGGCTGACCATTAAACGCTACTTTAAAAGGTGCACATGATGCCATAATCAATATCTCCTTATTAATTATAAAAAATTATTTTCTTAGCTTACAAACAGAGATAACTTATTTTTTATAATCTTCTGCAGAAGCTGAAAACCATAGTACGCATCCCTAAAAAAAAGATAATTTGGAAAAAACTCCATAGATTTTTTTAATGCACCTTTAAGTAAGTCAGTCCATATAGCTTGAATGCAGGATATAAAACGTCGTTTCATAAACTTCCATTGTTTATACGATCAACGCTTTACGAAAACCTGAATATAATTTAGTGCGCCAGAATACAGCGAGAATGATCCTATATTAAATAACCGACATTGATCACATGGCGTATACCAAACATTTTACAGACACTGACTTATGAAAGATTATTCCTGAATTACACAAACTTACCTTTTATGAAAGATAGAATTAGAATCAGCGTCTAAATAGCCAGCACGGTATTGACAAGGTATACTATTTCTTTTGAATATCTACTGGATAGGAGCAAGTGTGATGCGTATCATCTTCTCAATGGTTTTGCTGTTGTTACTGTCCGGCTGTGGCCAAAAAGGGCCTCTATATTTGCCAGATGACACAGAACAACAGCAAACGACTGAAGAAACAGCTGAGTAAAAAATCACAACCAGACAGGTGTACTTAGGTCATTATGGATCACTTTCACTATCAAGACAGTGAACTCTTTGCAGAAAATGTTCCCGTCGCTAAGATAGCCGCAGAATTTGGCACCCCCACCTACCTTTACTCGCGCGCGACATTAACCCGCCATTTTCAAGCATATCAACGCGCTTTGGGTAATCACCCCCACTTAATTTGCTTTGCTGTCAAGGCAAACGCCAATATTGCGGTACTCAACGTGCTTGCTAAGCTAGGGGCAGGTTTTGATATTGTATCTGTGGGTGAGTTAGAGAGAGTGCTTGCCGCTGGAGGCGATCCAAAAAAGGTTGTTTTTTCTGGTGTAGGCAAACAGCCTCATGAAATGCATCGAGCGTTATCTGTTGGAGTCCACTGCTTCAATGTTGAATCCATTGCTGAATTAGAACAACTTCAAGCTGTTGCCAGCGATATGGATATCATTGCCAACATTTCTATTCGTGTTAATCCTGATGTGGATCCACAAACGCACCCTTATATATCCACAGGACTAAAAGAAAATAAGTTTGGTATCGATATCAATGAAGCAATCATGGTTTATGAGCAGGCTGCTTGCTTAAGCCATATCCATATTATTGGTATTGATTGCCACATTGGCTCACAACTGACGTCTTTGCCACCGTTTCTAGATGCTTTAGACCGACTTCTGGGTTTAGTTGATGCATTGGAAGCAAAGGGTATAACAATACAACACTTGGATTTAGGTGGAGGGCTTGGGGTACCTTACCAGAATGAGCAACCTCCCGAACCTGATACTTATGCGAGTGCCATTCTAGAGCGTTTAGGCAACCGCGCCTTAGAACTTGTCTTTGAGCCTGGTCGATCTATTGCTGCCAATGCCGGCATTCTCATTACTCGAGTTGATTATCTAAAGCCCACAGCAACAAAACACTTTGCTATCGTCGATGCCGCTATGAATGATCTGCTTCGACCTGCTCTTTACCAAGCATGGCAAGAAATTATTCCAGTTACTCCCCGGCATGACTGCGAACCACAAACCTATGATGTTGTTGGCGCCATTTGTGAAACCAGTGACTTTCTAGGCAAAGATCGTGAGCTTGCCATTCTACCTCAAGATCTACTCGCTGTACGTTCAGCAGGTGCCTACGGCTTTGTTATGAGCTCCAATTACAATACACGTAACCGAGCAGCTGAAGTAATGGTTGATGGTGATCACTATCATTTAATTCGCAAACGCGAAACCATTACAGAACAACTTACCAATGAGTTATTACTGCCTGAATAATCGCCAGGCTCATATTTTTTATGCCCAGTAAAGGTATACATATCCCGCTAGCCTGAACTTAGGCTAGCCATATGCCCTTAAGTTGCACGATTAAACTGCAAAACCTAGCACGAAAATTAAAAAACAAACCTAGTGTTAATACACAGCAAGTACTGTTAGGCTTAAGACAAACGAAACACCTTTATGTGAAATTATATCTGCGACAAGTGATGTACTACCTTCTTAGTCGTTTTTTATATCCACAATTAAAGGGGATATACTCAAGAAGAACATAGTCATGGTTATGCTCTTTTCTATGGGTATCACAACAATATAATTACAACAGACTTGTTTTCATAAAGTATTTAAGAATTGAGACTACTTTAAATGCTACTTCGCTTCACCAAAATGCACGGATTGGGCAATGATTTTATGGTAATCGACTTGGTTACCCAATATGCTCGCCTCACCCAAGAAAAAATCAAACAACTAGCCAACCGACACTTTGGTATTGGCTTTGATCAACTACTTATTGTCGAGCCCCCAACCAAACCTGATGTAGACTTCAAATACCGTATATTCAATGCTGATGGCTCTGAAGTTGAACAGTGCGGCAATGGCGCACGCTGCTTTGCCCGTTTTGTCAGAGACCGGAAATTAACCAGCAAACGCACTATCAGTGTTGAAACCCAGGGTGGCGATATAACGCTTATTGTCCATAATAACAATACAGTTGAAGTAGATATGGGACAACCAATTCTTGAACCTGCCCTGGTACCATTCCAGGCGAGACAGCAAGCTATCACCTATCCTATACAATGTAACAACCAAGCCTTTGACGTTAGCGCCGTCTCCATGGGTAATCCCCATATGGTTTTGCTTGTTGAAGATATTCATCAAGCCCACGTTGAAAAATGGGGTCCATTGCTGGAAAAACATGAATCTTTCCCGCAACGTGCTAATGTTGGTTTTATGCAAGTCATTAATTCGCAACAAATTAAGTTACGTGTATTTGAACGGGGCGCAGGAGAAACCCTTGCATGTGGAACAGGTGCCTGTGCAGCAGTCGTGGCTGGACGTCTTCAAAATTTGTTAGCAGAACAAGTTCAGGTGGATCTGCCAGGAGGCTCATTACAAATAGAATGGCAGGGAAGTGGACACTCAGTGCGTATGATCGGGCCAGCAACCCGTGTTTTTGAGGGGCAAGTACGTATATGAAAGAACAGCAACAAACCATACCACAAACACTAACAACTGAAGACGAAGTGGCAGATTACCTAAAGGCTAATCCCAACTTTTTCTATCAACGGCCAGACCTGCTCAAATTACTCGAAATACCACACCCATCAGGAGAAGCAACCTCCCTGATTGAACGACAAGTGTGTCTCCTCAGAGAACGCAACCTAGAATTACGTAACCAGCTTAATAAATTATTAGATATTGCGAGAGAAAATGATTCTCTCTTTGAAAAAACCCGTCGATTAATTACTGAGCTACTGGAAGCCAAATCACTTGATGAGATTGGTAAGGTTTGTCGTATTACTTTAAAACATGAATTTAATGTTGATTTTGTAAGTCTCATACTTTTTACTGATAAGCCTAAAGTAAGTGCTTACTTCCAGGTTAAACCGCTTACGCTCGCCCAGCAAAAGATTTCTATCTTACTCGCACAAGATAAGCCTGTTTGTGGAGTCCTTCGAGATAATGAACAAGAATTTTTATTTCAAGAACATGCACAAGTAGTTGGTTCCAGTGCTGTCATTACACTACGGAGTACGCAGCCACTAGGCATACTTGCCATAGGCAGTAAAGATAGTAAACATTTCCAGATGGCCATGGGGACACTCTTCATAAGCTACATTGCTGATATACTGAGTCGCGCATTACTCCAATACTGGCCTCGCTAATAGTATGACTCGACTTGAACTGATTATTAATCAATTTATAAATTTCTTGCGTGTTGAACGTCGCCTGGCTGAAAACACCCTGACGAGTTACCAACGAGATTTACAGCAATTGCTTGCTTTTATGCAAGATCGCCAGCTACAACAATGGTCACAACTATCAACCCCTCTACTCCGAGCGTTTCTACAATCTCAACATCAACGAGGTCTAAACCCTCGATCAATTCAACGTCAGCTGGCAACTTTACGACGATTTTGCAATTACCTTTATATAAACCAACACTTATCAAGCAATATTACACTTAATCTTCGAGCCCCAAAAACACAACGCAAACTGCCTAAAACATTAACCGTTGACCAACTGGAGCACTTACTCACAGCACCTGAAGATGATCCTCTACAATATCGTGACCACGCTATATTAGAGTTATTTTATTCGTCTGGATTACGCTTAACCGAACTGGTCTCACTTGATATGGGAGATATCAACTTAACGTCATGCTTAGTAAAAGTTCAAGGAAAAGGCAATAAAGAACGGCTATTACCTGTGGGCAGCAAAGCCATTGAGAGTTTGATGCGTTGGTTATCAATTCGTCCTGTGGTGGCTAAGCAGACATGCCCTGCGCTGTTTGTTTCACTTCGAGGTACACGCATCAGTGCACGACAAGTACAGTATAGACTCACAAAATTAGCGCAGGAAAAAAGCTTAAATACTAACTTACATCCACATATGTTACGCCACAGTTTTGCTACACATATGCTTGAAGGTAGCAAGGATTTACGGGCAGTGCAGGAATTACTGGGACATAAAGATATTTCAACCACCCAAATGTATACCCATATTGATTTTGAATACCTCAGTAACGTATACGATAGCAGCCATCCCCGCTCCAAACGCAGTAAAAAAAACCATGATTAAAGCGGTTACTTTCGACCTTGATGATACCCTTTGGGATAATAAGCTCGTCATGGTAGAAGCAGAGTCAGCTATGTACACCTGGCTAAAACAACATTGCGAGCAGTTAACCCTACAATATTCTTTAACACAGCTCAAAAAGCTAAAGGATGAGCTATTAGAGAAGACCCCTGAATTGGCACACGATGTCAGTGAGTTACGACGCCATGCTCTTGAACAAGCACTCTCAGAGTGTGGCTACGGTGATTCGTCCAGAAAACTCGCTGAGCAAGCATTTGCACGCTTTTTATCTACAAGACAACAAGTGACTTACTTCCCTCATACTGAGAAAACATTAAAACAGTTAAGTCGACGCTATAGCTTAGGAGTCATTACCAACGGTAATGCAGAAATATCTCAAATGAGTATTGGGCAATACTTTTCCTTTGCCATTAAAGCTGAAGAGATCAAAATCAGTAAACCAGACCCTACTATTTTCTCAAAGGCAGTCTCATTAGCAGGCGTTCAGGCTAACCAAATCGCCCATATTGGAGATCACCCAATTCATGATATTTTAGGTGCAAACCAGGCAGGCTTTAAATCAATTTGGTTTAACCCTCAACAAGACAACTGGGTGTATCATGAATGCCAACCAGATGCTATAGCCCATAGCCTACATGAAATTCCAACATTAATTGATAAACTATCCCAAAATAAATAATGTGCGCTGACATCAAGCGTAACTTCATAATCTGCCTTTATATACAATAATCATAGTACAGCTATACTTACACTGTCCGCATCCACAAACCAGAACCTTTTATAAATATACTGAAAGCGAAACCTCAATTTGTTAGCAAACAGACTACGGCTACAATTCACTTTAGTCGGACTTCTATGTACAACTTTTTATTCAAAAAAATAGCAATATATATTTTACTGTTTTCATTCATCTCTCTTACCTATGGGCAAGAAACTATTGACTTTGCAGTAGCTAATTGGCCACCGTACTTCGACGACAAAGTCAAGAATAAGGGATCTTTAGCTCAATATTTAAAGAACCTTCTAAAAAATAAAGGTATTGACGTTAATTATGTTTGGTATAAGAGCTGGAAAGCAGCCTATAATAATTCATCCGCTGGACGCGTGATGGCTTCACCTGGTTGGATCTGCAATAAAGAGCGAGCAAAATCGTTCTATTTCACTTATCCCATTTACATCATGGAGCATGTAGTTTTCCACTTAAAATCCAACCCAGTAAAGCTGACATCTATAGAAAGTTTAAAAAATGCAGGACCAATTGTCATAACAGAATCTTATTACTTCGGTAGAGAATTTGAAACAGCAGCTAAAAAATACAAATTCGCAATAAGAAAAGTACGTTTAGAAAAATTATCTTTCAACTTACTGTTAAAAAATCGTGCAGCATTGGCCCCAATGCCCCTTGACAATGGTTTTATAATATTGAACAAATACTACACTAAAGAACAACGAGATAAAATAACTTATTCACCAAGCTTTTTTAAAAATAATTATTATCACGTCATGGTTTCCAAAAAGTACCCAGAAGCAATTCACCTCTATGAAACCCTCAATAAAATTCTGATCAAGCAGTCATTTAACAATAAACTTCATTCGGACCTCAAATTGCACAAAGTTTGTCCTGGAGTTACTCAGCCTGAATGGTAAA
>NZ_JAGSOY010000041.1 GCF_018837975.1 Zooshikella harenae | reverse complement strand
AACACGTTTGTACAAAAACCACTGCCCTTACAGGTGCCAATCATTGAAGAGAATAGCTTTACTGGCATCATTGATTTAATCAATATGCACTCTGTTCAGTGGAGTAATTTAAGTCAAATTGATGATTTTGTACTAGCAGAAATACCAGAACAGTATAAAGTTGAGGCAGAGTTAGCTCGTGAACAATTAGTAGAAAGGTTAGCTGCTGAAGATGAGTCCATCTTAGAATCTTGGGCAGAAGGCAAAACACCAACTAATTTTGAGTTGGTAGTAGCCATTCGACGACAAACTATTGCAGGTAAAATAGTACCTATTTTTGCGGCATCAGCCTATAAAAATATTGGTATTCAGCCTGTATTGGATGCTATTACTCAGTATTTACCAACACCGATAGAGCGCCTTGAAAGTGTTGATAACCTAAGTCAAAAACCGGTAACTAACGATCTTGACGGTGCTTTTGCTGCTTTAGTTTTTAAAGTAGTTAATGATCCTCACGGCTCTTTGGCATATACCCGGGTATATCGAGGACAACTGCAGCGTGCAGATAGAGTGCTAAATACTCGTACAAATAAAGCACAAAAGGTTGGCCCTATTTATGAAATGCACGCCAATATCCGTACAGAAAAACCAGCTATGATCTGTGGCGATATAGTAGCTATTGCAGGGCTAAAAGACGTACAAACTGGAGATACCCTGTGTACAGAAGATATGCCTGTTGCCTTTGAAACGATCTCAGTACCTGAACCAGTAATGGAGATTGCAATAGAGCCCGGTGATCGCAAAAATCAAACTAAATTTAGTTTGGCATTGCAAACCTTGTGTCGTGAAGATCCTAGCTTGCAAATAAAAACAGATAGTCGCACAGGACAAACCTGTTTAGCAGGCATGGGAGAATTACATTTGGAAATTGCCGTAGATCGCTTAAAAACCGATTTTGGCATCACAACCAGGGTTGGAGCTCCACAAGTGGCATACCGGGAAACCCTGATCAAAGCAACAGAGATTCATGCTTTACATCGTAAACAAACCGGTGGCCTTGGGCAATTTGCTGAAGCAAAACTACAGTTTATTCCTTTTACAAAGGAAGAACTTGATTCATCAAATGCATATGAGGCAATAATTTTTGAAAATAGAATTGTTGGTGGTGTTATCCCTCAAGAGTTTATCCCTGCTATAGAGGCAGGTATCCGCCAAAGTGCTAATGAAGGCATTGTAAGCCACTATCCTTGTGGAGGTTTTAAAGTTGAGTTAATTGATGGTAGTTATCATCAAAATGATTCATCACAAATGGCCTTTTCATTAGTTGCAAAACAAGCGGTTAAGAAACTTAAGGAAATAGCCTGTATTCAATTACTCGAGCCCATAATGAAAATAGATATCAATATCCCATCTGACTATATTGGTTCGGTTATTGGTGATCTTAACCGTCGACGCGGACAGGTAATTGAACAAAATAATGATCCTCAACGGGCCGTTCTAAAAGCCCAAGCTCCATTAGCTGAAATGTTCGGCTACATTGGTTGTTTACGAGCTCTCACAGCAGGGCGAGGACAATTTAGCATGTCCTTCTCCCATTATGAGGCTGTTCCAAAGATGCTAGTCACAAATATTATAGGAGATAAAAAATAATCACAAAAAGGCTGCCAATTTTGGTAGCCTTTAATATTAAATACTATTACTACTACGTGATAATTTTTTAGGTTATGCTAGATTCGCCTCGCCTAAAAGAAAGAAATAACTAGTTTTTTGGTAATACTTTTAATACTTCAATACCTAATATAGTCTTTTACAACGATCATCTTTGTTTGAACCTTGCGTACATCAGTTAATCATTTTTTATACTTGTTAACTTCACTGATTGCCAGGCAGCAACTTTATCCAACCCACCATACTGTTTTACAGTACCAGCTTTTATCACCAACAACTGATCATATAGCCATAGATATCTAATAAGACACATTGTGTGATTTTTAGCCACAAACTAATTACACTGATTTAAGTCAAAGTATTCAGCTCGCAAATTTTCTTCTTTGATATACCATATTTAGTAGTAAGTCATACCAAAGTTACAACATCTTGTAGTATATCTAAAAGCCGCTACCGTCGAAGGTAGTAGCAGTTTTTCTGTTGAGTACATCAAACAACGTGCTGTTTAAGTACTACATGTGTACTCGATACAAAAACATTGGTTAAAAATCACCCAATAAAGCTGATTGTTCAACATCATTATCGAAAGCAGTCGTGAGGAAACCAGGTGAAACCCATAGTTATCAAGCGTGATGGCTGTCGTGTGCCGTTTGATTGTCAACGTATAAAAGAAGCGATCTTACGTGCTTGTATTGCAGTAAACTGTAAAGATGATGCCTATGCTGAGTGGGTTGCCAACAATGTAAGTCAGCAGCTTAACGCCTTTGATGAAGTTGATATTCAAGAGATTCAAAATGCGGTTGAAAACCAACTTATGCAGGGACCCTATAAGGGATTAGCCCGAGCATACATTGAATATCGTCATGATCGCGATATGATGCGTGAACGCACCAGCCGACTCAACATTGAGATTCGAGGACTCATAGAGCAAACCAATGCCGCTATTCTCAATGAAAATGCCAACAAGGACAGCAAAGTAATCCCCACGCAGCGCGATTTGCTGGCTGGTATTGTTGCCAAGCACTACGCCTTACAACATATGTTACCTAAGCCCATAACACAGGCTCATATTGAAGGCGATATTCACTATCATGACCTTGACTACGCACCTTTCTTTCCCATGTTCAACTGCATGCTTATTGACTTGAAAGGCATGTTGACGCATGGCTTTAAAATGGGCAATGCTGAAATTGAAACACCAAAATCCATTTCTACAGCAACAGCCGTAACAGCTCAAATTATTGCCCAGGTAGCCAGTCATATATATGGTGGCACTACAATCAACCGTATTGATGAAATTCTTGCTCCTTATGTTAAAGCCAGTTATGCCAAACACCATAAGGTGGCCCAGGAGTGGGATATCAATGACCCTGATGCTTTTGCTAAAGCCCGTACAGAAAAAGAGTGTTTTGATGCTTTCCAGTCACTTGAGTATGAAGTTAACACGCTTCATACTGCCAATGGACAAACTCCTTTTGTTACCTTTGGCTTAGGTCTTGGCACCTCATGGGAAGCTCGTCTTATACAACAATCTATTCTTAAAAACCGAATTGCCGGGCTTGGAAAAAATAAGAAAACAGCTGTATTTCCCAAATTAGTCTTTGCTATTAAAGCTGGAGTCAATCACCAGGTTGGTGATCCAAACTACGATATAAAACAGTTAGCACTTGAGTGTGCAGCTAAGCGAATGTACCCAGACATACTTAACTATGAACAAGTTGAGCAGGTTACAGGTTCATTTAAAACCCCCATGGGTTGCCGAAGCTTTTTAAGTGCTTATGCTGAAAATGGTGAACTGGTCCATGATGGACGAAACAATCTTGGTGTTGTTAGCCTTAACTTGCCACGTATTGCCCTACAAGCAAAAGGGAATGAAGCAACATTTTTCAAACTATTAGAGCAACGACTTCGCTTAGCTCGTAAAGCACTGGATACGCGTATTGCTCGTCTGGAAAATGTTAAAGCCCGTATCGCTCCCATACTCTATATGGAGGGTGCCTGTGGTGTGCGTTTGAAAGCTGACGACAGTATTGCAGATATTTTCAAGAATGGCCGAGCTTCAATATCTCTGGGTTATATTGGCTTACATGAAACAGTCAATGCCCTTTATGGCACCAAACAACATGTATTTGATAGCAAAGCGTTGCAAGACAAAGCAATAGCTATTATACAACGGCTACGCAACGCTGTTGATGCCTGGAAAGCGGAAACAGGTTATGGCTTCAGTCTCTACAGCACACCAAGTGAAAACCTTTGTCACCGTTTTTGTAAACTAGACACTATGACGTTTGGCGTGGTTGATGGTGTCACTGATAAAGGCTACTACACTAACAGCTTCCATTTAGATGTGGAGAAAAAAGCCAATCCTTATGACAAAATCGATTTTGAGATGGCTTACCCTACCATCGCTAACGGGGGCTTTATTTGCTATGGCGAGTTCCCCAATATGCAGCGCAACGTAGAAGCCCTTGAAGGTGTATGGGACTACAGCTACAACCGCGTGCCTTACTATGGCACCAACACCCCAATTGATGAATGCTACAGCTGCGGCTTTATGGGTGAGTTTTCCTGTACCAGTAAAGGTTTTGTATGTCCTAAGTGTGGTAACCGAGACCCAGAGAAAGTATCAGTGATACGTCGCGTATGTGGATACTTAGGTAGTCCTGATGCACGTCCTTTTAATGATGGTAAACAGGAAGAAGTTAAACGTCGGGTTAAACACTTATGAGCTTCGCTTGATTCAATCACCATGAACTATCACAAGTACTTTTCAGTTGATGTCATCAACGGGCCTGGCACCCGTTGCACCCTCTTTGTATCAGGTTGTGAACACCGCTGTGAAGGGTGTTATAACAAGGCAACCTGGCATCCAAATTCTGGGAACAAGTTTACTGAAGAGCTACAGGCTCAAATCATTAGCGACTTAAATGACCCCCGTATCAAACGGCGTGGTCTCTCACTCACTGGAGGAGATCCCCTCCTCCCAGCCAACGTGGATACAATTCTACAATTGGTTAAAAACGTGAAGAAAGAATGTCCCGATAAAGACATCTGGCTATGGACAGGTTATACGCTAGCCAACCTGACAGCACATCAGCGACAAGTTCTACCATTTATCGATGTACTGATTGATGGTAAGTTCGAAGCAGAACAGGCAGATCCAATGTTGATGTGGCGAGGCAGTGCTAATCAAATGATCTACCAAATAGATAACCACAGTAATAGTCAGAAATTAACGCTAGACTAATAGTTAAGCACTTACTCAAAAGATGTTGAACTATGAAAACACCACTTTCTTCTTTAACAAAGGCTATCCACAAGATTGTCTTTAAGTGGTCATACCCTCCTGCTAAGCTACAAAAGAGCTATCGGCCTACTGTGCTTACCGCCTTTTTATTACTAATATTTACTGCAAACGTATATAGTGCAGACTTTATATTTTATGATTCTGACAAAAGGCATCAATATTCTATAACGAAAATGGCTGCTCAATTCACAGAACTTTATGGTTATGAGATAAAACCCTATGCCATTGTTGTAGCAGCGACTAAACTCTCAACTGAGTACAAGCAACAACTAAAGTATTTAAGCAAATTAGATGCTGAAAAGTGGTCTTTAATTTACATCCAATCTCTGGTTACACAAGCAACTGATGATAACTATCACACTGATAAAAATGTTGCTGTGCAACTGCTTCAAGATAACTCCTTTAATGTACTAATATTTTCACCGGGTGGCACACTATTAAAGGAATCTAACCATGTTTTAAATGATAAAGAAATTATTAATATCGTCACACAAGAAGTTTCAAATCAGTAAATACAGGCTCAGGTAAGATAACACCCATACCTCCAAACATCCCCTTCCTATTTTCAACGCGCTAATAGTTAATACTTAAGATTAGCTTTTTCCGAAAAGTATCAGGTTAGTATACTCATAACGAAGGGTTTTTAGGGGCGGCCGTCAAGTGATGAAGCCCCAGAGCAAGTTTACTACTGTGAAACT
The DNA here is from genome assembly GCF_018837975.1 of Zooshikella harenae. Classification (GTDB taxonomy): domain Bacteria; phylum Pseudomonadota; class Gammaproteobacteria; order Pseudomonadales; family Zooshikellaceae; genus Zooshikella; species Zooshikella harenae. The sequence continues at coordinate 37,792 of NZ_JAGSOY010000041.1, read as the reverse complement.
TGCGGTAGTGACTTTAATTGATATAACAGCGCTGCTGGGCAGTTATATTAATAAGTGATTGGGGTGGCAGTTAAAAGCTCCTGCATGAACTGCATTCCCAACATCCTTGTTGGTCAAGAGTACCGACAACAAACCCTTAAAATGATTCGTGATGGGTATATTATATGTTTATAAAGGCTATATAACTGCAAAAACACCATAGATAATGGCTTAAAATCCCATAATAAGTACAATTTAAAACCATAAAGACAGCTTTCACCTTTAAAGTCAATTTACACACATAATAATATGTATAGATAATACTAGACGATAAAACATTAACCTATTATGAACCATAACCGTAAACTACAGCATTTATTAATACTGATATATACCCTTCGCATTGGTTATATCAAATATGAATGGTTTTCTGAGTTTCAATATTTCAAATTAAAACTATCAAATTCATTTACAATGAAAGACATTACTATCCTATACGGATATACGAGTAGCTACTCGTATATTTTAATGCTAGGTAAAAGTATGTAGATACTGTTTTAAACTTTTGGCTAAAAAGTCTATCACACACTTTACCCGTTTAATACGTACTTTATCTTTTGAATAAATTAAGAAGAGGTGATTCTCTAACCGATTAGGTGTAATCTGGTAGTCAGCTAATAATCGTACCAATGTACCCTGTTGTACGTCATTACTTACACTCAATGCAGGTAGTAATGCTATACCTGAACCAATTAATGTATTATGATAAATAACGGCAGGGTTATTCGTTTTAAGCCATGCATGCTGTAAATTAAATCTAAACTGTTTTTTATTTTGTTTAAAAAACCAGCTTGAGTGAGATTGAGTAAAGCGAAATGCAAATACTTGATGTGCTTGCAAATCCTGTGGTGTCAAAGGTAAGCCAAATTCTTTAAGGTAATTTGGTGCAGCCAACAGCCAATATTCATTCTTGACAATCTCTTTAGCGATTAATCCTGAGTCTTGTATACGTCCAAAACGTAAATAAATATCATACTGACCTTCATTAGGATCTAATAATTTGTCATCACTGTGAAGATTAATTATCACCTCTGGGTATTGTTGATGCAATTCTGCTAAAGCGTTTGGCAAGAATTCAGCACTAAACCACCAAGGAGCAGAAATACTCACATCTCCACAGATATACTCACTACTTTCTTTTAAATTGTCCCCTAGCTCATCTAAAGAGGACACGATCTGGGACGCTTGCTCAAACAATATTTTCCCTGCAGCAGTCAAGGCAACATTACGTGTACTGCGAGTCAGAAGTGTCACGCCTAACTCCTTTTCCAACTCAGCAACATGACGAGAAACCGATGAGCTGGAAAGATTCAACTGCGTAGCGGCCTTTGCAAAGCTTGTATGTTGAGCAACCGATAGGAAAGCTCTCAAAGAGTCAAGTGAACGAATCATTATTGCAATTATTCAAATAATAAAATTTAAAAAATCTGATTAATTACCAAGTATGAAGGCGTTAAAATAGATAGTCAATGTAAAAGTACATCGTCTATTAAAGGTAGTCTATCGTACCCGCACAATATTTTATATGCATATATACTTAGGAGATTTTCATGTTAAAAGTATTAATTATTAATGGTGCAGAACAACGAAAAATGGCACCCGGAAAGTTTAATGAAAGCATGATTGAAACCACACAAAACTCACTCACCTCTTATACTGAAGTTAGAGTCACTCATGCCGCTAGTCATTATGATATTAAGGAAGAACAAGAAAAAATCATTTGGGCTGATATTATTATTTTTCAATTTCCAGTCTACTGGTTTAATGTTCCTTCTAGCCTTAAAAAGTTCTTTGATAATGTCTATGAGTATGGATTATTTTTTGGTCCTTCTGAGCACTATGGAGAAGGTGGTTATTTAACAGATAAGTTCTACATGTTATCCACAACATGGAATGCACCTATTGATGCTTTCTCTCATACACATGGTTTATTCTCTAAAAAGCATCCTGATGACTTACTTTTAGCAATACATACTACCCAACAATATATCGGAATGCAGCCACTACCAAGCTTTTCAGCGTTTAACATTGTGAAACAACCAAACTTCTCACATTGGCAAAAGCAGTGGCAAGCACATCTTACGCAATACATCAATAGCTCACTACTCAATACACGGATTCAGAATAATAGCCTGTAAATTCTAGCTAATAATATATTCTCAACTAAACTCGATTGTGAAAAGTCCATAAATGCAAGGAAGCACCATGAAAAATAATTATACAGTTTTTCTTTTTCTGACAGTACTTTCACTAACTTCGACACTTTGCCTTGGGGGCTCAACGTTAGAAACAACTTTGGCTAATCCAGATACACACTCACGCTGTTCAATTGAATATGGTCATTTAACTGATCGTTCAATAAATTGCAGCTACCAATCACTTCATATCAAAGCTAACGCTGGCATTAAACGTGAGGTGAAATATCAGATACCTATTGGTAATCCACCCAGAGATGGCTGGCCAGTAGTATTGATCTTTCAAGGTAGTTTCTTTCCTGTTGAGTTTCAGCGGCAGAAATCTGATCCATTTGGTGGATTTCATGAAGCAATGCTTATCAAACAACTATTAGATTCGGGCTACGCGATTATTGCCCCTAGAGCAGCTATAAATCTTGCTTGGCAAACAAACATACTATCCAGTGCAACACCTTATCAGTTAACAACGGACTATCAATTCTTAACTCGTGTATTAACTGGTATACGAAAGGGATTATTTGGACCACTCAATAATCAGAAAAAATTCGCTACAGGAATTTCAAGTGGAGGTTATAATACCAGTCGAATGGCTGTATCATTTTCTGGGGAGTTTAATGCATTAGCAATTCAATCAGCGTCTTATGCAACTTGCCTTGGTCCTGCCTGTCTTGTACCACAATCATTACCCAGCAATCATCCTCCAACATTGTTCATTCATGGCGCATTAGACTTAATTGTGCCAGTATGGACAATGACACAATATTATAACCGTTTAATCAAGCATGGTATTCATACCGAAAAATGGGTAAATCCCTATAAGGGGCATGCTTGGTTTGAAGAGTCGCCAGAAAAAATTGTTGAATGGTTTAACCGATTTTAATTTAATTATTTTACATTTCCGTCATCACTCAGGAAAATTGCATATACAAAAAAGGCCCACCATAATGTTTGACAATATTGGTGGGCCTTTTAATAATGTCTCTGTTGATATTAATTACACTGATGTGCTTTTCTTACAGCCTCAATTTCAGCCATTAACTCTGGGCGTTGAATCGCTTTAATAAATAGCGTGGTATTTTCGGATGTCAAATTATCATGGTTACTTGGCTCATCTAACGCTAATGCTAAATCTTCATACATCCAGATTTTTCCCCATAATTTCAAAATAGCTTCACGCCAGCAGGCATTACCTAAAATCTCTTGGTAAATTTCTGGATAATTGTCATGGAGGAAATACAGATAACGTTGTATATACCACGCAAAGCTTAGCGCGCCATCGGCATCACTACCATAGGTAGTATAGTCATGGAACGCATAACCAATTGCCAAGGAATGGCTATATTGTACCGCTTCATCAATTACTGATTCCCACCCCTGCTTACCTACAGGACTACCTTTATTTATGTAAGTTGAATCATAGTGATTATTGGGCACGTCTTTTGAGAAATTATCATGCTGTAAATTATAAAGAGGAGGGTATTCATAAGGACCTCTCACAGGACAGACAGGTGCTGTACCTTTAGTTAAAGGTAACGCCTGTGTTGACCAACCAGATAGTTTATGTGATAACCCATGTCCACATTCGTGTACAGATAAGTCTGCACCATGAAACAGCTCACTGGTTGGTAAATCCCCCCATGTGCTTTTTGCACGTTGCATCCAATACGTTAAGCATTTTTGCCCAGAACTATCAGGTGCTTGACTCAATATTTCTGCCCCAAAAGGATAGCGCTTCTCTAGGGCTTTCGTTACCGTTTTAGATAAAACGCTCACAGCAGCATTAGGGTTATGATTGCTTAAAATATCTTCAATATTTATCTGTGGATTTGCCCGTTGTGGCTCTCGATATTGGCCATCAATACATTCGGCTGAAGTCATCTTTTTAAATAAACCTGAGCCGTTTGTATCTCCATCGCCGGGTTTGTCTCCATCTCCGGGTTTATCCCCATCACCTGGTTTGTCCCCATCGCCTGGTTTGTCCCCATCACCTGGTTTGTCCCCATCACCTGGTTTGTCCCCATCGCCTGGTTTGTCCCCATCGCCTGGTTTGTCCCCATCGCCTGGTTTGTCCCCATCACTAGGTTTTGCATCTTGTTGAGTGAGCTTTATATCATCCAGAAAAAAATCAACATTAGCTTCTGGACCAAATACGTAAATCTCTGCCTTTTTTAAAGTACCTTGAGGTTTAACAGTGAAGTCAGATGCAATATCAACCCATTGTTCTGCTACAGGAATTGAGGTTGAGTAAATTCGCTGCCAATGTGCTCCCTTATCATCAACATAATAAAGTTGCAGACTAAGTTTTTGAGCTTGGTTCGTACCTGCACTCAATAGAGCAGAAAGATTCAGCGTATATTTTTTCTTATCAGAAAACCACTGTGTGATAGGTAATTTAGCCCCTGAATACCAATGATCACGACCTTTTACATATAAACTAAAGCCTCCAGACTTGGCCTGCATACCACTAATTACTGGAACCTCATTAAGCCAAGCAGGTAACCATCCAGCATTATCTGTTTCAAAGTCATGTTTAAAGAGAGTATTAGGGTCGTGTGTATTATTATCAACTTCTGCAATTCTTACTTCATCAATAACAAGTTCTTTGCTTCCTTTAGGCCCAAATAATAACAAGTAAGACTGTTTTATTTCACCCAGCGCATTGACCTTAAATTTTCCTGTTAATGTTTTATCATTACTACTTATTTGATCTACCGCAAGATATTGGCAGTAAACAATTCCCAAATCATTTTTTAAGGCTAATGCAGCAAGACCAAACTCTTTTTCTTCACTCTTATTTAACTTTAGATTTGCTTTAAATGTATATTCTTTTGTCGTACTCAAGGTAGGTTTAATTTTTTGGATAAGTCCATCATAATAATTATTACGACTGGATATCACTACTTGGTAATCAATACCACATTCTTTTGTCTGCTTATTTCGCGTAACATTTACACCTGAAGTGTAATAACCCCGCCATCCATCCAAACTATTAAAGTCAGGCTGACGTATTAAATTTCCTCTACTAAGCGCCGGTTTTTCACAAAGTCCATTGTTATCTTCATAAGTCATTATAAGGGGTTGTGTTTCAACCTCTGATTTTTGGGTACCTTCTGAATAATAATGCTCTGAATTATAACTCACCACTCCAGGTATAATGAGATGAGCCTCAACCTGAACTGCAGAACCAAGCACTATAAATGACGTTAATAAATTAACATAAAATGAAGGCGACGATACTTCTTTTATTTTCATAAGTAAAGCCTATCAAATACTAATATTCGCTATACCGTTTTTATTTAGGTATATATGTTTTACTAGCCATGATAGATAATTAAATACTTACAAAACATTAAGTGTCGCACTAAAAATACAAATATATATTGTTATACTTCACATCATTTATATTATACAAACCATCCATGCGTCATTTCTGCAAAATACAGCACTGCTATGTAGCGCATGGTTTTGCCTATTGCCACTAATGTTAAAAATACTCCTAAACGTACTTTCATGATGCCAGCAATTAAAGTAAGTACATCGCCTCCCATCGGCATCCAGGCAAGCAGTAAACTCCAAACGCCATAACGCTGAAACCAATATTGCATTCGTTCAATTTGCTCATCCTTAAAGTAGAACCAACGCCGATCTTTGAAATGAAGTAAGTAGCGACCTAAGTACCAGTTTACAACAGCCCCTAACGTATTTCCTACTGAGGCTACTAAAACAAGTAACCAGGGTGGTTCTCCTGTTTGTAACAATGCATATAGCAAAACCTCTGAATAAAAGGGAAGAATTGTTGCCGCTAAAAATGATGATGCAAATAAGGATAAATAGGCTATCACTACATAAACCTAGGTTGTTGTACGCTTGGCTTGAGCAACTAACCACTGAAAGAGCTGCCGCTGATGTTTAAGATATAATAAATATTCTGGATGCCACTGTACACCTATGACAGGCTTAACCTCATTATATTCAATGGCTTGTATAAAATGATCAGCATCCCAGGCTGCTACACGAAAATCACTTGCTAATATGTTAATGGCTTGATGATGTAAACTATTTACCTTGATTATCTCATGACCAATTATTCTATAAATCTCAGTTTCTTTCTTTAATACAACTTTTTTTCGTGGCAAAAATGTGGCTCTGTTATGTGTTTTTTCTCGCAAGGGACGAATATCCTGATATAAACTACCGCCACATTGAACATTTAATAACTGGTAACCTCGGCAAATTCCCAAAATGGGTAAGTGATTTATAAGCGCATAATCAATATATCGCTGCTCAAGCTCATCTCTCGCTTCATCATAATGCGCTTTAGCCATAATCTCCTCTTCATAGAGAGATGGGTGAATATCATCTCCACCACTTATCACTAAGCCATCAAGATGTTCCTGTGGAACCGAGTGTCGTACACTAATTCGATGTGCATGTCCACCAGCAAGGGATAATGCCAACCGAATACATAACCAGGAAGGTGAAAAACGTCTGGCATTACCTGTTACGCCAATAACAGGTTTTGATATATTTTGTCGAGTATACTGAACCATGGAGCAGGTTTTATATTTATCAGTGCTTGATTATAAGTCTGCCATTCAGTTGCCAATTGCTCTAGTAATTGATCATTTTGAGCAAGATACTCAATAACACACCATACATTCCAGCTTTTATAAAGAAACCAATTGTTTTTCTCTATTTCACAATTAGGCATCCGGTAATGAAACGTCGGCCGCGCTTTAATTCGAGGATCATCTAGACGCTCATTGATTAAATGTTCATCGATATACTTGAATAATGGAAGGGCATCCAGTGCTCGATTTCTTGTAGGATTAAATTCCACATAGTCTTCAATCAGTTTAGACCAGGAAATATTATCTTTATACTCAATCAACGTATTAATATAAGACTTTGGAAACAAATTAATATATGGAGTTACCCGCCGAATAGGATCAACTTGATGTATTTTCAACAACCAATCTTGACAAATACCATAAGCTTTTAGAATTCTCATGACTTTTTCAGGATCATTATTCGTCACTTCTGGATTAATATGAACACCAAAGGCATACAGTAGTGACTCTTCAGTTCCTTTTGCTCCTGCATTTCTAAGTGCCAATACCATGTTATCCAATACAGATAAGTCACTAATCACTATAGGTGGGCATACAATTTCTATTGGCACGACAACACTTGCGAGTTTTGTTAGCCAGATCATAAAGTGATCATCAATATTACCTTCTCCATACTCAATCGCATGCTGCTTTGCTCGCTCTTTCGCTGTTTCCTTTGCAAACCGCCAATCTAATTCAACAGTAAACTCACCTATCCCTTCCACAAGCACTCTAGATTCTGCAGGATTATTACTTTGTACTCTCCCATTTAATGTCTTGCACAGAATGTCTGTGACGTCTTCAAGATCTAAGTCAGCAAATTCCAACTCAAACCCCACTCGTCGAGGGTTTCCTTCAAAGTTGTTGATTGCTGAAGGTATACAATAGTGCATTTTATTACTCATAGCGCTAGTTAAGTAAAATCTAATCGATTATCATAGTAGAATGTTGTAATATTTATGTAGCTTGTAAGGCATAAATATGCCTAATAATTTTTTTGTTGCCGATTGCAATATTAGCACTTTACTCAAGCCTTCATTCATAAATTGTTATATGCTTATACAGTAAACAGGTAAGGTGGGTCATGTCAAAAATTAAGTTTACAAAAGAAGAAAAAGAAATTATAACAAAAAAAATACAACTTTATTTCCAAGAAGAACTAGATTATAGCCTTGGTCAATTTGATGCCGAATTCTTATTAGACTTTTTCTCAGAAGAAGTAGGTCCATATTTCTATAATCGAGCATTATATGATGCACAAACCATTCTAGAAAAAAGACTTGAAACCATAACCGAAGCTATTTACGAAATAGAAAAACCAACCGATTTTTTGAGATAATTCAGAATAACAATCATTTATTACGAATTTATATACCTATAACGAAGTGTTTTTAGTAGGGCTAGACTGGCCTGTTAAGACTAACAATAGCAACAACAATCGTTTTAAAAAATTGTCGGGCGTTTATATTAATAAACAACTGAAATACCTAACAAAAATCAAACGATTATTCATGCGTATAATCAGCTAGAAATTTTTTCTCTTCCTTTTTAACTGCATCAAAATTAATACCTATATGGTATCCATAACGACTAATAATAACGTAATTAACATGTGCAGAACACTTAAGATTCATTTGTTTTCCATGATGAAATGCTTTACATATAAACATAAGCTTTTGATTAATAACTAATTTTATATCAAGCTCTATCAGCGCTCCATGTTCTGAAATATTAACAATTTTTACAGGAAGTCTTTGTTTATTAAAATCAATAATTGCTGGCCATGTAACTCTTTTTCGTGAATAATGAGTATATTCATTTGTGCTTAATCCTTTCATAACAAATCATTAACATCCTTTAGTCTGATTAGTTATCCACTTCTATAACCGGCTTGGCTTAATAGTAAGTATACATCATGGACTGAATATTTAATCCTAAAAACATATTAAAAATAGTACTAAGGATTCAACTGTATTTCTGCTAGCCTAAAAGTGAGTTTATCCATTAAAACTCGATATCAACTACTCATTAATAAACTTATGTTATTACTCGTAAGTTATATTGCTAATTCTTATTCTTAATGTGTAACTGAAGTATTTTTATTTCAACACAGCGATTGAAAAGGAGATTTCACTTTAGCTATACCCCTCAATTCATACACTTAACAAACAAGGAAAATATCCCCTTCACTGAGAGTATAATTTACCCATTAGCCTTAAAGCCAGGGAACGGTGATTATGAAAAATGTTAGACTGTTTTTCTGCTGTTTAGCTGTACTTTGCTCATCCAGCACCACAGTTGCAGATGACTTCATCATTTCGCTTAACAGCAATACGTCAAAATCAACAATAGCCCTTTTAAATACCAATCATCCTTTATCCTATTTTACTACCCTCATTGAAAAACAGTTACAACCTCCTAACATTAAAGACACTCTTGCTGTTATTGCTGTATCAAACACAGGACAGCCGTTGTTGACACGCTTTGTTCTGAACCCCTTGATTATCAGAGCCGAATCTTTTAACCCCACCACAGGTCTTATAGAATCAGCAAAACGAATCACCCAACGTACTGCATCTCTTTTTATAGATAATGCACCAACAAATACCAAAGCGTTTATCATCTATAAACCAGATTACGCCAATAACAAATGGCAATGGTCTCCTTTAGGTCAATATCCTGCTCAACATACTTCATTTATGGGAGAGTCCAATCAGTCCTCAGTAACAAGATTTATTGATAACGGTCCTTCAAATAATCGTGTTGATGTGGTTTTTGTTGCAGAAGGCTATACCTCAAATGAAATATCCCGCTTTAAGAAAGATTTAAAACCTATAACAGCCGGCTTCTTTGATGAAAGTCCCATGGATAATTATCAAAGAAGCTTTAATGTATGGGCTGTTGAAAGCATAAGCGCTGAATCAGGCGCAGGTTATACCTACCCCAAAAATACGCAATTTAGATCTTATTTCAACTGTTATAATATCGCTCGCTTGTTATGTGTAGATACGCAAAGAGTTAAAAATTATGTCAGTGAACGTCTTCCTTCTGAAGCGCGAGATTTAATCATTGTTGTCGTTAACTCAACACAATATGGTGGTTCTGGTGGTAGCGTTGCCACAATGTCTTTGCATAGTTCTGCTGTAGATTTAGCATTACATGAATCCGGACATACATTTGGCCTTCTCGCTGACGAATATAATTACGGAAGCTGTTATGCAGGACCAACAAGTGAAGCAAATGTTACATACTACTCTTCGGGCCGTAAGTGGTCACATTGGATAGGCGTAGACAAAGCAGTTGATGTGTTTGAAGGTGCAAAATACTGCCAGCGAGGCATGTATCGACCTACCACCAACTCTTTAATGCGTTCATTAGGTCAGCCTTTTCAGTCAGTTAATTCAGAACAACTTATACGACGTGTTTATGACTATGTTTCGCCCATCGATAGCACAACACCTGAAAACTCGAACGTGAAGCTCTATCGTAACCAGAAGCAAACTTTCTCTGTAAACCTGTTACAGCCTCATAATCCAACAGTAGAAGCACGCTGGCAGCTGAATGGCCAAGAAGTTGGAAGCTCAACCCAATTAACCTTAGCAGCCAATAACTATAACCCTGGCGATTATACCTTAACAGTACAAGTACAAGACGCAACTTCTCAGGTAATTAAAGACACTGATGGAAAATTGAAAGACAGTGTAAATTGGTCAATAACGATCTACCCATACTAGTAAATTGATGATGACGCGTATCTGGAATACCCATCCAAAGTGTATTCCAGATACTGTTTTTAGGTAGACTGGTTTTACTTATTACTGAGCATAAAGTGCTATATTGGGGCGCATGCCAGGACTAATACGCTTTTTTAAGTTTAATTCAAAGTATGGATTAATCTGCCGTATACGTGTTTTCATTAATGCCATTATCCATCGCGCATCACTGTCAGACTGACTTGTCATCACCGCACGTGCATTTTCTTTAATCATTTGATCAACCACACTGTCCAACACATGGCGAATATCAAATAAACGCTCAGAAATCTGTTGTTGATCAAGAATAATTATATTGATCAACTCAGCCTGAGCATCTTGAGGTAACTCTTCAAGAATCGCTCGCTGATCAGAATTAAGATGCTCCAGAAAGGCCTTTTCTCGTTCTTGAACTTTAGACTGATGCACACGGGGAACTGATGGCATAGCAGCGGTTGCACGCTTGATTTTTTCAGCACGCTGCTGTTGTGCTATAGCGACTAACTTAATAACCTGATTGGCTTCAGCCTGATTAGGTACAATATTTTTCGCAAGCCCAGCAAAATGTAACGCATTTTTGTAATCTAACTGGTTATAAAACCTAACAGCCCAAAATGATAGTGTTTGCGCTAATCGACGTTCTAAGATACTTAGTTTAGGGTGAACAGGCTGAAGTCGACGTAAGGTTTCTAACTTGATAATTGTAGAATTAGTTTGATCTATCGAGTATTGCAATTGATTTATCGATTGCTCAATATCTAACACCAACTCGTCAAGCTGTTGTGTGGACCATAACGCTTTATCTTGATTTTCTGAAGAAGGGTTCACTGAACTTGAATTTGTCTGTAGTTCCTCTGCTGCAGATAAATTACCTGAACACAACCAACTCATACTGATAATTAAACAAAAACCGTAACAAAGTACGGGTGGTACACAGTGCTGTTTATTCATTACCTTTAAATTATCTCGCTTGCTGTACATCTGACATGTTATTTTTGTTATAGAGGTGTTGAACTTACTTATAGTCAACCTAGCTGTATTATGCTTCTATTTATAATCGTTTTTATAGTGATACCCCCCACAACTCATTTGGGATTGCCAATGACATCAGGGATATATAATAAGATTACACGCCATGCTGCCAAAAACAATCAAGCTGAATCGTTCAAGCATGATCTTTGAAGGGATACAAAGCTACAAACTATTTATCATTTTTTAATTGACTTACGCAAAAACAATCATGGTTTTTTTACATAATTGATACATTTTATGCATCAATGCTAATAACTTAGTTATAGTTTAAAACGAAAGTTAACATAGACTAATATTGTCGTTTCATGGGCAAGGCCGTTACTAAAATAAACAAAAGCCCCGCCGCAACAACCACTGATGGTCCTGTTGGGGTATTGTAATAAAATGACAAAGCAATACCCAGGATAACAGCCAGACAACCTAAGCCACTTGCCCAGAATGCCATTTTCTCAGGAGAAGACGCGAGTTTTCGTGCCGTTGCTGCAGGAATGATCAGCAGGGAGGTAATCAGAAGTACACCTACAATTTTCATTGCAACAGCAATAACCATAGCTATCAAAAGCATTAATACCATGCGCATAGTATTTACTGGAATACCTTCAACACGCGCAAGCTCTTCATGAATGGTGATTGATAATAAGGGGCGCCATAACCAGCAAACCAAACCAAGCACCAATATTCCACCACTATAAATCCATATCAAGTCAACATTATTTACTGCTAGCAAGTCACCAAATAAATAGCCCATCAAGTCTATACGGATGTTTTCCATCAGACTGACAATAACCAACCCCAATGAAAGCGTACTATGAGCAAGAATACCGAGTAGCGTATCAGTTGCAATATTACGATTTTGCTGAAGTGCCACTAATAATAACGCCAGTAATATACAACAAATAATGACCGCAATATTCAACTGGACTTCTAACATTATGCCTAGCGCAATGCCCAACAATGCTGAGTGTGCAAGCGTGTCACCAAAATACGCCATCCGTCGCCAGACTACAAAGCAACCAAGTGGACCAGCAATAACTGCAATGCCCACCCCCGCTAAACAAGCACGTACTAAAAACTCAATCATTGTGGATAACTGCTCCATTCGTACTATGGGTATGATCATGATGGTGAGCGTATACTGCAAACTCACTTTCTTGCTCACCAAATAGTGCAATAAATGCAGGATCATTTGTCACATGTTCTGGGTGGCCCGAGCAACACACATGTTTATTCAAACAAACTACCTGATCTGTCGCAGCCATAACCAAATGAAGATCATGAGATACCATTAATACGCCACAACCCAGCTCCGTGCGTAATGCTGTTATTAATTTGTACAACTCTCGTTGCCCTGTAATATCAACACCTTGAACTGGCTCATCCAAGACGAGTAAATTTGGCTTTTGCAATAATGCTCTTGCTAAAAGCACTCTTTGCATTTCACCACCAGATAACCCATACACAGGTTGATCTACTAAGCGTTCTATTCCAACTTGTTGCAAAACCCTTGAAATATCAGCCTCTTTATCTTTTCTTGCCAGCCGTAGAAAATGTTTAACTGATAAGGGGAGCGTAGGTTCAACACTCACTTTCTGTGGCATATAGCCAATGGTCACATCAGCACGCATCTGTCGTGTTCCAGAAGTTGCTTTTAACAAACCTAGTACCACTCTAACCAGAGTTGTTTTTCCAGCACCATTTGGTCCTATGAGCGTTACAATTTCATGCTCCGAGATGGCTAGTGATACATTTTGTAGGATTGACTGGTTTGCATAGCGAACATTGATATCTGTGAGCTGCAGTAATGGTACCGTCATAAAGCATCCTAAACCTGGCAATTTGGGCAAACACCCACCACTTCAACCATTTCGTGGGAAATCTCAAAGTCATATTCACACGCAACCTGATGAATACTTTTGCTCACCTTGTCACTGTGTAATTCCAGGGTTATACCGCACTGGTTACAAATCAGGAAATAGCCTTGGTGTAGACACTCTGGGTCAGAGCAACCAATAAAAGCATTGAGTGACGCGATTCGGTGAATGAGTCCTTGCTCTAGTAAAAAATCTAACGCACGGTACACAGTAGGAGGTGCAGCATTTCGCCCATCTTCTTTAGCGAGTACGGCCAGAATATCATAAGCACCCAATGGCTTATGGCTGCGCCATACCAATTCTAATACGCGCAGCCGTAACTCAGTCAATCTTACTTTATTACGTTGACAGACTGTTTGCGCCTTATCCAACGCACTCGCAATACAGCTAGCATGATTATGAGGTATCAACGCTGTTGGGTTCTTGGTATTCATGCGGAAAGCAAACCTGAAACATAATTGTTATAATATAACATACTAGTGTAACATGCACACTCCCTGTTTAAAATTCCGGTGATCAGACGTCCTATGCTGCCTAAGTTTCATCTCTTATTACAACTTATAAAAAAGCGCTTTCAGCCTAAACTAAACAGAATATCGAAACTTTATACTGTCTGCAGATCGAGTTTTCATAAACGTTTAACTCAAGGGCTGGGAATTTGTGTATTAGCATTGGCAACTACACCTGTTAATGCGGCTTTACCTTCCCCGCCAAAAGTTGTTGCTTCAATAAAGCCCATCCAATTGATTGCTGCAGCCATTACCGACGGAATATCTTCACCTGAAGTATTGTTACCTCCTGGCTCATCTCCTCATCATTTTGCATTAAAGCCCAGCCATATTCGGCAAGTCACAAACGCTGACTTACTCATCTGGGTTAGCCCCTCTCTTGAAAGCTTTTTACCTAAACTCCTTGAACAAAAATCGCCCCACTCAACATTAAAACTAATCTCACTACCAGACATTACGTTATTGCATGACATTCATGACCATGGTGATAAAGAAGACCATGCCAATGGGCATGATAAGCACCTACTGGATATTGACCCACATATTTGGTTAGGACCTGATAATGTATTAGTGATTGCTCAGCATATAATGCTTAAATTAAGTGATATGGATAAAGAACGAGCTACTTTGTATCAAAATAATTATCTGAGCTTCAAACATAAACTTAACGACTTAAATAAAACCTTCAAGCCTCAACTACAGCCTGATTCACTTTTACCTTTAGTTGTTTTCCACAATGCATATGGCTACCTTGAACACTACTACCAATTACCTGTTGTAGATTATGTAAGTGCATCGCCAGAAAGAATGTTAGGTGTAAAACAAGTTGTTTCACTTAGAGAACACCTTAAGTCCCTAGGTAAAAGTTGCTTATTTGTAGAACCACAATTTAACAGTGCCATTGTTGATAATTTGGTTGATGAACTCCCCGTTACTATTGCGTCCCTCGATCCACTGGCCTCTAATATAACAGTTAAAGGGGATTCGTATATCGTCTTTCTCAAGCAGATACTGACAACAGTGAGTCAATGCAAACATAATAAATAACGTTTATCTCACCGTCCTCAGCCTAACCTAAACGCCTGTGAATTATTTTTAACTCTCTATAAGCTGCTGCAACGCAGCTTATAGATTTACATATTATTTACACTTATCTGAATTTTTTCTTAACCCCTATCCACTTTTTCATTTTTTTCTAGTAGCTTGACTATACTCACTCCGATGTAGTATCAGAAAATTAGTCTTTATTGGGAGATAAATCCTGTTTGCATGACCGCAAACAAATTAAAACAACCGTCATCGTTTTAATCACTTAAATGTCTTTACTCAAAATAAAAAAATGAAACAGTAGCAGGTTTACTCTTACTATAAAGATAACTACCCCCTTTACTTTGGGTAGCATAAGCTCCTCGGGCTTCATCACTTGATGGCCGCCCCCTTGTGCCCTAGGGGTATAAAAATCCTTCGCTGAGGGTATATTAAACTAACGTGTTGACTGTCATTAAAAGCTTTAAAACATAACTGGTTAAATATTTAGTCTGATCTATTATTAGAAACAAAGGATTATACTACAAGGAAGGTATTGTGACTTCTGCTATAAAAGAGTTGAGTAAACCTCTACAGCTCTATGAAGAATATATCAATACACGCAAACAAACTGAGTTGCTGTGCAACCCTTTAGCTATCGAAGACTACTGCCTACAAGCAATCACTGAAACAAGCCCGGTAAAATGGCATTTAGCACACACAACCTGGTTTTTTGAAACTTTTTTACTTAAACGTGAGCTTAAAAATTACGAACCATACCATTGGTCTTTCGAACAATTATTTAACTCTTACTATCAAGGGGTAGGTACGCCCTTCCCTAGAGAAAAACGTCATTTACTCTCTCGTCCAACGGTGAGAGATATTTATAACTATCGCCGTTACGTTGATAACGAGATGAAGCAATTACTTCACAGGTGTAATCCTTCCTCTATAAGCTACAATGATATTTTATTTCGAACTGAGCTAGGGCTTAACCACGAACAACAACACCAAGAACTACTCTTAACTGACCTGAAGTATAATTTATTTCAGAATCCTCTCTATCCTGCCTATGAAGAAATCTCCGACCCTACTCATAATGAAACCCCAATGTTGGAGTTTATTGAATTACCTGGTGGAGAACATACCGTTGGTTATCAAGGTCATGCATTTGCATTTGATAATGAAATACCAGCCCATAAAGTTTTTTTACCACCCTATCGTTTAGCATCTCGACTAGTAACCAATGGTGATTATCTGGAGTTTATTGAAGACGGAGGCTATCAAACACCTGCCTTATGGTTAGCTGATGGTTGGGACTGTATACAACGTCATCAATGGCAAGCACCACTGTATTGGAAAAAAATGGAAGGCGACTTTTTCGAATACACCCTCGCAGGGCTTCGTCCATTGGATTTAAATTTACCTGTAACGCATATTAGTTTTTATGAAGCTGATGCCTATGCCCGATGGACAAATTGTCGTTTACCTTCTGAGTTTGAATGGGAAGCTGCAGCATCAACGACACAAAAAAATGGTAACTTTTTAGAAAGTGGCCACTATCACCCCCAAGCTGCTCGCCTAAGTAATGGCATACAACAGTTGTTTGGAGATACATGGGAATGGACTTCTTCCAGTTATCAAGCCTATCCAGGCTTTCAAACCTTTAGTGGCGAAGTTGGTGAGTACAATGGCAAGTTTATGTGTAACCAAATAGTGCTTCGTGGTGGTTCATGTGTTTCACCTCGAAGCCACATACGCGCCTCGTATCGCAACTTTTTTTACCCTCACCACCGCTGGCAATTTAGTGGTATTCGACTAGTAATGAATTAAGCAAGAGTTTAGCGTCATGACTGCAACTAAAAAAAAAATACAGTTTCATGATTTACAGCCTAAGCTGGAAAGTATGAGAGATGAGGTGTTTGCAGGTTTATCTGCTCACCCCAAACGGTTGCCAGCAACGTACTTTTATGACCAGCGTGGATCAGCTCTTTTTGATAAAATCACACAGTTACCAGAATATTACTTAACCCGATGTGAAATAAGCATACTGCAACAATACGCTAACGATATAGCCAAACATATTGCCCCCGAAAGCATTCTAGTTGAGTATGGCAGTGGTAGTAGTCAAAAAATTAAAATTCTTCTGGAAGCAGTACAACCCGCTATTTATATGCCACTGGATATTTCCAAAGAACATTTACTTAATTCAGTAAATTCTTTAGCTAACCACTTTCCTGACCTGGCAATCCATGCAACCTGCGTAGACTATAGCAAACCCTGGAAATTACCCACGTTAAGTGACCTTCATAAACCATCAATTGTTGGTTTTTTCCCTGGATCAAGTATAGGAAACTTTGAACCTCGTAGAGCAATAGAGTTACTACGACGGATCCATGATGCTCAAGGAAAAGGCAGTCATTTGTTAATTGGTATCGACTTATTAAAAGATGTTAAAGTGCTTCATGCAGCATATAATGATGAACAGCAAATAACCGCTCAATTCAATTTAAATATTCTTCATCATATTAATCGTGAACTAGACGGTAATATAACGGTCGATTACTTTAGCCATTGTGCTTTTTTTAATCCTAAACACGCTCGCATGGAAATGCATTTAACCAGCAATCTTGATCAAATTGCGCATATTTCGGGCAAGGCATTTCATTTTCGTATGAATGAAAATATCCACACGGAAAACTCTTACAAATATTCACTGAATAGCTTTGAACAACTGGTTAGAATTGCTGGATTTAAAATAGATGCTATATGGTCTGATGACCAAAATCGGTTTGCTATCGTTAACCTTTACGCGGTGTAGCTCGGCATGCCTTTCATATAAATTAAAGCCGTATTAACTATACAACGTGATATACAATTAGAGTCACAAGCCTTCCCTGGCCAACACAACTCAGTGTAATTTAAGGCGTGGACGAATTACATGATTGATTTTATCATTCAGCCAGATAAGGCTTGTTCTAAAAAAACCATGTAACGCAATCTGATGGAGTCGATAAAGTGAAACATACATAAACCGTGCTACCCGGCCTTCTATCATTAAGTTTTTACCCGTTAAATTCCCCATTAAGTTACCCACACTGCCATATCGACTAAATGAAATCAGTGAGCCACGATCTTTATACACATAAGGTACAGCATCAAGTCCTTGCAATCGCCGCTTCAACGTCTTGGCTAATACCGTGGCCTGCTGGTGTGCAGCTTGAGCACGAGGGGGTACAGGTCTATCTGAGTCAGGCTGTGGACAGTTAGCGCAATCCCCCAACGCAAAAATAGATTCATCTTGTGTTGTTTGTAGTGTCTGTTTTACAACAAGTTGGTTATTTCGGGCTGTTTCCAAGCCATCCAAAGTGGTTAAAAATTCA
Organism: Zooshikella harenae; assembly: GCF_018837975.1. Taxonomy (GTDB): domain Bacteria; phylum Pseudomonadota; class Gammaproteobacteria; order Pseudomonadales; family Zooshikellaceae; genus Zooshikella; species Zooshikella harenae. The sequence goes on along the minus strand of NZ_JAGSOY010000041.1, from coordinate 19,375 downwards.
GGCGCTTTAATACCTGCTGCCCAGACTTTTAGCTGTGCAGGGATAAACTCACCACTTGCCAACTGTAAACCATGAGCCTGCACTTCTTTAACAGAATCATGGGTAACCACTTTAATGCCTAAACGCTCCAACTCTTTTGTTGCCGCTAAAGAGATTCGCTCAGGTAAGGCAGGTAAGATACGAGGAGATGCCTCAATTAAAGAAATATTGATATCATCACGAGAGATATGGTTCAGACCATAAACAGGTAACTCCCTTGAAGCCATTCTTAACTCAGCAGCAAGCTCTACTCCAGTAGCACCGGCTCCGATAATCGCAATATCTAATGATACCTTGTCATAATTGGCTTTAAGAAAGCTATTCAGCAAAACTTTATGAAAGCGTTTAGCTTGGGCAAAGCTGTCCAAAAATAAACAGTTGTCAGCAGCACCAGGGGTACCAAAGTCATTTGTCTGACTGCCTACAGCAATCACTAAACTATCATAGTTAATGATTCGCTCACCAATGACTTCACCTTCCTGCTCATCAATGACAGGCGCTAAACGAATTTGTTTTTTGTCCCGCTCAAGACCAACCATTCGACCAAGCTGAAACTCAAAACCATTCCACTTAGCTTGTGCGCGATAGTTTACCTCATTTGCCGTATAATCCATTGAGCCTGCAGCTACTTCGTGCAGCAACGGTTTCCAAACATGGGTTAAATTAGCATCAACTAAGGTGATTCGAGCCTGTTGTTTTCGGCCCAGTGTTTTTCCCAACTTCGTGGCAAGTTCAAGACCGCCAGCACCCCCACCAATAATTACTATATGATGGCCATTTTCTTGTATGCTCATAAGGTGTTTTACCTTTAACGAATGATAAAACTTGTCTACAAACACGTATAACTGACATTTGTATCACTTGGGGCATACTCCAAAGAGCCATCCCATTCCTCACCACAATTATACTTCCTGCTAAGATTCACAGACTTCAAATAGATTTAAGTCTCAGTCAGGTTCTTGTTGGGTATCCGGCCAATTATTTACGCGTTTGCTCCACAACACATTGTTACTTGTGTTGCTTTCAAAATCATTCCAAGTGCTGGTGGCTAATATGGTCCTAGCAAAATGTCACTCTCATCAAGCTTTTCGTATTGTTTTTCTGTTATAGAGAGCAACGATTGAACGCTATAGCCTGTATTATCTTATTTTTAATTATGTAACTACTTTTTATTAACCTTAGCTCCTAGTTTTGGGTTATTTTCAAGCTAAACGTTTCAATATCAGTGAATTAAGTCTGTTATCCATAATGATTCCAAAAATCTATCAAACATAACTTCACAGACTAATGATCAAACAGAATACTGATAAAACACCACAAATTGATCATGAAACGTACGTCTAACTACTCCTAAAACTATCACGAAGGGAGTACTGGCTGATTGTAATTGGTAGAGAGATGATTGGAAAGGCCATTGATCCCCGTTATCACACTTATAACATAACATCACCCACTGAACTCACAGCTACCTCCTCCACAACAAGGCCTCCCTGTTGCACAAGGTGGTTCATTTGTTCTGTAGGCATGACTCGACACAACATTACCACCTGTTGCAAGCTTAATAACCTCAGCATTGATATCTGTATCTCCAGGAGCAATATTCGCTAGCTGACAAAGTACTCCCCAAGTAAGAACTTCTTCATTCATACCATGAAATACTTCAACAACCTGCCCATTACTTGGACAACGATAATCATACGTTGGCATTGCCAGTACCCCATCATCAATTGATTAAGCTTTATATACGCTTTGTTACAGGTAGAGATACCTGAGTTATAGCTTATATGCTACCAAAGGCCATAGTGATGGAGAAGGGTGATTTCCCCCCCCCCAAAAAAACGATATGCTTTCAGCTCTCATCATAGAAGCCCTATTTTCAAGCTTCTTGTGAAAGCAAAAAAATAGGCTGCATTAAGCAGCCTATAAAATTAATCAAACCTAGGGATCAACTAATTATTGAACGATAATCACATCATCTGGAGTTGGAGGCGTTGGCTCATCAGGAATTGTTGGTCCTCCTGGTTTACCGGGACGATCAGGATCACCAGGTTTGCCTGGCTTATCAGACCGTCCCGGATGCAGCAGTTTACGCAACTTTTGATACTTGGAGATTGTTAGTTCTTCCTTCAAACTATCCATTGAAGGTCTGGCAGCTTTATGCACGTTTTGCATTAACTGCTTCAGTTGCTCTTCAGTCACACCCGCTTCAGCAAAAGCCTTATCTTTTTCAGCTTTAGCCTCAGTAACCAATGTTTTAATATTGGTGATTTGTTCCGGCGTTAACTCTAAATCATTTAGAATTTTATCAATATCTTGTGACTCAGCTAATTTAAAGACAATCATCGGAGATATAAAACCACCACCATGATGACCTGGTCTAAAATTTTCTGTGTCAGCCTGAACAAAACTAGCGAGCGGTAAAGCAGATATTACAGCTATACCAATATATTTTTGGATTCTTTTTAAATTTACACTTTTCATCATAACTTCCTTTGTTTCCTAATACATATTTTCAATATACGATTACTCAGCGTAAATTAATTAGAATTATTCCACACTTAGCCTTACTTAGTAAGGCTTATGTATTTTTTGCAAAATAATTTTGGTTAAAATAAAATCACCTATCATAAACTATACAACACATACCAAATTTTTAGCGCAGCGTGATTTATACCAAAAACAAATTGATAACAAGAAAGAATAATACCAAGAAACCTTATAGAATAAGAACCATTAACTACAAACCAATAACTAAAATAACACTCACTATAATCTTAAAATCAGAACCACTATACTTTACTGATTTCATACTGAATCATGGAGCAGCACCTTGTAAAATCAGGAAACAGCTTTTCAATGTATACTAAATCATCTCCCCACACCTTATAGTAAGCTATTATTATTTTTTCACCAAAAATAGTTGCAAACGATGCGAACAGTGAAAGTTCTTTTAAATAATACAAAACACCTTCTGATACATTTATTCTATTTATCTTTCTATTTTTGGCTCTGGAAGACATGTAACGGTAGGTTATCGTATTTACAGCCAACTGGAATTCCTGATTAGAGTTATACTCCTCTAATATTAAGCATAAATTATTTTTATACTCCATATTTCTTTCTATTTCACTCAACCAATCAATAATTCTGAAATTATCAATACTTAGGTCAGTTTGCATAATATTTACTGCACGATCCAGTCTATTATTAGTTTGATTTATATCTCTTTTAGCTTTTTTTCTTGCCATATCAGCGGGATAACCAATTCCAATAAAATTGTGAATATGGATTTCTCCAGGAACTAAAATATAAACAAAAGGAGAGTGTTTGCACATCCCAGATAAAATGCTAATTATGTTGCTCTCACTGAAATAGCCATTACCAGGACTAATACCCACAAGGATACTTGTTTTACCAAGTTTCCCGTACCCTTTTTGATATAATTTATTATGATTATTAACAATTGACACCCGATTAATCACATTATTATACATAACCATAGCTAATATCCCTATCACCTTAAGTAAAACCCAAGATATAAAAATATTAATAATGCAACTTTATATATCACTTCGCTATCTCGTTAATTCATTCACTACTAACGGGACGCTCAAAAGTGCATATTTCAACCAGGAAAAAACACACTATCAAAAACGAAAAGATGCTCACAAAAAATACTGCATACGGTTTAATTATCCACTACCTCATACTTCATTACCAAACATATTTTGAAATTTTAATTGTTTCATTAATTACAAATTATAAGACACAAACAACAAGTACAATTTCAAAATAATAATCATTATTATCTTTACATATCCCCTCCTCACAGCATTACTATATTTAGTACAAATACATAGTGGAGTTTTTCCGCAAGCTTGGCCTTTAAGACTAACAATAACAGCCTTAATTTTTATTAAAGCGCTCTTGGTGGTTACAGCGATGATGGATGTAGTCAACAAGCACGAAAAATGTGTTGACAACGGATAAGTATAGCTTCACTTTACTCGTAAAGAAAAATAAACATAAAATTCACTACAAACGAACATATGTTTTATTATTTTCTAAATTCTTTTACAACCGTGACCCACAATCAAACTTTGCCCTCCAGTTTGAGGGCTAACCTGGATTTGTGTACTAATTCTTTCCTTTAGTGCTGTTACGTGTGAAATAACTCCAATTAACTTATCCTCTTGCTCTAGTCCAGCCAGAGTTTCCAAAGCAATATCTAGCGCCTCTTCATCCAAAGAGCCAAAGCCTTCATCTAAGAACAATGAATCAACCCTCACATTTTTACTTGCCATATGAGACAAACCAAGGGCTAATGACAAGCTAACAATAAAACATTCCCCCCCTGAAAGGTTTTTAGTAGATCTTACCTCTCCTGCCTGATAATTATCTACAACATTCAGCGCAAGTGGTTGTTTTTCATCTCTAATCAGCAGATAGCGGTCTGTCATTTTCTCAAGTTGTCGATTCGCATGTGAAACCATTCGCTCAAACGTTAGTCCTTGAGCAAAGTTTCGATATTTTTTACCATCAGCAGAGCCTATCAATGCATGTAGCTTTTCCCAACGAAGACACTCTTTTTTTTGCGCTTCAATTTTATTTTGTTTTTCCTTAACACGTGCTTTTGCCTCACTATTTTCAGCTATCTTATGTTTCAGTTCAGCAATATTATCTCGTAGTTGTGTAAATGATTCTTCAAAACCCTTCTGCTTAAATTCCAGTTCATCAAGCGTCAGGTCAGTAATATTTTTACTAATTTCTGTTGCCAAACGCATTTCTCTATCTTTCTGCTTATGTTCTAACTCAACTCTCTTCTTTTCCAATTCCCTCTCTTTCAGCTGCAGTCTATTTCGTTCGTCTACAGACAATCTAGCATCAATAAATACCTGCTCATTGCTAAATGATTTTTCAGATAACAACGCCTTAAACTCAGATTCTTTTTTATTTAAATCTACTTTCTTTTTAGCAATTTGTATTTTTAAGTCCTGAATCTTTGATTCAGATAAGCTTAATTGCTGCTGCCCTGAAATATAATTATCTCTAGCATTTTTTTCTTCAAGCTCAGCATCACTAATAGATTCACTTACTCGACTCTCTTCTTCATCTGCTTTTTTAGAGCCAAATAAATCATGACGTTCTTTGTGCAATGCTTCCAGCTCTATTTGAAGAACACTTAGTTCTGCTTGTTTATCATTAAGAGATGAGTTATGAGTTTCAAGTACTGCATTAATCGTTTTAATTTCACCATCACACTGGAGTTTTTGTTGGCTTAACACCTCTTTTTTTTGTTTCTGGAGTTGCCAATTCGTTATTCGTTCTTTAAGTTGTTTAAGTAATATGACTGCATTAAACTCTTGCAATTCTATTATATTTAGAGGCTTTAATTTATCGCGTATCGAATGCTTCACTTCCTCATACTCCTGAGTCAAACTACTCAGCAGAGTATTTATAGCTAAGCATTCTTTTTCTATCATTTGACGCTCACCACTTAAAATAAACTGTCTTTTTTCTGCGCTTACTTGCTCTTGTTGATATTTATGTTTTATCTTTTCTTGCTTATTAATATCCTCTTCCAATAAATTCACTTTTTCAAGTAAATCTGTTAATGCAGCAATCTTTTTTTCACACTCTTCTTTTTCTGGAACATTTCCCAATGCATAAGGATGGTCTTTAGCACCACATAATGGACATGGTTTTCCGTCTTCCAGTCTCGTGCGTTCAGATTCAAGATCCGAAATTTTTTGCAGTAAAACTATTTCCCTATACAACATTTCTCTTTCAGCAAAAAACTCCCTAAGCAGTCGTCCATTGAGCAGCGCCTCTAGTTCTTGCTGTTTCAACTGAATTAAACCCTCTGCTTGGCACTGTTTCTGACCAACTTGTTTTAGTTCTTTATTGATAGACTCCAAGCCCTTGTCTGTTTCACTTAAACGACTTATAAGCCTTTGCTTTTCTGATTTTTTTTCTAATATATCATGTTGTATTGTGTTAAGCCTTTCTAGTTGAGTTTCTACCCCTGTATATCCACTCAAAAGCCACTCATCAGCCTGATGTTGGTCTAAATATACCTCTACAGCGTCCAATTCATTTTGTAATGAATGATACTTACTTTTATAGCTTTGGAGACGGTCACCTTCACGCAAAATAGTTTCAGACACTTTTTTACAACCATCTTCACAATGGCTTATTGCCTGTTTTTTGTTTGTGAGCTGGTGATCAACTGAGCGTACTTTTTGAAGTAAAGGCACTAGTGCTTTTTGTGCCTTTTTAATTTCAATAACCTTTTGCTCTGTTTGTTTTAATAATGTTTCTTTTTTCGATACATCTAACTGCAAATTTGGAACTTTCGTTTCTTCACTATTTAGGCTTATTTGCTCAGTTTCTAGTAGTTTACGAACCTCATTCAATACCGCATAGCTCCCTTCAAGCTCAGAAGCCTTTAACCCCTGTTTTAAGCGCTCACGTTCTTGTATGAACTGTTTACTCTCCAACTGAAATTTTTCTTCTTCATTATTAAGAAGATTTATTTCTTTCCGTAACTCATCTATGTTTGTTAACCATGCAATGGCTTTCATGTTTTCTTTTATTTGTGTTTCTATTATAAGCGCTTGCTGTTCCTTTATTGCCATTTGTTGCTTAATACTGCCTTCCTGTTCTTCATCTAGTATATTAATTCCTGTCACTTCGGCCTGAAGAAAATTTAGTGCTTCATTCTCTTTGCGTGAACGCTGATGAACATGAAGTGAAATACTGGAATAAATTTCAGTACCTGTAATTTGCTCTAAAATTTTTGACTTTTGTTCTGTATCTGCTTTAAGAAATGTGTCAAATCCACCTTGAGCCAGAAGAATGGAGCGAGTGAAACGATCAAAATCCATTCCTGTTTTCTCTTCAATTACACCTAGAACTAAGCTTTTTTTAGTCTCTATCGTTTTTCCACTATCAGCATCACTAATCTCATGTCTAGCTTCAGCAAGTTTACCTAAGGCTTTTTTTCGTGCGCGATGTTGCCCCCAATGACAACGGAACCGCCCTGCTTGAGATTCAAACACTACTTCGGCATAACATTCTCCCGTTTGCCGAGACATAATTTCATTACCACTTTTTGTTATTCTTCCCAGTCGAGGTGTAGCGCCATAGAGAGCCAAACAAATAGCATCTAAAATTGTTGACTTTCCTGCCCCTGTTGGCCCTGTTAGTGCAAAAATACCATTGGCTTCATATTCAGGATGAGTAAAGTCAATAAACCACTCACCATACAGTGAGTTTAAATTTTTAAATCTAAGCTCCAGAATCTTCATTACCAGCCTCTCTATTCAGCATTTATGTCTTCTTCATGGAGAGACTTTACGATTTCATTATATGCACTTATGAGTTCAGCGTACTCGTCAACAGGAATATTGTTAGCTTGCAAACACCGCTCAAACACTTCATTTACATTCAGATCATCAAGTGTTTCTTCCTCCTGCATCGTTCGCATGACAGCTTCTATAACCCGTTTATCCTTTATTCTACGGATTTCCATAGCAGATCCTTTCAGCGCCTCATTACACATATCACGCAAATTGCTAACAATCTCCTTACCGATATACTCAATCTCTAACCATGCTGAGCTTTTATCTGCTTTAAGTTGCTCAATGCTAGCTAAAATCGCAGCGAATGAGCCTGAAATTCGCTCCAACTTTTGAAAACAAGGTATATCTAACTCATGAATTAAGGCTGTCCTGTTATCACTGTTGTCAAATTCAACAATAACCACCTTCTTTTGTTGGGATGCTTCACCATAGCCCATTGGAATTGGTGAGCCACAATAACGTATGTGGTGTGTATCAGCGACACACTGTGGAATATGTAAATGACCTAGTGCAAGATAGTCAATCGAAGATGGAAAAACATTTTTTCCAACATGAGCTAATGACCCAACATACAACTCCCTGACACCATCACCTTCTATTGTCTTCCCTCCCATAGTGAAAAGGTGTCCCATTGCAACAATGGGGACATGTGTATATCCAGAACTTTTGTAGCTTGCTTGTTTTTGTTCAGCAATAGCACACACCTTTTCGTAATGATGCTTAACCCCCTCGACAAGTTTTGTATTTTTTTCTTCAAGTGTCTCACCTGGCTCTACCATACGGATGTCTTTGTCCCTTAAATAAGGTACAGCACAAATAATTGCGTGTGGTATTTGCAACTCATCATACAAAGTAATGACTTCATCTTCAGGGCTTTCTGTAATAGCGCCAACCACATGCACATTTAATGCGCGTAATAGTGTTTTTGGTGCATTGAGAAATGAAGGAGAGTCGTGATTCCCTGCAATAATTATGATATGCCTACAACAGGTTGCAGAAGCATCGTACAGAAAACGATAATACAATTCCTGTGATCGATGACTGGGAGTACTTGTATCAAATATATCGCCAGCAACTAACAAAGCTTCAATGTTATGTTGTTGGATCGTCGAAATAAGCCAGGATAAAAATGCTTCGAATTCTGCATAACGTTTCTTGCCATACAAGGTACGTCCAAGATGCCAGTCAGAAGTGTGAAGAATTCTCATCAGTACTGATTTCCTTACAATAAATCTGTTGCAGTATAACCTGCCAATACAGGTAAACGATGTGAACTAGTAAAAGTCACGATTTTTAAAGGGTTTGATCAAGGCATATATACGGGATCCACCCTTTCTACTATTATCTTATGTGATATTAAATATCTGACAGGATAAGTAAATGGCTACAGTAGTAATCAGCCTCTTGGGAACAGTACTTGATCAAAAGGGCCGTGGTAACAATCGTTGGGATAAATGGCGCCCTAACGTGGCTGTTTGTATGCACCCTGAACTCAGCATTGACCGATTTGAAATGATTCTTCACCCCAAATATACACGTATGGGGCAAAAAGTAGCCGAAGATATTAATGAAGTATCACCCAATACCGTAGTTAACATCCATAAAGTGAGTTGGGAAGACCCATGGGACTTTGAACAAGTCTACGGAGCTTTACATGACTTTGCGAACAGCTATACATTTGATCGCGAGAATGACGAATATTACATTCATATCACTACAGGCACTCATGTTGCTCAAATCTGCCTCTACCTCCTGACTGAAGCACACTATTTTCCTGGTAAGCTTTTACAAACTTCGCCTTCACCTAGTGCTGGCGCCAAAGGGCAATACCACATCATCGACTTGGACTTATCTAAATATGACCAAATAGCTCAGCGTTTCCGTCATGAACAACTGACAGGAGAACAATTACTAAAATCTGGTATTTCAACCCACAATGCTCAATTTAATAAACTGATCAACCAACTTGAACAAGTCGCTATTCGCTCTTCTGCACCTATCTTACTCACAGGTCCTACTGGTGCAGGAAAATCACAGCTAGCCAGACAAATCTACACACTAAAAAAACAACGAGGGCAAGTTAAAGGTGAGTTTGTCGCTGTAAACTGTGCAACATTACACGGCGATAACGCTATGTCGACGCTTTTTGGTCATAAAAAAGGGGCATTTACAGGGGCACTACAAACTCGTTTGGGCTTATTAAAAACGGCACATGATGGACTGTTATTTCTGGATGAAATAGGCGAGTTAGGACTTGATGAGCAGGCTATGCTTTTGAAGTCTATCGAAGAAAAGACATTCTACCCCATGGGAAGCGATCAGCCTATTCAAAGTAACTTCCAGTTAATCGCTGGAACAAACCAAAATTTACACAAAGCTGTCTTGGAAGGGAAGTTCAGAGAAGATTTACTGGCTCGTATTAACTTGTGGAGCTACGAGCTACCAGGGCTTCGAGAAAGGATTGAAGACCTTGAACCAAACCTTGAGTATGAATTACAGCAGTTCGCCAAACAGCATGGCTCCTTAGTAACATTTAATAGTGATGCAAAACAGTTATTTTTAAACTTTGCTTTATCACCAGCTGCATTATGGAAAGCTAACTTCCGGGATCTCAATGCATGTGTGTTAAGAATGGCGACCTTAGCACCAGGAGGGCGGATTACTGAAAATATCGTACAAGAAGAAATTCTCCGACTCAAAAAAGCATGGCAATCGCCAACACCATTACTCGATAAACGAATTAGAACGCTTCAGCAGTTCCTTTCTAAAGAAACGCTAGAAGAAATTGATCTTTTTGATCAACAACAGCTTTTGTATGTCATAGAGGTATGCTTGAGCACTAAAAACTTAGCTGAAGCCGGTAGAAAGTTGTTTAATGTGTCCAGAATGCAGAAAAAGACTACAAACGATTCCCACCGCCTGAGAACATACCTGGGAAAATATAACTTGAGCTTTGAACAGCTTCATTCATCAAGTGTTTCATAAGTACAGGCTTAATTGCTCCTAGCCATTGAGCATAACCTGTCTGATTTAGATGCAGTTGATCGTTTTTAAATAAAGAGTGTATAAGTGTTTGATCTTTGTCCACAAAGAGTCCAGCGCTATCAATAAATATCATGTTTGGTTTTCTGTCTGCATAGTTTTTAATCAGCTTATTGGCTTGTTGAATTGTTGGCCATAAATGCCAACGCTTTGGTGTAGGATTTATCGCTATGTAAAATACAGGTACTGAAGGTAATCGCTTATGGATTTTAGTGACTAAGAGCTTCGTTAGCTGCAACACTTCTTTTGGAGGTTTAGGTGTGGGAGGCTTTATATCGTTTGAGCCAACATAAAGTACAATCGCCTGAGGCTGGTAAGCAAAAATAACTTCTTCAATATAATAGATCACATCATTTAACGTTGCTCCACCAAAACCACGTTTAATAATACTAAATGGAGCAAAGTCATCAGCGAGTGTCTCCCAAAGGCGAATACTTGAGCTACCAACAAATAATACGCTACCAGCCTTAGGTGAATCCTTTCTGTCTTCTGCTTGAAACGTTGCTATTTCTTCTTGCCATATTAATGGAGAGTCAGCATCTGAGTTTAAGCCTAACTTAAATCCAATCGCTAAGCATGTAACCATCAATAAAACGACAGTTACAACTTTTCGTTTACTCAGTGATTCTGTATGTTTTTTATTTACCATCCAGTAGGCAGTAGGTAATCGTTTAGCATGCGTTTAATACTGATACTTATCAGTATTCTATTAAATCATTTTTCTTACTTAGATAGCGACTCACTTCAAAGTCAAAGTTCATTGTATATGATAAAATACTACGACTCGTTTAGTTTTTATGTTGTCATATTACATCGTGTATTACCATGTAGAATACAAACCTTAAGTAAACAAAGTATAAACTCAAAAGCTAACATCTTTTGATTGTGTCATAACGTCTTTAGTATGCAGTGCGAATATCCGAAATATTACTTAAAATATTATAATAGTAACTTCCCTAAGCAGTCTTTTTTTCGTAAGCTTTTTACCATATAAAAAAAGCGGCTAAAAATAAGGTATGCACTAGCCAATTGATATCAGTGCACCAATCATGTTTATCGAAGTACACTTACGATTTAACAAACAACGAAGATATGACAAATCATTTTTTATTCACATTCACCTGTATACTCCTTATCTTCATAACAACATTCCTACTTAGTTCATGCTCAGCAAAGAAACAAGTGAGTACAGTTCAAGCTTTTGTAGAAACCAGTCATGATGATAAAAGTCTATTTATCGATAGAGCATTAAATAAATCTAAAACTGTTTTGACTGATATAGGCTTCTCTTGTAAAGGCGGCGTTTTTTCACCTGATAGAGTGTTAATTTGTCAATCGAATGAAACGTCACTTTTATCTTCAGCAGAGTCAATTATTTCTGTATCACCAATTGGCAATAAAGTACAGATTAAAGAGTCAACTATCGTAGTCTCTTATAGTATGCCTAAGAATAATTCCTCTCTGTCATCTTATGCAATAAGATATCTATGTAATGAGCTTAAAACAGAGAACAACTGGTATATTAACACACGCTAATTGTTAACCATTTATTACAATTCAATTTTATTTTTAATGTGCAAAAATAATGCTTGCGCTCTTAATATTTTTTCTGATACTAATGACTTGATCTTTATCAACAACAGAACTAACCAGAACATAGTTTGATTAATTAGTAAAAGCACAATTAGAGCTATACCATTCAGCAAAAGAGAGATTAGTGCTTAGTTAAAAATATTACCCACAAAAAGTTTAAGTTATTATTTACTTATTGGTTAAGCACCTCTGCAGGGATTAATCAGCAGCACTTTTTTGAGTATTATTTTAAGCGTAATTTATACTAGTATTTTGCTCTAACAAGCACCAAAAGTGCATTAGTGTTAGTTAATTCCAAAAGAATAATAAAATAGCGGCAAAAATATCTACCGCTTAGCCTGTTGTTTGTAATCCATAACTGACATGTGAAACAAAACAATTTAAGCGTATTCATTTAATAGTGTCTACTCAGTTTACAAATCGATAATGTTATTATTTTTAAATTTATTCAGCATTTAAAATATTAATAATATTATCTTCACTAATGAAAACTACCATCCTTGCCTACCAATTAGGTAAATACCAAGGAGTGTTAAATGAGAAAAACATTAGCAGGCTTTGTCTTATCATGCCTATCTTCTGTAACCTTTGCTCAATCAGAGTTTGTTGAAATAGCCCCTATTACTCGCGAACTTGCTAAAGATATTGCTTTACAGAGTGAAGTTATAGATAGTCAATTGCGCCAGAATATTCATCGTTATCAACAATCGTTGAGCTTACAGCAGCTTACTTCTACTACCAATAATCAAAATCTAAGTAAAAAAGTTTCCGCCGCAAACCTGTCCCTTTCGGAAAGAAAAGGCATTGCAACATACGAAGACAATTTATTACAAATAAGATTAGCTGATAAATCAATGCTTGCTGACTGGGAGGCTGGTGACGACTGGTTAGTAGCTTATGTACCAGATGGTAATGAGCAAAACTGGTCAACCATTGAAGCATTTGATAAAGAAGGAAATGTGCACTATTTAGATCCAAATGAAATGCCTGACATACCTGTTTTTGTTATCGATATAAATAGTAAAAAAGATTTACAGGCAGGCTTGAAAGTTCTAAACCAAGAAATAGCAAAAGCAGGATTAAAGTTTAATAAAAAAGATCTTCCTCAATATAGCAGTGGTAACAACAATCAAAGAATGCGTGAAACAGCTAAGTTGACGGAAATACGGTTAAACAAAGATCATGAACCTTGGGTTCTTGGCAGCTCTGAAATCTATGCCATTGTTTCAGGGATTAATCCAACAAAAAACGAGGCAGTACTCAGCGTTGTCGACATGCCTTACCTAGATGAAGATAAAAAAACCTATTATCCAAATCAAATCATGCTAATGTGGGGGCAATATCGCTTTGGGGCTGCCAATATCATGTTGTATGAGCATGATGACAATTACAACTATAAAGAACTTTCTAAGCAACTGATTGGGGCTGTTAGTAAGATTGTATCCGCAGCAGGACAACCAGAAATTGGCATTCTTATAGGAATTGGTCAAGCTATTGTTGAAGCAATGCCTGATAATTGGTTTAGCAATGAAGACGACTATGTTGATTCTTTCTATACCTTAGAAAGAGCTAGAAGTTATAGTGCCTATTATGGAGCCTCAAGCAATGCTCAAATAACACTTGTGCCCTATACATTACCCTACTAACTTATTAAGAAGAATATAGTACCACTCATGCTGCCCTAAACACTTTCTTTTTAAATGTATTAGGGCAGTATTGACTTACCCAGCACAAGTAGAAAAGGTTTGATCCAAAAGAGTAATCTGCTTGTGCTGTAACATTAATCTAATAGCTTCCTTACCTTGTAATCGCCCCACTCCTGCCGGCGTTCCTGTTAAGACGACATCACCTGGTAATAAGGTAAACTCAGTTTTAATACTTTCTAATAACGCTGTGACAGAAAACAACATATCCTTAGTCAGCCCGTGTTGTCGTAACTCTCCATCAATCCAACAAAAAAACTCAACATCCCCTAGAGACCAAGCAGGGTTGTAACCTACAAAGTTTGTTATAGGGCATGAACCATCGAAGGCTTTTGCTCGTTCCCAAGGATGTCCTTTTTGCTTAAGCGTTGTTTGTAAATCTCTAAAGGTTAAATCCAATGCTAAGCCAATCCCTGCAATCGTATCAATTGGATTCGTGTTGGTATAAGCCGACAATGGCTTACCAATCAATAGTGCTAGTTCTGTTTCATAGTGTAAGCGACCTTTACTCACCGGAATCTTCACCGAAGAAGTGACTTCACTATAAGCAGTTGCTGGTTTCATAAAGAGTAATGGCTGGTCTGGTACAGGATTATTCAACTCAGCAGCATGGTCTGCATAGTTTCTTCCAACACAAACAATTTTTCCTAATGGCCACTCAACCTGCTGTTGATTATCCCACCGTAAAAAATGAACCACGCTCTCCCCCACCTCATTGATTAATAAGTGAAAATATCTTTAAAGCTCATCTACTCTTTCAGAGAAACTTGTTCGTAAGCTTTATTCTTCACATAAAAGTCTTACTGACTATTAAAAACCTTATGTCACATGTTAATGAAAAGAGTAAAATTGCCAGATTAGTACATCCTGGCATATTATCTTTATAAATACATAAGCTTTTAGGATGACCGCTATGACGCCAAAACGTTTGCAACCAGACATGGATGAGCTTCTGAAAGTCATCGATGATGTAGAGGCAGCTGATGAGTGTACTACAGCAGAACTACGTCAAATAGCTGACGAAATAAATACAGCTATCAATTCTCCCAAAGCTGAGCCTCCCATTGAAGCACTCAAGCATCGTCTAGAACAAGAAGCCATTAAGTTTGCAGAAAGCCACCCTGCTATTGCCTCTGCAACACGGCAAGTACTGGATACTTTAAATAATATGGGAATATAGTCCTAGCAAAACGTTCTTTGTCTGATAGCACTGTGCCTAAATGAATAGCCCATTAGGCACAGTCAAACAGTTTTACTTCTATTTACAGGTCAATCAACTTACCAGGATTCATAATATTGTTTGGATCGAAGATACACTTGATAGCCTTCATGTATTCAATTTCTACAGCACTACGAGTGTATTGTAGAAAATCTTTTTTCAACAAGCCTACACCATGCTCTGCTGACACCGAGCCTTGATATTTTTCCACAATTTCAAAAACCCACTGGCTAACATGGTGGCACTTTTCTATAAAGCTTGCTTGATCTAGCTGCTCAGGCTTTAAAATATTTAAGTGAATATTGCCATCACCAATATGACCGAACCAGATTATTTCAAAATCAGGATAGTGCTCAGTAACAACCCGTTCAACCTCAGCAAGAAACTCAGGCACTTTTGAGACAATAACTGAGATATCATTTTTATAAGGTGTCCACTCAGCAATAGTTTCAGAAATATCCTCTCGACAACGCCAAAGGTTCTGCAATTGAGTCAAACTTTGACTCATCACACCATCCATAACCCAGCCCTGCTCCAGGCAGAGTTCAAAAACCTCCATTGCTTGCTCAGCAATTTGTTCATTTAAGCATTCAAATTCCAGCAACGCATAGTAATCTACCTGAGTCTCAAATGGACGCTGAACATCACCTTTTGCCACAACCTTTTGCAGCGCTTTTTCTGAAAAAAATTCAAATGCAGTTAAGTCAATTTGTTGTTGGAAGCTATGTAATACATTCATGATAGAGGTCATATCTGATACCCCTAGCAACAACACTGTGAGGTCTTTTGGTGGCCTTACCAGCTTCATCGTAGCCTCAACAATAAAGCCAAGTGTCCCCTCTCCACCTATGAATAACTGGCGTAAGTCATAACCTGTATTATTTTTAACCAGTGCTTTATTTAATGAAAGCAACTCACCTGTACCCGTTACAACCTTTAACCCTGCAACCCAGTCTCGGGTCATACCATAACGAATAACTTTAATACCACCCGCATTGGTTGAAATATTTCCGCCCATCTGACTTGACCCAGCCGAAGCAAAGTCAACTGGATAAAACAACTCTCTCTCCTCGGCAAATGCCTGCAGTTGTTCAGTGATTACTCCTGGCTCACAGATCACAGTCCGATCTATAGGGTTGAAGTCTGTAATGTTATTCATGTAGTCAAAAGCAACTACAACTTCTCCAGCTGCTGCAACTGCACCACCACTTAGTCCTGTCCTTCCCCCCGAAGCAACAAGGGCAACATTATGCTTATTGGCAAACCGAACCAATGCTTGCACTTCAGGAATACTTCTAGGAAATACAATGGCTAATGGGGCAGGCTTATATGCTTTTGTCCAGTCCTTACCATAGTAGCTAAGTGATTCGGCATCAGTAAGTATCTTACCCTCAACAATGACGTCCTTTAGTTGAGCTATGATTTCCGCTTGACTCATTGGTTTACTCTCACTAACGTTCACTTTCTCACGATCCTTATCCCTATTCAGCTTTTCTCAAGATGTGACTGAATAAGTTTCATCCTTTTACTTGCTCATAATTCTGACACACTATGGTATGATTATCCCCCCTTATAGTTTGCGAAATGAGCCATCGATGCAGAGAACGTAGCTAGATACACCAACTTTGTTACCTATTACGCTCAAACTAACTATTTGTTAAACAGAACGTGCTAATAAAAGGATTTAAAATGGTGTGTGCGCTCTGCTGATAATAATAATGCTTACCATGTAAGCTCGTTGTACCGGACTATGGGAAAAACCTGTCTCTCTGATGAATTCATGACCATGGTAACTTCCTGATATGGCCACTACATCTTTGGAAAAAAACAAAATTAAGTTTTTACTGTTGGAAGGTATTCACCCTTCAGCGATTGAGCTACTCAATGCTAATGGCTATACCAATGTTGAGCACCTCTCTACAGCACTGTCTGAAGAGGAGTTAAAAGAAAAAATTGCAGATGTTCATTTCATTGGCATACGCTCACGCACACAATTAACGCCGAAAGTACTTGAAGCGGCTAACAAACTCATTGCAGTTGGCTGCTTTTGTATTGGTACTAATCAGGTAGACTTATCCTCTGCCCAGGAGAAAGGGATTGTTGTCTTTAACGCTCCCTTTTCAAATACTCGATCCGTTGCTGAACTTGTCCTTGCAGAAGCAATTCTGTTACTTAGAACTATTCCGGCAAAAAACATGAAAGCCCATCGTGGTGGTTGGGAAAAGAGTGCAGCCAATGCCTATGAAATTCGTAATAAAAAGATAGGTATTATCGGCTATGGTAATATCGGTAGCCAGCTAAGCGTAATGTCTGAGTCGCTTGGTATGGAAGTTTACTTCTATGATGTCGTCACCAAACTACCTTTAGGTAATGCCACTCAGCTGGCAGATATGAAAAGTTTACTTGGTCTCTGTGACATCGTTACACTTCATGTCCCTGAAACACCATCCACAAAATACATGATTGGGCCTGATGAGATCGCAGCAATGAAGCCTGGCAGTGTACTGATCAATGCTTCTCGTGGCACAGTGGTAAATATAGATGCATTAGCCGAAGCGTTACGTAGCCAAAAGCTACTAGGTGCAGCGATTGATGTTTTTCCTGTCGAGCCAAAGTCTAATACTGAAGAGTTTATCTCACCATTAAGAGGGATAGATAATGTTTTGCTAACCCCACACATAGGTGGAAGCACAGTAGAAGCTCAAGAAAATATAGGGAAAGAGGTTGCAGAAAAACTTGTGAAGTACAGTGACAATGGTACGACAATCACTTCTGTTAACTTCCCTGAAGTTGGCCTGCCCTCACACCCTGGACAGCATAGAATTCTCCATATTCATAAAAATATTCCTGGTGTACTATCAGAAATTAACCGAATATTTTTTGAAAATAATATTAATATCAGTGGACAGTTTCTTGATACCAAAGATAAGGTAGGTTATGTAGTTATCGATGTTGAAGCAGAACAAAGTCAAATAGCCCTAGAAAAACTTCAACATGTCAATGGCACTATCCGCTGCCGTGTACTTTATTAACAATCAGTGTACATAAAAAGCCAGGCAAGATGCCTGGCTTTTTTGTTTTAAGTACTTTGTTTATTCTCAATTAAAGGCTGTTCACTAGGCCCATCACAATCCTCTTTTTTATCCTTCATAAACCACCGTTCCATCGTTTTCGGTTGGCATTTTTTCACTAAACAAGCCAAGCCCCAAATAAGCAATAAGCTAAATATTAATCTCACAAATAAAATTCCTGAGATATGCCCCCCCAATAAAGACGTTAAAATAGTGTCTTCAATTAAGCTATGGCATATAGATAGCAAACTCATTGCTAAAAAAATATCCTTTGCTGAAACATGTCCCTTATTCGCTTCCTGAATTAACAGTCCGCCACCAAAGGTTAAACCTAAGGTTACCCCCACAATAGTAATTGTTGTCGCTTCTTCAGCAATTCCAATTCTTTTTAAAACTGGCTTCAAAAGAAATATTAAAATTCTTTCAACCCCAACCAAGCGTAATATCTTTAGCAATGTAACTAGAGAAAAAATAACACCAACAATTTTAATTAAATTAAGAGTTTCATTTTTAACCCACCCCAACCACGAGTTATCTATCTCTTGAGGCTCAAAAATAATAACATTCGCCTCTTGTAACCAACTTCCACTGCTGTAAATAACATGCAACACATAAGCAAAAATAAAGGCTCCAATTAGCCGTAATAGGACAACAAATAAAACACGTAGACCTGCTAATTGTGTAATTCTCACCTCAATCGGCAAGCCATGTGCTAATAACATCAAGGCGCTGAGCACAGTTACTTGAGCCACAGTCATAGGTTCTTGCATAGAAAAGAAAATAACCATGCCACCATAAATATTCGTTACAATCGTTGTTGCCCAGACTAGCCCCATAGACGATGGCAAGCCTATCAACCCCATTAATGGCTCTAATGCCATGCTAAAGTACTCAATGAAACCAAGTTCTTGCATTATCTTTACGATAATCAACACAGGAATCATGACTTTAAAAAGAAGCCAACTAAGGGAGAATGTGTCTTTGATTATTTCTTTAATAAAGGCGTACAACTTAAACTGTCTGTCCATGCCAATCATCTCTACAGCCAACGCTAGCGTCTCGTCCGTGCTCAATTACTTATTGAAATAACAGCCTATCCAGTCCAGTAACTATGTATCTTTACAGTTTGCTAATAAACATAATGTACTAAGTCTTACTGGTTGAGCAAAACACGGCACAGATATAAGCGAATAAGAAAGGAAAATAGTTTTATTAACAAGTGATGTTATCACTTATTAGTACGACAACTAAATTATAACGAGAACTGATACTAGTTTAGAAGGGGCTTTTTTATTACAGCCAAGAGAATAGATATTTATTATTACGAAATCATAAACGACATAA
>NZ_JAGSOY010000040.1 GCF_018837975.1 Zooshikella harenae | reverse complement strand
TGAAGAAGGGCTTTATTGGTTACAGAAAGCGGCTAAGCAAGGGCATACAGAAGCAATGTATACAGTTGCTAGTTTAATGTTGATTGGTAAAATTAGCGCGGAGAATGCTCGTAATGAGGCTATTTGTCTATTAACGCAGTCAGCGGCAAAAGATTTCTTGCCTGCTGAAGAATTATTAAGAAAAATGCGTAGCCGACAACTAGAGATGCTCAGAATGAAAAAAACTGCGTAATAGCAGGCGATATTAGCAAATAGGTAGTATTAAATTTAGTTGTTAATACCATCTTGTTTTATGATTTTGTCAAAAGTGCCTGACAGTTTTATCTTTTTTAATCCATAATTGATAATAAAGATTTTTTGTTGAGGTGCTGTTGTTTTTTTTGAAATGGCTATATATTGAGTCATCATTGCTACAGGTGGATTGATAACAGTAAAGGCATTTTTATAGCGATGGTGTTTGACTTTGATTAAATAGTTAAGATAGTTTTCATCTAAAAGAGTAAGTTGAATTCTGCCTGAAAAAAGTTTTTGTAGATTTTTTTCATCATCAGCTACAAGATCAATATCATAGCCCTTTTTTTTGACTGATTCAGGAATATAGTAGCCTCTTACAGTACCAAGTCTGTAGTCACTTGATGTTAGGTCAATAGTTGTTCCTCTTTTTTTAATGAGTGACCATTTATTTGTCATCACTGGATCCGAGTATAAAAAATACTGGGTGCGTTCCTCTGAATACCAAACTCCCATTATACCATCTACTTTTTCCCCAAATTTGGCTTCTTCAATGGCTCTGTTCCATGGTACAAATTTGAGTTCAAGAGTATAACCTGAAATGTTGATGGCTGCAGATATAATGCGGGGAATGGGGCCATTTTGTTCCATACTTCGGCTATGGTAAGGAGGATAATCCATCACTGACAGAATGATGGTATTTGGTTTGTTGGCAGCTAAAACCTGAGTTGGCAATAAAGTGAGTAATATCAAAATTAAATGCTTTATTGTGTATAAACGTTCCATATGATTATTCATTAATGAGTACGATTACTAGTTAATAGTGTAGTCATTTTAAAATGCTACGTAATTATGATTGATTAATAGTTTGGCTTTCGGAAATTTAGTGATTTTTTTTGGGTTAATATTCAAAAAAATATTGTAACCCAATAGGTTGTCTTAGAAGTGTTAAGGTATATCGAATTTAACTAACGTTTGTATAAATTGTATGAGGAGGTTATGGGGCTATTAAATAGATACTTTTTCTGACATTATGGGTATCGATAAAAAGAAATATTTTTTTAGAATGTTGTTGTCAATAAAAATTCAGAAAAAACAGGCATCAATTAATCGGGTGATTGGTATAGTGTAAGTTAAAGGATGACTTAATATATGGAAATATCTTACATGTTATTTGCTTATTAGCTAAGAAGTGCTAGAAATAAACGGGCATTGAGCATTATTTAGAGTTCATTTTTTTGCAAAGCTGTAAAGTTTTATATGTCTTAAAAACAACAAGCACTATTTGCTTGTTTTGCATAACAAGGAGTGGTTATGTCTTTGAAAAACATACTTTTACGACCATTTTTTACTCCAAACTTATCTCTCTTTGATAAAAATACTGTCATTTTTTTATGTTGTTTGTTTGTTGCCAGCAGTTCAATGACAGTATTTGCATTGGATACTGAAGAAGCTTTTTGTATAGAAGAGACGGCAGGGTTTTCTGTTCAATGTTCTGCAAACGATGTAAGAGTAGCAGGGGTTGCAACTAACCCAGATGGCACACCTCAATTACAAATACTGGATGATGGCTGTGCGTATCAGGGCGATACCGTATCTTTTACCGCAACCTTTAAGGTGGAGGCTTCTGCAAAAGAGCGGCATGATATTGGTATTTACTTTGTTTCAGATGGTGATCCAAATAATGATGGGGCCCAAAGTGGGCGCTGCAGTATTTCGACATTGCCTTATCAACCTAATCCACCATGGCTTGATTTGGATGGTACTAATGATCCATTTCCAGGCACGACTGATCCTTCTGGTATTCAAGACACATGTGGTGATATTGACAAGCCAGATCATAACCCACTTTATCCAACAATCACCTTAACTGCAGTATGTATCGACCCTGATAAAGATGGAAAGTTAAATCTTCCTTATTGTACAAGCTGGCGACAAGCGGGTGCTAATGAGCTTTGTGTTAAACCAACCGATGCTTTTCCTGGCTCACCCTCTAAGTGTAAGTGTGATGAGACGTTTAATATTCCGATTGATGTGCCTCCCGCTGAGTTATTAGTTAATAAAACAGTTAATCCAGCAGAATTAAAAGAACCAGGTGGAGAAGTTACGTTTACAGTAGCTGTAACAAATGTAGGTATTGATCCAAATAATGATGTGACGTTAAATTCATTAGTTGACGATATTTATGGTGATATTACCCAGTCAGGCCATGATAATATTACCAATACCACGTGTAGTACACCTCAAACAATTCCATCAGATGATAGAAACCCAGGTGGAATAGATACCTACTCATGCCAGTTTACAGCACTAATAGCGGGTAATGCTGGTATGGTAGAGACGGATACGGTTACTGCTCAGGGGACAGATGACAATGGTAATAGTTTAAGTGGACAAAGTAGTGCAACAGTTACGTTACTTGATGAATTACCCGAAATTGTAGTCAGTAAATTAGTATCACCCTCAGAGCTTATTGAACCCGGTGGTAATGTTACTTTCACTGTTTCAGTCAATAACGCAAGCAGTGCCAGTAGTGATCCTGTAACGCTATCTGAGCTGGTTGACAATATTTATGGTAATTTGAATGGTTTGGGTACCTGTAGTACACCGCAAACAATCCAACCAGGTGCGATTTATACATGTTCTTTTACCATGCATGTGACTGGGAATGCAGGTGATGCTGAGACTGATACCGTAACCGCTTCAGGAAGTGATGATGATGGTAATGCTGTGGCTGCAAGTGATTCTGCAACAGTGGTCATACAGAATGTACCATCAGCTATTTCGTTAGTGAAAACTGCTAATCCTGATCAAGTATATGAGCCAGGAGGTAAGGTTACTTATACCTATATTGTGTCGAACGACTCCAGTGTTGATTCAGTAACAATTAATAGCCTTACTGATAACTTACTGGGTGGTCTTAATGGACAAGGAACCTGTAGCTTGCCTCAAACGTTAGCGGCTGGTGCCAGTTACACTTGTCTTGTGACCAGTGTTGTGAGTGGTAATGGGCATGACTCTGTTACTAATGTTGCTGAAGCAAAAGGTATTGATGATGATGGTGAAGCTGTTTCTGCTATGGATGATGCAACAGTCAATATTAGCAATGTACCACCTGCTGCTAGTTTATCAAAAGTTGTAAGCAGTGCATTGGTGACATATACAGTGACTATTTCAAATGACTCTGATGCTGAGCCATTAACAGTGAATAGTTTAATAGATGATAAGTTTGGCGATATTACACAAATACAAGGCAGTATAAAAAATACATCATGTATTGTGCCTCAGCAGCTGCAGCCTGCAACGCGGCCAGGAGATAGTTATAGCTGTACATTTGATGCGCAGGTGAATACTGTTCCACATACTAATACTGTGGAAGGCTCTGTTGTTGATGATGATGGATCAGCTCCAGTCAAACCAACAAGTAGTGCTACGATTTCGTGGGAATAGTAAGTTAAGTAAATAAAAAAGCCGAGCAATGCTCGGCTTTTTTATTGAATAATATTGACGATAAAACATAAAATTTATACTGCTTCGATAATGACTGTTGGTAGAAGGAAAAAATATGAAGGATACCTTTCGTTTATTGAAAGATAAAAAATTACGTCATAAGGAAAGATATACGTCATTGGGGTACCAATATGTTATTGCAGATAATATCAATTTTTTAAAAAAAGATGACTGGAATGAAATAACGAAGAATAAATCAGTATTTATGAGCATCGATTACTTACGGGTTTTAGATGCTTATAGTCCTGAGAATACCGAACAACGCTATGCTCTAGCTTATCAAGAGGGAAAACCCATCGCGGCATTTGTTTTTCAAATTGCTGTTATTGGAGGTGAACAATTAGTTTTACCTGACAAAAAACTAAAAGAACAAGTCATTAAACGCTATCAAGAACGTGTATTAGTCTGTGGTAATTTGGTATCTAATGGTTTGCATGGGCTTGCTTTTAGTGATGAGCTTTCTATTGAGCAAGGGTGGCGTATTGCTGCGGAACTGATGTATCGGATTCGTCGTGGTGAGAAAATAAATGGATCAGTTAATTTTGCGATAGTTAAGGATTTCAATGAGAATGAGCTGGAGGCTTCTATGGTTATGGAGCGTTACAGTTATCGAAAGATACAAACGGACCCGGATATGGTGTTACAACTCTCTCAGAACTGTGATTCGTTTGATGAATACTTGCAGCTATTGACCTCAAAATATCGGAACCGAATAAAAAAAGTCATAAAAACGCTTCAACAGGCCAATATCACTGATCTGCGAATCGTTGATTTAGCTCCTTATGAGGCTATTATTCATCGTTTGTATTTACAAGTGGAAGAGCGAGCAGAAGTCAGGCCAGCCACATTACCAAAAGGTTATTTTTCAGCCTTAGCTGATGCGTTAGATGAAGGTTTTTGTTGTTCGATTATTAAACTCAATAATGAGGTTGTGGGCTTTGTTACAACAATAAAAGATGGTGATATTGCTAAGGGGTATTATGTAGGGTTTGATGCACAAATTAACCAAACATTTCCCATTTACTTTAGACTGCTGCAGTTAGTGGTAGAGCACGGGATTAGCATGGGGTGTCAAGTAATCTCTTTTGGAAGAACGGCATCTGAGCCTAAAACAGGTTTAGGGGCTAAACCATCTTCTACTTTTGTCTGGGCTCGTCACCGGTTGCCCTCTGTGAATTTTATTGTGAGAAAATTGTTTCGTGTGATTCCTTATGAAGAAGCACCCGATCGCAATGCGTTTAAAAAATTGGAGGGATAACTTTGTTTCTAAAAGAACAAAATGAATGATCTATAATATTAAAGTTAAGTTCTATTGAGTTGTAAAATTAGTCGTATTTAAAGGTGTACTGTCATGAATAAGAATTATGTGGGTTCATTGGCAGTGTTTATTGCAGCACAGTTTTGTATTACGCCATTATTTGCTAGTAAATCACATTACGGAGAACGGTTTTGTAGCTATGAGACAATTACCTGTTACAAAGTAAAGCATGGCGATAGTTGGCATTCCCTTTTTCCTGATTCGGCGCGGCGCGATTTGATTCAGCGATTTAATCGTATGAATGTAAGGTTGCGTCCAGGAATGAAACTTGCTGTCCCAAATGAGCTTCACACATTGTCGGTTATGGATATTTCTCCATTTAAGCCGCAAATACCTAACTCAGGTGAAAAGTTAATAGTGGTTAATTTAAATGTATTAGCATGGGGAGCATATAATGAGGAAGGTAATTTAGTTCATTGGGGACCGCTGTCTGGTGGCAAGGATTGGTGTCCGGATGTAAAACGTCCTTGTCGAACGGTGACAGGAACTTATTCGATAAAACGTAAACTAGGTTCTAGTTGTAAGTCTTCCAAATATCCTATAGGCAAAGGTGGCGCACCTATGCCTTACTGCATGTTCTTTTTCCGTGGGTTTGCATTGCATGGCTCACCCTATGTACCTGGTTATAATGCAAGCCATGGTTGTGTTCGCTTGTTTCCTGAGGATGCTCGCTGGATTAATCAAGAGTTTGTCGACCCCCCATCATCTCCATTTGGTGGAACAACGATCGTTGTTGAGCGTTCCTAAGATGAAAAAGGCCAGTTTGTTAGCTGGTCTTTTTCATCTTTAACGCTGGATCTTAAGGGAGGTATTAACTTGGATTTTCTGGGGGAACTTCCTCTATTGCGGTTGGCGTTACTGAATCAGTACCTTTTTGAGAATTTAGGTAAGTAATTTCGGAGTCATCAATAATTGTAGTATTACCTGATTGATTATCAATTGTCACGGTATACACACCCGCAGCAGTGGCAACAGTCATATACGTTTGTTTTGCGCCACGACTGATAGATACTGTTTCAAAGCTTTCTCCATTGACTTTTTGACCTGTCCAAACATTTACATCATCGAGAGCGTTACGTGTGCTGGTAAGCTTCATATCAACCACATCATTAATATGAGGTAATGGTAGGGTAAGTGTTTGGCCAACGGCAAAATTTTCAATGACACCTGTATTTATTTGAGCATGAGCGACATGAAGTCCATTTTCTTCAACGATGGGCTGTTGGTCGTTAATTTCCCACGCTTTTATGGGACCGTAATCAACTGAACCTTGTTGCATAAGCGCTGGATCTATCTCTGCGACATTAATAGGGTTTAGCTCTTTTAAGTTCTGTTCTGGTTTTGCAGTAGCGACTGTCGTTTCTGTTTGTTGTTGCGTTGGTTGTGTTTGTGACGATACGGTTGTTTGCTCTTTTGTTTCTGGAGCTTGAGCTACTGGTTTTGGAATTGCTGAGTCGTCACTGGGTTGATAAAAAATGATAACGGCTATTGCACCAACAATTAAGGCAACAACGGCAGTGGTTAAATGTTTAGACATGGTGGCACCTCTTAAGAGATGTAAAAAAGGGTGTTTGTGGAACTACTTTATGGAGTGTTAGAGCTGATGAACTTAGCCTAATAACGTCTGTAAATACTTTGCCTTTCAGTATTTATAAGATGCTTGCAAACAGTATAGTCGAATATAGGAGTAAGTGATTTTTAGGTGTGTTAGAAAAAATATTTTTTTAGTATTTAAATTTATTTAGTTATAAAAAAAGGGGCATGGAATGCCCCTTTTTTTATTGCACTTATTATTTCTCTACAACTTTGACATTGTCGATATTAAATTTAATACCAGCGTTAGGGCCAAAGAAGAAGAGTTTTTCGTAGCGAAGCTGACCTACAGGTTTGAAGGTAATATCGCCACTGATTGCTTGCCATTGGCCAGCAGCTGTTGGTTGACGCTTGATGACTACCCAGTGATGGCCAGCATCATCAATATAGTACAGTCTCATATCAGCATACTGAGTGCCGGTAGAGGCTGCATCAAGACGGAAGTCAGCAGAGATAGTGTAAGTTTTGCCTGACTTGATGATACCTTTAACATCATACAGTGCACCAGAATACCAGTAAGGGCGGTAAGTAACAGCTAAGCTGTTATAGCCTGTTCCTGCTGATATTGGGGCTAATTGGATTGAGCTTTGGAAAGCGGCTCCCCAACTTTGTAAACCATTTTCAAAATCACTGTAGAGTAATGATGCTGGCACTACAGGTTTTGGCTGCTCACTGGACTTGGTTAGCTTAACTTCGTCAATCAACAATCCTGTATCACTATAGGGTGAATGAATGAACAGGTAGGCGGTTTCTAATGAGGTCAATGTTGAGGTTTCTTCAATATTGATACGCTCAGAAATAACCGTAAATTCCTGATCAGTAACTGATGCTACTTTGATGGTTTTATAACGCTGTCCAGGTATAACGAGAAAGACCTGTACGTCACGGCGAACATTTGCAGTGCTATCTATTTTGACTTTAGCGGAAAAGTCGTAGTTAGTATTGAGCTGTAAACCTTCGATAGGCTGATAAGCACCATTACTGTAACGACCATTGCTAGCATGTAAAACATTGTCAATACAGTCGTTAGTGACTTCAGAGATTGCTAGCTGTCCCCCGTAAGTAGAGCCCCAGTAACGAGTGCTATTTTCATTGAAATCACCATCTTTAACCAGGTTGTCTGCAACAGGTTGTTTTTTACAGGCAGTTTTAGTGACTGTAGTTTCTGTTGTTGTTTCCGTGGTGGTTTCAGTGGTCGTTGTCTCTGTCGTGGTTTCTGTCGTTTCAGTTGTTGTTGAGGAAGTTTCATCAACAACTTTGGTTGGCATAAAATCAGCCAGTTGAGTAGCTAAGCGGTTTAGTGCTTCAGAGGCATTTGCTGATTTGCTGTCTGTGATTGGTTTACCACAGGCTAAGCCTTTACATGCATAAACATTGGGGTTAGAGAAATATTGTAAACGAGGTACATAGCTACCACTTGAGTAGGCTGATTGGTAGGCCATTGTTGTTACGAAAATATTATTTTCACCATGACCGCGTGCCCAGTCGTAAACACCTCCTTTACTACTTTGGGCATAAGAGTGTCCAAGACTCATGTTATGCCCTAATTCGTGGGCATAAGAGCTAGTACATTTAATATTTACCCAGTTGAAGGCATAAGATTTGGCATAACTGTAGAGTTTGTTGGTTTTTTCATCGCCCATACCAACATAACCTAAACCACAATAGCCTGTTGCTGGGCCAACTAATGATACAAAGTCAGCACCATATTGTGCACGAAGTGAAGCAACATATTCGCTATTTTTTAATTTTTCCAGGTCGCCATCACCAATGACATCGCCAAAACCTTCACTAGCGGGTAACGCGCTGTGGTGTACTAAGCGTAACCGCATATTGATTTTACTGTTGATATAGCTTTGATTAGCGTATTCAACCAGTGCATTGAGACGTGCAGCCATATCATTACTTTTTTCAGTATTGGCGGTATATACAGCCATTACGTCGATGACAACAGGCTCAGCAATAGCAACTGTCGATATCGATGCTACAGCAAAAGCCACTGGACTTAGCAGTGCCTTACCAAGTGCGTTCATAACTATCCTCTTTTCCCTAATCTAACGTCGTTAACGTGACTTTGTTATTTATTAATTTTAAAAAAACAAATAACAAAACCATTTATTTTGGTGCATAGGATTTAATGGTTGTGTTGGCAGTAATACCTTTTTTTAATTTATTGACGCTGAGTTGTGGGAGAGAAATTTACCTCATTGAAACAATAGTATGACTTGAAGTTTGTCACAAAAAAACTTTGTTCGTGAGGTGAATCAACATAATAAAGATAAACGGTTAACGATAAATATGTATTTTTTATCTTGTTTATAGTGTGATATTGATCAGATTGATAATGATGGGAGTGTTGGTAAGTTTGTACCAGCTTAAGTTATTAATTAACTTGATAATAAATTTAATTAATAACAAAAGGCGATAGAAATACTGAAATTAGTGAGAAAAAAATTAAAAAATGGAGAAACGCATATTGTTTCTCCAAAAAAATAGAGTATTTAAATTTGGTTTATGCAGTGAGAGGTAATTGGAAAAAAGACTTAGTCACTTGCCAGGTTTCGTTAGCAACCCTTGCATAATCAGTGTGTTGGCCGTCAGCGATGGTTTTTACTACTTCAGGTAAGAAGGCTGGTTCGTTGCGTCGAGACTTTGGTTTAGGATTTAGTGTTCTTGGTAAAAGGTAAGGTGCATCAGTTTCAACCATAAGTCGGTTGCTGGGAATACTTGGTATAAGCTTTAGGAGATGTTGTCCACGCCGTTCATCACAGATCCAACCTGTTAAGCCGATGTGCAAATCTAAATCCAGGTAGTTAAACAACACGTGTTTCTGTCCAGTAAAACAATGAATAACGCCATTAATAAGGTGATCCCGATAGTCTTTTAGAATGGCTTGCATACGCTGATCGGCATCTCGTTCGTGTAAAAAAACGGGTAGCTTTAACTCACAAGCAAGCTCAAGTTGTTGAATAAATACTTTTTCTTGCTGGGGGCGAGGTGAAAAGTCTCGATTAAAATCCAGGCCCATTTCTCCCAAGGCTACTGCTTTTTTATCGGTTGCTAGTGAGCGAAGTTGGTTAATACTTTTAGCGTTTGCCTGTTTGGCATCATGGGGGTGAATACCTACGGTGGCAAAACATGTATCATCATATTGGTTTGCAAGTTCCAGAGCTTTTTCACTGCCATTAACCGAGGTACCCGTAATAATTAGGGTTTTAACCCCAGCTTTTTTTGCTCTTGCAAGTACTTCTTCTCTGTCATTAGCAAAAGATTTATCCGCAAGGTTGACTCCAATATCAATTAAGGTGGGTGCTGATGATTCCACAGTTGAAAAGACCTCTTTTACATGAAAAAACTTTTTATGTTTTTTTTACAAAGATGCTTTTAATAAAAGCGATAGGGGACTTTTAGCGAACTTGTCGTTGTATAACCAAAACGGTATATCGCAAATATTGCCCACATAATTTGTCCATATAAAGTGTGTTTATATAAAAGGGATAAGCTTACAGTTTTTGCAGCTGGTGTGCAGCACTTAAACTAGCAAGGTAGGCGTCTCGAACAGTAAAATCACTAATGTTGAGTTGGAGTAGTCGTCCCCAGTTAATTTTTTGCCAAGCAGCTTGTTCATATAATATTGTGGTTGACAGGATAAACCCCATGATGCCTTTATAGTGTAATGCGGCATCAATATGTTCAGAGGGTAAAGCTAGACTTGATAAGACACTCTCTAACGTTTGGTCAAAAAAGGCATCGAGCATTGACAGTAACCCTACCAGAAAATATTGAGAAGGATCACTGCCTTTAATATGGCGAGACATCAGCTGGCACATCAAAGCCCTTTGTAAAGCCAGAACGATGAGCTCATTGGGTTTATCCACCAGGGTGCTTAGTTTAAGCATGATAACAAGGTTGCGTATTTGGGTAATACCAAGCATCGTGATGGCTTGCTTAATACTTTCAACAGTCCTTGTTCGGCGGTAATAGGCGGAGTTTACAAGTCTTAATATTTTGATCGCAATAGTAGGGTCTTTATCAATAATGGACTCTAACTCAGAGACTTCTACATCAGGATTTTGCAGTTTTGCTAACAGCTGCATCACGATCGCTTTATTAGACTCAAGCCGGTGACCATGAATTTGTTCGGGCTTGCATAAAAAATACCCTTGAAATAAGTCAAAACCAGCCTCACGACAAAAACTAAGCATGCCATAGGTTTCAACTTTTTCGGCCAGGGTTTTTACGTTGTATGCTTTTAGTTCGGCCAGAATTTGGGGGATTTCTTCTTTTGAGGTATCTAATACATCAATTTTTACAATATCAACATAGGGTAGGACAGAAGGTTTATCTTCACTATGCTGGTAATCATCAAGGGCAATGGTAAAACCTTCATCATGTAACTTTTTTACTGCAGCAACAGTTTGTTCATCGAAAATAATATCTTCTAACACTTCTATGACAAAACGGTTTTTATCGATGACTGGTGGACTAAATAAGAGCTGATGAGTGAAATTTACATAGGCAGGAACATCACCAATCACATCCTCTAATTGTAATGATCCAATAACACTATCCAGTAAGTTGGATGTGGCGGCATTCCCATCTTCAAAAATGGCTTGATGATCATTCTGGTCTCTAAATAATAACTCATAGGCCTTGACTTTTTTTTGTGTGTCAAAGATAGGTTGTCGAGCCAATAAAACTGTCTTTTCTGCCATGATGATAAGTAAATTTTAGCCGTGAGGGGTTCCCTAATCCTTTCTAGTCTAGTTGACTGAGTATAGCTTGGGTAGCTCAATGGCTGTGCTTTTTGGCTTTAGTAATAAGGTGGGATCAGTAGAAGAAAGCCTCACTAATAGACTGAGATTCTATCAGTGAAGCTTGAAGTTGAGGTTAGGATGAGTGAGTGGCAGGTTGTGCAACTAAATCATCGGTCTCAATGTCTTCTTGGTGTTTGCGAGCAAAGAAGGTGTACATAGTGGGTACAATGTATAAGGTAAATAATGTACCAACAGTCATACCTGTTGCTATAACCAGGCCAATATTGAAACGGCTAATAGCTCCAGCGCCATCCGCCAACACGAGTGGTACGACACCCAGTACCATAGCACCAGTGGTCATAAGTACTGGACGTAACCGAATTGCCGTAGCTTCCAGAGCCGCCTGATGAACACTGTAACCACGTTCTTTTTGTAACTGATTGGCAAATTCCACAATGAGAATGCCATGTTTACTGATCAGACCTATTAGTGTCACCAAACCAATCTGGGTGTAAATATTCATTGTGCTGACACCCAAAAAGAGTGGCACTAATGCCCCAAAGATTGACATCGGTACACTGATCAGAACGACAAAGGGATCACGGAAACTTTCAAACTGTGCAGCAAGCACCAGATAAATCACAATTAACGCAAAGACAAAGGTAATCAGTAATGCGTTACCTTCTTGCATAAATTGGCGCGATACTCCCGAATAATCTCGACTGAACCCTTGTGGAAATACTTTATCAGCAGTTTTATTCAAAAATGCCAATGCATCACCCAAGGCAACACCTGGCATAACAATACCTTGGACAGTAGCAGCATTTAGCTGTTGAAATTGCTTAAGCTGATTGGGTTTACTGATTTTTTTAGTCGTAATAACCGTACTTAGTGGAATAAGGTCATTCTTCTGGTTTCTTACGTAGTAACGTTTAAGCCAACTGGGATCAATACGTGATAAAGCATCGGCTTGAGGAATGACTTTGTAGCTTCGTCCATCAAGGGTAAACCGGTTTACTCGGCCTTCACCCAGCATGGTGGCCAATGTATTACCGATAGCCTCCATACTTACTCCAAGTCGTGCGGCTTTATCCCGGTCAATCCAGACTTGCAGCTCGGGCTTATCAAATTTGAGATCACTGGTGATCATCATGAATTTACCACTTTTTCTGGCTTCAGCTAAAATTCGTTCAGTGACTTGATGAAGTGTCCGATAGTCTGCGGTGGTATTCACAATAAACTGAACAGGTAAACCTTCACCTGAGCCAGGTAGTGGTGGCATGTTAAATGAAAAAATTTGTAAGCCGGCAACTTCATTTAATTTTTGCTGTAGTTGAGGTTGTATTTCCAGCTGACTGCGCTCACGTTCATTCCAGGGTTTGAGAATCATGCCTGCAATAGAACTATTGACACTGCCCATACCATTGACCAAAAAAGAGCTGTCATACTCAGGGAATGAGCTAAAAATAGACTCAAACTGTTTAGTGTATGCATTCATATAATCAATATTGGCATACTGCGGTGATGACGAAGAAATAAACACAATGCCTTCATCTTCGTTTGGTGCAAGTTCACTTTCAATGAATAAAAACATGACAGGTAAACTGCATAAAATAACCATCGCAAATACAACAGTTGGCGCACGGTATTGTAAAATACTGGCAAGAGAGCGTTGAAAGCGTTGTTTAAGTAGGTCAAAGAGTTGATCTAATTTAGCGGCTAATTTACTCTCATGGCTGGAATCCTGTAATAATTTGGAGCACATCATAGGAGATAACGTCAGAGCAATAATGCCTGAGATTATGACTGCTCCTGCCAGGGTAAAGGCAAACTCAGTAAATAATTTACCCGTAAGCCCTCCCAAGAATCCAATTGGGGCATATACTGCTGCTAAGGTAATCGTCATGGCAACAACAGGCATGGCAATTTCTCGTGCACCTAATATTGCCGCTTTAAAAGGGCTTAATCCTTTTTCAATATGACGATGAATATTTTCCAGTACGACAATCGCATCATCCACCACCAAGCCAATAGCCAGTACCATGGCTAACAGGGTGAGCAAGTTGATGGAGTAACCCATGACAAGCATGAAAAATAACACACCTACCATGGATAACGGGATTGTCACAACCGGAATAATGACAGAGCGTAATGCCCCCAAAAACAGGAATACAACAAAAATAACAATGACTGTGGCTTCAACCAAGGTATTGACCACCTCATTGATAGACGCTTCGATAAAGCGAGTCGCGTCATAAACAACATCAGCTTTTAAAGTAGAAGGAAGTTGTTTTTTGACTTCGGGTAATTTGTTTCGTACACGCTGAATGACTTCCAGAGGGTTTGCTGAAGGTGTTGAGCTGATTGCCATATAAACGGACTGAATACCATTAAAGGCAACATAGGAGTCAAAGTTTTCAGCAGACAATTCGACGCGAGCGACATCCTTAACACGCACAAGCACATCTGCACGACTGGCAATAACAATATTGCTAAAGGCTTGGGGTGAGGTTAAATCTGTTTTGGCATTGACGCCTGTAACAATAAATTCACCTTTTGTTTCACCTGCGGCAGAAAGAAAGTTATTGGTGAGGATTGCCTGGTTAATATCTTCGCTTGTAATTTGGTGGGCTGCCATTTTTACAGGGTCCAGCCAGATACGCATAGCGAAGGTTTTTTTACCTAATATTTCCGCCTCTGCAACTCCTTCAATGGTAGCTAATTTTGGTTGTACGACACGTGTTAGGTAATCTGTTACTTGCTCGTTATTCATTTCCTCGCTGTAAAAACTCATATACAGTAAGGCTGTACCTCGTGCAGACTCTTTGGCGACTACAGGTTTGTCAGCATCTTCAGGTAGTTCATTTTGAACTTCAGCCACTTTTGCCATAATTTCAGTTAAAGCAGAGTTAGCGTCATACCCTAAATTAAGATTCGCTTTTACCGAAGATACACTTTGTTGACTGTTTGACGTGATGTAGTCAATACCTTCTGCACTGGCGATAGCCTGTTGGATCGGTGTGGTAATAAAGCCTTGAATAACATCACTACTGGCACCAGGATAGGTGGTGGTAATGCTGATAACAGCATTTTCGAGCTTGGGATACTGTCGAATACTGAGGGTTTCAAAAGCTTTAAAACCTAATAATAAAATCATCATACTCACGACAGTGGCCAGCACCGGTCGTTTAATAAAAACATCAGTAAAATGCATGGTGTAGCTCCTGCCTACAACTCAACATCATTATTGATAATGATGCGGGTACCATTATTGAGCTTTAATTGTCCAGAGGTGACCACCTGAGCTCCAGCTTCCAGACCACTAAGGATGGCCACATCACCATTTCGTTCTTCACCTGTTTTGACATAATGGCGTGTGACAGTGAGTAAGGGATTACCATCTTCAGCTTTTCCATCCTCTTTAATTAAAAATACTGAGTCGCCATATAAACTGTAGGTAATAGCGGTGAGAGGAACTGTGATGACAGATTTGGTCGTAGGTAATAAAACACGTAAATTAGCAAACATACCAGGTAAGAGTTTATCGTGTTCATTACTGACACTGGCACGAACTAACAGATTGCGTGTTTCTTCATTAACCTTTGAGTTAACTGCAATTAATTTCCCCCGGAAGACATCTTTATTATGTGCTTCAACCGTAAATTCAACTGTTTGATTAGTTGCTAATTTAGGGAAATCCTGTTCAGGTAAACTGAAATCAACATATAAAGGATTAGTGTCCTGAAGGGTGGCAATAGGTGTTCCTGGAGAAACATATTCTCCTAAGTCGACCATACGAATACCTATTTTTCCATTAAATGGTGCACGAATCGTTTTTTTCGCAATAACTGCTTTAGTACTTTCTACACTGGCAACGGCTTCTTCTAAGGTTGCTTTACTACGATCAAAAGTAGTTTGAGGAATTGCCCGCTTAGCCAGGAGCGTCCGATCACGTTCGTAATTAATTTTGGCCAGTTTTAATTGTGCTTCAAAACGTTTTAAGTCTGCCTGCTCAACTTGATCATCAATTTTGATTAAGATCTGGCCTTGAGAAACATCTTCCCCTGATTTAAATAATATTTCTTTAATTGTACCTCCGACTTCAGTACTTACCTCTACACCATTGACGGCGGTGAGTGTACCAATTGAGTTTAAATAGGGTTGCCAGTTTTGTGACTTTGCTTTGTCTGCAGAGACAGTAACAGGAGGGGGTGTATAGTTAGCAAATGCTGCCATACCTTCAGTTATTTGCTGGTATTTCAGGCCAAAAATAGCACCAAATATAATTAGTAATATGATAATGACAATCATCATGCGTTTAAACATGAAGAATTCCTTGCTTAAGTGTTAGTGACTTCAATGACCTGAAAACAGGCATATACCATTTATAAATAATATTAAATTTATGGAGTTTTTAATAACCCATGTTGTATACAGTTTTATTATACGTAACGTTATGTACGCTTTATGAGTGAATGAATAGCGCTAATTGTCCATTATAAAGTGATTGTCGGTGTACTTCATCGTTGATTTTTTTCTGTCATTGTGAGCAGTAATAAACGTAAGATTAACTATTTAGTGTCGGTTGCTCTATCTATGCACTCTCGCAAAGTATTTTTCTCCAATTAATGAGGTTAACCAGGAGATCGTGCTAAAGCAGATTGGGCTAATCATTAGCCAGATGAAAAAAGCTCACAATGTGTGGTTAGTTTCAAAAATGTCCCAAAGTCTATTTATCCTTCGCGACAGCGATTTAGAGACTTAGTTGCTTAAGTCGCTGATAGACAAAGAACAGATAACATTTTAGGGAGTAACCATACTCAATAAGCGCAGATGTTCTTAAAAAGGGTCTCTGTTTAAGTTTTGTCAAAATAGCGTATGATGCATGGTTTTCTACCATACTATAACGTATGTTTTTATTTTCATGCAATCATTCTTGCTGAGTTCAGCATGATAGTAAGATCTTTCGGTGAGTGGATAGATAAGGTATGACTAAAGCGACACATGAAGATTGGCTCTACGCAGGGTTTCGTATTTTGGTTAACAAAGGACATAACCAATTAACCATTGATCATTTGTTATTGTTGCTTGGGGTTACCAAAGGGTCGTTTTACCATCACTTTAAGAGTCGCCATGATTTTACTGAGCAGCTACTGAGTTATTGGCGAGAACATATTGCTACCCGAAGTATCCGTGAGTTACAGCAACGTCATTTGTCCCCTTTAGCTTGTTTAGATGAAGTATTAGTAGGAATGGCCAGTAGTCGGGATGTAGGAACAATTATACCACAGCTCCAGGGAATTGATGCTTTGATGTTGGAAATGGCAATACGTGCTTGGGCACAACACTGTAGTTATGCAGCAAGTCATCAGCATAGTGTTGATCAGGAGCGAATGGCATTTTTACACAACATGTTTAGCCAATTGGTTAACGATCAGACATTAGCTAAAAGTTTTAGTTGGCTGCTAATGTTAACCTGTGTGGGCGAAAAACATGTACCTATTGAAATTAGCAAGCAACAGTTTCGTCAGGTTCTATTATTAATTCGGCAATTAGTGGTAGAGCAATCAGCTAATGGGTAGGTTAGCGTATTACCCTTGGTATTGTTTTTGTCATTGTTTTTACCATAGTGTTATCTGCCATGGAGATAGGCATCGAGCAGACTATTTGCGAAAAAAAGGACAGACGGCTGACATGACAGAGTTAACCATCAGGATGAATAAACTCAAGCAGCAGATTGTAGAATGTGAGCGTAAAGCCAGGGAATATGAACAGCAAGCGCGAGAAATAACAGTTTATCAGCGCTTTGATAATCGACGGGCAAGTTTGTTAAAACAAAAAGCACGTGCTGAGCGTCGTAAAGCTGAACAGCTAAAGCAAGAATATGCTCAATTAAGATAATAAAACGATGATAACCCAAGGTTGGAGTGGTATGGTGTTATTGCATGAGTAAGATGAAGTGATAATAAGGGTACCATATGGTTTGTCATATTGTATTGTTGAAATGCAAGTCCACAGTGACTGAGGAAGATTTTCGGCAACTTGAAGCGGCACTACAGGGCCTAGTTGGTAAAATACCAGGTCTACAGCAGGTTGAGTTTAATAAAAACACAAGTCCTGAAGGTAAGCACCAAGGTTATACCCATGGCTTTTATATGATGTTTGAAGATTTAACTACGCGTGATGTGTATTTGACTCACCCCGAGCATCAGCAGGTTAAGCCATTTATCCGTAACGTGTTGGCTGATGAGCCAGAAGCGCTATTAGTGATTGACCTTTGATCATTAGTGGCAGGTAACTTACATATAGCAGACATTAATATGTTGGTTATTTGATGTTTGTTGTTAATGTCATGCCAAACGATATGAACTACATAGGTTAGCGGTTAGCTGACAGTTCACTTTCTGAGTCCTTTCCAATAAAGCGATACCCAATCCCTGGCTCAGTTTCAATAAAGCGTGGCTCTATGGGGTTATCTTGCAGCTTTTGTCTGAGCCGAGCGATAAAAATACGTAAATAATGCGTATCATGAATATGATGTTCTCCCCATAGTTCTTTAAGTAAATACTGTTGGGTAACCAGACGCCCTTGGTGATTAAGGAGTGTTTGTAGTAATGCAAACTCTTTTTTAGATAAGTGAACAGGTTGGTCATTAACCAGCACTTTTCTTGAGGCAAAATTAATGTATAGGCCTTGTTGCTGATGCTCAACAGTGGGGGTTGATACGTTGGCAAAACATTGCAGTAGGTTTCTTACGCGGGCTAAGAACTCTTTAATGCCAAAGGGTTTTTCTACATAATCATTCCCACCATGATCAAAGGCCATGACTTTTTCATGCTCTTGGTTCCTTACAGAAAGTACCAAAATAGGCTGTTGAGCAAACTGTCGTATTTCCTGAAGGACCATTTGTCCATCCATGTCAGGCAAGCCTAAATCAAGTACGATTAAATCGGGTTGCTCTGTTGCAGTTAGATTAATGCCTTGCTGTCCATTTTCAGCCTCAACAATTTCATATTGCTGAGACTGCAGGCTGATGCGCAAAAAACGGCGTATCTGAGGCTCGTCATCAATGATCAGAATCCGCGCCATCGACAGGCTCCTCTGTAGGTTGTTGAGTGGGGAGTGGGATATGGAATACAAAGGCTGCACCATTGTGAGGGGAGAGGGGATCAGTGACATCAATAAAGCCACCATGGGCTCGCAGAATACTTTGACTAATCGCTAGGCCTAAACCCGTGCCATGTGGTTTACGATCACCTCTACTCACGGTATAAAACATATCGAAAATTTGCTCTCGTTCATCCTGAGGAATGCCAGGTCCTTCATCGATTACGCGCAGTATTAACGTGTTTTCTTGCAATGCTGTTTGCAGTTCAATTGCACCACCCTCTGGAGTGAATTTAATAGCATTTTCAACCACATTAAATAGTGCCTGTTCAATCAAGGCGGGGTGAATATAAAGCAGTGGTGTTGGCTGAATTCCTGTGACATGGATTTGTTGTTGATGTAAGAGTGGTTTGGTCCGTTTTAGCGTGACATTAATGATATCTTCTATGGTGACCCAGTCTCTTTCCAGCTTAAGTTCACCATGTCCAATTCTGGTCATATCTAATAAATTCTGAACATAACGGTTTAACCGTTTAGCTTCTTCTAGAATTGCAGTCAGGAGTTCTTGCTGGTCATCAACACTGAGTTGCTGGTGAAAGGCTTGTAACGTGCTTACGGAACCAATCATGGTTGCAAGTGGGGTACGTAAATCATGAGACACAGAAGACAGTAGCGCTGAACGTAACATCTCTCGCTCTTTGTTCATTTTTTCTTGCTGCAGGCTATTCATCAAATTGCACTGGCGAAGTGCCTGTTCTGCTTGTTGAACAAAAGTGTGGATGAGAATAGTGGTCGGGGGAAAGGGTGATGAATCTGTTTTTGCTGAGATCATGAGTACAGCAATCACGCTATCCACTTGTATTGGAAAAAAAAGATGCGGGCTTTGGCTGAAACTAGAAGCACCAGCACCACAAGGCTGAGCGTGTTCGGTGGCATTTTGAAAAGCATTCTTTGCTGCTGGCCCCAAAGAAGGTGGGCTGTCTGGTGAATAATGTTGACAGTTGACGTGTAGTACCTGGTTAATATGTTGACATAAAGTATCAAGAACCGCTTGTTGGGATAGGCAAGACGACAAGTGTTGGGCAAGCTGGAGTTGGTGATGCAGCATTTTATCATTGCTGTGTAGTAGCAACATTTGCTGCCGTAGGCGTCCACCAATTCGACCAACGACGAGTGCAATAAATAGAAAAAAACTGACTGTCAGAATTTCTTCTTGATGGATCATCTCTAAGGTAAAGCGTGGACTCATAAAAAAGAAGTTATACGTCAAGAAGCTTATGAGTGCACACAAAATTGCAGGTGTGGTGTGGGTATGGAGAGCCGTGAGTAACACCGCCGTTAAGTATATGAGCGACACATTCGCAATAGGCAAATAGTTTGCTACAACCGTCGCCAACAGTGTGGCTAAAATGGGGGTGGCTAATGCTAACCAATAAGGGTGGTTAAGCCACTGAGGTGGAAACAGATTCATCATTAGCGACGCCAGAAATCACGAGAGAATACCACTAGTACGCTCAACAGCTCCAGGCGTCCAAGAATCATTGCTATGGCTAGTAGCCATTTAGCACCTGCAGGTAAGCTGGAAAAATTGCCTGCAGGTCCAATAGTATCACCTAGTCCTGGGCCTACATTCGCCAGAGCAGTGATAACACCCGTTAGGCTGGTTAGTAAATCAACGCCTAATAAGCACAATAAAATAGTAAATACAGCAAGTGATAAGAAAAAGATAAAGGCAAAGGCTACCGCTGAGGCAATAATGTCATCGCTTAGCTTGCGATTATTGTAGCGTCGACTGACGATAGCATAAGGATGTACAAGCTTGCGTAATTGCTCACGAACTAAGCACCAGGAGATTTGAAAACGAAATATTTTTATGCCACCACTGGTAGAGCCAGAACATCCGCCAATGAATGTAATAATAAAGAAAACAGCAATAGGAAACTCACCCCAAAGGGTATAGTCCGTTGAGGCATAACCTGTTGTGGTAATGATCGATACGACATTAAAGGTAGTAACAGTAATCGCTTGGACAAAGCTGGTGTCGGTTTGTTGAGCCAAAAAAATAGCTAACATGACTGATGGAACAGCAAACGAGATAATTAAGCCTTTTATTTGCTGGTCATTAAGTAAACGAAAGTCATGACTATGCCAAAATCTTACCAATATTGTAAAAGGTAAAGCAGCACATGCCATAAACAATGTGCTTATCCATAAAATGATTGGGGTTGCAAACTGCCCCATAGACTGGTCTGAGGTTGAGAAACCACCTGTAGAGATTGTAGTCATTGAGTGATTCAAGGCATTAAACCAGTCCATGCCTGCCAATCGATAACAGAGAACGCAGACAACTGTGAGGGTTAAATACAGTAATACAATGGTTTTTGCGACCTCACGAAACTGGGGTAGGGCTTTATCTGACCAGTCAGAAGACTCTGTTTGGAATAGCCGCATGCCCCCGACACGCAGAAAAGGTAAGATGGCTACCGCCATACCAATAATGCCAATCCCACCCAGCCATTGCAGAATGGACCGCCACAGCAAAATATCTCGTGGTAAATGTTCTAAGCCGCTGATGACGGTTGAGCCTGTGGTGGTAATACCTGATATCGTTTCAAAAATCGCATCCGTTACACTTAGCCCCTGCTTTACCAAAATAAGCGGCAGGGAAGCAAATGAGCTGACCACAACCCAGCTAAAAACCGTTAGCAGGAAGAGTTGGTTTGGATTAAGACGATTAATTGGGGTTCGACAAACGCCTATCGCAAGAATGCCACAGCCTGCTGTAATCGCTGAACACATAACAAATACCTTCCAGTCCTGGCTTCCCGCTAGAAGGACTATGGGCATTAGCATTAAGGCTGCAAGTAACAGCAGAACAATACCAATGATACGAATAACAGGCTTGGCAAATGACATGGTTGATCCTGTGTTTTTTAGAGTCAGTGAGGTAGCTGAGAACATTGACATGTTCTCTGTCGTTAGTGGGTGAATACACTGAGCACTAGAAGCACTTGATTAGGTTGTAGAACCTTATATCCTTCATGCATGATTTTTGTATATAAGTTTCTGGGGCTTCATCGCTTGACGGCTGCCCTTATAAACCATTCGTTGTGGATATAACATTGATCTTGCATAAAATAATCAATTTTCCCGTAAAAATAACAGTTATTTTTTTGCTTGTGTCCGTAAATAAAGCGTAAATATATGTCAAATATTTGCAATCTACATCAGATCGGTATAATAGCGAGCAATTTACATCGTCATTGTGCGTTATGTGTTGTACACCCTAGGGTGCCATGACTATCAAAAAACATATCAAGTCTTCTATCTCTGCGAATGAGATGACTATTTGCGTAGGTCTGAGAAACTGTACCTTCAGAGAAGAGGGGGTAGAAGACATTGAGATAAGCGTACCTTAGCCTGCGCTAGGGTAATTTTAGCTGAGATGGTTAACCTGTCGTGACTGAGTTTTTAAGCGTCAACCAGTTAGTATGTGAGCGTGATGAACGTCTGTTATTTCATGGACTGAGCTTTACGCTTAACTCCGGAGAGATTCTTCAAGTAACAGGTGCAAATGGGAGTGGTAAAACTTCTTTACTACGCATTTTGGCTACGCTTACAGAAGATTATGAAGGTGAGATTAAGTTTGCAGGTGAGTTGATACAACGTGTATTACCTGAGTACAGACAGCAACAGTTGTATCTTGGGCACTCTCCAGGTATTAAAGGCCCTCTGACGCCTATTGAGAATTTGCGTTGGCTTCAAGGGTGGTATCAATCATTATCTGAGCAAGCGATAGAAAATGCGCTTACTGCGGTAGACCTATACGGTTATGAAGATGTTCCTTGTTATAGTTTATCGGCGGGTCAGCAGCGACGGGTTGCACTAGCCCAACTTTACCTAAGTCATCAGGCACTATGGATTTTGGATGAACCTTTTACGGCAATAGACCAGAATGGGGTTCACCATCTTGAAGCTTTGCTAGCAGAACAGGCTAGTCAGGGTCGATCTATCATATTAACAACACACCACCAACTAAATGTGCCAGATGGTTTCATTAAAAAACTGGATATCGCTGATTATGGTGAGTGAAATTAACGCGCCTGCCTCAACAGTAAAGCCTATGCTGGTGAGTCCTGGAGCTGCTGTATGGGTAACACTATGCCGTGATTTGCGGCTTGGTTTTAGACGACAGGCTGAGCTGATTAACCCACCCTTGTTTTTTTTAATTGTTGTCACGCTATTTCCTCTGGGTATTTCTCCTGATCCTGATTTTTTAGCCAAGCTTGCTCCAGGTGTTATATGGATTGCAGCTTTATTAGCAACGCTTTTGGCTATGGACTCTTTGTTTCGGGGCGACTATGAAGATGGGGCATTGGATTTGTTGTTAGTCGTGCCACAACCACTATTTATGCATGTTCTTGCCAAAGTTTGCGC
Source organism: Zooshikella harenae (assembly GCF_018837975.1). Lineage (GTDB taxonomy): Bacteria > Pseudomonadota > Gammaproteobacteria > Pseudomonadales > Zooshikellaceae > Zooshikella > Zooshikella harenae. The sequence continues at coordinate 21,028 of NZ_JAGSOY010000040.1, read as the reverse complement.
GCACTGGCTTTTGACTGGTTTACCTTTACTGATATTGGCGCCAATGCTTGCTTTGATGCTATCTCTGCCATCTCAAGCCTATATGACACTGATAGCCAGTCTTGCTTTGGGAACACCGTTACTGAGTCTGTTAGGTGCAATAGGTGCAGCACTAACGGTCGGCATTCGGCGGGGTGGCATGTTATTATCATTGCTTATTTTACCCTTATATATTCCTGTGCTGTTGTTAGGCACGGGAGCTGTCGTTGCCGCCAGTGAGGGACTACCCGCTGATGGTCAGTTACTCTGGCTTGCTGTGTTACTGACATTGGGATTAACGTTGGCTCCATTTGCTATTGCGGCAGGGTTAAGAATTACCGCTTCGGGATAAGCCTGGAAAAGTTTAGAGTTTAAATAAATGAATTGGACGTGGTTTCACAAACTTGGGTCACCCAAGTGGTTTTATGAGATTAGCAGTCGCTGGTTACCCTGGTTAGTTATTCTCACCATATTGTTATTGGTGACAGGTGTGGTATGGGGTTTAGCTTTTGCCCCTGCAGAACGGTTTCAAGGTAATAGTTACCGCATCATTTTTATTCATGTACCAGCGGCTTTTTTGGCGCAAGCGACCTATGTGTTGATGGCCATTACCGGTGGCGTTGGACTCATTTGGCGAATGAAAATGGCTGAGCTGGTAGCAAGCTGCTGTGCTCCAATTGGTGCCTCTTTTACGTTATTGGCATTACTAACAGGTGCCATATGGGGGAAGCCAACCTGGGGAGCTTGGTGGGTGTGGGATGCCAGACTGACATCCATGTTGATTTTATTGTTTCTGTACTTAGGATTTATGGCACTGCAGGCTTCCATTGATAATATGAAAACAGCGGCGCGCGCATCTGCTGTGTTAGCCCTTGTTGGTCTGGTCAATATTCCCATCATTAAATATTCTGTTGATTGGTGGTTTACGCTGCACCAAACGGCATCAATTAAGTTAACAGAAAAGCCAGCCATGCCGGCTGAAATGTACTACCCACTTTTTATTTGTCTTGCAGGTTTTTATTGTTTTTTTACCGTAGTTTTACTTTTAAGGTTACGGACAGAAATATTACATCGAGAGCATAAGACAGGTTGGGTAAAAGCGTTGATGAGCAATAAGCGCTGATCAAGGCTAAAGGAGACTTATCATGTATTTTGAATCCTGGGCCGATTTTTGGGCAATGGGCAAGCATGGCCTTTATGTATGGAGCTGTTATGGTATTGCTGTTGTGGTCATGATTTACAATATTTGGGCGCCACTTGCACAGCAAAAACGTTTTAAACAGCGCTACTTACGTCAGTTAAGACGGGAGGCTCAGCAACAATGAACCCAGTCAGAAAAAATCGCTTGAGGATCGTATTGTATATTGTGTTTGGATCGAGCCTGGCTGCTGTTTTAGGACTGCTCGCGCTAGATGAAAACATGAATTACTTTTACTCACCTGTTGAGTTGGCTGCAGGGAAAGCACCCGTTAATAAAACAATTCGTGGCGGTGGCCTTGTTGTCGTGGGTTCTCACCAGCGTGATACCAAATCTTTAGCGAATACGTTTTCGATTACGGATGGTCAGGCAATAATAAAGGTTCATTTTACAGGCATATTGCCTGATCTATTTAGAGAAGGACAAGGCGTAATCGCGGTTGGTAAACTGAATGCATCAGGTGAGTTAATGGCTGATCAGGTGCTTGCCAAGCATGATGAGAATTATATGCCACCAGAAGTAGAAGGCGCGCTAAAGCAAGCGGGCCACCCTGATTATTCTTCTTCTCCCGCCGCTGCGACGAACTAATGGTGGAGACCAAATCATGATTGCTGAGATAGGTCATTTTGCCGTTATTCTTGCATTTTGCTTATCGCTGGTGCTGGCGATAGTACCGTTGATTGGCACATTGCTAAAACAAGAGTTATGGATTGCTATGGGAAAGCCGTTAGCCGTGGGTCAATTTGGCTTTCTGTTAATTGCGTTTATTGCTTTAGGTTACTGTTTTGCTACTGATGATTTTTCAGTGGCTTATGTGGCTCAAAACTCTAATAGTCTACTGCCTCTGCCTTATAAAATAAGTGCAATTTGGGGTGCTCACGAAGGCTCTTTTTTGTTGTGGTGTTTGATGACTGCGGGCTGGACACTGGCTGTTGCTATTTTTAGTCAAAGTCTACCGCGTTACCTGGTTGCTAGGGTATTAAGTATCCTGGGGCTTTGTAGTGTTGGTTTTTTAGCTTTTTTATTATTTACCTCAAACCCATTTAAACGTTTATTGCCTCATGCCCCTATCGATGGTCGCGATCTGAATCCTCTATTACAGGATTTTGGCCTGATTATTCATCCACCTATGTTGTATATGGGCTATGTTGGATTTTCTGTGGTTTTTGCGTTTGCTATTGCGGCATTATTAGGTGGGCGCCTTGATGCTGCTTGGGCGCGTTGGTCTCGTCCTTGGACGACAATTGCCTGGAGCTTTTTAACTGTAGGTATTGCGCTGGGTAGTTGGTGGGCATACTACGAACTTGGCTGGGGGGGCTGGTGGTTTTGGGACCCTGTCGAAAATGCCTCTTTTATGCCCTGGCTGATGGGAACAGCACTTATCCATTCTTTAGCGGTCACTGAAAAGCGTGGTGTCTTTAAAAGCTGGACAGTTTTTCTTGCCATTGCAACGTTTTCTTTGAGTCTTCTAGGTGCATTTTTAGTTCGGTCAGGTGTTTTAACATCTGTACATGCATTTGCCACGGACCCAGCACGAGGCGTATTTATTTTAGCCTTTTTACTGTTAGTTGTGGGTGGCTCGCTTCTGTTATACGCGCTTCGTGCACCTGCAGTACAGAGTAGTACTCAATTTTCGCTGTGGTCGAGAGAAACACTGTTGTTGCTGAATAATATTGTGCTAACCATTGCCACAGCATTGATTCTTGTGGGTACCTTGTATCCGTTACTTGCGGAAGCCCTTTCAGGTAGCAAGTTATCTGTTGGCCCACCTTATTTTAACCAGTTCTTTCCTTGGCTTATGGTCACACTCGCACTGTTATTAGGGATTGGTATTACCATTAACTGGAAGCAAAGCCGAATGCTGCAATTGTTTAGCTATTTGCGTTGGGCTTTGTTAGGTGCATTACTCTTGGGCTCGGTCCTGAGTGTTTGGCATACACAAGGTTGGTTATTACCTGTATGGGTTGGCTTGGTTGTTGTCCTGTGGATTGTCTTGTCGGTGTTGACTGATGTTCTCCGCAAATTAAGAAATCAGTCATCCACTTGGCAAGGGCTGCGGAAATTGACCTTAAGTTATTACGGAATGCATTTGGGCCACATTGGGTTTGCTGTTTGTATTCTTGGTGTAGTGTTAACCAGCTTTTACAGTGAGGAGCGTGATTTGCGCATGGCACCTGGTGACCAATTACAGCTGTCTGGGTTGACCTTTACTTTTATGGGGACTCAACGTGTAAAAGGTCCAAACTTCGAAGCAGATCAGGGAGAAATTAAGGTTACAACCCTTGAGGGTGGACATGTCACAACCTTGCATCCTCAGAAACGTCGATATGAAGTACAGCGCTCAATGATGACTGAAGCGGCTATTGACCCAGGCTTAACACGAGACCTCTATGTTGCACTGGGAGAGCCACTGGGTGATGGTGCTTGGGCGGTACGTATTCATTATAAAGCCTTTGTGCGTTGTATATGGCTTGGCGCTTTAATTATGGCATTGGGCGGTATATTAGCAGTGCTGGATAAGCGTTATCGACGACGACGGGTTGTTGTGGCGCGTACTGAGCAAACTTCTGAAACTGCCTATTCTCATGCGTAAATTGCTATGAAACGACTAAAGTTATTCATCCCGCTGTTAGTGTTTTTGTTACTGGCTGGTTTTCTCTATCAAGCTTTGTACCAGAACCCTCGTACGTTGCCATCTGCATTACTCAATAAACCGTTTCCTGTGTTTTCTCTCCCAGGGCTAGGAGAAAATCAAAAAACGCTTGATGCTTCATTACTTAAGGGCGAGGTCACGTTAGTTAATGTGTGGGCAACCTGGTGTCCTTCCTGCCATGTTGAACATCCTTTTTTATTGAGGCTGGCTCAGCAGCAGGGGGTGCGTATTGTTGGGATTAATTACAAAGATGATACCCAACAGGCAAAGCAGTGGTTGGCGAAACTGGGTAATCCCTATCAAGCTACTGTGGTTGATGCTTCTGGAGATTTAGGTATTGAGTTAGGGGTATATGGCGCACCAGAAACGTATGTCGTTGATCGGCAAGGCGTCATTCGTTACAAGCATATTGGTGTTATTGATGAGCGAGTATGGCAAGAGTCGCTTCAGCCAATTGTCAGCCAGTTGCAAGGTAAAGGAGGCCCATCATGAGTCAGGCAACCTGGTCTAACGTGCTCAAATTTATCAGCGTGCTATTTATTTGCACCAGCTTAGTTTCTTTGAGTTGGGCTGCGATTGATACCTATGAGTTCAGCTCTGATCAGCAGCGTGAGCGCTTCCAGGTTTTGACAGAAGAGTTACGTTGTCCAAAGTGTCAAAACCAGAATATTGCTGACTCTAATGCACCTATCGCCGTGGATCTGCGGCGTAAAATCTACACAATGTTGCAGGTCGGTGAGTCTGACAAGGCCATTATCGACTTTATGCAGTCACGTTATGGTGATTTCGTTCTTTACAATCCTCCCTGGGATCATCGTACTTGGCTGTTATGGAGCTTACCCTTTATCTTACTTACTGTCGGGCTTCTTGTACTGGGCCACCTGCTGTGGCGCCGACGATCTCAAGCACAACCACAGGCATTGTCTGAAGAAGAAAAGGCTGCGTTAACTGTGATTCTTAAGGAGTCAGAAAAGTCGTGATGATGTTGTATTGGATAAGCCTTATTGTTCTTGCCTTAGTGGCCGTTTTTTTTATCTTGTCTCCGTTATTACGAAAAACAGTTGCTACAGCAAGTGCACTAAACACTACTGATGACATGGTGCTAGTGCTGGAAAAACAACAGGATAAGCTTAATGTAACTTTATATCAGCAACGGTTAGCAGAGCTTAATAGCAGTCTGGAATGTGGTGATATTTCAGCCATTGATCACCAAACGATGGTAGTTGAGTTACAACGGCAGCTGCTCAAGGATGTTCAAGGAAAGGAGGAGCTGGATCAAACGCAGGGTATAACACCAAAACTAGCTAGGCTTAGTATGTGGGGTATGGCTTTTATTGTTCCATGCCTAGCATTGGCTATTTACTGGCAACTTGGTGCAAGTCAGGAACTTGCTATGGTTGCTTCAATGCCTTCTTCTGCGGAGCTGGCTAACTTATCTTTGCCTGAACTTACCAAAAAGCTTGAAAGTGCAGTACAAAAACAGCCAGAGAACAAAGATGGCTGGTTTTGGCTGGCACGAGTCTATGCTGCACAGCAACGCTACTCTGACTCATTAACAGCGTATCAAACCTTACAATCGTTAGTGCCTAATGATGCTGAGGTTATGGCGAGACTGGCGGAAACGCTATATTTGGCAAATGGTAATCGAATGACCGATGAAGTGATTGCCTATGCTAAGCAAGCTTTACAGCATAAACCCAAACAACAAATAGCTCTTGGCTTATTGGGAATTGCTGCATTTGAATCAGGAAAATATCAGCTGGCCATTGATCATTGGCAGCAAATTCTTGATTCAGGTATTCCAGAGGGTGAAGCTCAGCCAATTCAACAGGGAATCACTAAGGCAAGACAACTACTTGCTGAGCAGCAAACAGAGCAATCCTCATTAGTAAATGCTCCATCTTCGGCCCAAGCTGATATAGATAGAGGGACTGCATCTACTGCAACAGCAGCAGTGAAACTACAGGTTTTGGTTGAAGTTGACCCCAAGCTGTTAACCACACTTCCTAGAACGGCAAAAGTCTATGTTTTGGCTCGTCCTGTTGGGGTTAAGATGCCTGTAGCAGTGAGCGTTTTACAGTTATCAGAGCTGCCCAGGTTGGTCACCCTTGATGATAGCCAAAGTATGATGCCTGATATGAAATTATCACAGCAGACTACTGTGGATGTGGTGGCACTGGTTTCAGCCACGGGTAATCCTAAACAAGTTAATGGGCGCATGGTCCAGTCTGGGGTATCCATTAAAGATCAGGATGATGTAATAAAACTAAAAATACCTTTCGAGCCATAAATTCGCATTACATTGCTAGTGTTGTTTTTTGTATCGTGTTATAAAGAGAAGTAACATTTGTTGTGTAGTTGTTAATATCATATTGTTTGTGTTAACAATCTATTAAATAATTTGAATGTTAAGTAAGTAGTACCGTAAAGGAACAAATGATAAATGTTAGGTTGCTAATTCATGCGGTTTTTTTTTGTTAAGCGCGTTAAATTGGTAACCTAGTGGTTTTAGCGTGTGGAAGAAATACCAGATACCAATAGGCCGACAGGTGAGTGATACCTGTTTATGCATGACTTGTGAGTGACTGGTAGTGGATGGATATTTTGGCCAAGGCCTGGCTCACTTAACACAGCCTATTTTTCGTTAGTCTCACTTTGTTAGCCAAGCCTCACCCATCTAGCTATTCGCCATACGCTGTATTGGCTGCTTGATCTTGCTTTATTGGGGGGACTGTTTTCGATTATGTTTTTCAAAGCTGCTGATAGCCTCACTGAGCAGATTGCACAACACTTAGCGAATAAAATTATCACTGGTAAGCTAAAATCTCGTGAGCGTATTCAAGAGTTAAAAATTGCTCATGAGCTTGATGTCAGCCGGGGATCTGTTCGTGAAGCACTGCTGCTGCTGCAACGTCGCCACTTGATTGATATTTTACCACGGCGTGGCGCAATGGTAAGTGACTTAACGGAGCATAAAATTCGCTGTTTGTACGTAATGGTGGAAAACCTTTATACCATGTTAGCTGTAGAGTTAGCAGGTAAATGGAAGGAATTACACCAGCTGAAGCCTTTTGAAGTTTATCTTGAACGGCTAAAGAATCTTGCTCGTGAGGGAAATATAGAAGAGTTCGTCAAATGTAGTTTTGTGGTTATCGATTTAGCGAATAACATTGTTAAAAATCCTTATTTAACCCAGATTCTTAATAATCTACAACCTGCAATTCACCGTACCTATCATTTAGCGTTATCACGTCGTGAAGAAGAATTAGAACAATCACTCAACTTTTTTAATCAAATCCTGATTTCGATTATGCAGCGTGATGTTGTTCGTATTGAACAGTTAGTACGAAATTATGCACATAGTAATCGTGACTCGGTTTTAGCCATTATGTCTAATGAGCACAGCGTACCAGAAGTAACACTTGCCTAAAGTGTATCTGCTTAATCACACTTAGCTGTGAAATTTTTGGCGTGCTAGCACTGAATTCCATTGCTGGCACGCGTTGTTTTATGCTGAAAGTGACGAGTTATTTTGCAGTGTAAAACACCTCTCTTATGCAATAAATAGCACTTGTACTTGTGGGCTGGCTTAGTAGCGTTGTTTTAGATACTGGTATACAAAATGCTTTGTAAATAACTAATTTTGGCTGATTAATGTGTATACACATAGATTAAAGCTGATTAAACTAAGCGCAGTTTTGCATTATTAGACGTTACGTGTGGATTTTATACCTCATATAAAGGGTATAAATGTGAACAAGTGTTGAACCTATAGTGGTTGATTAACAATTAGCAACAAAAAATAATTCACTGTAACGGATAAATCAGGATAATGGCCCGATTGTTTCGCTAGGACTTTGACTCAAATTGTTGTACTTAAGGCAAGCAGAATTCCATGCGTCTTAAATGTATTAAGCTAGCTGGTTTTAAATCTTTTGTAGACCCTACCACCGTACCATTTCCCACTAACATGAGTGGGATTGTCGGGCCGAATGGCTGTGGCAAATCAAATATTATTGATGCCGTACGTTGGGTAATGGGTGAGAGCTCCGCAAAAAATTTGCGGGGAGAGTCAATGACAGATGTTATTTTTAATGGCTCCAAAGGACGTAAACCTGTTGGACAAGCATCAGTAGAGCTAGTGTTTGACAATAGTGATGGCACGCTTAAAGGCGAGTATGCAAAGTATAACGAAATATCCATTCGCCGAAAAGTTACACGCGACGCAAAAAATTCGTATTACCTTAATGGTGTTAAGTGTCGTCGAAAAGATATTACGGATATTTTCTTGGGTACAGGTTTAGGCCCCAGGAGCTATGCTATTATCAGTCAGGGTATTGTCTCTAATTTAATTGAGTCAAAGCCTGAAGAGCTTCGAGTATTTATCGAAGAAGCAGCAGGTATTTCTAAATATAAAGAACGACGTCGTGAAACTGAAAACCGTATTCGTCGTACACAAGAAAACTTGGAACGATTGACAGACTTACGAGACGAGCTTGATCGGCAGTTGCAGCATTTACATCGTCAGGCTCAAGCTGCAGAAAAATACAAAGAATATAAAACTGAAGAACGCTTGAAAAAAGCACAGTTGCAAGCGTTAAAATGGAAATCGCTTGATGAAAAACTCACCACTGAGCGTAAGCAGGTGAGCACGTTGGAAGTGGAGCTGGAAAAGCACATTGCTGGGCAACGATCAGTAGATACAACACTGGAAGAAAAACGTCAGTTTCATATTGAAGCAACAGACCGCTTTAATGAGGTTCAAGGTCGATTTTACAGTCTTGGCAATGAAATCAGTAAAATAGAGCAAACAATCCAGCACAGTAAAACGAGAGCTCAAGAATTAAAGGCTGATTTACAGCAGACTGAAGCTAATCTTGTTGAGAGTCAACAACTGTTAGAGAGTGATCAAAGTTTAGAATTACAGTTGACGGAGGAACTGGCTGGCCTTGAACCCGAGCTGGAACTATTACGTGAAACTGAAGAAATGTCTACTCAGGCATTGCAAGAAGCTGAAGAATCCATGCAACGCTGGCAGTTTGACTGGGAGCAGTTTAACCAGCAAGTGGCTGAACCTAAACGTCAGGCAGAAGTCGAGCGATCTCGTATTCAGCAATGGGAGCAAACAATAGATCGGTTACAAGCACGCCAGCAACGTTTGCGTGAAGAGCAGGCAGGTGTGCAAATCGATCCTCTTGCCGATGAAATTGAAATGCTTTCTGAACGTATTGCTGAACGCCTACTTGAGCAAGAGCAAGGGCAAGAACTGATTCAGTCTCTAGCAGAGCAAATCACCCGTCAACGCCAGGTAATTAATACACATCAACAGCAGCTTAATCAGTATCAACAAACTTTACAGGAAGCACGAGGCCGTTATGCTTCACTTGATGCATTACATCAAGCGGCCTTGGGTGATAATGGTGAAGAACAGCAGCAATGGTTGGCTGAACACAAATTAAATGAAAAGCCTCGTTTAGCTGAAGGTTTAAACGTTGTTCCAGGTTGGGAAACAGCGGTAGAAACTGTGTTGGGTGATTATCTGCAAGCGTTTGCGGTTGACCAGTTTGAGTCGTTTACTGAAGCACTAGCCACATTTAACTCTGGATCATTAACACTCTATAAATATGCTCAGCGCCTTGAGCAAGCAACTCGTGGTATGGTGGAGCAGAATACATTACTTGCGAAAGTGATTGCTGCAGATTGTGATTTACAGCCTTGGCTGGGATGCATTAAAACGGCTGATACATTGGGTGAAGCTTTTGCCATGCTAGATGGTTTGCCTATTGGAGAAAGCATTATCACCCCTGAAGGTATTTGGTTATCTCATCACTGGCTAAGAGTCACACGCGAAGATAATGCTGCTGCCGGGATGTTAGCCCGCCAGCAAGAAATGGTTGAACTTCAGGCACAGATTGAAAACATTACTGACAAAACTCAGCAAGAAGAGGAAGCTTTGCATATTGCGGAGCAATGCTTGCGAGATGTGGAGCAGCAACTGGAAACAGAACGTCAGCAACGGAGTAGTGAAGAGCGAGAACTGTCTGTATTACAAGCTGACTTAAGTGCCAAAAAAGTAAAAGTGGATGAAGTCAAAGCGCGAGCAGAGCGATTGAAGCTTGAACAGGCTGAACTCTGTGAACAGTTAACGCTGGAGCAAGAGCGGGTTGCTGAAGCGCGGTTAACGTTGCAAGAAGCGATTGATGCAATGGCGCAAGGTGAAGAGCGACGTGAGTTTTTACTTAAACAGCGGGATAGCATCCGAGGGCAGTTGGATCAGGTACGTCAGCAAGCTCGCCACGATAAAGATGCAGCCCATCAGTTAGCGCTTCGCCAGCAGTCGTTAAGTACCCAGCTGACATCAACATTGCAAGGAGCTGTTCGTTTACAGCAACAGGTTGATAAGATGCTCGCTCGTAAACAAGATATTCTCACTTCGCTGGAGGAAAGTGAGCTACCTGTTGATGATTTAACCGTTGAGTTGGAAGCACTGCTAGAAGAACGGTTGTTGATTGAAGAAGAAATGACTGAGGCAAAACAGCAGCTCGGCGAAATTGATCATGGTATGCGCCAGCTTGAACAGCAAAGAACACAAGCAGATCAGCAGGCGCAACAAGTTAGAACCGCATTAGAAAAATACCGGCTGACTGCGCAAAGCTTGGAAGTTCAGCGTCAGTCTTTACATGAGCAGTTGCAAGCAGATTCTTTTGATTTAACTACGGTCCTAGAAAATTTACCTACAGAAGCGAATGAGTCTCAGTGGGCAACGGAGCTGGAAAAAATTGCAGGACGCATTCAGCGTCTGGGTGCTATTAACTTGGCGGCTATTGACGAATACCAAACACAATCACAACGTAAGAAGTATTTAGATAGCCAAAATGATGACTTGGTTCAGGCGTTGTCTACTCTTGAAGAAGCGATTCGCAAAATTGATCGGGAAACGAAAGCACGTTTTAAAGAGACTTTTGATCTGGTCAATAATGGACTACAAATATTATTCCCCAAAGTGTTTGGTGGGGGAAGTGCTTATTTAGAGCTAACGGGTGAAGATTTATTGGATACAGGGGTAGCAATTATGGCGCGCCCCCCTGGTAAGAAAAACAGTACTATACATTTATTGTCGGGTGGTGAAAAAGCGCTTACCGCAATTGCGCTCGTTTTTGCTATTTTTCAATTAAACCCTGCGCCATTTTGTATGCTGGATGAGGTCGATGCACCTCTCGATGATGCAAATGTGGGTCGTTATGCGCGCATGGTGAAAGAAATGTCATCATCAGTACAGTTTATCTATATCACGCACAATAAAATCGCGATGGAAGCAGCTAACCAAATGATGGGGGTGACAATGCATGAACCCGGTGTTTCCCGTTTGGTCGCTGTTGATATTGAGCAAGCAGCAGCACTTGCCGCTGTATAAAGACTAAACTAATAAGTGATTGGCAAGTCTGATACAAAATGGTGAGAAAAAAAGAAAACTTTTTACGCCTATTATTGCGACCTTTTTTATCTCTGGACCATAATTAAAGATAAAGTTTCTAGCTTGCTTGCCACGGTCTTGTGCGTGTGCGACGAGAGGGTATTAAGGCACAATGGATATAGGTTTGCGAGAAATCATATTTATTATCGGCTTTCTATTGATTGCTGGTATCATTTTTGACGGCTACCGTCGTATGCGAGTTAATCGGAAGAAAGCGGATGAGCTTTCTTTGGGACTCAGTGGTGGCGTAGATTATTACGACGACTGTAATGGTGAGTTACCTCATGGTGGAGCTCGTCTGATAAAAGGAGATACAGCACATGATGCAGAGCAAACAACGTTTAAAAAAGTAGAGCCTCATTTTCAACAGGAATCTGCTGAGCCATCACTTTCTGATCAGGTTGATAGTCATAAGCAACCATTTTCAAATACAGGGCAGGAAGCTCTTGTCCAGCGTTTGCAGTCAGCACAACAAAAGCAAAGAAACGCTGATGCTATGCAATCAGCTACTGATCACGAACCACCTGTCATAACAGATAAAGTGGCTGACGGCTATGCTGATGCAGAAGAGCCTTTGGTTGCTAACCCTGCAGATCATGTCAGCTCTGCTGCTATGGGGAGCAGTCCCCATCATGAACGACGTAAAAGCTCAGCTAAAGGGGAGTCAACACATTCATCGTTACTTAAAAATGCGGCAGATGGCATTAAAACGGTTGCCAAGTCTGGTAGTAAAGTCAGTAGCAAGGAGCCTAATAAAGGCTGGAAACAATCTAAGAAAGCGGCTGCTGATGTGGCACTGACAGAGGAGTCTGCAGAAGAAAATAAAGTTGTTGAAGATATTATTGTGATCCATGTAATTGCCAAATCGGATACTACGTTTGCGGGTGATGAGCTATTAACCATTCTTACCAGAAATGGTTTGAGTTATGGTGATATGAACATTTTTCATTGCTATGACACCTCTGTAACTCGAGGGGCAAAAGGTGCTTTGATGTTCAGTATGGCTAATGGTATAGAGCCAGGTACATTTGACCTTGATAATATGGATGAATATTGTACACCTGCTGTTAGCTTTTTTATGAGCTTACCAGGACCAGATAAACCCATGCGTGCGTTCGAGCAAATGGCATTAGCAGCCCATGATATTGCATCTACATTAGGTGGGAGCTTAAAAGACGAAAATCGTAGTGTGATGACACAACAAACGCTTGAACACTGCAAACAGCGCATTATGGACTATGAACGACGTCACCTGGTGCGTAAACAAATGGTGCGTTAATCGCTTTACTGGTGCTTATAGCCCTTAAACTGTAGTACATTAACATAGCACTGAATTTTATACCCAAAGTGAAGGGTATGGCATAAGCCGGTCTATAACAGCACCGGCTTTTTTTATGATGAATTATTTTTATCTGCTTTATCAACGGTTGGACGTATTAGGTATTTGGCTATGACCATTCCCCCTCATGTTGTGAGTGAAATTGAACAGCTTCGACAGGAAATTAATCAGCATAATTACCGTTACTATGTCTTGGATGATCCTGCAGTTCCTGACGCAGAATATGATCGCCTAATGCGACGTTTACAAACGTTGGAGCAGGAGTATCCACAACTTGTTTCTGCAGATTCTCCTTCTCAGCGGGTAGGTGCAGAACCTGCGAGTGCATTTACGACGGTTACCCATGAAATGCCAATGCTATCATTGGATAATGCTTTTTCGGCAGAGGAGTTACAGGACTTTGATCGTCGATGCAGGGAACGGTTAGCTATTGCTGATATTGAATATGTTGCAGAGCCAAAGCTGGATGGTATTGCCGTTAGTTTGTTGTATGAAAAGGGTAAACTGGTTCGAGGTGCAACACGTGGTGATGGACAGCGTGGTGAAGACATTACCCAAAATTTACGGACAATTCATTCAATTCCATTAGTACTTTTAGCTGAGGATGTGCCTGATCGCTTAGAAGTTCGGGGTGAGGTTTATATGCCTAAGGCTGGTTTCCTTCAGTTTAATGAACAGGCTCAGGCAAAAGGTGAAAAGGCATTTGTTAATCCTCGTAATGCAGCTGCGGGTAGTCTACGACAACTCGACTCTCGCGTTACGGCTACACGCCCTTTAGAAATGTGTTGTTATGGTGTGGGTGTTTGCAGTGGTGACCTGCCAGGAGATCATAGTCAAATCTTGCAACAACTTAATAAGTGGGGCTTTAAAATCAATAAGGAAATGGCCGTTCTGCCTTCTATTCAAGCCTGTGGCACTTACTATCAGCAATTACTGGCTCGTCGTGAGCAATTATCTTACGAAATCGATGGCATCGTCTTTAAAGTGAATGCATTAGCCTTAAGAGATAAGCTGGGTTTTGTCTCTCGCGCACCACGCTGGGCCATTGCTTATAAATTTCCAGCGCAAGAAGAAATGACCACATTGGAAGCAATTGAGTTTCAAGTGGGGAGGACTGGGACACTGACCCCCGTTGCTCGACTTAAACCGGTTTTTGTTGGAGGGGTTACAGTAAGTAACGCGACCTTGCATAACCTGGATGAAGTGGCGCGATTGGGTATTAAAGTGGGCGATTCCGTCATTGTTCATCGAGCTGGGGACGTGATTCCTAAGGTGGTTCGTGTGGTCTTAGAACAACGTTCAGGGGAAGAGCAGGATATTGTTGTGCCTACGTCCTGTCCTGTTTGTGGGTCTGAACTGGAGCGGATTGCTGGAGAAGCTGCTTTACGCTGTACAGGCGGTTTAGTGTGCTTAGCCCAACGCAAGGAAGCGATAAAACATTTTGCGAGTCGGCGAGCAATGGATATTGATGGCTTGGGGGATAAGTTAGTTGAGCAATTGGTTGATCAGGAGCTTGTAAATTCAGTCGCTGATTTATATGCACTTGAAAAGGATGCACTGATACAGCTTGAGCGGATGGGTGATAAGTCAGCTCAGAACTTGATAGACGCGATTGAACGTTCTAAACACACTACATTAGCTCGTTTTATTTATGCTTTGGGTATTCGAGAGGTTGGGGAGACAACCGCGCTTACCTTGGCCAGCTACTTTGGCTCCTTAAACGCATTAATCGATACAGAAGAAGTACTCTTACAACAAGTGCCTGATGTTGGGCCTGTAGTTGCACATCACATTGTGTATTTCTTTAAACAGCAGAATAATCGAGATGTTATTGATCAACTTAAAGTGGCTGGCGTAAATTGGTCTGAGCAGTCTCGGACTGAGCAAGAAAACTTGCCATTGGTTGGCAAAATATATGTGTTGACAGGCACATTATCCGTCATGAGTCGTGACGAAGTTAAGCAAAAATTACAATTGCTGGGAGCAAAAGTAGCGGGTTCTGTGTCAAAAAAGACTACAGCAGTCATTGCTGGCGAAAAAGCAGGTTCTAAATTAAGCAAAGCTGAGTCATTAGGAATCCCAATACTCGATGAGCACGATCTATTGGCACTATTGGAAACATAGCGCATCTCCAAGATGCAGAACAGCATGGCAGCGATTGAGGCTGTCATTGCTGTTGTTTAGTGTGCTGATATCAGGGTGTGCTCATACGCCCCCACCAGAAAATCCTCATAACTTATGTGATGTTTTTGCAGATAACCTGGATTGGTATCAGGCGGCAAATACCAGCCATCAACGCTGGGGGACACCCATCCCAGTGATGATGGCAATTATGTATCATGAGTCTAGCTTTATTGCTAATGCACGCCCACCTCGCCGTTGGTATTTGGGCTTTATTCCGGGACCTCATCGTTCTTCAGCCTATGGTTATGCACAAGCAATTGATGGTGCCTGGGCAGATTACTTGCGTGAAGCAGGACGTTGGGGGGCCGTACGAGACGATTTTTCGGATGCGATAGATTTTATTGGTTGGTACACCAAAAAAACACGTCAGATTAATGGTGTTTCTCAAAATAATGCTCAGTTACAGTATTTGACTTATCACGAAGGATGGGGTGGTTTTCGTCGAGGAACGTATAAACGTAAACATTGGTTGCAAGGGGTTGCTCGTCGAGTACAACGTAAAGCTAAACAATATGAAAATCAGCTGCAACACTGTGAAGCTTCATTAAAGACGCCTGGTTTTTGGCAGAATTTGTTTGGTTAAGCGGATCTAAGACTTATTTTTTTGTGAGGCGTCATCGAAATTGCTGAGGCTGGGTTTTACTTGGCAGGCCTCTGACACTACTATTGTTTGCCCTTTAGCCATTAACCTTTTGCCTTAGACTGGAAGTATCAGCTAACAATAGATAATCGTATGGTTAATTGTTAAAAGGTTGAGTAATTGAGTTGTTTCCCCATAGGGAGCTGGGCATAATAGACGACTTTTGTCGGTTATTTAAGGAGTAGCTTTTGGATCGCGAATCCATTGTTTATGGTTGTATCAAGGATTTGCCATCAGGCAGTGAGACTGAAATATTAAAGCGTCGCTATCATAATCTTCGAGTGATTAATTCGCTTCCTAAGCATGATGAGTGGCCTTTTTTATCACGTGATCTATTTGCAGTGTCTGGTGTTGAGCCTTCATATGGCACTTATTTGACCCAAGTGATCCACTTTGGTGCTTCTTATCGTGAAGTTGAAGGGGACTGGGGGCAGTGGCTACATAAGTTTGAGGCTGTACTAAAGAAAATGTATTGGGTTGCAGCAACAGTGCATTTAGAAACTGAGCTTACGGGGTTTCATACATTTAGTTGGTATGCGAACAATAGCTGCCATTTGCCTGATGAAGAGCTTCAAGCTCGTTGTGAATGGCAACATGAAAGTTGGGTTAAAACCAATTCTTCACAGACAAAAACAACCCCGTGCCAAGCCTCTTCTGATGTTGCTTAAAAACTAACATAGAAAAAAAGCGCTGTTTTAAGAGCGCTTTTTTGCAGTGAGACTGACACTGTTAATTAAATCTTGCTTTAATCCACCGAAATATACCAATAAAGCCTGCCACAATGACAATCCAGAATTTCTTTAACGCTAACAGTAAACCTGCAAGAATCCCTAGCTTGCTTGCAGCTTTGCCAGCAATTAAAGCTCCAATGCCATAAGCTGCTACGTTGTCGATTGACGGATCAAAATCACTGTAGCGCTGACCTTCATTAAATGAAGCCATGGTAAGGACTGTATCAAGCTGACTATTAATTTGTGGGAGTTGATTAATCCCCGCAATAAAATTCATGGTAAGTACGCCTTTGCGGCCTAAAATCCGAATATTGTAATTCAGCGTATTATCTTCGCTATCGCCAAACTTAAGCTCTTTGGCCCAATGTAATTTCTTACCTTTGCTGTCATAGTATGGCGTAGCTGCCCAGCCAACGAGCTCAATACTTTCATAACCTTGCGCTACTCTATCTTTACTGGCTTCTTTTACGGCAGACTGCATATCGTCAAGCAAGTCATCGTAGTCGATATCCGCTGCATCCTCATCGTCTACGTGACCATCTTCTTCGTAATCAATCTCAACAGCCCAGGCATTACTATCAAATGGAGTATACGAGGCTGGGAAGAGCATGCCTAATGTTGTATCGCCTGGAACATTGCCCCAAAATTTAACAAGTACTACTTCAGCATCTTTCGGACTTAAATAGTAAAAATCATCAGGTACATTTAAGGTGGCAACCCCGTTAGGTAGGATAATAGTGCCTGTTTGGCGATCCATGTTTTCCCAAGTATTTTGGGCCCATTTTGCAAACTCTTGTGCTTCGGGTTGCTCACTTTCGTTGGCGCTAGCGAAAGTAGTACACCAGCAGGTAGTCAGTAGGAGTAATGAGCTAAGAATTCGTGTCATGCAGATTACCTCACAAGGGAAAAGTGAGCAGAGTATAATTATGGTAATCGATTTGAGACTTGTGTCATATCAAAAGATGTGAACAAAATGTGTACGAGGCGAGATAGAGGCTTTTTTTATTTCAAGTTGAAATACACCGCGGGGTGGGAGTATTTAATAGTGTAATAAGAAGTGACTTCTGATATCACAGACAAATAAATTCTTTGCGATCCATTTAAAATTAACTTAATTAATAGGAAGGTTGTTTTATCGTAAATAAAAAGGAAAAGTATGATTTCTTATTTCCTTTGTCGCAAGTTATTCCAAAAAGAATGGAAGAAAGGAGTAACTTTATGTTGCTAAAGCAGCCTTTTTGTATATAATGCTGAAAACCGGAGCGTCTGCCAACGCTCCGGTTTTTTTGTGCCTGCTCTTTATGTAGTTTTACTATCTGCCAATAGAAAACTATAAGGGGAGCAATGAAAGTTAGTTAATAGAAAGGATTAACTATGCGAATCGAAAACGACTTGAAACTGGGTTTTAGTGATGTTTTGTTTCGACCGAAACGCTCAACCCTAAATAGCCGATCTCAAGTTGAATTAACCCGTGATTTTACTTTTAAACACAGTGGTAGTCAATGGTCTGGTGTACCTGTTATTGCTGCGAATATGGATTCCGTAGGCAGTTTTGCTATGGCTCAGGCACTTGCTGAGCATCAGGTGATAACTGCCATCCATAAACACTATAACGTCGCTGAGTGGGCTACTTTTCTTGAAAATGCAGATGAAAAACTTTTGAATTATGTCATGGTATCGACAGGTACTTCTGAACGGGATTTTCAAAAGCTTAAAGAAATACTGCAGTTGTCGAGTGATATAAAATTTATTTGTATTGATATAGCTAATGGTTATTCAGAGCATCTAGTTGAGTTTGTTCAAAATGTTCGTGAGTCTTTTACTAACATAGTGATAACTGCCGGTAATGTAGTCACTGGCGATATGGTTGAAGAACTTATTCTGGCGGGAGCAGATATCGTTAAGGTTGGTATTGGTCCAGGATCTGTATGTACCACACGAGTTAAAACGGGGGTTGGTTATCCTCAGCTATCTGCAATTATTGAATGTGGTGATGCAGCCCATGGCTTAGGTGGTCGTATTATTGGTGATGGTGGATGCACCTGTGCTGGAGACGTTGCGAAGGCGTTCGGGGGAGGTGCTGACTTTGTTATGTTGGGTGGTTTGTTAGCCGGACATGATGAAAGTGGTGGTGAAATCATAGAAAAAGATGGACAAAAATTTGTTCAATTTTATGGTATGTCTTCTTCCTCTGCAATGAAAAAATATGCTGGTGGTGTTGCAAACTACCGTGCAGCAGAGGGTAAAACGGTATTATTACCTTACCGTGGTTCTGTGCATAATACAATTGAGGATATTTTGGGTGGGGTTCGTTCAACATGTACTTATGTTGGCGCGGCTAAGCTAAAAGAGCTGACCAAGCGGACAACATTTATTCGAGTGCAAGAGCAAGAAAATACAGTTTTTGGAAAAGAGGATTAATGTTTGCATGAGTCTATAGTGATGCATTAAGGTAGATTATTTCTGCGAATAGGCTTGCCATAGCACATTACTGTAGTAATTAACCTTGCAATATTTAATGTTATAAAAAACCGGCCATTAGCCGGTTTTTTTTGTGAGGAAATTAAATTAAAAAATATAATAATTTAAATAAATGATATTAACAGTTTATGCTTGTTTATTAATGTGACGCTGTGTTGAGAGATTATCGTCACTATTTTATTGCTTCGTTAGTTTGATAATGCTGTTTGAAATTCCATAAAAACAAATTTAAAACAAAAGTACTTGATGTGGGAAATATGTTGGTGTATTAATTGAAATGCAAGTGGTTGCCTATTAAATTATTGTAGCTTTAAATTTCTTTTTTAAAGTAAAAATAGAGTGTAGGTTATTTAATGTTTGTCGTTTTCATTATTTTTTGAATGGTTGCTTTCTTATTGTAAGTAGGGTGTTGCATAAAATGTTTTATGCTTTTTATTAGTATTTGTTTGTAGAGAGGTGAATAAGAAATGCACTAATATAATTAAGTATGCTGTTCTCGTGTTTTGTTTGTAATGAAAGATAAAAAATTAGTAAGCTAGAGTAAAACTCAAGGGGAATAGTGTGAAAATAAATAAGCGAAAAATATTGTCTATAGTATTTGGGCTTTCTTCAATCAGTTACTCATTTGCTCAGACACCCTCTTTAAATGAAGCTAAGCTCCTGAATACACCGATAAAGTCATTACGGTGGGCGTTAAAAAATAGTGAAGTAAAGTCATATAATATAACTGATAGTCGTATAAAAGAACTTTTTCTGGTTAACCCTAAAGATTTATATTCGGAAGTACGTAGTAAGGATGAGCTGTATAATATCGCAACTGATGTCGAACGAACGTTATTCAATGATGCAGAAGAAGCATGGAATCAGTTTTTAATGTCACAAAATCGTATACCTGGAAGTATTAATTTTTTTTTAAAATTAAAAAAACAACTAGGTTATGAAAAAGCAACTTCAATAGGTAAACCTGACCAGTTTATCCTTTTACAACGCACTTTATCAGGCGTGGATGAAGATATATATAATGGTGCAAAGGATAAAATACCTGGTGTTGCTTTACGTGCTAAGTATGCTTTAGCTGCACAGCTTATGCGGGATGCCAAAAAAGAGACAGTTACTGAGCAGTGGACTGAAAATGGTATTTATCCTAAGGCTATTGATCATTTAGTGAAATATAATCAACCCATTACCTCAGAAGATTTAGACGCATTAAAGGACTATTTGAGCTTTAGTCTAAATCAGTCAAGTTATCGTTATAATATTGAACAGTTAGCTGCTCAATATCGTTTGGTAAGACTTGCTGTCGCGTACCGCAATGACCAAGGTTTTTTTGATGTAGTGTGTACTAAAGAAGGGAAGCATTTATATGATCAAAGTTATGTAAGTCGTTATTGTCTTAGTGATATGACCAATAAGCAACTAATGGATCGTTGGTTTCCGCAGCAATTGAAAATTGATCATCGTAAATTAACTGAGTCAGATCAAAAACCATCATTTGGACAAAAGTTATTAGAATTTGTCGGGGTTTTCTTTGCATTGGATGGACTAGGTGCGGCATTTTTTGACGCTTTTGAAGCCTTGGAGGCAACAGAGCTTGCAGAAGCTGGAATTGTCGAGCGAGAAGAGTTATCAGTGCTAGAGTCAGAAGCTGATGCGGAAGAAGCGTTGGCTGCAGAAGAATATCAAAGCCAGTTCTGTCGAATTTAAGGCATATCATTATGTTAAAGCTAACGAAATGGGCCATTATCTCTGCGTTATGTGTAACGGCTAACCTTCATGCTGTGGAGTTTATAACACAGTCTCCAAAAGGATTTATGGACTTTAAGTTAAAAGATGGCTTAAGAGTACAGACTCACTATCATATTCAGCAAAAACATATGCAGGACGTACGACGAGTGATGGTGCGAACCGGTTTTATGATTCAGAGGTTAAAAGTATCCACTATCTGTATAACTTACAGCAAAATGGGCGTGTTCAAGCAGGAGGAACATTAAAAGGTTATGTCGATAAGGCCGCGTGTGATTCATGTCGTGAAGTACTTACTGCAGCTGAAGAAAATGGACTGGCTTCAAAGATACAGGTTTTCGAGGCTCCTGAAGCGTATACGAATAAATTTAAACAATTACGTGAGAAATTAGGCAAACAGGCTGAAGAAGGTACAAACCCATTGACATGTGATTTGTGACGATTAATTTGGTTAGTTTTGGAGTGGCTAGTGCTTTTTTGCACAAGCCATTCCAAACAATCAAATGGCATATGATGACATGGAACAGATAGTAATAAAAATAAGGCTGGTGTTAATGATCAGAGACC
>NZ_JAGSOY010000004.1 GCF_018837975.1 Zooshikella harenae | reverse complement strand
TAAAACTTTGTATATGAAAACCTTAAGTAAAAATTCCCTAAACAACAACTGACAAATGTACTAAAATCGGCAAATTTTATTTAAGAGATAACACGGCTCAATAAATACAATTGTTATCTGAAAAATAAATTCCTTACAATATTATGTGAAGAATATAACGATAAAATAAAATAAAGGACGAACAAATTGAAAATAACAAAAAATAAAACAACATCATTATTGTCAGCTCTTAGCTTAGCTCTAACAGTAAACATCTATGCAACAGATATTGTTGTTGATCCCACTATGGAAATTGTCAACATACAAACAGCCATTAATAATGCTGAGTCGGGTAGCACCATACAATTTAAGCCAGGCATTTATAATCTTACCGCCGGCTTTGTTATAAAAAATGACAATCTTCAACTGTTGGGGGAAGGAGCGATTCTCAGAAAAATATCGGGGGATAATTATACGGCGATCGTAGTGCAAAGTAATTACAACGTCGTCACTGGGTTTACTATTAATGGTGGAAAATCGGATGGCAACACGATACAGGGGGGCGGGATTTTTGTTTACGGAAGTCACAACGCGATAAGTAATGTGCGTGTGCACGATAATAACGGACATGGTATTGGTTTGGGGGGGCATATTGATGACTTACCATGCGGTAGCAATAAAGTACTAAACTCACGTGTCTTTAACAACCACATGATTGGTATCTCTGAATATAATTGTTCCAATAATATCATTACAGGAAACCATGTTAATGATAATGGGCTAGAAGGTATCACCATCGATGTGGGGTCGCACCGTAATATTGTCAGTGACAACCGACTGCATGCGAACTGCCAACGTGGGGGCGCAGGTGGTATTGGTATTGACCAAGCCGAATTTAATATCATTCAAGGGAATATCATCACTGGAAGTCAAAATAAATGTGGTGGGATTAAAATGAATAATAGGGTAGGTCACTCACGGTATAATGTTGTTAACAGTAATGTGCTTTTAAACAATGATGGCCCAGGCGTGTGGCTTTCAACGTATGGTGAGTTTCGATCAAATCATAACACGGTGACGGGTAATGTATTTACTCATAATACGGAAAGTATAAAAATGGATATTGAGAGTACCAATAATGTAACGGTAGGAAACGTAGTCAAGCAAGAAGAGGGTGGAGGCGAATCGTTACAGTAAACAACACTGACATAAATGCAGTTCCTCCCCCTTGTTGAAGGGGGAGGTTAGGAGGGGGTAGATAAGTTTTGATTGTGCATTGAAGTTGTCAGAAATAAACTACACCCTGGCCCTTCCCTTGCGAAGGCAAGTAAAAATACAGTACGTATATTCTACGTAAATATACCGCGTAAAAGTCTTCTCCTCTATTTAACTTCCCATCCAGTACATACATCACTTCTCGTCTATATTTTATTGTCAATAACGATTCCATCGCTCGATAATGACCTTTTGATTATTTTTAGACAAAAAAGTCTGTATAAGAATAAATAGTTCTTGTTAAAAATAAATTATTTTAAATAGCGCATTTTAATCTGTCTCTCCTTTTATTTGCTGTTGCTTACAATATTTAAGTCTACACGTCAATCCTACATTTATAGGATATGAAGCGTACAGCAACTCGATAGTATAGATAACCTGGACGTACTCTTAATTAAGTATGCGGATATATAGCATTATGTAATGAGTATATAAATTTACGTAATAAGGAGTGTTGTGAATTATGATAAGAATGTTTTATATTTTATGAGTAGGTATTAACGCTTAGGTTTTTAATTTGGTGTATTTTTAAATTGAAGCTATTTTTTGCGGATTCTTGTTCGTAGGCTTTTCTTTGTTTGAAAATTATGTATTTTAAATTTTTGTTAAATTGGTAGTTTTGTTTTGTTTTTATGTTGATTTGTTTCTTGTTTTATATGACTATAATTTTGCCGTTGGTGTTAAACGGTAAATAATAAAAACAAGGAAAGTAATTATGAGAAAAATAAAAAGCTTTGTTGTAAAACCTCTTGCGCTAGGCTTGTTAATTACGGGAGGTTGTGCGAATGCACAAACAGAAGCCTTTAATAGTAATAGCCTAAATGTTGATGATTCCGCCGCTGCAGCAAATAGTTTTTCTGTTGCGAACATGGCTACTTCTGCCGAATTTTCATCTATTACTGATTTAAAAGTACTGGCGGCGAATACATTATCTTTTGATTATAATTTACCAAATGATGGTGAACCTGGAAAAGTTCTTATTTGGTATGAAACAATGGATGTTGATTTAAACAGAAAACCAGACTTTTCTGCCAATTTACCCAGTCATAAAGGCGATAATTTTGTTTTAGTTGATAATGGCATTAACTTTCAACAAGGTATTTATACCATTGCTATCACAGCGGGTAAGGCGGATAACACAGTCGCAGCAACCAAAACGATGATTGTTGGTCAACCCGCACATACCGGCAGAAGCACACTGTATGTCAGTGCTAAAACAAAAGGGAGAATTACTGCCGTATATAATAGTCCCGCCAACGTAATCGCAGATCAAAATATTACTTGGTTTAGGCTATTTGAAGGGAACAAGCTGGTTGGTGGGAATCTTATGATTGAACAGACAAGAGCTCCATCACAGTCGTCAGGTCTTGTTTCAATGGATTTTACGCCTGGTACACTAATTGATGGACAGACTTATACATTGGTATTAAATCCTGGTCCTACTACGCAAGCAGTATCTGCATCGTATACTTTCCAATATACGTTGCAATGACTCGATAGTTTGCAATGATCCGATATATTGTAAGTATCACAAATTAAATAAACGTATACTTATGGCGTAAAGTGTAAAATAACTGTGCTAATCAATCTTCTTTGTTGTGGCTATATTAAAGCCGATTAGCACGGTTTTTATTTTTTTATACATATTGCTTGAGCATTGAGTGTGCCTGAAATAAATCCCACCCTGGCCCTCCCCTTGAGAAGGTGAGGGAATATATATGATGTTATATTGAATATCGATAAGTTAAATAACCAAAAATAAATGCTGTTAATGTAATACTTTTTGCGTAGTGTACTTCGCGCTTGCTTGATGCAATCGAAACAATTTTTAGATCCCCTTTCTTATTTCCCCAAAACCCCCTTCTTTGAAGAATTATTACACTGGATCTTACTGGCCTTTGCTTTATACCATACTCATCAAATGATGAATTAAAGAGGAGTGCACTGTGTCAGCTAAAACCGGCCGTCCTAAAGGTGACTCTGATGCCCGTCAGCGACTTATTGCAGCAGCGCTCGCCCTGTTTGGTAATCAGTCTTTTAATAATGTTTCTACCCGACAGTTGGCGCGAGAGGCGGGAGTGGATGCTGCACTGATTCGCTATTACTTTGGTAGCAAGCTTGGGTTATTTGAGCAGATGTTGAGAGAAATGTTAGAGCCTATGTTAGAACGTCTTCGTGCTCAGCCACAGGCAGCGTTTCCTTCTGATCTGACAGGCTTAATGCAAACTTACTACAGTATCATGGCCCCTAATCCCAATTTGCCGAGGCTTGTTGTGCGGGTATTGCAGGAGGATGAAGGCACTGAACCCTTTCGTATTTTGATGACGCTATTTGGCGAGGTAATGGCACTTTCCCGGCAGTGGTTGGGTAAGGTGTTGTTGAATTCTGGCCGGTTACGGCCTGGGGTTGAACCAGAGCTAGCGCGCTTAAGCTTTACCAGTTTAATGGTCTTCCCGTTGATTGCTCCTCAAGTTTTGATTCGTCAGTTTGGTATTAGCCTGGATGCTGACTTTTTGCCCACCCTGATTCAGCACAACGTGCAGGTCATGGAAAAAGGCCTGTTTCTGCCAGAGGACGCTGATATGAGGACACTTTCATGAGAACCATGAGTGCCGTATGGATACTGCTTGTGCTAATGGTGCTGAGTGGATGTACCGATGACCGCCACCGGGTGTTTGGTGTGATAGAGCGTGACCGATTAACCCTTACCGCCCCAGTCAATGAGTTGATTGCACAAGTGCTTGTTCATGAAGGCCAACAGGTAAAGGCAGGGCAAGTGCTGATACGGCTTGATGCTACGGCGGCGAAAGCACGGGTTCAGCAAGCAGACGCTGAGCTAGCACGCGTACAAGCGGCTTTGGAAGAACTGAAAAATGGTGCTCGGGTTGAGGATTTAGCACAAGCTCAGGCTGAAGTGGCTGGTGCAGAAGCGACTTTAATAGAAGCAGAGTCACAGTTGATACGCACTCAACAATTGTTTCAAAAAAAGCTGGTGGCAGATCGAGACCTGGATGTGGCTAAAGCCTCACGGGACAACGCCAAGGCTGTGTTGGATAGTGCTAATGAGCGGTTACGAGAACTGAAGAATGGTACTCGGTCAGAGCAATTAGCCCAGGGCCGCGCAGCAGTTGATTCGGCAAAAGCACGTTTAGCGGAAGCGCAAAAGGTATTGGCAGATTTAACTTTGGTCGCAGCCAAAAAGGCGCGGGTGGATGTTATGCCATGGCGTGTCGGGGATAGAGTGGCGGCAGGTACTCAGCTCATTGTGCTATTAGCAATGGATAAGCCTTATGTGAGGGCTTACTTACCAGAAACTTACCTGACTAAAGTAAAAGCGGGTGATCACTTACCGCTTTATATTGATGGGCAAGCACAGCCTATTGATGGGGTTGTTCGTACGATTCGTAGTCAGCCGGCATTTACTCCTTACTATGCGCTGAATGAACGTGACCGGGCCAGATTGATGTACCTGACGGATATTGATCTTGGCGCAGCCGGTGCGGATTTGCCCACTGGTCTTAACCTTGAGGTAGCAGTGCCATGACCCAGCATGAGCTTGCGATAGAAACTCAAGGTATGACGCGGACGTTTGGTAGCCTTAAAGCGGTTAATGAGGTGGATCTTGCCATTCCTCGGGGGACGATCTACGGGTTTTTAGGGCCTAATGGCTGTGGCAAATCGACTTCTATCCGTATGTTAACGGGGCTGTTACGACCCTCTCATGGTGATATTAAGGTGCTGGGTAAAACCTTACCTGGGGCGGAAGAAGCCTTGCGGCTGCGTATTGGTTATATGACGCAAAAATTCTCGCTTTATGACAACCTGAGTGTGGTGGAAAACCTGATTTTTGTGGCCAACATTTATGGCTTAGCAGGCAAAAAAGCAAAAGCGCGTATTCAGGAGTTACTGAAACTGTATGACCTGGAAGGGCAAGAGACACAAATGGCAGGGTCCATGAGTGGTGGTCAAAAACAGCGTTTGGCATTGGCCGCGGCAACATTGCATAAACCAGAGTTATTGTTTTTGGATGAGCCGACGTCAGCGGTTGATCCGGAAAATCGTCGGGAGTTTTGGGAAAGGCTGTTCGACCTTTGTTCGGTAGGCACAACAATATTAGTGTCCACGCACTATATGGATGAAGCTGAGCGCTGTCACGGTTTAGCCATTCTTGAGCAAGGGGAAAAACGTGCGGATGGCTCTCCTCAGGATTTAATGCAGCAAATGGATGCCCGTGTAGTCGAAGTGGCTGGAGAAGGGTTGCGTGCGCTTAAACAACAACTGACGACTGAGCCTAACGTACTGTCTGCTGCGCAAATAGGGAGTCGGTTGCGGGTACTAGTAAAAAAACAAATAAAGGAACCTTTAACCTGGCTTACCCCAAAAGTAGGGCAAAGGATATTGACTGAAGTGCGCCCTAGTTTGGAAGATGTGTTTGTCACCTGTACGGGAGGCCGACATGTGGCTTAGGATTTTTGCCATTCTCTTTAAAGAAATAAAACAGTTGTCGCGCGATCGGATGACCTTTGGCATGATTGTGATGATTCCGCTGGTGCAATTAATGTTGTTTGGTTATGCCATTAATACCGATGTACGACACTTACCGGCAGGTTTAGTTGATTTAAATAATTCCAGCTATAGCCGAGCATTGGTACAAGCGGTTGCGGCTTCACAAGTGGTTGATTTCACCAAACACTATGCCAGTCCTCATGAGGCTGAAGCTGCGATTACCCGTGGTGAAATTAAGGCGGTGCTTTATTTACCTGCTGATTTTGGTCATCGATTAGTGACCCATCGAGATAACAGTGGCCGTGGAAAATATTTTGTTCAGCCGGTGGGGCAATGGTTAGTAGATGGCTCTGATACCATGGTAGCTTCGGCTATAAAAGGTTTACGACAGATGCCGTTAGATGAAGTAATGGGACGAAGTGCCAGACAAGTGAGGTCAAATCTTGAAGTGGTGCTGTACTTTAACCCAGAGCAACGTACAGTCGTCAATATTGTGCCAGGACTGCTGGGGGTGATTCTTACCATGACCATGGTGTTGTTTACTTCTGCGGCTATTGTGCGTGAGCGAGAACAGGGCAATATGGAATTTTTAATTACCACGCCAGTCAGGCCTTTGGAATTAATGTTAGGTAAAATTGCACCCTATATTTTGGTGGGCTTTATTCAGGTGGGGATTATTCTTGGCACAGGCCATTGGTTGTTTGGCGTTCCCGTTCGAGGTGGGTTGGATTCTCTGGCGCTGGCATCATTGCTCTTTATTTTTGCAAGCTTGACGTTGGGTTTAGTTATTTCAACGATTGCGAAGACCCAGTTGCAAGCAATGCAGATGACCGTGTTTGTATTATTACCTTCTATTTTACTGTCTGGGTTTATGTTTCCTTACGAGGCGATGCCCAATGCTGCGCAATGGATTGCGGAAGGACTCCCTGCTACACACTATATGCGTATGGTAAGGGCAGTGGTATTGCGTGATGCTGAAGTGGTGCAGTTGCGGTTTGATGCTTTGTGGTTGATTGGTTTTACTTGTTTGGGGTTGTTGATTGCAACACTTAAATTTAGGAAACGGTTGGATTAATAACATATACCCTTCGTTTTGGGTAAAACCAAGTTTATAAAGGAGAATGCCGCAAAATGACTACGATATAACTACGTGCAGCATTCTCAAAAGTGAAAGTATAAAGCGGTTATGGACGATATTTACCCTCTAAGCTGTCACTTAAAAGTGTGTCATAACAAGGAATATCTTTACTTTTGTTTTTACAGGCATCCTTGAGCATTTGTAAGCCTTTGTTAAAGGCTTCTACTAACTTGGGGCCATCAGCAGTCTTTTTACTGATAATGATATGATAGGCTCGGACATCAAGGGGTTTAGGGTGGTTTGTCAGCATATTTTGTGCAGCAGGTGGTAGTTTATTAGCGATAATTTCATAACCTACTTCCATGGTGGCAGGGAAAATATCAATTTTATTATCGAGCACTTTTTTTAAGTTATTTACATCTTTTGCTGTACGGTGTACTTTGATGACCTTATTTTTATCAGCTTCATCAAATGCTTTGCCATAAGAATAGCCGGTTGATGCACCAATTTTGTATTTTTTTAAGTCTTCAATCGTTTTCCAGTCAAACTGAAAATCCTTCCGGTGAAAAAACACATCTTTTAGTTCAATAATGGGGTTTGTGAATAATAATGTTTTTTCACGCTCGGCATTTTTTCCCCAGCCAATCGATCCCGCCCACTCTTTTCCGGCTTCAGCTTCTTTAAATGCACGCTTCCATGGGAAAAAACCGTATTCGACTTTGATGCCCTGAGTTTTGAAGGCTTCGGAAACAATATGGCTCATTACGCCGTAATGTTTGTACTTTTCAGACATGTAAGGAGGCCATTCGCCATTGGTTAGTTTAACCACTGAAGCAGAATACCCATTCAATGAAAAAGCAAGCAATGTGGTAATAAGTAGTAATTTTTTTATAATGAGTGCGCGCATGTTATTACTCCATAGTTTGCTGATAGGTTTTAAATAAGGAATTAATCTATCTGAGTGTAGACTATATGAATTGTAATGCCTTATGCTTATGGCTAGATATATAATATATACCCTTCACGAATCATTTTTAGGGTTTGTTGTATGGTTATTTATTATGTGTATTAGGGAGTTAATTTGTATGAGTGTTTTTTAACTCTTATGTTAGTCTAAAATTGAATTAATACTAATTTTAATGATTATGAAATACTTGTTGGTTATCGTTACTTGTTTTTTTATTGTGATGCAAGTGCAAGGCGATGAGTTTATTACCCTGTCTAATGGTGAATGGCCACCTTTTCTCTCTAAAAAATATAAAAAGTATGGTGCTGGTTCTCATATAGTAACGGAAGCATTTAAAACCCAAGGGATAAATACTGAGTACGTTTTTCACCCATGGATTCGGTCAATGGAAATGGCGAAAAAGGGGAGAGTGGATGCAACACTGCTCTGGTCTAAAAGTAAAGAGCGGGAAGAGTACTTCTATTTTAGTAACCCAGTGATAACATTAAGATATGTCTTTTTCCATCGAGTTGATATGGATTTTGACTGGCATAATATTAATGACTTAAAACAATATAAAATAGGTGTAACTCGAGGGTACTACTATGGAGAGATAATTGATAATGGTATAAAAAATGGTGTTTTAAATACAGAAGTGGCAAATACCGACTTATTAAATTTTAAGAAACTTATTACAGGTCGAATCCAGCTTTTTATTATTGAGCCTGAAATTGGCTATGAATTGTTAAATCAACATTTTTCTGGTTCTGTCAAAAGCTTAGTTACCAATAATTCTAGGCCCACTAAAGAGAAAAAGATGTATGTGCTTATTTCAAAGGAGTCTCCCAAGGCGCTTTACTGGTTAGAAAAATTTAATAAGGGGTTGGATATCATAGAACGGTCAGGGTTAATCGATAAAATTATGGATGATGTGCTTCTTGGAAAATATCATCCTACTTATAAAAACTGATTGAGTCTACCTATAAGGAAGGGTATAAAACGTTCTTTTTGTATGGTGTTATTAAATAAGTTACAGCAGATGCCATACAGGCATCTGAGAGAGAAGAAGGTTTTTTTCGAAGCTATTTGTCTCCAAAGCATTAAGCTTGCAGTGTATTTACCCCAAGTACAAATTCGGCTTCATAACCATAAGTCTGCTTTTGTGGCTTAAAGTTCAATAGAATTTCTTGTGTAAATAATATATCTTCATCATTGCGTACACGTCGTTCGGTATTTTTATTATAGGGTGGAGTTTGGTGTACTTGGTCTGTCAGGTCATCAGGGAAATAAAGTTGGGTGGTGACCAGTGTTGATTGATTCAGTAGCACTTTTAAATGAATATGGTTTGCTCTGCCTGTATAATGCCCAGGATAAATGGTTCTAAAACAACATTGACCATGAGGGTTAGTAATTTGGGTACCCCGGAGAAACTTTTTACCTGTCATATCAACGTCTTTATCTTTACCTTGCTCGGCAAATCCTGAATAGTAACCTGCCGCACTTGCATGCCAAATATCAACAACCGCATCACGAATGGGTGAGCAGGTAGCTGTATCGACAACGGTAAACGTTATAAATAGAGGTGCGCCTGGTTTACCCTCGGTAATATCATGACGGACTAAGCCTGTGTCAATATAATATGGACCCTCTACTTGCTCAGGTGTAAATGTACAATTAGGAATGTAGTTCGGTGTTTTATTATATTGAGGTAGAGGTGTTAAACTTTGGCTAATCGCTTGACTGCTGATAAGGGAAAACGAACCTATACCGATTCCTTTTAGAATACTTCTTCTTTTCATTGTTTCAGTCCTTGTTTTATTTCGGTAATTTTATGATGACTTCCAGTCCTCTGGGCGATAAGTTTTTGAGTGTTAATTGACCTCCATGGTTTTGAATGATGTCTTTAGTGATCGTTAAGCCTAAACCAATTCCCCCTGAGTTACTATTTCGAGAACTTTCTAAGCGGAAAAAGGGTTTTAGTACTTCATTTATTTTTTCTTGGGGAATCCCCGGACCATGATCAGTAACTCTAATTTTTACATAGTGTTCAGTTTCAGACAGTTCAACTTGAGCGTGCTGACCATAACGTACCGCATTTTCTAAAAGGTTTCTAAGTGCTCGACGTAAGGCTATGGGTTTACATTTTGCCGTTATATGTTTGTCCAGGTTAGCTTCTATTGGCATACCTAAGTCAACTAAATCAGTAGCAACACTTGAAATTAATGAGCCAAGATCAACACTCTGAAACTGTTCTGTATCTGCGAGTACCCGGACATGAGTTAATGTGTTTTCCACCATATGCTGCAATTCTTTTAATGTAACTAGCATCCGGTCTTTGTCTTCGCAATCGGGTATAAATTCCAAGCGTAGTGCCAAACTGGTAATGGGTGTTCGAAGATCATGGGATAGCGCTGCAAGTAGTTGGGTTCGGTCATTCGTAAAGCGCTGAATCCGGGTATACATTTCATTAAATGCTTTGATGGTTTCCTGGAGTTCAATCGTACCCTGAGTGGGTAAGGGAGGAAGAGATTCTCCACGGCCAAAGCGATGAGCATACTCACTTAATAATCTTAAGGGAGATGTTATGTGGTGGGTTATTGCGGTGACTACAGCAACCATAATCAGCCCACAAATGACTAAAAAAGTAATGGTACGATTTGTCCAAATGGCAGAGAGTCGAGGAGGTGGGAGTAATGCTGCATTAAGCCATTGGTTTTCGGCTATTTGAAAGGACGCAACATGAGTTACTTTTGAGTTAGAGAAGATTTCATCATTAATCACTGACCAGGGCATAGCTTCTTTAATACGCTCGCTAAAGTCGAGTACTTTTTGATCGCAAAACAGCCAGACATGGACATAACACGGCTCTTGATGCCAAACATACAGCGTTTTTGGTGCGTGTTGGAAAGTGGGTTGCCAACTACCTACTGTCTTATTGATTATGGGCTTATTATCGAATGAGAAATGAATGATGCCCGTTGAAGCCGCATTTAATACTAACTGTTGTTGCTGTTCATCTAAGCTAGGGAGTAGTTGGTGTAACTGATTAAGACGATACTCAAATTCATTGATAAAATTTTGGTTTATTTTTTTAAACTGTCGTTGACCTATTACGATGGTGCTAATAATCTGAGCAGCAATAAGCGCAAATAAAATAAGTAAAATAAGTTGTGATGCAATTTTTCTAGGAAAAAAATTCATCACGGATGTTGAATATCAGTATTGAAACTATAGCCTCCTCCCCAAACTGTTTTTATTAAACTAGGGGTTTTAGGGTCAATTTCAATTTTTCTACGAAGGCGACTAATTTGGTTATCAATTGATCGATCAAAAGGTGCTGCCTGACGTCCTTGCGTCATATCTAATAGTTGATCACGGCTAAAAATAACATGTGGTTGCTGTACGAATACTTTAAGTAAGCGGAACTCCCCTGTACTTAAGGCAACGACCACACCATCATCCCTTACTAATTGTTGTTTGTGTAGGTCAAACTCCCAACGATCAAAATAAATAAATTTACTATTTGGTGTTTTAGTGGGGATTGCCGCGGGTTGCTGGTGTCGTCTTAGAACGGCTCTTACACGAGCGAGTAACTCTCGGGGATTAAAAGGTTTAGCAAGGTAATCGTCAGCGCCAACTTCAAGGCCAACAATTTTATCGGTGTCTTCACCTAATGCTGATAAAATAATAATAGGTGTGTTGCTTTCATGGCGCACTTGACGACAAAGGGTAAGCCCATCATCGCCTGGCATCATTAAATCCATAATAATTAAATCAATAGATTCTTTAGCAAGCACTTCTTTCATTTGCTCACCATTTTCCGCCAAGCTAACTTCATAGTCCTGCTGGTCTAAATAGCGGCCAATTAGCTCCCTAATATCACTGTGATCATCAACAACCAGAATATGTTGCTTCATAACTGCTTTTTTCGCTATGTCTATAAAATGTCCTAGAGTCCAAGATTATAAGAAAAGCCTCAATCTCTGTGGAAGCAGATATTTGTAATAATATGTCGTAATTTGTCTCATACAATTTAATAAGCTTATGACATAGCATAACGACAGACTTATGATCTAATTATTTGCATTTATCAAGAACTTCCCTACTACCTCCCTATTAGGATTATAGACTGTTCGGTCAAAGTCTCACTGTGTTGAGGAACGTTTTTTATGAGTGTAGTGCGTAATGGTCAAGAGAATGTGCAACAAAGTAAATCATCTGCTCAATTTGGACTAGCATCACTTCCTGAACACAGTGATTACAGTCAAAGTGCCAGCCATTCAACTCGAAGAAATTCATTATGGGTTGTCCTTATTGGCTTACTCATTCTTGGGGTAACGGCTGGTCTTGCAGCATATTGGTTGGTTCATCCATCACGAATTCCCAAGCGCCCTATTGAGGCTCGTCCCCCAATGGTGACCACTATGAAGGTAGGGGAGCCTAAGGCAATGCCTATCATTTCTGGTTTTGGTCATGTCGAGCCCATTCATCAGGTCACGGTAAACCCAGAAGTGACAGCAATGGTTAAAGGGGTTTCAGCTAAGCTGTCCCCTGGTAACTGGGTGCAGAAAGGTGATGTTTTGGTACAACTTGATGCCAGAGAATACCGTTTGGCATTGCGTAAAGCCGAAGCCGCTTTGGCGATTGCTGAGGCGGAGTATCAGCAGGCTCGAGGCTTAAGAGATAAAGCCACGAAAGAGTTTAAATTTTTAGGGGGGGACCTAACACCCGCCCAGCGAGCTTTAGAGCGTTACGAGCCACAACTGAAAGCGGCTGAAGCCAAACTAGAAGAAGCTAAGACCAATGTTGAGCTGGCAAAATTAAACGTTGAGCGGACAACATTAACTGCACCTTTTAGCGGTGTTATTAGCAGCAAGAAGGTTGAGGCGGGGCAGTTAGTCACGACGCAGCAAACCCTTTTTACCCTGGTGGATACTCACGCTTTTTGGATTAAAGCGTCTATTTCTGCTGATGTATTGAGCTGGCTATCATTTGGTGCAGAGCAAAAAAGTGGAGGCTCAAAAGCTGAGGTTGCTTTGACTTCGGGTGCAACCAAAGCCTCGTTTAGTCAAATTGATATTCGAAAAGGTGTTGTTTGGCAGCGCTTACCAGAATTAAGCCGGGACTCAAGACAAGTTAACGTATTAATCAAGGTTAATAATCCGTTGGGTAATGAGCGCTTAAGTGGCTCAATTTCTGAGAAAGAACCATTAACACCACTTTTTATTAACGATTTTGTGGCTTTACGTATTCAGGGGCCAGCCCTGGAAAATGTGTTTACTTTACCTGAAGGTATGTTACGAGAGGGGGATGTTGTCTGGCTTTTTGATGAGGAGGGACGACTTAGAAAGCGTCCGGTTAATGTCGTGTATAAACAAGACCAACAGGTGTTAGTTAGTGGCAATTTAAAGCCAACCGATGAGCTTGTCTCCAGTCATCTCAGTATTGCCATAGATGGTATGCCTTTGCGTAAAGAAACTGAAAAACAAATGACCGCACAAAAAAATAATACCGTTGCAACCACCCGGCAGCAGTCGTCTATTTCTGAGCAGGCAAAAGCATTAGCTGGAGATAAGTCATGATGCTGAATAAGGCTAAAGGACCGATTGCCTGGTTTTTACGTAATACAGTAGCCGCTAATTTATTAATGTGGTTTTTTTTAGTGGGTGGTTTGGTTGTAACCTGGCAAATAAAAAAAGAAGTTTTTCCTGCATTTTCTCTTGATGAGATTACGATTACAGTCAGTTATCCTGGAGCGGCACCGGAGGCTATTTCTCAAGGAATTTTGCTCGCCATTGAAGAAGCACTGAGTGGGGTCAGTGGGTTAAGTGATATATCCGCTACAGCAAAAGAGGGTACGGCTTCGGTTACCGCTGAGTTACAAAAGTCAGCAAATGCGATGTCTGTCTATCAGGATGTTAAACAAGCTGTTGATCGTATAACGACATTTCCTGATGGGGCTGAGCAACCACAGACCGCTTTAGCCACAAGAGATCACCAAGTTGTGGACTTAACGTTGTATGGTGAGGTCAGTCATCAGGTCCTTCAGCAGTATGCCAGCCAAGTTCGTCGAAAATTATTAGCTAACCCTGCTATTACCAAGGTCGACCTGTCAGGTATGAAAGACTATGAGGTAGAGATAGCACTGCCACTTAACAGTATCGAGCGATATGGTTTAGGACCCGCTCAAGTTGCTGCAATTATAAGAAAAGCTTCTGTGGATGGAGCGGGTGGTAGCCTTTATGCAAAGTCTGGCGAATTAATGCTCAAAGTCGATGAAGAAAAGCAATGGGCTACGGATTATGCCGATATTTCTGTGAAAACATTAGCGGATGGTTCAGTCATTAAGCTACATGATATTGCAGAAGTTCGAGAGGGATTTACAGAGTCAACAGATGCGCAAGGCTATAATGGTTTTCCAGCTGTTATTATTCAAGTGTATCGGCAGGGGGATGAATCGCCCATGGCTGTTATCAGTGCAGTACAATCGTTATTACCTGATATTCAGACTGAATTACCAAATGGTTTAACCCTAAAAGTAACCAGAGACTTGACCGAGGTATTCCAGGAACGTTTGGATTTATTGCTGAGTAATGCTTTTATTGGTCTTGTCTTAGTGATGATTGTTTTAGGATTATTTTTGCAGTGGCGTTTAGCAATTTGGGTCACTATGGGGATTCCGACTGCTTTTCTTGGTGGGATGTTATTGCTACCGGCCATGGATGTTTCTATTAACATGATTTCCATGTTTGCATTTATTTTGGCGTTAGGTATTGTGGTCGATGATGCTATTATTGCGGGTGAAAATATTTATGCCTATCAACAACAAGGGTATTCTTTTTTTGACGCTGCTTTATTAGGCGCAAAATCGGTAGCTATTCCCCTTTCGTGCAGTATTTTAACTAATATAGTTGCGTTTTCCCCCTTATATTTTTTACCAGGTTTTTTGGGGAAAATTTTTCAGGTCACACCCCTCGTAATTGCGGCAGTTTTTATTGTATCGTGGGTTGAAGCTTTATTTATTTTGCCTGCACATTTAGCCGCAATAAAGTCTTCTGAGAACTCGAACCCCAATCTCTTACAAAAAATACAAATGCGTGTGGATAGTGCACTTAATTATTTTATTCACGGTATTTATGAGCAAATATTACGTCGCTGTCTTCACTATCGTTACTTATCATTGTTGTTATTTATTTGTGTGTCCGGCTTGGTGATGAGTTATTGTGCCAGTGGACGAATGGGTTTTAGTTTAATGCCTCGCGTACAAAGTGATTATTTGCTGACGACTGCTATTGTGCCTGTTGGCGCTTCTGCAGACTTTATTGAAGTGGTGGAACAGCAACTAGTAGAAGGCGCTAAGCAAGTAAAACAAACCAATGATGTGATTAGTGGTATTAGCACTAAAGTAGAAGACAATACGATTGAAGTGCGCTTGATGTTGATGGCAGGTCTGCAAGTAAAGACTGATTTACAACAGCTATCTCAACAATGGCGTTCTTTTGTAGGCATTATTCCTGGTTTAGAACAGTTAAAATTTGAGGCCGATGCGGGTGGGCCTGGGAGAGGTGCAGCGCTGACGGTTGAATTATCTCATCAAGATCAACAGGTTTTAGAGCAAGCGGCACAGCAGCTTGCGGCTGAATTAGCAGGTTATGCTCAAGTTAAAGATGTCAATGATGGTGTATTACGTGGTAAGGAGCAGTTACGGTTTAAATTATTACCTGCCGGTGAAAGTTTAGGGTTAACACCAGAGATGGTCGCTCAGCAGGTAAGGGCTGCATTCTATGGTGCAGAAGCGCTGCGCCAGCTTCGAGGTGAGGATGAAGTCAAGGTGATGGTTCGGTTACCCAGAGCGACGAGGGAATCAATATCAACGTTAAATCAACTTAAGTTGCTTACACCAGCAGGACATTTTGTGCCTTTAAATCAAGTAGTCAGTGTGAGCAAGGACCGAAGTTACCAGCAAATAACACGTAATAATGGGCAACAGGTTTTACAGGTGAGCGCTAATATTGAGCCAATTTCGCATACTCAGCAGTTATTGAGTACCTTACAACAGGATGTTTTTCCCATCTTAAAACAGCACTATCCAAGCCTGTCCATTAGCTTGCGTGGCAAACAGGAAACCACTCAAGACAGTATTTCAAGCTTAATTACCAGTAGTATCATCGTGCTCATTGTGTTGTACGCAATGTTAGCCATTCCCTTTAACAGTTATAGTCAGCCTTTGTTAGTGTTAGTGGCAATTCCATTTGGTCTGATGGGCGCGGTTATTGGCCATATTATTATGGGGGAAAGCTTAAGTATGATAAGCATCCAGGGTATGGTGGCATTAAGTGGGGTTGTGGTTAACGATAGTTTAGTGCTGATTGATTATGCGAATAAATTAAATCAAGAGGCCGTGAATAAATACGAAATTATTATTGCGGCGGCTAAACGTCGTTTTCGACCGATTATGATGACAACATTGACCACTTTTGTGGGGTTGGCCCCCATGATGTTTGAAACGGCAGCACAAGCAAAATTTTTAGTACCCATGGCCATTTCATTGGGTTATGGTGTCTTATTTGCGACAGCCATATGTTTATTACTTCTGCCTTGTATGTATGTCATTTTGGATGATGTGAAACGATTGCTGGGTCGTTCTCATCGCCACGAAAGTGCCATTCCAGCATAAAAGTTTGGTTTATAAAGTTTTTGGGTGGACCTTAGTAGCGTCCACCTGTTTCAATCTCATCTAAGACGCCATCTCGGAAAATCAGAAACTTTAAAAACTGGCCTTTTTTGCCATAAGTCCATTTTTCTACAATGACTTCTTTTTTAGAAATATAAGTTCTGCCTGTAGTTTCATCATGGTCAGGATTTGAATAACGAATATGAGTCCGATCTTCTGTTACGCGAGTACCTAAATATTCTTTTTGTAAAGGTTCACCACAAGTCAGTATTACTTGAGTTGTTGAGTCTCCAGACTTAACCAGTTTACTGCCACAACGCATAGAGTCACTGTAGGTGTTAGCTGAAAAACCTATGCAGGTTGTTAACGTCAGTAAACTGAGAGCTTTGCTGAGATTTTTGTACTTCATAATAGGGAATACCTATTCATTGTTTAAAAAGTGATCTAAGTTTAGCGTACCCAAAGACTTAGGGGAACCCAATTAGTGTTAGTTTTCAAAGTTTGCCTGATTTTTATCCAATAGATAATCCCTCTTTATAAAAAGAATATTATTGCACGTTTTTTTCAGAAATTTACAAGCCAACATGTGTTTGAATAAAAATATCTTCAACGATAATCGAGGAAGATTTATTGCTGAAATTTTGATTAACGAAACACTTGTGACTGGCTTTTTTTATTAATTTTTTTCCTGAGAAATTATCATTTGTAAATAAGCTGACTTTAAAACCCTCAGGGATAAAAATTCCAGAAATACTATTGTCATTGATACCTAATCGGTTTAGTTGAGACTGGGTGTATTTTCCTGGAAATAAAATAGTGTGTTTACCAGTAAAGTTGCATTGAGTGAAGACAACTGGAAACGTTGTATTTTCGAGGTCGATTGATGGTTGTGGGGCTTGAAACTCAGGCGGATAATTGATTTGCTGTTGCTGTTGCTGTTGCTGTTGCTGTTGCTGTTGCTGTTGCTGTTGCAGATACTCGACGGTATTGTTTTGTGTTGGCAGAGAGCCTTCATAATGACGCGTTTCGTGATAGAAACGACGTTCAGTATATCGATTTTCTGCTCTTTCCTGTTCAATTCGTAACTGTCTTGCTCGTTGCTCTTGATATTCTCTTGCTTTTTTTTCTTCTCGGCGTCGTTCGCGTTCTTGGTGTTGTGTGAGAGCCGTTTGTAGTAAGCCAAACAGCAGTTGTTCTGGTGTATTATCTTGTGAGGTTGAGAGTTGTTTTTTTTGCTGGTTATTTTCTTCAATAATAAGGGAGCCAATTAAAGAGGAATGAGCTGAACTATTCAGACAATATTCACTCACTGAAATTATCCAGGATTTACCAGAAAAATTGCTGTGACTAAAAGCGCGTAAGCGATAACCAGGCGTGATTTGTAAAGATTGTATTTGTCTAGGGTTAATGCCCATTGACTGTAATTTTTGTTTTGTGTACTTGCCTGGTTTCAGGAAATGACTTTTTCCATCAAAAAAACACTGGGAGTAGGTTTGAACAACACTACCTCCGGCATTTACATAGGCGCAGAATAAAACAACAAAAAATAGACCAACCGATTGCACGGCTGTTTTTAATGCAGTCATTAAATTCGACTTCTCCCTGTCAATGAAACGACCCCTAAGGCTACGCGCACGTATAGTGACATAGGTCGCATATTTTTGGCTAGAAAATTAATGATACCAATTGGTCATGAGGATGATCGTTGAGAAATAGGTGGGCCAAGGATTATATCTATAAAAGCAGGGAGGTTCGATATGCCATTACTATGACATATCGAGAAATGAAAAGGCGGGCTTAGCCTGGACCGTCAAGTTCCGGAAGTTCTGGTGGTTCGGGGGGGAACGTAGGCTCTGAAGTATCATCTTTCAAAGTATACTCAGGTTCGGCAATTGCCACGATACCAGGCTGACGACGTACACGTTCTGTCATACGCTTTGCAAAAGGTGACAGACGATTACGTTTAGCACCACTGTCCATAAAGTCAAATGGTAAGGTGAAGCGCGCAAAAACAAAGCCTTCATTACCTGTGACGGAGTCATGTTTTGCACCTGAACCAAGCGTTAATTGGCTTCCTGGCAGTTGGTTAATCACATTTTCCATATGGTATTCCAGGCGAAGTTTTTGCCCAGTGAAACTTTTGGTTTGTTCGCCTTTGAAGTGATAAACCCCAGTATAGAGTCTTAACTGTTGTTCTTCATTTTCAGTAAAGAAGGGCAGACGATAACCTACTTCAACATCGGCCCCTTGCAAAATACGCTCATACTGATGTTCGACATAGGTACGACCATCAGCACCTGTTACGGTATGAGAGCCTGCTTTCTTTTTTCTACCACCAACGGGCAGATAAAGGTTTGCGCCAAAATCCCAGTCAACTGTGCGGTATTCAGCACCAAGGTTGAATTGATGGAAGCCATTCCCATTTTCAGACTGTTGATAATCAAGAAACCCGTATATCCCTATAATTTGCTCATCATCCAGCATATGACGGTAGCCGCTGCCAACACTATAGCTTTTGTAGTTACCTTTCCCTTTACTGGCATCTAGTTTAATAAAGACCAAGCCATCATCTTCCTCATAAACAGGTAACATAGAGTCAACAGATAGGGCATCTTCGTCTGATGTTAATAACCCATCAATTGCAACCCAAGCATCCCATTTATCAACAAGTGAAGGTTGAGCAGGGTTGTCATCAGACAATACTGGTGTGGTTACTAAGAAACTTAGCATGGGCAAACATGCTAAGACTGGCTTCTTCATGGAAAATCCTTTTGATTTTGTGATGCAAAATATGCTCGATTTGAATGTGGCAGAAAGTACTTAATTTGAGTGAGATGATTATAGGGATAAGTAACCACTTAAATAATCGAATAATTCACAACCACAACATGAGGCAAGTTTGGTTTGTTTGATAAAGTGAACCACTATACGTTATTTATTAACCTATTTTTTTGTTATTAATCTAATGGTTTGAGCGAGGTGTGTTTAGAGGTTTTTTCTATTAAGGGGAAGGTTCAACTATTAATGATTAAGTGCTAAAGCGACAGTGATATTTTCTCTGGTGAGGATGGTTTGGAGAATGTTGCGAGTAAAAAATGTGAATCATTTCACTTTTTATGTTTGGGTTCATGATGAAGAATTTTTAGCGAGACTAGCCTGATTAAGGCTAGCTGTGCATAAAAGTGACTAGGTTCTGATAAATATTATAAACTAGGTACAATCGCTAATGATACATTATCTATTTCAATGTCGTAGACTGGATTGGGTCCATAGATAAGCAGTAATGTTTTGGCTATTTCACTTTTATTAAGTGCAGGATTAAACGTAAAAATGGTATTGAGTGTTGAAAACTCTTGATTCGTAATACTTAAATAATCAATAAACTGATAATCAAATAAGCCATTTTTCAGTTCAATGAGCATAACTGCAGCGAGTTTGTCGCGAACATGCTGCTTTTGACGACTTAATAAGCGTGCAGATACGGATAACTGATATTGTTGCGCAGGTTCAAGTTCTACATATTGTTGCAGACCATCACTATAATGTTGACGATGAACGATACGAGCAACATTGTTATTGCAAGGGGTTTCTTCTTGGTTGGGAGTAATGTGAATGATGGCATTGTTTCTGAAAATATTTTGCCAGTAATCTGTACCTAGATTGAAGTCACCATTTTTAACTAAATTTTCAGACTGTTGTTGAAGCTGTTGGCAATTAATACTGAGTTCATAAAAATGTTGTTCAACATCATGCTCATCAATGGATAGTTGATTGTTGGGTAATGCAATAAATCTTTCGAAAATCTCACTGGCATAGTGAGATAGTTCACGCCAACGATGAGAAGATATTTCAGATGCTGTGAGTGTCGTTGAACCCCACTGCTTTGCTGCTGTTTCTTCTAATGCATTAAATAAGTTTTGGGCGAAGTTAAAAGTGACTTCATAGGGGGTTAGGACGAGGGCGCCAGGGGTTTCAGTTAAGGTAAT
The DNA here is from genome assembly GCF_018837975.1 of Zooshikella harenae. GTDB lineage: Bacteria > Pseudomonadota > Gammaproteobacteria > Pseudomonadales > Zooshikellaceae > Zooshikella > Zooshikella harenae. The sequence goes on along the minus strand of NZ_JAGSOY010000004.1, from coordinate 148,267 downwards.
AAATTTATTGGTATCAGGGGATATGATAATCATTAGATCAAGCTGATGCTTTGTCTGTAAATGTAGCAAGGCTTCGCTTGAAAGTTCCTTTGTGCGCTTGGTTGCGTACATCAAGTGTAAACGCTGATGAATATCTTGTATTTCCAATTCAGCATTGGCTCGTTCAAGTAAAAAGCTTGCAACTGTTTTATCTTCCTTGATGTTGATGTTATCAAAAAAGAAACCTACATTGACGCGATGAAGCTGAGAGGCGAGAAGCGCACCAGACATAAGAAAAATAAAAATAAAAAACGCAAAGTGAAAAGCTTGCTTTCTCATATCGGCATCCTTTTCCAACAACCAATCTATGGTAGTCAATGTTAACCTGGTGGTTACCCTTTAATGATATTTACTGGGTTGTATACCCTGTACTTGTTGAGGGTATAGCAAAGCGTGTTATAACGATTTGTGTTAATTAGATGCTATAAATTAAGTCAATAAAAATTATCTGCGGAGGGTATAGTAAAGAGGGGAACAGTTTTCGTCTATTCCACTTGCTGAATTTGTAACTCAGTTAATGAAATGTCACTGTTTGTAAGTAGAATGTTGCAAGTGGTATCTGTAATTTACGTAGTTTTAACGCGTGGAGGTTAAGTACTTTCCGAAGTGCGTGCTGGAGCGAATTTGCAATGAGACGTGAAACGAATTTTCTACATGCCGACGATGGGTTGCTTGATAGATGGCATGATATTTATTATGAGTATCACAAAAGAAAACAGGTGCCTTATTGGCACCTGTTTTCAACATTTTATTAGTAAATGTTCTTGTCAACTACCCAATGAGTTGGATAACCAGCAGTTACAGACTACTTCCACTGCCAAAGCTGCTCATTTTTATCATCTTCTTTTTGTGTCCAAACGCCAATCCATTCGCCATAGGCTTTAAAGTGGTTAAGGTAAAGTGTTGGGTAAGCCACATTGTGAATTCGGCCGTTTTCCATTACCCAGCGCATATCAAGTTTATCTTCGTTACAGCCACCAACTACAGCACGGTTAGTGCCTTTATACCAAGAAGGTAACTGGAGACACTTGTTGGAGGCATCAGCGGGATGCATTAGTCCTTTACTGTCTATGTGCCATTGTTGAGCTTTGCTGTTGTCACATTGGGAGGCTGTGACTTTACTTGATTTAGAGCCTAAACAAGCATTTAACTTGTTTACTAATGGTGAGTAATTAGGCTTGTTAGGATCATCTGGGTTGTCCGGTGTGTCTGGTTTACCTGGATCATCATCACCATTTGGGCTGCTGCCTGGTACTTTGTTATTGAAGTATTGAGCGACTTCAGGCCAGATGTCTTTGATACGTGCAGCTTGGTTTGGACCATTGGGACAACCACCCCAGTGGTGTAACCCGATGACTTTATTTGTGTTACTGGCAATAACGGGAGATCCAGAGCTACCGCCAATGGTGTCACAATAATAGCCAAGGTTTTTACTACTGCTATTAGGTGCATCAATTTGACAACGGTTGCCGTCATTTGAGTCACTTTCAATGGCTAGCTCTTTGGGGTTACCTGAACCATGTTGTGGAATATAAATAGGTTCGCCTTTTTCCGCATCTCTGGGATCAAGTCCTAAATAACCAAAAGAAGCTATCTTGCTAAGATCTTTTACAGTAAAGAGGGTATAGTCAAGACTGCTGCTGCGACTGGTGGTCAACATTTTATCGGCAGCTACTTTGGTAATATTATTGGGTTTACTGCCGCCACAACTGCTGCGCTGGTAATTAAACCAGACTTCAGATGTTGTTGTTGATGATTGTGTACTAATACAGTGGTTATTGGTAAACATTTTGTTGTCTGGTCCTACCCGCCATGCAGTACATAAACTGCCGCGCATTACCAGTCGAGCTATAGGGCGACTATGAGCAAACTCAGTAGGATGTGAGTCTTTATAACAAACCGCATCTTTACGCTGGTTGGCTCCACAGGTCGAAAATTCCTGAGTCATTAAGTTTTCAATAACACTTTCAGGAAAACCTCGCATATAATGGCCGATTTTAATTTTATGTTTGGTATCATCCCACGCATTCGATGCTTTTAGGTTATCAGGTATGATGAGCTGAATAATGGCCGTATCGCCAGTGATTGACATACTGGCCCACGATGTTTTTCCATCTTCACCCCGTTCAGGGTCGTAGGTAAAGCCATCTCGTTTTGCATTGCTATAGCGGTATCGCTCAGATCCATTTGGATTTCGAATTTCAACCACGGCACCATCGGGAATATTAAATTCTGCGAAGTGAACTTTAATGTAACTGGCGCCAGGTTCTGAAACAGTGAAAGTGGAATTAGAATCAAATCCTTGTTTTGGGCTTAATGATAAGTTTGAATCAATTTTATCCGCAATTTTAATCGGTTTAAAGGTTTCAGCTTGATTGAGATTATCGGCATAACTGTTCATTAGCACACAGCTTGATGCTAATGAAGCAATTAATAGCAAGGATGAGTATTTCATTATACGGCTCGTATCTTCTTTAATACCCTTTATGTGAGGGTATGTGTTTTTAATTATTTATTTCTGCTGTTGTTCACCTAGAAAGGCAAAATACAGGCTCGTTGATACCTTTAACAAAGGAATAAACTTTGTTAAAGGCGTATGTGTGATGAGACTATAACGAGGAAGGGGATTTAACTATGTAAACTTGTTCATACTTATATGAATTTGCGTTACATTATTTGAAAAATATTAATAATATCAAATATATAAGATGAAGTGTAGCTTAGTTATTATGTATAATGTGTCGTGAAGAAAATACGTTAATTAAAGATACGTTATACATGAATGAAGCCCAAGGAAGTACGCATTAAATCACGCCAGAAGTAAAGTCAGATAAGAACTGCTCCATTTCAGGTTTTAGGCCATTAAACTCAATACCTATTTGAAAGTCAGATGTTCTGACCACCGAGTGTCGAACATAAGCTCGTGAGAGTATTTTAATATTTTTACCAAGATAATTAGCCTGGATTTGTATATCTATGGCCTCATTCATATTGAACCTTTGTGGAACTTCAATAAGAGCACCACTTACAGAAACGTTTATAGTTCGTCCCACAGTGACTTCTTTAGCTTTATCACGAATGAGCGCTTTCCATTTTACCGCTCTTCGGGGGTGCCGGCGTTGCTCAATACCATGTTCTTCGGACATTCAAAATAAACCTCCACAATGAATTATGAGTAAGTATAGATCGATTGACCCAGGGAGGAATTTTGAATTGATTAACAATTTAATGTTATTTATAAATGTTAACTCAATAAGCTGACATTCTACGTTTTAACTCAAACTAATTCGGATATTTAATGAGTGTTAGGTTTATTTTGGAATATTAATTGTTTTATTTGGTGAGACTTCAGTAAGTTCATTGGATCGAGTGACAGTCATTTTTAGTTCACAACGACGTATTGCCAGTTTTGTGGCTAAGTCCCTATTGGGTAATGAATGCCCATCCCGAGCTTTAAATACTAAGCAATGATAGGTACGAAATTTTAACCATAAGCTTTGTGATTGCTTTAATGCTTTGCGAACATTATAAGGTTGTGTTCTAAAAAGATATTTATAGATTTCCGTCATTTGACCATCTTGGTAAAAATATTCTCGATCAATACACTGGAGTTCACGTTCTGGTGCACGATTTGCCTGTTGCAGGCATTGATCAAACTGTGGTGTATAAGTATAACGTGAAGGTGAGTCTGCATTAATCATAAGGCTTAAGGGAGCTAGCGCAAATAATAGAACAAATTGGCAGACGTTATTTTTCATTAAAATAACCATATAGGGTAAAGGTTGATTTTAAATATGCTCATAGCGAAGGATGCATTGTAAAAATACGTCAAGAGGTAACTGAGTACCTCTTGACGATTTTTAGCTAATACCTTTCACTTAATTGTGAAAATATTTTGGTTATTTATTATCACTCGGTGTCGTGCCATCATCAGGTGTATCACCATTATCGGAGTTACCGTCGGATGGTTTATCTCCGTCATCTGGTGTGTCATCACCACCAGGATCTTTATCTGTTTTAACCAGTTTCACGGCATCAATATAGAAATCGGTACCTGGCTCTGGTCCAAAGACATATAAATCAGCGCGTTTTAGTGTACCCTCTGGTTTAATAACAAAATCGGAGGCTATATCAAACCAGGCTTCACCCACAGGTATTTTGCTGGTATTAACACGTTGCCAGTGGTAGCCCTCATCATCTACATAAAATATTTGAATATCCAGCTTTTGAGCCTCTTTAACTTCTTTCCCTAAGCTGGCAGATAATGAGAGTGTGTAAGACTGGTTGGCTTCGACAAGCTCAGTCCCTGCGAGAAGACCGCCAGCATACCAATGGTCTCGTTCAGTAATATGTAAACTAAACTGACCATCTTTACCACGGTCTTGGCTTTGGCTTAATGTACCCATTTTCCAAGCAGCTTGCCATCCTTGAGTATCCGTTTCAAAACTGTGTTCGAATACGATGTTTGGATCAGGCACGTTATTATCTTTTTCAGTTATTTTTACTTCATCAATTATTAATGACTTTTTACCTTTTGGTCCAAAGAGTAATAAGTGAGCTGATTTGATTTCACCCAGTGCATTTAGCTGGAAGTCACCACTGAGTTTTTTCTCAGTTTGATCTATTTGATCGATCGCTAAGTACTGATAGTAGAAAATACCTAACTCACTTTTAAGTGCTAAAGCAGCTAAACCAAAATCTTTTTCCTGGTCTGCCGCAAGCTGGAAATTAGCACTGAAATGGTAGGTGGTATCTTTTTTCAATGGAGTTTGTATTTTCTGAATGACACCATCGTAATAGCTACTGCGACCTGTGATATTGACTTTGTAATCAGTACCACAGTCTTTGGTTTCAGATTTTTGTTCAAGCTTAACATCTGATGTGTAATAAGCTCGCCACTGAGTGAGCTGGTTAAAGTCTGGATGTTGAATGAGGTTATCTTTTAATAGATCAGGCTTGGGACAGGTTGTTGATGGGTTATCACCATCACCGTCATCAGGTGTATCACCGTCATCAGGTTTATCGCCGTCACCGGGTTTATCGTCGTCACCGGGTTTATCGCCATCACCGGGTTTATCGTCGTCACCGGGTTTATCGCCGTCACCGGGTTTATCACCGTCACCGGGTTTATCACCGTCACCAGGTTTATCACCGTCACCAGGTTTATCGCCATCATCAGGCTTATCGCCATCATCAGGCTTATCGCCATCATCAGGCTTATCACCATCGGGATCTTCATCTGGGAAAGGAACAGTATGTGTGCGATGCTCAGACATAATCGCTGCACGCTCTTTCCACAGTTTAACCATGTCAGCCGTTTCTGTATCACCTAACGCTAAGCCGTTAGCATCTTTTATCAAAGGTGTTGAGTAAAAATTTGATGAGTTACCACACATATGTGTGCGTGATTTGCCATTATCAAAGCCATAAGCATATTTCCACTGTGCGCCACCATCTTTGCTACAGTGTAAACCGCCCACATTATGACCCACTTCATGACGCCAAGCATTTGGCCAAGGTGCACCAACCACTTGGGTATAACCTGTTACACCAGCCCAGCCTGCAGCACTATTTGGCGCATCCGTTGGTGTCTGTACGACACCCACTAAGTCGGGTGCAAGTTTTTCGACATCGGCTTTGAACCATTCTTCAGCCTTGCCAAGCACGTCAGTAATGATTCCAAGGTTGTGAGGGGTTGTGCCCGTTCCAACTAAACGCAACTTGATATTATTGATGCCAGAGTTTTTTAGACCATTATTAACTGAGGCTACATAAGTGGTTGCTGTGGCTTGTATATCTCCTACTTCTTTGGCGGAAGAATCTGAGAAACCTAGAAAAACGTCAATAATAATATTACCTTTTTTATCTTTTTCACCTTTTGCTTCTTTGGCTTCTGCTGTTGAAAATAGAGCGGACTGACTGGTAGGAGGCAAAACCTCGTCAAAATGTTCTGGTTGTTTTTGTTTTATAAGCAGGTAGCGTCCATTATCCTGTGGTTGAATGAGATAGGTGCCTAGCTCATTTTCAATAATACCCGTAATTTTTCCCGTTAAATGGTTTAGGGTAATAATCGCATTACTATAATTTTCCAGATGACTAAAACCACTATCGAAAACCTGACCATAAATAACTTCTAGTGAACCGTTAGTGGTTTCTCGGTTGACAACACGTAAGTCAAATGCCTCGCCAGAAAATAAATTAAGTGTGATCTGGTCTGGGAAATAGTATTTACCATTGCTTTGACTTAGTTTTAGATCTGCTTCACGAAAATAATCGGCATGTTTAACAAAAGAGCTCTGCTTATTACTAGCGTAAGCTGCAGTTGAGGAGGCATTATTATCATTAGAAAATAATTCTGTAGGTGCTATTGCTTGTGAGGAGGTGCTATTTCCTAATGCAAATGGTGCTTGAATTGCTGTAGTCAAAAGTAATGGCACTAATGGTATTACAGATTTTTTGTGAGATAACGATTTCTTCATAGTGGACTCTTCAGCTTATAAATTGTGATGTACGGAAAAAATGTCTAATGCAGCTTTCATATTTGGAAGCACTTAACGTTTTTTTTGGATATTAAATTATGACCTGATTTACAGCTCTCTCGAACAGTGTTTATGAGTCCGTTAAATGATGAACGACAGGAACTGCATTAATAAAAAATCAGTTTCTGTTGCACTTCCTACTGTGCCGCAAGTAACCAAGTTTGAAACTTGGATTTATACGCCGTCAAAAGTTATAGACGATGGTTTTAAAGGTATAACAGGCTTTTTACAGATCACAATATCCACTACTTTAAATTAAAATAACGAGGTAAGACGCGATTGAATACACAAATAACGGTGTGTATTTTTAGAAATTAGAGAAAAATTCTAAATAAAAGAGCAAATTAACACATTAGATGTGGTACTACACAAATCAATGTATTTGAATAGTGCTTTGAATGGAGAGAATGCTATCAAGTTGAAGATATAAATGAGTACTGTGTACCCTTCGATGTGAGTTGATACGAAGGGTAGACTAAAAGTATTTTTAATTAGCGCCAGGTGATTTCCATAGTTGGATAAACATGATGAGTAGTATAACAAGTGATATCACTAACCAGATTATTCCCCAGAGCATGGTACTGCCTCCCAGTAGCTTTGCAATATTTGTCGCATCTGAAATGATGATACCACTACGAGCAATAGTATCACTGTAAATATCACCAGGCACATATAATACGCACGAAAGTCCAATTAGTCTGAGCAAAAAATCATTAATCCAATGGGAAGCTTTAATACTGGTAATTAATAAACAGATTCCAAAAATAGAGCAAAATATTAATGCAAATGCTTGTCCATTCAGCAACCAGGGAACAATCAAAATGATCAAAGCAAGAAAACCATTAATCACTTTATCAAAACGTGATAAGTGGGCAGCCCAAAACAATACAACACCCCAGATTAATGAGCCAAGATAACCTGCGGTTGCGGTGATAATCAAATTGCCTCCTCGATGAATGATATGGCCTCCTTGACGAGGATCAAGAAAAAACTCAAGCACTTCACCACCTGTTAAGAGTGCGGCAATAGCATGGGATAGTTCATGGAAGAAGACGGTTAACATTTGAAAAGGGTAAACCCAAAGGCTGTTCCAGCCAATAAATAGCCCAACTATGATGACTAAACTGGCGAGTCTGGCTGTCCATATGGATGAGGTGGACATTGGTGTTGTGGAGGTGGTTGAGTTCACTTTTTGCTCACTATCCAATGATTACAATGGTTGATTGGTTGTTTTTAACTCTTCTGAGGATGCTGGTACTATCTGTAAGTTAATATATCAAAATTATTTGAATGCATAGAAGTGATATCAAGTTGAAGGGTAAACAAGCGTTTGAATTTTTGTATATTATATGCCAATAGTATTTATAGTTGAAGAAAGTTCAATATTAGAAAAAATTTATTTAATGGGGAGATAAGGGCAATTCAGTAGTTAAAATTTAATGAGAAAAAATGATAAGCTATCAGTTCATGATGATATTAAATAAGTATTTAATATTAATGACAAGGGGCGTACGGCAAGCAAGGACGTAGAGGTAAAGTCTTTGTTAAAAATGTCTTGCACTTATTATCCGAAACTGTGGTTGAATTTACGTCAATTTATATTAATAACAAACAAAACAAGAGCATTATAACGAGTGAAAGCTATGCCAGTACCATGCATTAACAAAGATGATTTAATCATAACGCTTCCAGATCCAAGTGAAGCAAGTATTATTCAACAGTATTATTTGGATAATACGGATCACTTGGTTCAGTGGGAGCCTATCCGGGAGAGCCGGTATCATACCTTACAGGCTTGGAAAAAACGTCTTCAGTTGTTTTTGGCTCTTTATCAGGCGGATCGGGGTGTATACTGGTCAGTATTTGATGGGGAACGTAAACGGATTTTAGCTGTTTGTAATTATAGTAATATTGTCCGTGGTGCTTTTCAGGCATGCCACTTGGGTTACTCAGTAGATTATCGTTACCAAGGACAGGGCCTGATGTTTAAGGTGTTATCGAATACCATTGAATATATGTTTAAAGAACATAAGCTGCACCGAATAATGGCTAATTACATTCCAGAAAATGAACGAAGTGGGCAGTTGTTAGCTCGACTTGGCTTTGAAAAGGAAGGGTATGCCAAAGCCTACTTGAACATTAATGGGCGGTGGCGTGATCATATTTTAACGGCAAAGGTTAATGAGCAGTGGGGGGATATCCTTCAATGAAGGGGGCAATTTAGTGTAAAAATAAGTTAAGGGTATATATTTAGTGGATAGAAAAATTATTTGTCTATCCTTATTTATGAAAAAGAGTATTCATTTTTTATTTTGTTTTATATTGTTGTGGATATTTTCACACCAAGCTATGGCGATAACAGTGATTTACCCTGTTGTTGATAAAGATGATCTGCGTTTTAAAGACTTAATATCAATTTTGCGGCAGTCGTTGGAAGTTACTGTGCCTGAATATGGTGAGTATGAGCTGGTTGCTGATAAAGAAATATTAAGTGAAGGTCGTTATATCGAGCGTTTAAGGAGTGATATAGGTCTTAATGTTATCTGGAGTTCGACCTCGGTTGAGAAAGAAAAAACCTTACGTCCCATAAGGATTCCCTTACGTAAAGGTTTATTAGGTTACAGAGTTTCATTAATCAATAAGAATAATCAGTCAAAAGTAGAAAAAATAAGAACCATTGAAGAATTACGGTTAATTGAAGTGGGGCAGGGAATTGGGTGGGGGGATGTAAGTGTCTATAGAAGTAACAATATAAAAGTACGTACAGCCCGATATGAATTGCTGTTTAGGATGTTGAATGCTGGACGCTTTGATCTTTTTCCACGAGGTGTAAATGAAGTCTTTGATGAATACCAACGCTTCAAGACGAGTTATCCAAATCTTGCAGTTGAGCAAAGTTTTTTGATTGTATATCCCTGGCCATATTATTTTTTTACTAATAAAGCGGATGGGCGTCTAGCAGAACGGATTGAAAATGGGCTACGAATGATGATTAAAAATGGATCATTCGATCAAATTTTTCATCAGTATCATCAGGTTGCCATTGAACAAGCAAATTTGTTGAAAAGGCACATCATCCATATTGAAAATCCATTTTTGCCTAAGCAGACTCCTCTCGATGATCCTTCTCTTTGGTTTTTAAAGTGATACAGTTTCGTAGAAAGTTGATTGCACGCTAAAATTATCTTTATCTGATCACTATGCTGACTTAGTTTAAGTTTATTATTCTATACTGGGACTATTAGCGTTCAGGGTATGTGAGTGTTTAGTAGTAAATTGGGTGGGAGTATAAACAATGAGACGATTATTAACGATTTGCTTTTTTATACTTTCTTTGCCAAGTTTGGCCGCGGTTAAAGTTGTTTATCCTCCGCCAGAGTCAGAAAATGATACGCGTTTTTCGGATCTTATTGAGATTCTGGAAATGGCACTCAATAAAACCGAAGACAAGTATGGTGGTTTTGAATTAATGCCCTATAAAACGGTCATGAGGGAAATTCGTTATATTGAAGAACTCAAAAAAGGAGGAGGTGTCAATGTTATCTGGTCTTCAACTTCTCCAGTTAAAGAGCGTGAGTTATTACCTATACGTATACCTCTACGTAAAGGTATTTTAGGTTATCGGGTTTCGCTGATTAATAAAAATAATCAAGCAAAGATTGACCAGCTGAATAGCCTTGCTGATCTGCAAAAAGTGACGATAGGACAAGGCACTGGATGGGGGGATGTTGTCATCTATGAGGCAAATAACATAAAAGTGCGAACAGCAAGTTATGAGTCTTTATTTAAAATGCTTAATGCTGGTCGGTTTGATTTATTCCCACGGGGTATAAATGAAGCCTTTGCTGAATATGACGCTCGAAAAGATGAAAATAAAAATATTGCGATTGAGCAAAATCTCTTAATCGTTTATCCCTGGCCATACTACTTTTTTACTAATCGAAATGACACTCAACTTGCAGATCGTTTACGTGAAGGGCTAGATACCATGATGACGGATGGCTCGTTTGATGAGATTTTTAATAAGTACAGTGGTGATGCGGTGAGTAAAGCAAATATTGCAAATCGGCGTATTATTAAAATAACGAACCCAATGTTACCGCCTGAAACGCCTGTGGATGATGAGCGGTTATGGTTTAAGCCTAAATAGAATGGGCTCTCTTAAAGGGGGCAAATTGTGTATCAAGCATTAGAAGGTAGTCATAATATGAACCACGATGATCATGGTATATCCATTAATAAAGTCACTTATGATGAGAACGCTTATCTATCACTTAAAGCGACGGGAAAGCTGACTCATAACGACTATGAAAAGTTTAATCCTGAGCTTGACTCTGCACTGGCTGATGCCAAAGATGCAAAGATAAAAGCGGTTATAGATACTACTGAATTGGAAGGTTTTGAGCCAAGAGCAATGTGGGATGACTTGAAACTTGGTTTAAAACACAGAAATGAGTTTGAGAAAGTGGCTATCTATGGCAATAAAAACTGGCAAAAGACGGCAGCTAAAATAGGTGCTTGGTTTGTAACCGGTGAAGTGCAGTATTTTGAAAATAAAAATGATGCGATAGATTGGTTGAATAAATAATTTGAGTTTCTAGTTATATTGACTCAAAAAATAAATGCTTACGGTTGGGTTTTAAAACACATTGTTTATCTTATTCTCTTTTCTCATTACTTCCTCTCCTTAAAAATGCACTGGCTATATAGTGAATTAATATGGCTGATGTTGGTCAACTAAAAACAATAATTCTGTTTTAATTTATGAGTGTCTGTATTATTATCCGCACACCTTTATGCTTGTCAGAATAGACTAGACATCGTTCTTTATAAAAACGCGTATTTGGCTTGCCAACCCAGTAATCAGGGTTGCTTATCTCATAAGTAGTAGTTGTGGAGGAAGTATGATTATATTTGGTACGAGAGGAAAGACGGTAGCAGGCCAAGTTATTCAGGGAGTTGAATGTCCCTCCTGTGGTAAAGACGAATTTATTACTTTTGGCGTTTTACGTTACTTTCATTTGTACTGGATTCCCACGCTGGTTACTTCGAAACAGGTAGGCATTGAATGCACGCACTGCAAAGGTGCATTTATTGATAAAGAGATTCCAAAAGACCTTGCAAAAGAAATAAAATCTCACGTTTTTACTAAAAAAAATACCCTTCCATTCTTTGCTGGTTTAATCATCATTGCGTGTATCGCTTTATTTGGTGTTTACGCGTCACATCAATCTGATGTTAAAGAGACTTCGATGATTGAACAGCCAGCAGTCAATGATCTGTATATTGTTAATTTTACAAAAATTTTTGAAGATGCTGATACAACCTATAAATATGGAGTGATGAGAGTAAACCATTTATCCTCGACACAAATGGAGCTTAAAATTAGTAAATTGGCTTATAACAAAGCATCGGGGGTACGAAAAGATATTCGTACTCATAAAGCATTAGATGATGCTTACTATGACAGTGAACCCTTTTATATTGATATCAGCAAGTTGCAGGCAATGAAAGAGACTGGTGCTATATACTCAGTTGAACGAATATAGGGCATCTTTAAAAAACATTTTTTCTGTGGACGAAAAAAAAGAGATACCTTTTACGGTATCTCTTTTTTTATTGGTTTATTTACAGACTTTAACTGCGGCTTAATCCAATTTTTCTGATTAAGAAAGCTTTTGCTGCAAAAGCTGGTTAACCTGACCTGGGTTAGCACTGCCTTTTGAGGCTTTCATCACTTGCCCGACAAAAAAGCCAATCATTTTTTTCCGTTTGGCATCATCAGCAGCTTTATACTGCTCAACTTGCTCAGGATGCTTAGCAATAATGTCATCAATGATGGCGGCAATAGCATGGGTATCGGTGACTTGTTTTAATCCTTTGGCTTCGATTACCGCATCAACATCATCAGCACCTTCCCATAATGCCTCAAATGCGGTTTTAGCCCCTTTACCATTAATGGTTTGATCTTTTAAACGGCTAAGTAGCTTCGCCAAACGGTCAGCAGGTACTGGGCTTTCAGTAATCTCTAGGTTGTTTTTATTCAACCTTGCGGCTATTTCACCCATCATCCAGTTGGCAGCCAGTTTGGCGTCACCACATTGGCTTGCTACTTGCTCGAAATATTCTGCTGTTTCTCGCTCTTCCGTTAGAATCGTTGCGTCATACTCACTTAGCTTAAATTTATCCATAAAACGCTGACGTTTTTGCTCTGGCAGTTCAGGCAATGCCTCTTTTATCGCCCGCAAATCCTCATCGCTGATGACAACGGGTAACAAGTCAGGGCAGGGGAAGTAGCGGTAGTCATTAGCTTCTTCTTTACCACGCATGGAACGCGTTTCATCGCGTTCTGAGTCGTAAAGACGTGTTTCCTGGACGACTTTACCACCGGCTTCAAGTACATCAATTTGTCGCTCAATTTCAAAGTTAATGGCTTTTTCAATAAAGCGGAAAGAGTTGACGTTTTTAATTTCAGCACGGGTACCGAGGGTGGTTTCGCCTTTCGGGCGAATGGATACATTGGCATCACAGCGCATGGAACCTTGAGCCATGTTGCCATCAGAAATGCCCAAGTAACGGATCAAGCCATGAATATATTTTAAGTAAGCCACGGCCTCTTTAGCTGAACATAGCTCTGGTTCGGAAACAATTTCCAACAGTGGTGTGCCTGCACGGTTCAAGTCAATACCCGTCATACCATGAAAGTCTTCATGGAGTGATTTACCAGCATCTTCTTCCAAGTGAGCGCGGGTGACACCAATGCGCTTCATTTCGCCATTGTCTAAAGGTATATCCACATAACCTTTACCCACAATAGGCAAGTCCATCTGACTGGTTTGATAGCCTTTGGGTAGGTCTGGATAAAAGTAGTTTTTACGGGCAAATATATTGGTTTGATTAATGTGTGCATGTATACCCAAGCCAAACATCACTGCCATCCGTACAACTTCGGCGTTGAGTACAGGCAATACACCTGGCAGGCCCAAATCCACCGCGCAGGCCTGAGTGTTTGGTTCTGCACCAAAAGCAGTGCTGGCACCAGAAAATATTTTTGATTTAGTTGCAAGTTGTACGTGAACTTCCAACCCAATAACCGCTTCCCATTGCATGATTGCTATAACCTCGTGTTAAACCTATATACCTTGTTGACTAGTCAAGCGCTGTTGGGCGTTGGCGGTGCCAATCAGTGGCCTGTTGGAATTGATGGGCAACTTGCAGCAGTTTGGCTTCAGCAAAGTAGTTACCAATCATTTGCAAACCTACTGGTAAGCCATCCACTAAACCCGCAGGAATTGACATGGCAGGCAAGCCGGCCAAGTTAACTGCAATGGTATTAATGTCTGAGGCGTACATGGCAACAGGATCATCCATTTTTTCGCCAAGGTTAAAGGCTGTGGTTGGAGCCGTTGGACTCATAATGACGTCTACTTCATTAAATACATCAGTAAAGTCCTGCTTGACCAAGCGACGGATTTTTTGGGCTTTGATGTAGTAAGCATCGTAATAGCCAGCTGATAATGCATAAGTACCGACTAGAATACGACGTTTGACTTCTGCTCCAAATCCTTCACCACGGCTACGTTTATAGAGGTCTTCCAGATTTTCTGGAGTTTCACAGCGATAGCCATAACGAACGCCATCGAAACGCGATAAGTTGGAGGAAGCTTCTGCAGGTGCAATAACATAATATGCAGGCAGCGATAAAGCGGTATGCGGTAAGCTGACTTCTTTGATGGTGGCACCCAGCTGGCGGTAGACATCAAGTGCAGCATGAATGGCTTTACTGACGTTACTATCGATACCTGCAGAAAAATATTCTTTAGGTAAGCCAATGCGCAGACCCGTCAGTGGCTGATTGAGTGACTCGGTATAATCAGGTACGGGTTGATCAACACAGGTTGAGTCTTTGCAATCAAAGCCGGACATCACATTAAGGAGTAGTGCGGCATCTTCTGCGGTACGCGTCATTGGACCTGCTTGATCCAAGCTGGAAGCAAAGGCAATCATCCCCCAACGAGAGACACGCCCATAAGTAGGTTTAATGCCTGTAATACCACACAGCGCTGCTGGTTGGCGAATAGAGCCGCCGGTATCTGTTCCTGTGGCGGCTGGTGTAAGTTGTGCTGCTACCGCTGCCGCTGAGCCACCTGATGAGCCTCCTGGTACACGTTTGGTATCCCAGGGATTGCAAACTGAGCCAAAGTGGCTGGTTTCATTGGACGAACCCATGGCAAATTCATCCATATTGGTTTTACCCAGGGTAATAAAGTTAGCTTGACTGAACTTTTCTGTGACGGTTGACTCATAAGGCGCAACAAAGTTAGCTAGCATTTTTGAACCACAGGTTGTTTTTATACCCTTGGTGCAGAAAATATCTTTATGGGCAACGGGGATACCTGCAAATTGATTCGCTTGACCATTAGCTCTGAGCTGATCAGCCTGTTTGGCTTGATTTAAGGCCTCGTCTTCGTTAACCGTAATAAAACTGTTGTATTTTTTGTCAAGTTGATTAATTCTGGAGATATAGTGTTGCGTAAGTTCGACGCTGGAGAATTTTTTATCAGCCAGACCTTGAACCAGCTCAGCGATTGTCAGTTCGTGCATTGCAGCAATATCCTGTTGAACCACTAACCTTTGATCAGTAGCTGTTTTTAGCAGTAGCTCATTGAGTGGTGGTGAGTACCATACTTCACTCAATAAGTTACCCAACGAGTAGGGTATGTAACAGCTAGATGAAAAAAAGTGATGGTTTATCTATCTTTGGTGTAGCGGTAATTACTTTGCGGTAATGTTAAAACGTATTGGTGCCGGTTTTTCGATAACTCTTTACTCAATAACTTTAGGCACCAGGTATAGCCCGTTTTCAGTTTGAGGTGCCAGCTGTTGAAAGTGGTCTCGTTGGTTAGCTTCAGTAACTTCATCTGAACGCAAACGCTGAACGAGCTCAAGCGGGTGAGCTAAAGGCTCAATATTGTCAGTATTGACCGCCTGCATTTGATCAACCATGTGTAAAATGTCTTTAAGGGTAGCGGTGGTGTTTTCAATGTCTTGTTCATTGATCGCGATGCGAGCCAAGTGGGCAATACCTTCCACATCTGAGCGGTCAAGCGCCATGAGTATCTCCACAAAATGGGTTGAGAATTGCGTATCATAGACAATTATACCTGCAGGCTAAAGTGAAAAGCATACAGATACAGTACGAAATTTGAATATTTTGAATATATAGTTATTACATGATTTCTGAGCGTTTGAGCCTTTTTGCTAAATAGCTCATCCACTCACTCTATGTCACAGCGAATGATATAAGCAGTTTAATTTAGGGGTATTAATACATAATCTCAAGCCGAAAAATGTCTATACCTCGATGAATGTGTATTGAACTTGCTCAAACTTGCTGCCGTTGTTAGAGTTCGGCAGCATCGGTTTTAGTTTTTTTGTTGGGAAGATAGCGACGCATGCTAAAAAAATTACGGGGATTTTTTTCCAGTGACCTGTCGATAGATTTGGGGACTGCCAATACCCTCATTTATGTTCGCGACAAAGGTATTGTTTTGAATGAGCCTTCGGTGGTGGCTATTCGCCATCATGGCAACCAAAAGAGTGTTGCTGCGGTGGGGATGGACGCAAAACGAATGCTTGGCCGGACCCCTGGCAATATAACGGCTATTAGGCCACTTAAAGATGGTGTCATTGCTGACTTTAATGTGACTGAAAAAATGCTTCAGCATTTTATTAATAAGGTACACGAGAACAGCTTTATTCAACCTAGCCCCAGGGTGCTGGTGTGTGTACCTTGCAAGTCCACGCAAGTCGAACGACGTGCGATTCGTGAGTCAGCCCTTGGCGCTGGTGCTCGCGAAGTTTATTTGATTGAAGAGCCTATGGCCGCAGCGATTGGTGCTGGTTTACCTGTTGAAGAGGCTCGGGGTTCTATGGTAGTGGATATTGGTGGTGGTACCACTGAAATTGCGATTATTTCCTTAAGCGGTATTGTTTACTCTGAGTCCGTTCGGGTCGGAGGAGATCGCTTTGATGAAGCTATTGTTACTTATGTGCGTCGCAACTATGGCAGTCTCATTGGTGATGCAACAGCCGAACGAATTAAGCAAGAAATCGCTTGTGCTTATCCAACAGAAGAATTACGTGAAATAGACGTCCGTGGTCGTAATCTTGCCGAAGGTGTACCGCGTAGCTTCACATTAAACAGCAACGAAATCCTCGAAGCGCTGCAAGAATCATTGTCTGCCATTGTCCAATCCGTTAAAAGCGCATTAGAACAGTCTCCACCTGAACTGGCATCTGATATTGCTGAGCGCGGTATGGTCCTAACAGGTGGTGGCGCATTACTGCGTGGTTTTGATCAGTTACTTAGTGAAGAAACAGGCTTACCCGTTGTTGTTGCTGAAGATCCATTGACCTGTGTTGCACGAGGTGGTGGACGAGCGCTCGAAATTATGGATAAGCATGCTATTGATCTGCTATCAACTGAGTAAGTTATCCCCTTCGTGATGGGTATATGAATAGATAATGCTATTTACCCCGTAAAACTAAACGATAGTAGCATGCTTGAGTGGCGTTGGGTGCTGTGCGCCTGGCTCTCCAACTAGCCTATAAATCATTGCCCAATATCTGGTGAGCAGGTATTGGGCATTTCTCCGTTGAGTTTTTGATAATCAAGAGGTTTTACCTATCAAGTCGTTATTTGTTAAGCAGCGGTCTTTGACTGCACGACTGTTTTTGTGTGTTGTGCTTTCGGTGGCGTCAATGATCGTTGATCACAAATATAATTATCTGGATACCGTGCGTGCTTGGTTAACAGTGATTGTTACACCTGTTCAATGGGTAGCGGATATTCCTGCACGGATGTGGGGAATGGCTGATAATGCATTACAAACTCGTGCTGAGTTACTGGAAGAAAATGCGCGGTTAGAAGCCAAGAACCTTATATTAGAACGAAAGCTGCAAAAACTGGCGGCACTGACTGCACAAAATATTCGTTTGCGTGAGTTACTGAATTCTTCCCGCTCAATTGATGAGAAAGTACTTATTGCTGAGTTAATGGGTATTGATCCTAATCCCTATACACATCAAGTGATTGTTAATAAAGGTTCTCTGGATGGGGTGTATGTAGGACAGCCTCTGTTGGATGCAAAAGGGCTGATGGGGCAGGTTATTACTGTCAGTCCGTTTAGTAGCCGTATTATGCTCATTACAGATGCTCATCACAGTATTCCTGTACAGGTAAATCGAAATGGCGTTCGTGCTATTGCTGTCGGGACGGGTAAGCTGGATGAGTTAGAACTAAGACATGTGCCAGATACTACAGATATTCGTCAAGGCGATATTTTGGTGAGTTCTGGGTTAGGGCAAAAATTTCCTGTGGGTTATCCTGTGGGGGAAGTGATTTCGGTCATCCATGATCCTGGTAAACCCTTTGCCGTCATTAAAGTAAGACCCGCCGCTAAGTTAGATCGTAGTCGACATGTGTTGTTGGTGTTTACCCATCATCAAACACAAGCGCTAGCTGATGAGTTTATACAGGAAAACCAACGTGACGCTACAGAAAGCTAATCGCTCTTGGATTATCTGGGCCACTTTATTTATGGCCTATGTGCTGTGTTTGTTACCCATGCCTTCCTGGTTGGCCATAGGCCGGCCAGAGTGGTTAGCGATGGTTGTTATTTATTGGGGAATGGCCCTGCCAGAACGCATTGGTATTATCACTGCTTGGACACTGGGTATCTTACTTGACGTTATGCAGGGGGTGTTACTAGGTCAAAATGCTCTGGGCATGGTGGTTGTGGCGTACGTCGCATTACGTTTACATCGTCGTATACGGGTTTTCCCTTTATTGCAGCAATCACTTTTTATTCTGGTGTTAGTGGGTATTTATCAGTTGATTAGCTTATGGGCACGATCTGTGGTCGGTCGTATGCCACCTAATTTGCTGTTTTTAATGCCTGCCGTGGTCAGTGCTGTCTTGTGGCCATGGTTGTTTATTATTCTTCGAGATATTAGAAGACGCTATAAAGTGTCCTAGGCTTATTTTTCTAAGCTGGCCACGTTCCCTCGTAAGCTAAGGATGAGCAATACTAAGGCTAGTTATACAGTACGTTGAGTATTGTTTGAGGGAACATTGTTAGTTGTTCTTTCCGTTACTTTCGCGTTAAATCTATAGTCTATTAGCTTAGTGCTTCAGCGTTTGCTCAGCTTTTGTCGTAGGGTTAATTGTTTGCAGGTAGGGTATGCGGTGTATTGGCGAGAGTTGTCGTATTTTATATATTGGCTAATTGTATACAGTTCGTGAAGATTTTTTTGTAAATAATGGTTGTGCTTGCACAAAGAGGCATTGATGATTTACCTCGCTTCTCAGTCTCCCAGACGCCAAGAGCTGTTAAAGCAGATTGGTGTTAATTATTTGATTATACCTGCAGCTATTGATGAGTCACCTTACGCAGATGAGGTGGGGGATGCTTATGTGCTTCGTATGGCTAAGGAAAAGGCTAATGCTGGATGGCAGATATTACATGCTGAAGAGAGCATTATATCCTCAACAGAGAAGTGCAGTCCCTGTGTTTTAGCTGCAGATACCAGTGTTATTGTGGATGGCTGCATTTTAGGAAAGCCGAAGGATGAATCAGAGGCTAAGGCGATGTTAATGCGTCTGTCCAATCGAACACATCAAGTGATCACTGCAGTTGCTTTAAAAGCCAGTAGCCAGATGGAAGCTCGTTTGAGTGTTAGCAATGTCACCTTTCGTGCGCTGACAGATGCCGATGCACAAGCCTATATTCGCAGTGGTGAACCTTTAGATAAAGCAGGTGCCTATGCTATACAAGGGCTAGGAGCCATATTTGTACAACATTTAGCGGGCAGTTACTCTGGAGTGATGGGGCTGCCTTTGACCGAAACGGCTGAGCTACTCCAGTTAATGGATGTTCCCACAGGGCTTTCATCTTGGAGAAAACAACTAGAGCGTGCAGATGAGTGAAGAAATACTGATGAATATCACACCCATGGAGTCTCGAGTGGCTGTGGTAGAAAACGGTGTACTGCAAGAGGTGTACATCGAACGCACTCAACGTCGTGGTATTGTTGGTAATATTTATAAAGGCAAAGTGGTCCGAGTATTGCCAGGGATGCAGGCAGCTTTTGTCGACATTGGCTTAGAGCGCGCCGCGTTTATTCACGCCAGTGAGATTATCCCTAAAAATAACAATGCAAAGGAGAACGAAACGGCTTCAAGTAATGAATCTGAACCTCATATCAGCTATTTAGTCCATGAAGGGCAGTCCATTGTGGTTCAGGTTACGAAGGACCCATTAGGTACAAAAGGTGCTCGATTAACGACTCACATTTCTATTCCTGCCCGCTACTTAGTGTATATGCCTCATACCAATCATGTTGGTATTTCTTTGCGTATTGAGGACCAGCAGGAGCGTGAGCGTTTAAAGGTCATGGTGGAAAAACTGCTTGAAGAGCATGGGATTCAAGATAAAGGTGGCTTTATTTTACGGACAGCTGCAGAAGGGGTTGGCGAAGCAGAAATTCTGAATGACATTTTTTTCTTGCACCGCTTGTGGGACTCTATTTCTGAAAGTATTGCTTCAACCAAAGCGCCCGTTGCAGTCTATGAAGACCTTCCTCTTTATTTGCGAACCTTAAGGGATTTGGTTGAACCGGTCATTGAAAAGGTTCGTATAGATTCTAAAGAAACCTACTTAAAAGTGCTTAAGTTTGTTAAGAAACTAATCCCGCGAATTGAAGATCGTGTTGAATATTATCCAGGCGAGCGCCCTATTTTTGATTTATACAGTGTTGAAGATGAAATACAGCGAGCACTGAGCCGAAAAGTGCCACTTAAATCTGGTGGACATCTAATCATTGATCAGACTGAGGCTATGACGACGATTGATGTGAATACAGGCGCTTTTGTTGGGCATCGTAATCTGGAAGAAACTATTTTTAAAACGAATTTAGAAGCAGCAACAGCAATAGCCCGCCAGCTTCGCTTACGCAATCTTGGTGGTATTATCATTATTGATTTTATCGATATGGAAGATGATGAACACAAGCGACAAGTTTTTCGGATGTTAGAAAAAAACCTGGAGCGGGACCATGCAAAAACCAATATTACCGGAGTTTCCGAGTTGGGATTAGTTGAAATGACCCGTAAGCGGACCCGTGAAAGCTTGGAAAATGTGTTGTGTGAGCCTTGCCCAACTTGCCAGGGACGTGGTTCCTTAAAAACGCCAGAAACTGTTTGTTATGAAATTTTTCGGGAGATTCTTAGGGAAGCCCGGGCTTATGATAGTGATACTTACCTGGTGTTAGCTGCGCAAACTGTTGTGGATCGTTTATTGGAGGAAGATTCTGGCAATGTAGCTGATTTGGAAGAATTTATTGAAAAAAATATACGTATACAGGTTGAGCCCATGTATACCCAAGAACAGTTTGATGTTGTTCTGGTATAAGGCAAATTGCGTGTAATTTGTATAAGCCTGGTGTTTTGGATAGCTAAATGCTTTGGATTGCCCGTTGGTTTTCTCGAATTGTTTGGTGGCTTGCGGTCACCTTGATTGTGCTTATTGCACTTTATGTCAGTGCTGGACGTTTTTTACTACCTCGATTAACAGACTATCGTGAAGAGCTGTCAGAGAGGCTCGCCGACTACCTTAATACTCAAGTATCTATTGGGCAATTAGCGGGCAGTTGGCGTGGTTTTAACCCAGCAATCGTGGCTACAGATGTAACCATTAAAAATCCTCAGGACCCTTTGCAAGATACATTATCGGCAAAGCAGCTCATATTATCCTTTGATACGCTAGGATCTATTCTATCTGGGTCACTGGTGTTTGAGCAGCTTGAGGTGAAAGGTGCTGATATCCAGCTTCAGGAGCAAAGCACAAAGCAGTGGCATTTGCGTGGTTTCCAGGCAGCGCCACCAGAGAAAAGTGATTTTAGCCTGATTTCAGGCCTTATTTTACAGCAAAACCGTCTGCATCTATTGGACAGTACTGTCGTCTTTGAACCTGTACACGGTTCGGTTCAAGCGCTGACAAATGTTCAACTGACAATTGAAAATACCCAACAGGGTATTCATGTGACGGGCTCTCTTCAGGGTGGTTATACAGGTCAGCGCTCTGGGGAAATTTCGGTTGCTGTAAAATTGAGTAAGTGGGGTAAGACCTGGCAGGATACAAAGCTTTCCGCCATGCTTGATATTGAGAATATTCACTTAACCCCATGGTTGGCAATATTTCTTCCTGAATCAGCTCAGCTAAATGTCGAACAGCTTGATGGGAAGCTTTGGCTGACATGGAATGGTCAACGGTTAGATGCTCAGAGTGTACTTGACTTTACTGAAGTGGCAGGACATTGGGCTAACCATCAACTACCTACAATACAGCACTTCAAAGTTAAGAACAGTCAGCTGCAATGGACTTCTAATCAACAGTGGAATTGGCGTGCTAAAGACTTAGCGCTTGCGGTTAATGATCAACCACCGTTAACGTTACCCTATATTTCGGCAGATAGTCGTCTGGAGGGAGATACACCACTTAAGTTGCCTAACACTGAAGGGGGGAGCAAGGAGTCTTTAGCTTCAAAACAAAGCAGCAAAGCTGGACCCGCTAACAACTCAAATCAAGCCAATATGAAGTCACCAAAAATTACGTTGGCATTATCTGAGATTGACTTGGCGGCACTGAAAAAAATGACCCTTTCCACACAGTGGCTTCCTAAAGAAGCACATCAGTTGTTGCACACGTTAAATCCGGTAGGGAAACTGCGACAAGTTTGGTTGGACTGGCAGCCAAGTCAATCCTCAGCTTTTGTTGCCAGTGCACGTTTGCATGATGTTGGTGTTGATGCATGGGAGAATGCACCTTCAGGGTCAGGTATCTCTGGCTACACACTTATCACGCCCAAAAAAGGCGTGATTTTATTGGACACTAAGCGATTTAGCCTGGGGCTAGAGAGCCTTTTTCGTCGGACTTGGTATTATGACCAAGCTTCAGGGCGTTTAGAGTGGCGTATTTTTGATAACAAATATGAGTTGTATACCCATAATGTTGCCTTAACAGGAGATGATGGCGACTTCAAAGGACAGTTCAGGCTTCAATTTCCCTTTGATGATAGATCCCCACAAATGGCATTAACCGTCGGAGTTACTGAAGGGGATGCGCAATATACGAGTCAGTATTTGCCAGCACGAGGTGCCATGTCTGAGGAGCTGGTCACTTGGCTTGATCAGAGTATTAAGCAGGCCAATATTGAGTCTGGGGCCTTTGTTTATAACGGATCACTAGACCCAGACGATTTGGATGCCGCCAGAAATTTTGGTTTATTTTTCAAAATTCGTCAGGGAATCTTGCAGTATGATCCTGCTTGGCCAACAGCAAATGCTTTGAAAGCGCTGGTGCATGTCAGTAGTGATCACTTGAATGTTGAGGTAGAAGAGGGGACTCTTTACAGCAAAAGTAAAATTGATGGTTTACAAGTAACTGCAGATTTTACGGAACTGGAAAATAACCAACCTTTAGTACTGCATTTAAAGGGTGATTCAAAATTGGTGGGGAAGGATGCCAATAAGCTACTTCATGAGAGTCCTATTGCAGATGCACTCAATGATGTTGAAGTACCTTGGACTGTTGCTGGTGACTATAATGTCAAATTAGGCTTAAGCATACCATTAGAAGAAAAGACTCAGCCAACTGGTACAGTAGATGTTGCTGTACATAATGGCCAAATAAAACTCCCACAACAAAATATTACATTTGATCAAATTAATGGTGCATTACGTTACGATGCTGGACAGGGCATGTTTGGACAGGGACTGCAAGGACAGTTTTTAAAAAATGCTTTTACCGCAAAGCTTGAGGTTAAAAAAGAAAAAAAACAGTTTGTACAGAGTATTTTGCTGCAAGCTCCAATACAAAGTAAGCCACTTATGCGCTGGTTAGGTGCACCAGAGCCAATTCAAAAATGGGTTAAAGGCCAAACGGAAATTACGGCTGAATTAAAGGTTTATGACACTAAAAAACGTGCTCCCCAGTTAACCATTCAAACTGACCTACAAGGTATTGGCTTAAATCTACCCGTACCTTTTGATAAGTCTCCTAGTGAGAAGCGTCCATTACAGTTGAACATTGCCTTTCAAGAACCTTTGTTATTAAGAGGAATGATTCACAACCAACTCAGTGCAGCAATGCTACTAGGTAAACAGGGACTGCTTTCAGCCAATTTGCTGGTTGGACGAGGTGGATTGATTTCTCCAATACCCAGAGGTGTTCAGGTAGCAGGTTGGTTGCCTGTGCTTGATGTAAGCCAATGGCAAACACTATGGGCTGGTTTTGATAGCAAGGGTGCATCATCAATTAAACCTGTCACGATCCGTAACTTTGTTATTGATAAGTTAGTTGCCGCAAATCAGCAGTTAAAAAAAATCAATGTTTCATTGTTGACGATGAGGGATCACTGGCGTGTATTACTTGATAGTAATGATTTAAAGGGGCAGGTCAATATTCCTTTTAGCCAACGGCAACCTATGGATATTTGGGTTGATAAAGCGGTAATAAGTAGCGTTGGTGAAAATAAAGCTGATGCTTCTGCAAACAGTCAGGATGTTGCAGTCAAACCACAGTCGATTCCTGCTATGAACCTTAGAATTCATGACTTAACGCTGGATAAGCAGAAGGTTGGCTCATTATCAGCAAATATTCGTCCAAACCCAAATGGACTTCATGTGCAAAATATCGTAGGGGATATGCAGGGGCTATCGGTTACGGGGGATTTATCGTGGAATTATCAGCGTGGTTTTCACCGCTCCTTTTATAAAGGTGTGATTCGTGCTGAAAATATTGGTAAGGTCCTCGAAAATTGGGGGTATGCTTCAACGCTGACCAGTAAAAAAACAAAAGTCTCTGTCGATGTTAACTGGCCAGGATCACCCATGGCCTTTGCGTTAAAAACACTCACAGGTAAATTTGGTAGTAAAATAGAACATGGCCGTTTTGTTGAAACTGAACGCTCAGCGAATGCACTGAAACTGTTGGGTATTCTCAATTTTAATGCGATTGCTCGACGTTTACGTTTGGATTTTTCGGATTTATTTTCCTCTGGGGTGAGCTTTGATAAATTCAAAGTCAATGGTCGTTTTAACAGGGGAATTTTAACCTTTGATAGTCCAGTTACCATTGAGGGACCTTCTGCTGATTTTCAGATGGATGGTGTGCTTAATTTTGTAACAGATAAGGTTGATGCATTTATCGTGGTTACCCTACCTGTGACGGATAACTTACCCATTATTGCGGTACTGATGGGGGCACCTCAGGTGGGTGGTGCTATTTATTTATTTGATAAGCTACTGGGTAATACCGTACAACAGTTTGCCAGTGCGCGTTACCGTTTGACTGGGACACTGACTGATCCAAAAGTGTCGTTCGATAAAATATTTAGTGCTGACACAGAAAAAGACGATTAAAGGGATGAAATGAAATATAAAGTAGCTGCTGTACAAATGAACTCTGGCATGGATGTAGCCGATAACTTAACGCATGCTGAACGGCTAATTAGTCAAGTGGTTCGGTTGGGTGCCAACTTAGTTGTATTACCAGAGTGTTTTGCTGCGTTTGCTACACCTGAGATGTTATTAATTGGAAAGGGAGAGCAAACGGTTGAAGGTCCTATTCGCTCATTTTTAGCGGAACAGGCCAGAACCCATAATATTTGGCTGGTTGCGGGTTCTATTCCATTTTTACCTGAAGGACAAACAGATGATCGCTGCCTGGCCAGTTGTTTTGTCTATAATAATCAGGGAGACGAAGTTGCGCGTTATGATAAAATCCACCTATTTGATGTCAATGTGGATGACAGCAAAGGATCATATCGGGAATCAAAGGAGTTCCTGCCAGGTAAACATCTTGTCGTTGTTGATACTCCATTTGGTCGGGTAGCACCTGTGATTTGCTACGATTTACGTTTTCCGGAAATTTTTAGAAAGCTGGCTGAGCATAACGTTGATATTTTTTGTATTCCCTCTGCGTTTACAGCTGTTACAGGGGCGGCACATTGGGAAACACTCGTAAAAGCCAGGGCAATTGAAAACTTTAGTTATGTCATTGCTGCTAACCAGACAGGTTCTCATGGGGATAAGCGTGAAACCCATGGTCACTCAATGATTGTGGACCCTTGGGGGCAAGCTATTGCATCAACAACAAAGGGTGAAGCTGTTATCCTGGCTGAAATTGATTTACAAAAGGTCAAACAAATTCGTGATCAAATGCCGTCATTATCTCATCGATGTCCTTATGAACTGGCTTTGATCAAGAAATAGGTTTCTTATTATTTATGACTGATTTATTACTCTCTGCAAAAGAACAACTGTTGATGCCTGCTGAGCTCACAGAGAATCATGTTGCTAATATTATTGATGGGATGTTGGGCCATCAGATAGATGCTGCAGATTTATATTTTCAAAACTCACGCTTTGAGTCTTGGGTTTTAGATGATGGAATTGTTAAAGAGGGCAGCTTTAATGTTGATCGTGGTGTGGGTGTGCGCGCCATGAGTGGTGAAAAAACCGGTTTTGCCTACTCTAATGAAATCATTCTTCCCGCACTCAATCAGGCTGCTGCAGCTGCTCGGTCAATCGCTACTCGAGGGCAGAATCAGTCTGTACAGGCTTGGCAGTCTTCGCGTCCATTGGCGCTTTATCCTGCAAGTAATCCACTGGATGTGTTGAGTCAGCAGGATAAGGTAACACTGTTGAAAGATATGGATCGTCAAGCACGACAATTGGATTCTAGAGTAAAACAGGTAACGGTGAGTTTGGCTGGAGGCTATGAGACGGTCCTGGTTGCCGCGAGTGATGGCACTTTGGCGGGTGATGTCAGGCCGCTCGTACGTTTAAATATTTCTGTGATTGTCGAGCAGGATGGACGCCGTGAGCGTGGATCAGCGGGTGGTGGTGGCCGAGCAGATTACCAGCTTTTTGTTAAAGATGATCGTGCCCAGGAGTATGTGCGTGATGCTGTGCGCCAGGCACTCGTGAACCTTGTAGCAGAGCCTTCACCTGCTGGTGCTATGCCGGTTGTACTTGGTCCAGGCTGGTCTGGAGTATTGCTCCATGAAGCAGTGGGTCATGGTTTGGAAGGAGACTTTAATCGAAAAGGTAGTTCTGCTTACTCAGGTCGAATGGGTGAGCAAGTCGCTTCTTCGCTCTGTACGGTGGTTGATGATGGCACATTACCTGGTCGTCGAGGGTCGCTTAATATGGACGATGAAGGTGTGCCTGCAGAGTGTACCGTACTTATTGAAAATGGCATTCTGAAAAATTACATGCAAGATAAGCAAAATGCTCGGCTTATGGGTATGAAACCAACAGGCAATGGACGCCGGGAATCTTACTCTCATTTACCTATGCCGCGTATGACCAATACTTATATGTTACCAGGTGAACTTTCGCCAGAAGAGATTATTGCCTCCGTTGATAAAGGTATTTATGCCGCACAACTTGGTGGTGGTCAGGTTGATATTACTTCTGGCAAGTTTGTATTTTCGACGAGTGAAGCTTATTTGATCGAGAATGGAAAAATTACACGGCCAGTGAAGGGTGCTACCTTAATTGGTAATGGTCCTGATGTTATGAACAACATTACCATGGTGGGTAATGATTTATCTCTTGATCCTGGTATTGGTGTGTGTGGTAAAGAAGGGCAGTCTGTACCTGTTGGGGTTGGGCAGCCAACCTTAAAAATTGCAGAAATTACAGTAGGTGGCACAGGGGCATAAGCCCCTGGTAGCTTAGGTACTTAGCTGGTTTTACCTAAAAAATCCTGTTGCTGGTCCAGCTCACGTAGGTAACGAAAGAGCTTACGGCTGGCACTGGGAGGTTTATTGGCTGCCGTTTCTTTGTGAGCTTGGCGAATCAGTTGCCTTACATGTTGAATCTCAACTTCTGGGCACTGAGTTACCAACTCATTGAGTGATTCTTGGCTGGTGGTGTCATCAAGTAGTCGATCACGCCAACGTTCAAGCAAGTGGAAGCGTCGTGCTGATTCTTCACTAGTGCTATCAAGGCGATCTAGTGTTGCAATGATTGCTTCAGTATCTTGGTCTCGCATGAGCTTGCCAATAAACTGCAGGTGACGTTTTTGGGCATTAAAGCTTTTAATGCGTTTACCTTCTTCCACTGCTTGGCGTAATCTGTCGTTTAAAGGAATTTGCTTAAGAATATCTGGTTTTAATTCCAGCAAGCGTTGGCCTAATGCTTGTAAAGCATGCATTTCACGCTTGAGCTGGGATTTACTCTTATAATCATCAAATTCGTCAGTTAAGTCTTCAGTCATCATTCTGCTAGGAATCTTTGTTACAGTATGGCGCAATTGTAGCCTGAATCATCTGAGTTAACACTACTTGATTCATATACCCAATACGAAGGGTTTTTAGGGGCGGCTGTCAAGCGATGAAGCCTCAGGAGCTTATATTAATAAGTGACTGAGGTGAAGAGCGCTGACAACAAACCCTAAAAATGATTTGTGAAGGGTATAATAACGAGCCTGGATCACTTGACTCAGCACGTTTAACATTTAAAAGTTTAAATATATTTATGACTGTGCAACAACATTCTCATTCTATCGATCCTAAGGTCGAGCAAAAACAACTAGAAAGCCTGGTTGAACAAATTCTCACAGAAGCGAAGCGACAAGGCGCCACGGCGGCTGAGGTCGGTGTCAGCTTGGATACAGGCTTATCTGCTAGTGTGCGTAAGGGCGAAGTTGAAACAGTAGAGTTCAACTGTGATCGCGGTTTTGGTATTACGGCTTATGTCGGGAAGCGTAAAGGGTCAGCCAGTACTTCAGATAGCTCCCCTGAGGCGATTGAAGACACCGTTGCTGCGGCGGTGAATATTGCTCGATATACATCAGAAGATGACTGTGCAGGATTGGCTGATCCTGAGCAGATGGCACAGCAAATTCCTGACTTGGATCTATATCATCCTTGGGGCATTACGCCTGAGCAAGCTGTGGATCTGGCGAAAACCACTGAAGCGGCAGCATTCCAACAAAGTGACCTTATTTGTAACTCTGAAGGTGCGACGGTTGCCAGCCATCAGGGGTGTCGTTTGTACGGAAACTCTAATGGTTTTTTAGGCAGCTATTTATCAAGTCGTCATAGTATTAGTTGTGTAATGATTGCCCAACAGCAAAAGGAGATGCAGAGAGATTATTGGTATACCATTGCGCGAAATAGTGGAGATCTGCAAGCAGCAGAGCAGGTAGGCGCAAAAGCAGCTGAGCGGACAGTTGCCCGCTTAGGGTCACGAAAAGTGGAAACCTGTCAGGTTCCTGTCCTTTTTTCAGCAGAATTAGCGAGTTCCATACTGGGACATTTTCTTTCTGCAGTAACAGGCTCTAGCCAATACAGAGAAGCATCATTTTTGCTAAACAGTCTAGATCAACAAATATTTCCAGATAATGTAAGAATTCACGAGCAGCCTCACCTAAAAGGTGTCATTGGTAGTGCTGCTTTTGATAATGATGGTTTGGCGACTTATGCAAAAGATTTTGTAACTGATGGTGTTCTACAAAGTTATGTATTAAGCACTTATTCTGCACGCAAACTGAAAATACAAAGCACGGCAAATGCGGGTGGAGTGCATAATCTTTTTATTGAACCACATGATTACTCTTTGAATGATTTACTGAAGAAGATGGATCGTGGTCTGCTTGTTACTGAGCTGATGGGGCATGGGATTAATGCTGTCACGGGTGATTATTCTCGTGGAGCAGCTGGCTTTTGGGTTGAAAATGGCAAAATCCAGTTTCCAGTTTCTGAAGTAACCATTGCCAGTAACCTAAAAAATATGTTTCGCAATCTTGTTGCTATAGGTAATGACATTGACTGGCGGAGTAATGTGAAGACGGGTTCGTTGCTGATAGAGCAAATGACAGTGGCAGGACACTAATAACTGACTTTGTTGTTTTTTATTTGGTAGCCCGTCAATTGTTGTATATAGCATAGTAAGGTTCTTGGTGTTGGCCTCAGCCGAAAAAATAGGAGGCTAACCCAAGGAACGCAACAAAACCTACAACATCAGTTATGGTTGTTAAGACTACGCTTCCTGCTAAAGCAGGATCTATACGCATCGCTTTTAGCAGCAAAGGTAGACCGGCTCCAGCAATGGCTGCGATAAGTAAATTGACGACCATTGCGAGCGCAATAACAGCAGAAATAATAGGGTCTTTAAACCACAACATTGAGGCGATAGATACAACAACGGCCCAAAGACAACCATTTAGAAAACCAACTATACATTCCCTTGATATTAGCCAGCGAACGTTGGACTGCCCTATTTGACCAAGGGCCATTGCTCGAATCACCAGGGTTAAGGTTTGGCTCCCTGCAATTCCTCCCATACTTGCGACAATGGGCATGAGTACTGCAAGTGCCACGACTTTATCTATCGTGTCTTGGAACATGCCAATAACACCTGAGGCAATAAAAGCGGTCAACAAGTTAATTCCTAACCAGATTGCCCGGCTACGTGCTGTTTTCAAAACAGGCGCAAAGGTGTCAGCATCTTCATCCAGGCCAGCCATACTCATCAGAGAGTGCTCACCTTCTTCACGGATAACATCGACAACATCGTCAACGGTGATACGACCGACCAGCTTGCCTTCATCATCCATTACAGGAGCTGAGACCAAGTCCTGACGTTCAAAGAGCTGAGCTACTTTATTAGCTGGCATATTGGCTGGGATGGCTTGAATATCTGTTTGCATCACTTCACGCACACTGATAGAAGGGTGGGTGGTGAGCATTTTACTAATAGGTAATACGCCTATGAATTCATCTCGACGGTTAACGACCAATAATGCATCCGTCATCTCGGGTAATTCTGGATGGCGGCGTAAATAACGAAATACTACATCCAGTGTATTGCTGGGACGGACAGTAATCATATCCGTATTCATCAAGCCGCCAGCAGTATCTTCTGGATAGGATAATACTTGTTCTACACGATGGCGGTCTTGGGCATCCATAGATGCCAACACTTGTCGGGTAATTGTGTCTGGCAGCAATTGCAGCATATCTGCCAGGTCATCGGTATCGATATTTTCGGTAAGGGCTGCAACTTCATCTACATTCATCTGTTCCAGATAAAATTGGCGCAGATCATCCCCAAGTTCTTGGAGTACTTCAGCAGCAAGTTCTTTTTCCAATAGCTGCCAAATCAGGGTTCTTATTTTGGGAGGAGAAGACTCAAGTAAGTGGGCAATATCTGCTGAGGATAGGCTGTTCAGCATCATTGATACTTGAGGCGATACCCCTTGCTCCAGTGCCTCATTTAAGGCCTGGATTTGTGTATCGGAAATGCTGCTTTGTTGTTGAGCCATAACCCCCCCTGTTGGGCAGTGCAGAAGTTACAGAAAGCACTAGAATGCAAATTTTAACGAAAATTTGCGATAGGCCATAGTATCTTCTTGATTTCTTTTACTAAATCAGAAAATGTACAGGTTGGAATGAGTGCAGTAGAGTGTGCTGTGGATTGTCTTTGGGTGTGTTGGTATTTTCGTAAAAGTGGAAGGATATTATAAATGCTTGTGACCCGATAAATTTTACTCTCCTTCCTCAAAGTAGTTATCAACCAATGCCTTAAGTGCAATAAATGCTTGTTCTTCGTCTTTGCCGTCAATAAGCACATCGAGGGTTGTACCCTGATTGGCTGCTAGCATCATGACTGACATAATGCTTTTGCCATCTACCATTTTACCTGCTTTGCCAACACGAATCGTGCTGCCAAAGGCTGCAGCAGTTGTTACAAACTTTGCTGCAGCTCGAGCATGAAGTCCTAGCTTATTAATGATGATGAGCTGTTCTTCTATCATGGTGACGGCTGAAGTCTTAATTAAGGAAGTTCACGATGCCTAACTTGGACATTACGGTACTTAGCTTGAAAGGAAGATGCAAGCCGCTCAGCTAAATAGACTGAACGGTGATGACCTCCTGTGCACCCTATAGCAACTGTTAGGTAACTCCGGTTGCAGGCTTCAAAGCTTGGTAACCATTTTTCAACAAACTTATAAATGTCTTCAAACATCACATCAACTTGAGGTTCTGCCATTAAAAACTCTTTAATGGGCTGATCTTTACCTGTGTACTGTCGTAAATGATTGACCCAATAGGGATTAGGTAAACACCGAACATCAAAAATATAGTCTGCATCATTAGGTGCACCTTTTTTAAAGCCAAATGATTCAAATAATAATGCAATACTTTTGTCTTGTTTACAGGCTACTCGTTTATTAAATATATCGCGTAAATCATGAAGCGTAAGCCCTGTCGTATCCATGGTGAGATCAGCCAGGTTAGAGATTGGCTCCAGGACTTGCTGTTCAGCTTTAAGCGCTTCAGCCAAAGAACAGTTTTGGGTGCTTAATGGATGTTTTCGTCGAGTTTCACTAAAGCGTTTTAAAAGTTCTTCATCGTCAGCATCGAGATAAATAACCTCGGCATCAACATGTTGTTGCTTGATCCGATTAATAATTTCTGGAAAGCGAGATAACTCTTGTCGTATATTTCTGGCATCAATACTGACTGCTACACGGTCTAAATAAGCTCTTTGCAGCTCTTTAGCCAAATCAGGGAGTAAAACTAAGGGTAAATTATCAATACAGAAAAAACCTTGGTCTTCAAGTACATGTAAACCAGTACTTTTCCCTGAACCTGATCGACCGCTAATGATAACAAGTTTCATACGACTTTTATGTGTACCATGGTTGTGAGTTGGCTTTTATTTATCGCGCCATATTATTATTACACTGCATGTATAGTGTACACCAAAATGACGGCTTCTTGTTGTAGTCAAGCTACAGTGAAGTCCGTCACTTGGAGTAAAAAATAAATGAAGCGTTAAAGCTAGATGATTGTGTGTGACCTGTTAATTAGGAAGAGGGGCAATAGCAAGCTCGTAAAGTTCATGGTTGCTTTGAGCATTACGAAGTCTATTTCTGAAACTAGCATTTTCAAATCGTTCAGCAACAAGCTGCAATATAGCTAAATGCTCAGAAGTAGCTTCTTCTGGAACTACAAGTGCAAAAATTAAATCAACAGGGTGATTATCCATTGCATCAAACTCGATGGGTTCACGAAGCTTTAGTAAAGCCGCCATGGGTTTTTCACAGTTGGTTAACCGGCAGTGGGGAAGCGCAATACCATTGCCAAATCCAGTACTTCCCAGCCGTTCTCTTGTAATAAGACTATCAAAAAGTTCGCTAGCACCGATGCCTGGCCGGTAACCGGCCAGGATATCTGCAATTTGCTCTAACGTTCTTTTTTTACTGCCACCCTCAACATCACAAGCGGTGCACTCCGGGGCAAGAATCTGTTCGAGTTTCATTGCGTTTTTACAATCTCCAACAATGGCCGGTTTATCGGGCTCCTGCGCCCTGTAAACGGTCAAGGTTTTTCTCTTTGTGTTTTAGAAGTTGACGATCTAACTTATCGACAAGCATGTCAATCGCTGCATACATGTCTTCAGATTCCGCTTCAGCGCGAATATCTGCACCTCTTATATGTAAAGTGGTCTCAGCTTTTTGTCGAAGTTTTTCAACACTTAAAGTAACTTGCACATTGGTAATGTTATCAAAGTGCCGCTCCAATCGCTCAAATTTGCTGATAACATATTGGCGCAGCGGATCGGTAATATCAACGTGGTGACCACTAATATTTATTTGCATGCATCGATCTCCTAAGTGATCCGATTTACAGTCTATCAGTAGAAACAGTGTACTACTACTGACTTCACAACACCCCTAATCCATTGAGTAGGGGTAACAGGGGTGTTCGTCACCCTATAACGCTTTCTTACACCAACCGTTTTCGCTCGTTAGAAGGCGGAATTGAAAGTGACTCTCGGTACTTAGCGATAGTTCGTCTTGCCACTTTTATTCCTTGTTCTTCTAGAAGCTTGGCTATTTTACTATCAGATAAAGGTTTTCGCGCATTCTCTACTGCGATCAATTTTTTTATGATGGCTCGGATTGCTGTTGATGAGCATTCTCCACCCGATGAGGTACTGACATGACTGGAGAAAAAATACTTCAGTTCAAATATACCACGAGGGGTGTGCATATATTTTTGAGTTGTTACTCTTGATATTGTTGACTCATGCATGCCAACTGCCTCTGCAATATCATGAAGTACCAAAGGCTTCATGGCTTCTTCACCATATTCTAAAAAGCCTTTTTGGTGCTCCACAATACAGCTAGCAACTCGCATTAATGTTTCATTACGGCTTTGCAAACTTTTTATAAACCAGCGTGCTTCCTGGAGATGATTTTTAATATAGGTATTATCGGAACTGCTGTCTGCACGCTTGACTAAGGATGCATAGCTTGCATTGATGCGAAGACGGGGGGTGGCATCGGAATTAAGTTCTACACTCCAGCGATCATTTCTTTTTTGAACAATGACATCTGGAACGATATATTCAGAGTTCTCATCTTGAATAACAGAGCCAGGCCGTGGATTTAAGCTTTGTATCAACAGAATGGCTTGTTTCAACTGCTCTTCTTTCAACTTTGCTTTTCGCATAAGTTGATTGTAGTCGTGATTGCCTAATAAATGGAGATACTTTTGGGTGATTAGCTTCGCTTCTTCCAAGAAAGGCGTATTTGCACTGAGTTGTGTCAATTGAGTGAAAAGGCACTCTTTTAAATCCCGAGCGGCAACACCAACAGGGTCAAATTGTTTTAGTAAGCGGTGAACGGCAACGACTTCATCAAGCTCAATTTCGAGTTCAGGGTCAAAGCTTTCCTGAATATCTTCCAGAGTACAGGTTAAATAGCCGCTTTCATCAACAGCATCAATAATTGCAATTGCAATCAGGCGGTCATTATCGCTGAGTGG
The DNA here is from genome assembly GCF_018837975.1 of Zooshikella harenae. Classification (GTDB taxonomy): domain Bacteria; phylum Pseudomonadota; class Gammaproteobacteria; order Pseudomonadales; family Zooshikellaceae; genus Zooshikella; species Zooshikella harenae. The sequence goes on along the minus strand of NZ_JAGSOY010000004.1, from coordinate 113,774 downwards.
GGTAAGGTTAAGCTGCCAGTGCAAGTGTGTCTGTATTGTTTCTGCAGTGCTGTTTCTAGCTGTATAGTCAAATTCTTCATCTGAGTTAGAAGATGAACTTCCAGTAGTTGGAAGTATTGGCTCATACACATCATCCCAGGCGGTATCAACCGATAGTTCTGAAGGGATTTGCTCTGCCCACTGGTCTTCATAAACTGATTCACTACTATCACTGTCTTGCTCTTGAGATGGGGAGTTGGTGGCTTCAATGCTACTACCATCGCCATTGGAGCTAGGGGATGTTTCTTCTGTGATGTCAACTTGTTGTTCGTCAGTAGACTCAGCTGTCTCGCCACTTACGCTTGTGTCTGAGGCATCTTCAATAAGTTCAAGTAATGGGTTTGAGTCTAAGGCTTGCTGAATTTCTTGTTGCAAGTCAAGAGTAGACAACTGAAGTAGTTTAATGGCCTGCTGCAGCTGAGGCGTCATTGTCAGCTGTTGACCCATTTTTAAAACTAGGGATGGCTTCATAGTTAGTTGGTTTACCTACACTGCAACAAAGCAAATGCTGAAATTTATCTATTAATTTTCCACTAACAGTACCTGTCGTTGTGGTGAACTAATGCTGCCACACTAATTGTTCAGTAAATAGTGAATGAGAATAATGAGTGGCCGCATCTCATACACTAACACATTATATGCGCGACCAGGCTACTTGTCTTAGATTTTGAATTGGTGTCCAAGATAAACATCCTTGACTTTTTGGTTGGCCATTACATCACTCGCTGAACCTTGAGCGATTATTTGTCCTTCACTTACTATGTAGGCTAACTCACAAATATCAAGTGTTTCTCGCACATTGTGATCTGTAATTAGTACCCCAATGCCTCTTTCTTTTAAATGAGATACTATCATTTTTATATCATTTACAGAGATGGGGTCAACCCCAGCAAAAGGTTCATCTAATAGGATGAAAGAGGGTTCTGTTGCCAGTGCACGAGCAATTTCAACACGTCTACGTTCCCCTCCAGATAAGCTCATACCCATACTATCTTTGAGGTGGGTTACATTAAATTCTTCAAGCAACTGGTTAAGTTTTTCTTCTCGCTGTTGTCGATTTAAATCCTTACGGGTTTCTAAAATTCCCATAATATTTTCGCTGACAGATAGTTTTCGAAAAATAGACGCTTCCTGTGGTAAGTAACCAATTCCTGCACGTGCTCTACCATGCATTGGTAGGTGCGTAATATCCTGTTCATCTATTTGTACTTGGCCATGATCAGATCTTACCAAGCCAACGATCATATAAAACGTAGTTGTTTTCCCTGCACCATTGGGACCAAGCAAACCAACGATTTGACCACTTTCGATATGAAGTGAGACTTCTTTGACAACTTGACGGCCTTTATAGCTTTTTGCCAGATTTTGGGCTTGTAGGACAGGCATAGAGTTACTTCGTCTTAGTGGGTTGCAGGATCATCTCAACACGTTGCTTGCCGCCAGCTTTTGATGAGTCGCCTTTAGCATTCACAGTTTGGGTTTTCATGTTATAGTCAATGCGCTTGCCTGTGAACTTGTTGCCTTCCTGAAACAATTTGGCATTAACAATAATTTCAACTCTTTCTTGAGGAATCATATAGTTGATTTTTTTCCCATAGGCGCGAATTAACTCTTTGTTTGGTTCAGGTTTTTCTTCATAGTGTGCAGGGCTACCCAGGGCAATCACTTTGTTGATATTTCCCTGCTTGTCAGTGTAAATCGTGACTTTGTGACCAGTAATTTTTATGGTGCCTTGGGTGATGACAACATTTCCCGTCAGTATGCGTATGCCATCTTTTTCGGCATTAGCACTATCAGATTTTGCGTGGATTGGCTTTTCTCTGTCAGCAGGCAAAGCCCAGGCACTTTGCTGGCCCAGTAGGTTAACAAGTAATAGTCCTATTGTTAAAAGGTTAATCCTGTACTTCATATGTTCCCCTAACATTGGATAGCAACTCCACACGCTCCTCATCTAAATAAGTATTCATGCCGACCGCGTTGACAACTGAGTTGACAGTTTTAATGGTTACTGGACGTTTGGTTTTCGCCTGATTTTGTTCAGCATAAACAGTAAGAAATTCTGTTGTTATAATCATGCCAGGATTTCCCGTAGTTTTCTGTTCTCTAACTACGACATTATCCCAGAGTTCCATCACATCTCCACCAGGAAGTATTCTGCCCTGACGTGATGTTGTATGCCAATCGCTACTTTGTTTCCGTGTAATCAAAATATCAGGCTGATCAATCAACGAAATATCATTGTGAGGAAAGTGGCTTATTTTCTCAGAAACAACAATGTAGTCTCGCTCACCTTGAGCTGTATACTGGGTGATTACGGGTGACTCCATGAAAAAGTCTGGAGAAATAGCAGTATCTTCCTTTTTATCACTTGTTGGTGCAGTTAAGTTAAATGCATCAGGCTGATTCAGAAAAGTAAATAAGCCATACCCCAGTATCAACAGTAATATCAGCGTAGTAATACGTTTAAAGCCCATATTGAACTAAGCTCATTCTATAGAAGTTAAAGACAGTAATGTCACGTTAACAACATAAGTAAGGAGCTAGTTGGGCATCAAGGGTACCTTGGCTTGCCATAATAAACTCGCATACTTCTCTGGCAGCACCTAGTCCACCATTCTGTTGGGTGACGCCAGCAGCATATTGCTTCACCATTGGACTTGCATTAGCAACAGCCAAGCCTAAGCCAACATGGCGGATAGCAGGGAGGTCAGGTAAGTCATCCCCTAAATAAGCTACTTGTTCAGGCGTAAGATCAAGCTGCTCAAGAATATCTTTTAGAACGACAAGCTTATCTTCACGACCCTGATAAACAATCTCTACACCAAGCGCAGTCATACGTTGGCTGACAACCTTGGATTTACGACCAGTGATAATAGCGATTTTGACCCCAGTTTGCTGCAAAAGTTTGAAGCCCAGGCCATCCAGCGTGTTAAATGTCTTAAATTCTTGGCCGTCTTCTGTAAAGTAAAGGCGGCCATCAGTCAGTACACCATCAACATCGCATACCAGTAAACGAACAGCCGCGGCTTTTGTGGTTAAATGCTGTAAACTCATACGACACCTGCACGTAAAAGATCATGCATATTAAGGGCACCTATGGCCTTATGGTTATCATCAACCACAATTAAACCATTGATTTTGTTTTTTTCCATAATATTAAGTGCTTGAGCTGCCAGCATATCCGCTTTAGCAACTTTGCACTTCAATGTCATGACGCTGTCAATGGTGGCTTGTTGAATATCAATACTCTGATCAAGCGCTCTACGTAAATCGCCATCAGTAAAGACGCCTTGAAGCAGGCCTTCAGCGTCTACAATGGCGGTCATACCCAATCCTTGCTGGGTCATTTCCAGTAGGGCATCTCTAAGCCGAGTACCTAAGCGAACTGCGGGTAAGCGATCTTTCTGATGCATAATATCTGCAACTTTTAGCAGTAGTCGTCGGCCTAGGCTACCGCCAGGGTGGGAAAATGCAAAGTCTTCAGCAGTGAAGCCCTTTGCTTCGAGTAAAGCTATAGCTAAAGCATCACCCATTACCAATGCGACTGTCGTGCTTGCTGTCGGCGCTAAATCCAGTGGGCAGGCTTCTCTTTTGATGGCAACATCGAGGTTAACATCAGCCGCTTTTGCAAGCGTTGATTGGGGGTTTCCTGTCATGCTGATCAAAGAAGTACCCAGTCGCTTTAGAAGGGGGAGAAGTGTTACTACCTCAGCAGTGTTACCAGAATTAGAGAGAGCAATAACGACATCGCTGTCGGTAATCATACCCATATCGCCATGACTGGCTTCACCAGGATGTACAAAAAACGCAGGTGTGCCGGTACTGGCTAGTGTTGCGGCAATCTTATTACCAATATGCCCTGACTTGCCCATGCCTACGACAACCACTCGGCCTTTACAGTCAAGAATAAGCTCACATGCTGCAACAAAGTCAGCATTTACAGAGCCTGCTAGTTGTTGTAGCGCTTCAATTTCAATATCAAAGGTGCGTTTGCCTGACGCTATAAGCTGTTCTGCCTGGGTCATAATCTACCTACTATATAGAGTGAGTCAAAGACACATTACTGGGCTGCTTATTTAACATGGAACGTGGACTGAGTAAAAATCATCTGTATTAGCTGGCGCGAATTATGACAGACTAAAGACTGTGAGTTAAGTAAAGAACAATGCCATATCCCACATAACATGCAACTAGGCAGGAGCCATTAATACGGCTAAGTGAGGATTGTCGAATTTTACCCCAGAAAATCATACCAACCAGAAATCCTGTTAGTAACAACATAGCTAGATAATCACGCTGGAAAACAAGGCTGCTGAAATGGTCAGGGTTAATCAACGCGGGCATAGGTAGTACAGCCAGTAAGTTAAAAAGGTTTGAGCCAACCACATTACCAATCGCAATGTCGTGGTGATTTTTTCGAGCACTAGCAATTGAGGCTGCTAGTTCTGGGAGACTGGTTCCGATTGCAACCACCGTTAAGCCAATGATGAGTTCACTGACACCAAGCGATTGCGCGATTTCAGTGGCTCCCCACACCAAGATTCTGGAGCTAATAAGGAGAAGAACCAGCCCACAAATGAATAGCCATGTTGCTTTTTTTTGCGAGAAATCAGGAACTTCCTCTTCTTCCTCTGTAATCAGAGGGTCTGCACCTTTAGAAGAATTTTGCTGCCAACGATAAAATAGGTAAAGCGTTGCCACTAACCCGCACAGTAGAATTATCCCATCCAGTAGGGCCAAGCTAGAGTCAAAGAGACACACACCTGCTAGAAATGTCACTGCAAGTAAAAGGGGGACTTCTTTACGCAGTAAAGATGACTTTATGGGAAGGGGGGCTACTAGTGCAGTGATGCCTAAAACTAAACCAATGTTGGCAATGTTAGAGCCTAGTGCATTACCAGCGGCTAAACCTGAATGCCCATCCGAAGCAGCCATGATCGCCACCAGAATTTCTGGTGCGGAGGTGCCAAAAGCAACAATAGTTAAACCTATCATCATGGTTGACATGCCAAAATTTCGTGCAGTGGCGGCTGCGCCATCGACAAACATATCTGCACTCCATATGAGCACAGCAAAACCTACCAAAATGGCGATAAAAGCTAATAGCAGAGACATAAATTCAACTCGTTTATATTCTCGTATTGTTAGGGCGCTATTAAAGGAAGTCTGTAATTGAAATGCAAGTAAAGAAAAAGAATAAATAGTTTGTACTCAGTTATTGTGTTGTGAGATTTGTCATTAATTCGCAGTAATTATGTTTTCACAATTATTCGATGATGAAAATCATTACTCTAATGGGATATGTTATGCAGATCCGCGTTTTAGTAAGCAGGTGATAATAATTTGCGACTTGCTCCCCTCAGCCCCCCCTTCGTTAACTGATAAGCTTGATTGGGTTCTGTACGACAGGTGTTTGCTATTTTTATACCCTTTATGAATATTTTTGTGCTGTCTGACACTTATCATGTGTTGGCTATTTTTGAGAAAAAGTTTGTTGTTAATAAAGTTATATAGCCACGTTTTTAGTATATGTAGCGCTTAGATTTATTCATTGATGAACTTGTAAAACACTTATAAAAAAGTTTTTAACTATTAGCTTTGGTCTGTTGTGTTAGGGCAGCAGACCTTTGGAGCACCTAGCGTACGGCCACTACAAGTCGAAGTAATCCGTTGTTATGAACTAGGTCTATCGCGAGGGTTTAGCCGTGAAGCTTTTACCATTAAGTCGTGTCTTTGTCAGTAGTGCATTGTTAGCTGCAGTCAGTATGTCTGGTTGGGCTGATGATGGCTTTTGGATCACTATCGATAAAGAGACACGGGACAAAATCCGTACAGAAATGCCTTATCTTTTGGAGGATGTTGATCTGTCATCACTGACAGCCGATGAAGCATTTTCTACAAGTAATTCAACTGTCGCCAAGGTTTCAAAGAAGAAAATAGATGCATTAAGTCAGTTTATTCACCTGCGGATGAAACGCTGCGGGGGATTTATAGTGCATGATGACTTTGAGCAAGCACTAGCCTTGGTGAAGCAAAATGAAAACACGCCACTTAATGACTTTGTAGAACCTAATTACACGATTGATCAAGGGGAAGTCGTCACTGCGCTAATTCCTTCTGTTCAGGAAGCATCTTTAAAAGAAACCATTAATAGTTTAAGCCGTTTTAATAATCGTTACTATCAAAGTGATACTGGCGTAGAGGCTGCCAACTGGATTAAAAGTCAGTGGGAGCAGTTAGCAAATGGACATAAAAATGTTTCAGTTAAATTGGTGAAACATAGCCAGTGGCAACAACCTTCTGTGGTATTAACCTGGAAAGGAAGTGAATTACCGGATGAGGTTGTTGTTGTTGGGGGGCACCTGGACTCAATCAATCAGAGCAGTAGTGACAAAATACGGGCAAAAGCGCCAGGTGCAGATGATAATGCATCAGGTATAGCCTCACTTACTGAAGCAATGCGAGTACTCTTTGCAAGTGATTTTAATCCCAAACGCACTATAAAGTTTATGGGGTATGCGGCAGAAGAAGTTGGCTTACGAGGTTCAGGTGATATTGCAGCACAACACAAGCAGAGTAATACCAATGTTATTGGTGTGATGCAGTTGGATATGACACTCTTTAATGGTTCTCGTGCAGATGTTGTATTTATGCAAGACAACACATCGAATGAACTTACTCAGTTTACGGCAAAACTTGCTGAAACCTACTTTCCAGAAATTACTGTAGGTTACGGTAGTTGTGGTTATGCATGTTCAGATCATGCTTCCTGGTATCGTAATGGCTATCCTGCAGTAATGCCTTTTGAAGCACAGATGCGTGAATCAAACAATAATATTCATTCTACCAATGATACATTGGAAAGTGCGGGTGGTAATGGTTTGCATGCCATTAAATTCGCTAAGTTAGCAACGGCTTTTGCTGTAGAGTTAGCGAAAAGTGCGGGGGGTAGTCCAGATAACCCTGATCCAAATACTCCAGATGATGGTTCATATAAACTTCTGAAAAATGGCAAAGGTTTCTGTTTAGGTGTGAATAAGCAGGGTGGCAATAGGATCACCGCAAGCCAGTGTAATAATGCGGCTAACCAAAAATGGATGATGGATAGTGCAGGTCGTATACATCCAAAAGCTGATAAAAAGCAATGCTTGGCAATGCGCTCTTGGTTTACAGGCGCTAATATGGCCCAACTGAGTGAGTGTAAGACTACAGATGATACACAACGTTGGGAGCTGGTTGGCGGAAGGCTGCAAAATGCAGAGCACACTAAGTTTTACTTAACACATTTTGGTGAGAAGTATGGCGACTGGGTGGGAGTTTGGTATGACTTATCAAATGACTATCAGCAATGGCAGTGGAGCAACTAAAGCGTTATAAGAAATCCTACTCCTTCCTTAGCTCTCTACAGGGTTAAGGGAGGAAGGGATTTAAATCTGTTTTAACGAGATTTCAGGTCGTATAGTCTCCTATTTAGTGTTAAAACATTACGCAATGTAATATTTTTTTACGCAGAGTTGTTTTAAATATAGAAAAAATAACCATTCTGTTTGTATTGGTATTATACCTTCGCAACACCGAGTATTGTTTATGAAAATATGTTGATAGTGTTTAATTTTTGTTAAAAGTTATGTTGTTACTGGCTTGTAGTGTGGTAAAAAAGATATCCACTAATGTGACCTAAATATCAATACCGTTATCTTAAAAAATACGATGGTGCAAATTAGATTGATGCGCTAGATATTTAATAGGTTTGTGAGTACATTCATTTGTGATTTGGTGTATAAAAAGCTGCTTTTTGTTTCCCTCATAAATAGTGCTAAAATGCGCGCCCTAGTAACAAAATACTAATACTGTCAGCCGGCACTAAGTACTTTTACCTAATTGTGGATGCATTGTCTTTGCTGAAAAAAGGGATAGATGATAACCCTTCATTGACAGCTGAATAATGAATCATTGTATAAAATGTGCACTATTTTCAAATAAGACTTACGTATTCAAATAAAATGAGTGCGGTATTTATTTGACCCAGTCTGGCCCATAGTCAATGTTGTTCTGCGTTTAACAAAGGTTGATAAATTATGGCGTTTGCCTCTGATAATATTGTCGAAATTAACGGTTTAACGTTTAGACGTTCAGGTCGTGCTATTTATGACAATGTCACAATTCATATTCCCAGAGGAAAAGTGACAGCTATTATGGGGCCAAGTGGAACAGGGAAAACCACGTTATTACGCTTGATCGGGGCCCAGCTTAAGCCTGATGCTGGCGATATTATTGTGGATGGACATAGTATCCCTTCTTTAAGTCGTAGTGATTTATTTAAGGTCAGACGAAAAATGGGCATGTTGTTTCAAAGTGGTGCTCTTTTTACTGATCTAAGTGTTTATGAAAACGTTGCTTTTCCATTACGTGTACATACTCAGCTTCCAGAAGCAATGATTCGTGATGTTGTACTCATGAAGCTGCATGCAGTTGGCCTTCGAGGGGCAAGAGACTTAATGCCCAGCGAGCTTTCAGGTGGAATGTCTCGTCGGGTCGCATTGGCAAGAGCGATTGCTTTGGACCCAATGATGATTATGTATGATGAGCCTTTTGTTGGACAGGACCCTATTGCAATGGGGGTTTTGGTCCAGTTGATTCGCTTATTAAATGATGCCTTGAACTTAACCAGTATAGTGGTTTCCCATGATGTCCATGAGGCTGCCAGTATCGCTGATTATATTTACGTAGTAGGTGATGCCAGTGTGTTAGGGCATGGAGCACCTGATGAGCTAATGAATTCTACTGATGACAGAATAAAACAGTTTATGAAAGGGCTTCCTGATGGGCCTGTACCTTATCATTATCCGGCACAAGATTATCGCCAAGATTTGTTGATGGGAGAGGTGCTATGAAGCGGCAACGATTGGATTTAATGACCAGCTTCATTACCTTTCTTCGCCGTCTTGGGCAGTCCGGTATTATGCGGGTTGAGTCAATAGGTCGATCAGGTGTCTTTTTATTACTTGCCATCTTTGGTCGCTCAGGTTTTGGTTCACGCTATCAATTGTTGTTACAACAACTGTATTCAATAGGTGTTCTGTCACTGGTCATCATTTCAGTTTCAGGCCTTTTTATTGGTATGGTGCTGGGCCTTCAAGGATATAATATTCTTGTTACCTATGGTTCTGAAGAAGCTGTAGGTCAGATGGTGGCATTAACCTTATTGCGAGAGTTAGGCCCCGTTGTTACGGCGTTACTTTATGCGGGGCGTGCAGGGTCTGCACTTACAGCAGAAATTGGCTTGATGAAAGTAACGGAACAACTATCCAGCATGGAAATGATTGGTGTTGACCCATTAAAAAGAATTGTTGCGCCACGATTTTGGGCTGGTTTTATTTCAATGCCATTGCTTGCTGCAATTTTTAGTGTCATTGGCATTTATGGCGGGGCCATGGTCAGTGTTGACTGGCTTGGTATTTATGAAGGGTCTTTTTGGTCAAACATGCAACAGTCTGTTAATTTTGCAGATGATGTCTGTAATGGTGTGATTAAAAGCCTGGTCTTTGGTTTTGTCGTAACCTGGATCGCCGTTTTCCAAGGCTACGATACTATGCCCACATCAGAAGGCATTAGTCGAGCGACAACGAGAACCGTTGTTTATTCGTCATTAGCTGTACTGGGTTTAGACTTTATTTTAACGGCAGTGATGTTCGGAGAACTGTAATGGTGCGCATGAGAACCGTTGAGATCAGCGTGGGAGTTTTTATGCTGGCAGGCATATTTGCGCTGATCCTGTTGGCTTTGCGAGTAAGTGGATTGTCTATTCAGACAGCCCAGACTACTTATCACGTCCATGCTTTCTTTGATCACATTGGTGGTCTCAAAGTGCGTTCCAAGGTGGCTATTAGTGGTGTTAATGTAGGAAAAGTGGTTTCTATTTCCTATGATAAAACGGAAATGCGTGCCAAGGTTGTTATGGAAATTGACAGCCAAGTTAATAATATTCCAACAGATAGCACGGCAGCCATTTTGACCTCAGGCCTTTTGGGAGAGCAGTATATTGGTATTACATTAGGTGGTGAGGAAAAGACTTTGCAGGAAGGGGGAGAAATATGGAATACCCAACCAGCGCAAATTCTTGAAGATCTGATTGGGAAGTTTCTTCAACAATCAGTCAAAGAAGTTGAATAAAGATAAACAGGATTAGCTAGACGAAGGTATATCCATGAATTTGCGAAACTATTTAACAAAAGCAATTACTGTAGTATTTGCGCAATGCTTCCTCATTTCAAGTGCTTTAGCTGTAGCCGATAGCCCTGATCGGTTGGTTAAAGAGACCACTGAGAGAATGATTGCAGTTATTAAAAAAGAAAAACCAAATTACAAAAGTAACCCTCAACGTTTTTTTGGTGAGCTGGATAAAGTGCTTTCGCCAGTTGTTGCATTTGATAAAATTGCTCGTAGTGTTATGAGTGTTCGTCACATTAAAAAAACGACTCCTGCACAGTTACAACAGTTTGAAAAAGTATTTAAAACCAGCATGATTGAGTTTTATGGAAAAGCGTTGCTTAAATATGATAATCAGCGTATTGATGTAAAACCTATTCCTGCTGCTCATCTCAATAAGCCTCGTGTACCTGTGCATATGACCATCTATGCTGCAGATGGCACAACTTACCCCTTAACCTACACAATGTTTAAAAATGGGGCGGGTGAGTGGAAGTTACGTAATGTCGTAGTTAATGGCATCAATATTGGAAAAGTCTTCCAGTCTCAGTTTGACCAAGCGATGCGTGAAAACCAGCGTAATATTCAAAAAGTGATTGATGACTGGTCTTCTATCATGAAATCTGCAGAAGAAAAGACCCGAGCTAAAGGTGCTTAAGCTGTGACAGATGCGACAGTAGAAGTGACTCAACCAGGCTCTCTCAGAATTTCAGGCTGCCTTGAGGCAGCCAATGCTGTGGTAATTGAGCAGCAAGGGCGGGACTTAATGAGTAGTGACAATTCAGTTTCTGTCTGGCAGATTGATCTAGGTGGAATCACTGCGTGCAGTAGTGTAGGACTCTCAGTTTTACTTTGCTGGTTACGCTTTGCAAAAAAGTGTTCTTTCCAACTTAAGTTTGTAAACATGTCTGCTGATTTGTTTGATTTGGCCAGGGTAAGTGGCCTTGATAGCGTACTTCCCTTAGGAATTGAGTAAAAAGTCAGATTTGCTATGGTAATTAAAACGCAGTTAAGGTTTCGTTACTGCGTATTTTTTTATATGATACTCCCCCTTTTTTCAGCATTTTATGTTGAGGTAGCGATGGGACCAGAGCAAATAAAAGCATTATTAGAAGATAAGCTAACTGAGACTGAAGTTATTGTTGATGGTGAAGGCTGTAATTTTCAGCTAGTACTTGTCAGCGATGAATTCGCAGGCTTATCGCCCGTAAAAAAACAACAGATGGTTTATACGCACCTCAACCACCTTATCGCTGATGGCACTATCCATGCGGTTACGATGAAATTCTTCACGCCTGCTGAGTGGCAACAGTATCTCCAACAAAATGGATAGCAATAGAAAGTGATGATGCCCTTTGTGCTGTCACCTTTGTGCTGTCAGAGTTTATCTGGCTCAGTATTAAGTAAGAGCTTGAGGAATAATTAATGGATAAATTGATTATTACCGGTGGTAGTCGCCTGGATGGTGAAATAAGAATTTCCGGAGCGAAAAATGCTGCCTTACCTATCCTGGCGGCAACACTCTTGGCTGATGAGCCAGTGACAGTGTGTAACCTCCCACACCTCCATGATATTACAACCATGATTGAGCTGTTTGGCCGTATGGGCATTGAGCTTGTGGTTGATGAAAAATTAAATGTTGAAGTTCATGCAAACTCTATTAAAAGCCTTAGTGCTCCCTATGAATTGGTGAAAACCATGCGGGCTTCCATTCTTGTTCTGGGGCCCATGTTAGCGCATTTTGGTAAAGCTGAAGTAGCACTACCTGGTGGTTGTGCTATAGGTAGTCGTCCTGTGGACCTTCATATTCGTGGCCTTGAGGCTATGGGAGCAGATATTAAGGTTGAGGATGGTTATATCAAAGCGAGTGTTAAAGATCGCTTGAAAGGTGCCCATATTTTCATGGATACGGTGACAGTCACGGGTACCGAAAATATCTTAATGGCTGCATGTTTAGCTGATGGGCAAACAGTGATTGAAAATGCTGCTCGAGAGCCTGAAGTGGTCGATTTAGCGCACTGTTTGATTAAAATGGGTGCGAAAATCTCTGGTCATGGAAGTGATACAATTGTTGTAGATGGGGTACCAAAGCTTCATGGCTGTGTGTATTCTGTATTGCCCGATCGAATTGAAACTGGAACCTATCTCGTAGCTGCAGCGGTTACTGGTGGGCGGGTGAAAGTTAAAGATACTGATCCATCTATCCTTGACGCGGTATTGATCAAGCTGAAAGAAGCAGGGGCTGATATTACTGTAGGTGATGATTGGATTGAGTTGGATATGCATGGCAAGCGTCCAAAAGCCATCAGCGTAAAAACAGCACCTTACCCTGCGTTCCCAACAGACATGCAGGCGCAATTCACAACCTTGAATGCGGTTGCTGAAGGAACGGGCAGTATTACTGAAACCGTTTTCGAAAATCGCTTTATGCATGCTTTGGAAATGATGCGGATGGGGGCGAATATCACCATTGAAGGTAATACAGCTATTGTCACTGGTGTTGATCAACTTAAAGCTGCGCCTGTAATGGCAACAGATCTACGTGCTTCAGCTAGCTTGGTGGTAGCCGGTTTGGTTGCTGAAGGTGATACGGTGGTAGATCGTATTTATCATATTGATCGTGGCTATGAGTGTATAGAAGAAAAACTTCAATTATTAGGCGCAAAAATCAGACGTGTACCTTAGCATACGCTACTAAAACAATGAAAAATCAACTTACGATTGCGTTATCGAAAGGGCGGATTCTTGATGAAACCTTGCCCTTACTAAAAGCTGCAGGCATTGAGCCTGCAGAAGACTTGAAGAAAAGCCGCAAGCTAATTATTCCCACCCATCATCCTCATATTAACTTACTGATTGTTCGAACCACTGATGTTCCCACTTATGTTGAATATGGTGCTGCTGATGCAGGTGTTTCTGGCAAAGATGTTTTGCTTGAGCATGGCACTCAAAGTCTTTATGAACCCTTGGATTTAAAAATAGCGCAGTGCCGGCTAATGACTGCGGGTCCCGTGGGTGGTAAACCGCAGTCTAGAAGGCGACGAGTGGCTACTAAATTTGTCAACATTGCAAAGCGTTTCTACGCTACACAAGGGTATCAAGCAGAAATAATTAAGCTGTATGGTTCAATGGAACTAGCACCTTTGGTGGGGTTGGCTGATGAAATTGTGGATGTGGTTGATACTGGAAATACACTTCGTGCAAATGGCTTAGAGCCCAGAGAGCTGATTGCTCATGTAAGTGCGAGGTTGGTCATTAATAAGGCAGCGATGAAAATAAAACATAAATTACTTCAAAACCTGATTCAGGACTTGGAGTCTGCTGTTAATAAGCGGGAAATGTCAGAATAAGTCAAATACAGCCTTGGCTTAGTTAAGACTATAAAGCAGTCTTGGTTGGAGAGCGTAACTTATGTCTCTTGATATTCAGTGGTTAGATGCCACAGCAGAAGATTTTTCAACGCATTTAAATACTTTGACTGCATGGGAAGCTGTTTCTGATCAGCAAGTATTGAGTACTGTGCAATCTATTATTAGTGGTGTGCGTCAACAGGGAGATCAGGCATTAGTTGATTACACCTGTCGTTTTGATCAGCGGAATTTAGCCTCAATTACTGATGTTTGTCTCGGTATTGAAACACTTCATGAAGCCCGCCAACGTTTAAATATCAATGATGAACAAGCACTGGTAGCAGCTGCTGATCGAGTTCGGCAGTACCATGAAAAGCAGGTCCAGAGTTCCTGGCAGTATGAAGAAGAGGGTGTCTTACTTGGACAACAAGTTACGCCTATGGCGCGGGTGGGTATTTACGTTCCTGGAGGCAAAGCAGCTTATCCTTCATCTGTATTAATGAATGCGATTCCAGCCAAAGTAGCTGGTGTTAAAGAAGTTATTATGGTTGTGCCCATGCCCAAAGGTGTGGTGAATGATTGGGTATTGGCAGCTGCAGCGATTGCTGGGGTTGATAAAGTGTTCACGATTGGTGGGGCTCAAGCCATTGCTGCTTTAGCTTATGGCACAGAGTCTGTACCCAAAGTCGATAAAATTGTGGGACCAGGTAATATTTATGTGGCCACGGCTAAACAATTGGTGTTTGGCCAGGTGGGCATTGATATGATTGCTGGTCCTTCTGAAATTCTGGTGATTTGTGATGGTAAAACAGACCCTGACTGGATTGCGATGGATCTGTTTTCGCAGGCAGAGCATGATGAAGATGCTCAGTCTATCCTAATTTCACCAGACAGGGACTTTTTGCATAAAGTAGAAGCAAGTATAAAACGCTTGTTGCCTACAATGGAAAGAAAAGATCTCATTGCCACCTCATTAGCTAATCGTGGTGCTTTTATCTGGACTCCTGATATAGATACGGCGGTAGCTGTAAGTAACCAGATTGCCCCTGAACATTTGGAGTTGTCAGTAGAAAATCCCCAAGCTCTCCTGCCCAAAATACAGCATGCTGGTGCTATCTTTATGGGACGCTATACGGCAGAAGCATTGGGTGACTACTGTGCAGGCCCAAATCATGTGCTGCCTACTTCTGGAACTGCGCGTTTTTCTTCTCCTCTTGGGGTTTATGACTTTCAAAAACGTTCTTCATTAGTGTGTTTTTCTGCAGAAAGTGCCAGTGAGATTGGACAGATAGCATCTACCCTGGCGAGGGGAGAAGGGCTGACCGCACATGCGCGCTCAGCTGAGTACAGAATCACAACTAAAGAATAATGAGAGAATACAGCTAACAATAAGAAGATGACCTATGGCGAGTGATAATCGTAAACAAGCAGTAAGTGCTCATGTTGAGCGCTGGGTTAGAACTGATGTGCAGGCTTTAAAAGCGTATCATGTGCCGACCATTGGGGAGCATGTCATTAAGCTTGATGCCATGGAAAATCCTTACCACTGGCCATCAACAATGCATCAAGCATGGCTTGATTCGCTCCAACAAATTCATGTCAACCGTTATCCTGATGCTGATTGTTCTCAGCTAAAGCAAGCGTTTCGTGAGGCATTCCAAATAGCAGAAGACTATGAGATTTTATTTGGTAACGGCTCTGATGAGTTGATCCAGTTATTAGCAATAACATTAGCAGGTCCAAAGCGAACGATACTGGCGCCAGAACCAAGCTTCGTTATGTACAAGATGATTGCTCAGTACCTGCAGATGGATTATGTGGGCATACCGTTAGGCACGGACTTTTCTCTGGATGTTGGTGCAATGCTGAAGGCTATTGAGACGCATAACCCCGCCTTAATCTTTTTGGCACAGCCCAATAACCCAACAGGTAATGTATTTGGAGAAGAAAAGGTTCGGCGTATTATTGAAGCTACTTCAGGCTTGGTTGTCATTGATGAGGCTTATACAGCTTTTTCTTCAAGTGATGCCTACTCCTTGCTGGCAGATTACAGCAATGTGGTTATCATGCGAACGCTTTCCAAGGTGGGGTTAGCAGGGTTACGCTTAGGTTATTTAATAGGTCATCCAGGCTGGTTAGCAGAAGTGAATAAACTTCGCCTGCCTTACAATATTAATGTGTTAACCCAAGCCAGTACGGTATTTGCGCTACAACATGTGGATGAGTTACTTAAACAAACGGCTCAGATTTGTGCTGATCGGGAAGCACTTAAAGAGCGACTGTCTGCTTTTGACAATCTGCATGTCTGGCCAAGTGAGGCCAACTTTTTACTGTGCCGCACACTGGAACATGATGCTGCTGAGATCCAGCGGTTGTTATTGGCGAGAGGTGTTCTAATAAAGTGTCTTCATGGTACTCATCCTTTACTCAACAACTGTTTGCGTATTACGGTTGGTACACCCAAAGAAAATGAAGTTTTGCTGAGAGAGTTAGCAGCATTGCTTGCCAGTTAAGTTGCCTTTTAGTCATAGATTGTTCGTACTAGAGACAGGTGCACTAATCCAGGCTGTAAGTATTCTGGATTAGTGCTTGAAATGAAGCTTTAGTTGGAAGAGTGATTAATGCCTTGAGCGAGAAGGTTCTTGCAACCCGGAAAGTGATGGTCTTAAGCCAATAATACATTTGATATCTTGCTCAACTCCATTACGAATTATTTTTATTACAACCTCTTCACCTGGGCGCATTTGAGCCACTTGATACATGACTTTGCGTCCTTCCCGTGCATGCATACTGTTTATTTCCAAAATTAAATCACCAGGTTTTAAGCCGGCTTGAAAGGCTGGGCCATTACGATATACCCCCGTAATTAAAATCCCTTCTATATGTGGAAGACCAAAAGCATCTGCAAGCTCACGGGTAAACTGCTGAGTTTCCAGCCCTAACCAGCCACGAATAACCTTGCCGTGCTTGACGATTGATAACATTACATCACGGGCAATCTCTGAAGGGATCGCAAAACCAATGCCTTGGGACCCCCCTGATTTTGAAAAAATAGCTGTGTTTATACCAAGTAGGTCCCCATGAACATTAATGAGGGCTCCACCAGAGTTACCTGGGTTAATAGCTGCATCTGTTTGGATAAAGTTTTCGTAAGTATTTAAGTACAGTTTGCTACGACCTGTGGCACTGATAATACCCATGGTCACAGTTTGGCCTACACCAAAAGGGTTACCTATTGCTAATACCACATCACCAATCTCGGCATTGCGAGTGGGGGCCAGGGTGATGGAAGGTAGATTATCCAGATCTATTTTAAGAATGGCTAAGTCAGTTTCTGGATCTGTACCAACAACGCGAGCAGCTGTTTCACGACCATCTTGCAGTAATATTAGAATTTCTGAGGCACCTGCAATAACATGGTTGTTGGTAACGACATAGCCTTCTGGACTCATAATGACACCCGAACCCAAGCTGGACTGCATACGTTTCCGTTTAGGCATTTGGTTATAACCAAAGAAATCCTGAAAAAAAGGATCATCGAAGATAGGGTGTTGGCGCTCTCGAATTATTTTTGTTGTGTATATATTAACCACCGCAGGTGCTGCTTTTTTTACAGCATGACTATAAGAGCTTGGTCCGGTTTTACTGGGAGAAACGGTTACATTTTCTTGATTAACTACGACAGGTTCAGTTGGGCTGATAGGGCTATTTGTACTGTTGTATACTGCCTGCGTGACTTGTGGTGTATTTTGTTCAGCAGTATTGTTTTTTCCAACTAAGCTGGGGAATTGCTGCATTAGAATGATGGCAACTAAGACACCAGAAATTGTTGGCCATGTAAGGAAATGCACTAGTTTTTTCATAGTCATGTTTTCGTAATAGTTTGCCTGTGGCTTTGAAATCTGGCCAAGTTATTCAGGTGTTTCTTAACCCCTGGGCACACTCATTATACGGATTCATGACTTATTCTGTCATCTCATATTCTGCTAATGTAAGACGTATACACTATGGTTGAACGTAAAGTCCTTATAAATACTTTGAACGAATGGTTGCAACCGCAGCTGTTTAAAGATTATTGCCCTAATGGTTTGCAAGTTGAAGGCAAACCACATATTAAGAAAATTGTGACTGGTGTCACTGCTAGTCAGGCGCTTATCGATCGTGCAATTAAACTGCAGGCGGATGCTCTGCTGGTTCACCATGGTTATTTCTGGCGTGGTGAGGCTGAGCCAGTTGTGGGTATGAAGAAAAAGCGTTTACAGGCGTTACTCGCCCATGAGATCAACTTGCTTGCCTATCACTTGCCTTTAGATGCTCATCCTGAACTGGGCAATAATGCTCAATTAGCTAAGCTGTTAGGTTTGAAGGTTACTCAAGGGATGGATACTGATATCAATACCAGCATTGGTCTGGTAGGTGAAGTTTCTGGTGAGTTAACCGTGGAGCAGTTTGCCCAACAGATTACCAAGGTATTGGGACGCTCACCGCTTGTTATTCAATCAGGTAATCAACCCATCAAAAAAGTAGCTTGGTGTACAGGTGCAGCGCAGGGGTTCATTGAAAAGGCTGTGCAGTTAGGCGTTGATGCTTATCTATCGGGTGAAATTTCTGAGCCTACAGTGCATATAGCACGTGAATTAGGGATTCATTATTTTGCTGCTGGCCATCATGCCTCTGAGCGCTATGGTATTAAAGCACTGGGGGAAGCACTTGCAGATCATTTTGGTATAGAACACATATTTGTTGATATAGATAACCCTGTTTAATCCGACCTTTATTTTTCCGCATTTAGTCACAGCCCCCTGTTTGGAGACATTGGGCTGTGGCAGACCTTTCTCTGAGGTCGCAGTTATCCCCAAAAAACATATTTATATGATAAAAACGTCTAACTGGCTCACTTATTATAATTATTATTAATTTGGTATAGTAGGTTGCTAATAACATAACCCTGCAGAGCAGGGGGATTAATGAATACTTGGCAACGGATCTGATAGTCCAGGTGGTAACCTTGAACTATGCGCAAGGGTGAAACCGCTCAACTTAGTAACTGCGATTATCCGTTTGAAGTTAACTGCGTGAAGAATCGCTATGGTAGCCTGAGATGCAAACAAATAATCTGACCCACTTAAAGCAGCTTGAAGCTGAAAGTATCCATATTATCCGCGAGGTGGTCGCAGAGTTTGAAAATCCAGTCATGCTCTATTCCATAGGCAAGGATTCTTCTGTTATGTTGCATCTTGCCCTAAAAGCATTTTACCCAAGTAAGCCGCCATTTCCGCTACTTCATGTTGATACAGGATGGAAGTTTCGTGAAATGATCAGTTTCCGAGATCAACGAGCGAAAGAAGTGGGCATGGAACTGTTGATCCATAAAAATCCTGATGGTGAAGCGCTAGGTATTAACCCCTTTGTACATGGTAGTGCAAAGCATACGGATATTATGAAAACCCAGGGATTGAAACAGGCCCTGGATAAATATGGTTTTGATGCGGCATTCGGTGGTGCCAGACGAGATGAAGAAAAGTCGCGGGCGAAAGAGCGTGTTTATTCCTTCCGTGATAAAAATCATCGTTGGGACCCTAAAAGCCAACGCCCAGAACTATGGAATATCTATAATGGTAAAGTGAATAAGGGTGAAAGTATTCGTGTATTCCCCTTATCAAATTGGACTGAACTCGATATTTGGCAATACATTCATTTAGAAAATATCCCCATTGTACCCCTTTACTATGCAGCAAAACGTCCTGTTGTCATACGCGATGGCGTAGATTTAATGGTTGATGACGAGCGTTTTCCACTCCATAAAGATGAGCAGCCAGAATTGAAAATGGTCAGGTTTAGAACCCTTGGCTGTTACCCTCTGACAGGTGCTATTGAGTCTTCCGCTACGACATTGCCCGATATTATTCAGGAAATGCTACTGACTAAAACTTCAGAGCGACAAGGTCGTGTGATTGACCATGATGGTGCTGGTTCCATGGAAAAGAAAAAGCAAGAAGGGTATTTCTAAGCCATGAACAGCAATTGCCGTCTTATTTGCCAAAATAGCACTAATGCAGCCACAGGTGTGGTATTAACGTTTGCAGCATTGTAAGTGGGGCCTGGGTATGTCACATCAATCTGAACTGATCGCTACTGATATTAATGCTTATCTGGTACAGCATGAGCAGAAAGAGCTGTTACGCTTTTTAACCTGTGGCAGTGTTGATGATGGAAAAAGTACATTAATTGGTCGACTACTTCATGACTCTAAAATGATTTATGAAGACCACCTGGAGTCGATCAAACATGATAGTAAGAAAAATGGTAATGCGGGTGAAAAATTAGACTTAGCACTGTTGGTTGATGGTTTGCAAGCAGAGCGTGAACAAGGCATTACGATTGATGTTGCCTATCGTTACTTCTCAACAGCAAAACGAAAATTTATTATTGCGGATACCCCTGGCCATGAGCAATACACGCGGAATATGGCGACGGGGGCATCGACCTGTAATTTAGCCATTATCTTAATTGATGCTCGAAATGGCGTAAAAACACAAACGCGTCGTCATAGCTTTTTGACTTCGTTATTGGGTATCAAGCATATCATCGTTGCCATTAACAAAATGGATTTGATGGACTTTTCTGAGGAAGTTTTTACAACTATTAAGCAAGATTACACGACATTTGCGGCAGAGCTTGGCTTTAAAGATATTCACTTCGTGCCGATATCGGCATTGGATGGTGATAATGTTGTTAATCTCAGTGCTAATACTCCTTGGTATCAAGGTCAGCCATTGATGTCTATTTTGGAGACAGTAGAGATCAGTTCGGATCGTAATTTCGATGATTTTCGTTTCCCCGTTCAATATGTTAACCGGCCTAACCTAGATTTTCGTGGCTTTAGTGGCACTATCACCTCAGGTGTTGTACGTACAGGTGATGAGTTGGTGGTATTTCCTTCACAGCAACGCAGCCGAGTAAAACAAATAATCACTTATGATGGAGAGTTAACTGAAGCATTTGCAGGGCAGGCAGTTACGCTTACATTAACGGATGAAATTGATATCAGTCGTGGCGATTTGCTTGTTAAACCTGACACTCTGCCTCTGGTAGCGAGTGATATACAGGCAACCGTTGTGTGGATGGCGGAAGCACCACTACAGGTGGGTAAACAGTATGATATTAAATTTCTTACCAGTAAGGCGATTGCCACGCTAACGCGCATTGAGCATAAAACGGATGTTAACACCCTGGAGCAACAACAAGGGGAGCAATTACAGCTTAATGAGATTGCACTTTGTCAATTTGCATTGAATAAATCAGTGACCTTTGATGCTTACCATAGTAATCCAGGTACAGGTGCTTTTATTTTAATTGACCGAATGACCAATGTTACTGTGGGGGCAGGAATGGTCAAAGGGGTTGGCGAACAACAGGTGAAGCCTGTTACACAACAAGAACGCGCAGCACGGTTTGATCAACAACCTCAGATTATTGAAATTACCGGAAAGGAGCGTCAGGCTGCAGCTAAGCATTTAGAGCGACTTTTATTCAATCAAGGACGTAATGTTGTGGTGCTGGACCAGGAGTCTTTATCCGGTGTAGAAGCAACGTCCATGGCTAGTATTGCTGAGTATCTACAGCAACAGGGAGTCATAGTATTGTTTGTCTGTGCTGAGCAACAAGACAGTTATAGTGTTGCTACTCAACAGATTACAGTTGATGATGCTATTCATTTAGCAAAAACTGTTGAGGAATTAGCAAGCCAGCTGTAACCATAATTTGCTGCTAAGTTCTGCTATAGATCCATTTACAGCAACAAGACTAAAAAAGCCCTGCTTGATTTGCAGGGCTTTTTGTTTAGGTGGCATTAGCTTTCTATCAGATTAGCCATTGCGTTAAGGTAGTAAGATAGACAGGAACAATGAGTACACCCAGCGCTGTGCTGGTTAGCACTGCAACGGAGGCCTTTTGGGGGTGCACATTGAGTTCAACAGCAAGCGCAATTGTATTTGCGGCCAGAGGGACAACGGATATAAGCAGCATCACTTGGATCATAATGTTATCCAGCCACTGATGTAAATGCTGGTCTAATAAAATCACAAGAATGACACAGCAGGGCCAAAGTAAGAATTTACTGAAGGTGGTCAGACCGATTAACTTCCAGTCAACATCTTTACGCGTTACTGATGACAGTGCAAAGCCAATCATCATCATCCCCAGCATGGTATAGCTGCCTTTGAAGATTGGCAGTTGATCAGTAATGACTGTGGGTAGTTCTATTTGGGCCAGATTGATCAGTAAACCCGCTAAAAATGCATAAAAGAAGGGCAATCTGACCAGTTTTTGTATACTTTTACGAACGTCATACTGGCCTCGTGCAGTGATATAAAAGCCAACAGTATACTCAAAGAGAGTGATACCAAGCATGGCAAAGATAACCAATGCTACGCCCGTTTCATCAAGAATCGCCATGGCAACAGGTAGGCCAAAATACCCCGTATTACCTGTACTGCATGATAAGGCAAATAAATGACGAGTATTGTCTTGCCAAAATAAACGCCCAAACTTAAGTGCTATGAGTGCTATTGTTAGGCTGAATAGGAAAAAGAAGATAGGAATGAGTGAGTACATTGGTAAGAGCTTAGCCTGAGCAATACCACTAAACACCACAATAGGGGAGAGCAAATAAAGTAACAATGTGGAAATTGTCTTTAACTCGATAGTGAAGCATCTACCTAAGGTAAAGCCAATCATCACCAAAATGAATAAAAAGCTCACTTTGGTCATTAAGAACCCTGTATCAATCATAATAACTACTACTTCTATACCCTTCGCGTATGATTTTTATGCTTTGTTATCTTCGCTCGATGGCCTCGCCTAAAAACCATTCGCACTGGCTATTAATAATAATGAGAATAGGGCAAGTCTGAAGTGATTTCAGTGGTTAAACTTACCATTGCAAAACAGGGTGATTACAACGAGTTAGCATAAAATAAGCAAACGATTAAACTTAGGGGTATCATGAGTTTTTCTCATACCAGGCTTATTTATGGCACGCAAACTTCCTCCACTTAATGCACTAAGGACATTTGAAGCGGCTGCACGATTGCATAGTTTTACGCTTGCCGCAGAAGAGTTATGCGTGACACAAGGGGCTGTGAGCCGGCAAGTGAAAAAGCTGGAAGCGTATCTGGGGTTTGATTTATTTGTACGGCAAGGTCAAAAGTTAATACTGACGGCTGCAGGTCTTCAGTATCAAGCAGCGATTGCAAGTGCGTTGAACATTTTGAGTGATGCGACTCAAAGTGTTATGAGTGCACATCGACCTAGTGAATTATTGACCATCAGTGTATTACCATCACTCAGTACACGTTGGTTAATTCCACGTTTGAACCAATTCAAACACCATTATCCTCATTATGTACTCAATGTTATCACCCGAGATAACCAGACAGAGCTGTTTCCTCCAGGTGTTGATGTTGTTATTCGTAGTGGAAAGGGAGGTTGGCCTGGGATTCAAGCAGACGAACTATTTATCGAGAAGCTGATTCCCGTCTGTCGTAAAGATATTATTAAAAAGAAGGTTGGCACTGCGGCAGACCTTATGAAGTATACGCTGTTAGAACATACATCACGAGATAAAATCTGGCAGCGCTGGTTTAATGCTCAGCATATAGATAATCCACAGTTTCAGCGAATTGGTATGGAACACTTTTTTATGCTCATCCAAGCGGCTTGTGAAGGTTTGGGAGTTGCTTTAGTGCCAGATTTTTTGGTGAAAGATGATCTCGAAAATGAGCGATTAGTGCAGCTAATTAATATCACATATGAATCGGGTTATCGTTATTTTGTGTTTAGTAATAAACATCAAAATAACCCTAAAGTCTCTGACTTCATACACTGGTTACTAGCCTGGTGTAAATCATCGTAATGGTTTTCCCTTTGCCTGTTTATACACGCAGCCCTTCGTGTAGTGCTTCTTTGTGCTTATAAAAAAAACACTATTTTTAGAGGTACCTTATGGAATTTCTGATATCTTTTTCGTAGCTAAAATGATTTGTTAAGGGGGTAAAAGGAAAAATATGTTGTATGGATCACAAAAAATAGACTAAAAAAGAAACTAGTTCACTTATATGGAATTTATGAGCTAGAATTAGATCTCATAATGAGTAACTGATGAGTACATCTCTTCTTTGTTCAGTTATTGGTTATCACCATAGCTATGCCCAAAATCGAGGGCAATAATTCATTACGATAATAATTAATTTTACATGGAATATACCCTTGATGAGTAATCATTAGGGGCGTGTTTATTTATTTTGATTTTTTCTTGTAAGCTACTTAATTTGTGCAAAAAAATGTTGTGGCTTATACCTACGTAGTTTAGTAAATAAATACTTTGAAATAAGAGAAATAAATTATTTGTTATGAAAAAATATTGAGCACTAAAATGTTGGTAAGGGGGTGCTTCTTAAAAAAGTGATTTTTTAGTGAGGGTCCAGGTATCTGGATTTGGGAGTTAGCTTGACTCGTTTAAAAGAAGTATTGAAAAGGAACTCACGAATGAATATTAGGTTTTTATATTTTGGTAGTATGCTTGTGCGGAAAGGTATTGTAAAAGTTATAACAATTATGTTGATGAGTAGCATATTAGGCTACATTTATTCGTTAAGTAGCGACCGAACTCTTTTTCACGTGATTACTTTAAGTATCTTAGTGAGCTTACTGGTATCCTTCACGGAACTTAATCATGTAATGACAAAAATTGCTGAGGTTTTTGTACAGCTAAATCAGCTTGTTTTTGCTTTGGTATTAAGTGTTTTTGCAACTTTGATTATAGGTGCTATTGAATATTATAGTTTAGTAAATACGCAGATATTTATTCCTCAGTGTAGTCAGCCTTTTTTAGCGCCTGGTATATGGCATGATATTATATATAGTTTCTTATTGGCGCTTGGTTTGAATTTTATATTACGTATTAACACCCATTTAGGAACAGCAACATTCTGGGGGCTTTTCTTAGGAAAATATCGAACGCCAACAAATGAACAACGCGTATTTATGTTTATTGATTTAGTTGGCTCAACGAGCTTAACAAGGGAATTAGGTGACAATGTAGCACAGCAGTTTTTTTCACATTTTTTTGCCGATATTGCTGGTATTGTTTCAAATTATGGCGGCTTTATGCAGCGGGTAATAGGCGATGAGGTATTAGTGACGTGGCAAATGAAAAATAATACGGATAATCAGCGCTGTATTCAATGTGTAGAGTCGCTATGCACGATGATGGAAGCAAAAAAAAATGAGTATCTAAAGCGTTATAGTAGAGTGCCAGACTTTCGTATCAGTATTCATTCTGGAGATGTGTTAGTAGCAGAAGTGGGCACGATTAAACGAGAATTGGTGTTTTTTGGTGATACGATTAATACTGCAGCTAAAATGATGTCTGTCAGTAAAGAAAAGAATGTAAAAATTATCGCTTCGAATCGTTTTATGGATAGCATAAAACTACCAGCTATTTTTTCAAATAGAACGGTTGTCCCGTCAAATCAGTCACTGTCCGTTAAATGTATAGCTTTAGAGCTTAAGTAGTTTTTCCTGCATATGCCAAGCAATAAAGCTGCGTACTTTTAAAGTGCCTCAAAAGAAAAGGGAATAGCTTTTTTAAGTGTTATTTCGAATTGCTTGAAAGTGGTGGTTAATGGATTTTCTGTAAAATAATTTTAGGTATATCTGTCTGGTGATGATCTCTTTATTTGCAAAATTTTCTGAGGGTTGAGTTAACAGTAAGTGTATGTTGTTTAAAAAGGTTTTAGCATTTAAGTTTCTAACTGTAACATTACTTTACTGTTTGTGATCGAATGTCTACGCATTTTAACTAAGTTTTAAATATTTGAAGTTCGTCAAATCTTTTCAATTTATTAATCATTTCAAGGCTACTTTCACATTGCAATGTGAAGGGATTGTTGTTTAATTAGGCCACACGCTTTCGTCTTTCACGTATTGTATTGCGAAAAATCCTTACCCAGGTTTTAGAAAGAATGTAAAGCAAAAAATGAAAGCAAAAACAAAAGGGATGGTTGGTGTAGCCTTTGTGGTGGTTGGAACCAAAGGGTGTTAAAGAGTGTATACATAGGTTAAGGGGCCTATTAAAGGAGCAAGCGAGTACTGCTGTTAAGAACCAGTAGTAAAGGAAGACCCCCAGTAAAATTCTAATAAGATAAAGGAAAAGTGATGAAAAAAATAAGTATATGTGCAGTATTAACAGCTGTTTCTGTATCTTTTCCCATGATGGCAAGTGCTGCGAGTACAGTTAAGTCAGTACAGAAACGTGGCTATGTCCAATGTGGAGTAACGACAGGTTTACCAGGGTTTTCTAATCCAAATGACAAGGGCAAGTGGCAAGGGATTGATGTGGATGTTTGTCGAGCCGTAGCTGCTGCGACATTGGGCGATGCGAACAAAGTAAAATATACTCCCTTAACCGCTAAAGAACGTTTTACTGCACTTCAGTCCGGCGAAATTGATGTATTGTCTCGAGTAACCACCTGGACAATAACTCGGGATGCTTCGCTTGGTCTCAACTTTACTGGCGTTACCTATTATGACGGTCAAGGATTTA
This sequence comes from Zooshikella harenae, assembly GCF_018837975.1. Classification (GTDB taxonomy): domain Bacteria; phylum Pseudomonadota; class Gammaproteobacteria; order Pseudomonadales; family Zooshikellaceae; genus Zooshikella; species Zooshikella harenae. Next base: position 87,569 of record NZ_JAGSOY010000004.1, on the reverse strand, counting down.
TGGTCAGTAAAGAGTTAGGTGTTAAAAGTGCAAAAGAGTTAGATGGTGCTTCTGTGTGTATTCAGTCAGGTACTACAACCGAATTGAATTTAGCGGATTATTTTAGACAGAATGAAATGGAATTTGAACCCGTCGTCTTTGATACTGCAGACCAAACAGCGAAAGGCTTTGAAGCGGGTCGATGTGATGTTTTAACAAGTGACCAATCTCAACTTTATGCATTACGGATAAAATTATCCAAGCCTGATAAAGCAATGGTATTACCTGAGGTCATTTCCAAAGAACCTTTAGGTCCTGTGGTACGACAAGGTGATGATCAGTGGTTTAATTTGGTGAAGTGGACACTTTTTGCCATGGTTAATGCTGAAGAGTTGGGCCTAACATCCTCTAACATTGAAAAAGAGAAGAAATCAAAGAACCCTGAAGTTCAGCGCTTTATAAGTGGTGAAGGTTCTAAATCACTTGGCATATCGAGTGATTGGGCTTATCAAATTGTTAAGCAGGTTGGTAATTACGGAGAAATTTTCGAGCGTAATGTAGGTTCAAGTTCACCTCTTAAAATCGATCGTGGCTTGAATAAGCTTTGGACAAAAGGTGGAATTCAGTACGCACCACCTATGCGCTAAAGATTCACTAGTAAAAAAGTATCAGTAGCTGCTTTATACCAATTAATAAAAGTTATTCGTTAAAGGGTATAAAGCCGTTTCTGAAAGAATTGTAAGCACAGGTAAAGTGTGAATCAATAACAATAACCTGACCACTTACAGAAACAGTGGAGATCATTGCTTATGCCGGAAAAAAAGAAGGATCTGGCTAAGGGACACACGGCTTTTTGGAATGACCCTGAAAAGCGATCCATGCTTTATCAAATAATTATGTTGGTATTCTTGATAATATGTGGTGCTTATATTGTCTCGAATACACTTCATAATCTCGATTCTAGAGGTATCAAAACTGGATTTGACTTTTTATGGTCTGAAGCCGGATTTGGTATAAATCAGAGTCTTATTGAGTATGACGAAAGTCATTCATATGGTCGTACATTTTTTGTTGGCTTGTTAAATACCATATTGGTTGCATCGATAGGTATCATCATTGCTACGGTACTTGGTTTTATTATTGGTATTGCGAGGTTATCTAACAACTGGTTAATTGCAAAAATATCTGCTGTTTATATTGAAACGTTTCGGAATATTCCATTATTACTGCAAATTTTCTTTTGGTATTTTGCGGTGCTTAGACCTTTACCAAGACCCAAGCAAAGCATCGAATTCTTTGACGTTTTCTTTCTTAATAATCGTGGACTTGCCCTGCCTGATCCTAATTTTGTAGAAGGTTTTGGCTGGGTGCTGGTCGCGTTTGTATTATCTTTGCTTGTGGTTTTTGGGGTAAGGCGTTGGGCAAAGGTTCGGCAGGATGCGACAGGTAAAAGCTTTCCTATTGTCAGCATATCACTGGCTATCATGCTTGGTTTACCTGCACTGACCTACTTTATTGTTGGTAGCCCAATAAATTGGGAGGTGCCAACACTACGTGGATTTAATTATCGTGGTGGTATTACGGTTATTCCTGAATTTCTAGCACTTTTATTGGCTTTGAGTGTTTATACTGCGGCATTTATTGCAGAAATAGTCAGATCAGGTATTTTATCTATAAATAAAGGTCAGACTGAGGCATCGCTTGCATTAGGGCTATCACGCCCCAAAATGCTTAAACTGGTCATTATTCCTCAGGCAATGCGCGTCATTATTCCACCATTAACCAGTCAGTACCTTAATTTAGTTAAAAACTCTTCTTTAGCCACTGCTATTGGTTATCCAGATTTAGTATCTGTGTTTGCGGGTACGACGCTGAATCAAACAGGTCAGGCCATTGAAGTGATCGCCATGACAATGGCGGTGTACTTGACCTTGAGTTTGCTTATTTCACTGTTCATGAATTGGTATAACAAACGAATTGCATTGGTGGAGAGGTAATAGCATGATTCACAGTGATACAAAATTGCCTGATTTACCCCCACCACGACGTTCTGATGGGGCTTTTGGATGGATTCGTGCCAATCTGTTCTCATCGGTGACGAATACGCTATTAACACTGTTTGCAGTGTATTTAATCTACATTGGTGTTGTGCCAGTGATTAAGTGGGCATTGATTGATGCTAGTTGGGTGGGAGAAACTCGTGATGATTGTGCGGTAGGTGGGGCATGTTGGGTATTTATTAAAACACGCTTGAATCAATTTGTTTATGGCTTTTATCCTGAGGAATTTTACTGGCGAGTCAATTGTGTTTTTCTTCTTTTTGCCTCATTAATTGCATTACTTATTACAGAAAAAACACCCAATAAAAAGTCGATTGTTATATTTACGCTGACGGCTTTTCCAGTTATTACTTTTTATTTGGTCTATGGCGGCGCATTTGGCTTGGAGGTTGTTGAAACCCATAAATGGGGTGGCTTGATGCTAACGCTGATTCTTGCTGTTGTGGGAATCGTTGCCGCATTGCCTTTTGGTATTTTGTTAGCACTTGGGCGACGTTCAACCATGCCTGTCATTAAAACGTTTTGTACGTTATTTATTGAAATTTGGCGTGGAGTACCATTGATTACGGTACTGTTTATGGCTTCAGTGATGTTACCGCTTTTTATCCCTGAGGAGATTGTTTTTGACAAATTATTACGTGCATTGATAGGTATTGTGATGTTTCAGTCTGCTTATATGGCAGAAGTTGTTAGAGGTGGATTACAGGCCATTCCCAAGGGACAATATGAAGCTGCGAGTGCGTTAGGTTTGTCCTATTGGAAAATGATGGGACTCATTATTTTACCGCAAGCGCTCAAGTTGATGATACCGGGCATCGTTAATACGTTTATTGCTTTATTTAAAGACACCAGTCTTGTGTTGATTATTGGCTTATTAGATTTGCTGGCTATCGTTCAAGCTGGATTGGCTGATGCAAAATGGGCTGGTTACTCAGTTGAAGGGTATGTGTTTGTTGGTTTGGTATTTTGGGTCTTCTGCTTTGGTATGTCTCGTTATAGTCAAGCATTAGAAAAGAAATTAGATACTGGGCATAAATCATAATAATTATACCCATTACGAAGGGTTTTTAGGGGCGGCCGTCAAGTGATGAAGCTCCAGGAGCTTATAATAATAAGTGACTGGAGTGAAGAACGCCGACAACAAACCCTAAAAATGATTCGTGAAGGGGATAGGGAGTTGTATCATGAGTAATGAGCTTCAGCAAAACCTAATGGCAATCTCTGATGAGATTATGGTGGAAATGCGCAGTGTTAATAAATGGTATGGTGACTTCCATGTATTAAAGGATATTAATATTATGGTTCGCCGAGGAGAAAGAATCGTATTATGTGGTCCATCAGGCTCAGGAAAATCAACCACGATAAGGTGTATCAACCGATTAGAAGAACACCAAACCGGCGATATTATTGTGGCTGGAACACCTTTAACAAATGACCTTAAAAATATAGAGGTGATTCGACGAGAAGTGGGTATGGTGTTTCAGCATTTTAATTTATTTCCTCACTTGACTGTTTTAGAGAATTGCTGCCTGGCACCTGTTTGGGTACGAAAAATGCCTAAAAAAGAGGCTGAAGAAATTGCAATGAATTATCTGCAACGAGTAAAGATTCCTGACCAGGCACTTAAATATCCTGGTCAGTTATCAGGAGGACAGCAGCAGCGAGTGGCAATTGCAAGAAGTTTATGTATGAATCCTGAAGTTATGTTGTTTGATGAGCCAACATCAGCCTTGGACCCAGAAATGATTAAGGAAGTACTGGATACCATGATTGAGCTGGCTGAAGACGGCATGACCATGTTATGTGTTACGCATGAAATGGGTTTTGCGAAAACAGTTGCTAATCGTGTGGTCTTTATGGATGGCGGACAAATCATTGAGGAAAATAATCCGAATGAATTTTTCAATAATCCTCAGTCAGAAAGAACCCAGCTGTTTTTGAGCCAAATCTTACAGCACTAGTTCAAACTTGCTTAGCTGCAGAAGACAGTATCATGTCTCTGAAGCTTAAGTCTGAAAGAGAAAAAAAGATGCAAACTTAATCAAGCTTTGTTATCTTCAGGTATATGAACAGATCACCAGAAATATCTCTATTCAAAATGATGCCTATGACTACACAACGAATGTTGTGGGGAATGGGCTGCCCTTATTTCTGATTCTTTTTTCTGGCATTCCCCATTCCTTATCAAACTGTGTTGACTGGAGTGGGGTCAAATAGCTGTTTTCTATTAAGTCTTTATTTCAGTCAAGTTTCACCTTACTTTATAGAGACTTAATCATGACCAATATAGTTACAACCCCTATTTTTTATGTTAATGGCGCCCCTCACCTTGGGCATGCGTATAGTGGATATCTTGCTGGTGTATATAAACGTTTTCATGCGCTTGTCTATGATGAATCTTGCCTTTTGATCTCAGGAACTGATGAGCATGGTCAAAAGATTTTGGAATCCGTTGTTCGTAGTAAAACCGACATAAATCAGTTTATTAAAGACAAAGTGCAGGCTTTTAAAACTTTATGGCCAGAGCTGGGCGTTCAAACAGATATTTTTGTACGAACGACAGAAGAGCAACACCATGATTTAATTCAATCTGTTTGGAATAAACTAGTGGAAAAGGGGGATATATATCTAGGTTATTACCAAGGGTTATATTGTCTTGGCTGTGAGCAATATTACACGAACTATGAGCTGCAAGATAACTGCTGCCCGATTCATAAAACCCCAGTTGAAATCAAAAGTGAAGAAACTTACCTGTTTCGGTTGGATACTTACCGAAAACAGCTTATAGCATTTTATCAGCACTCACCAGATTTTATTACCCCAAGTCATTATAGTCAGGCCATTCTTGATTATTTAAAGCAAGGTCCTCTAGAGGACTTGTCGGTTTCGCGTGTGAATGTTTCGTGGGGTATTAAGGTCCCTGATCATCAAGAGCACACCATATATGTTTGGATTGATGCTCTTTTTAGCTATTTAACGGCACTTAAAAAAGCAGGCTATGATCCGAGTGTTTTAACAAAAACAACCCATATTATTGGTAAGGATATTTTAAAATTTCATGCTATCTACTGGCCTGCGTTATTGCTTGCTGCTAATTTACCATTACCTAAAAAATTGCTGGTCCATGGTTGGTGGACCATTAATGGGCAAAAAATATCTAAATCTAACCCTGAAACATTAATTAGCCCTAATGATTTAAGTGATAAATTGACTAGTGATGGTTTACGTTATGCTTTATTTCGGCAAAAAAAGATTGCCAGGGATGGAAATATTATTATTAATGAGTTAATTGAGGTTATTAATGCTGATTTGGTTAATAATTTTGCTAATTTAGTTAAGCGTAATCACACTATTATTTTGAAGTGTTTTTTAGGTAGTATTGATTCAAAATTTATTGATCAGTCTACACTGTCGAATCTGAGTAAGTTAACTATTAAACACTGTGAGCAGGCAGTTAAAGAAATATTTTATTTTTATAAAACATTCAATTTTTATCAAGCCACGTTGTCATGGAAAGAGGCACTAGACCATTGTAATGGCTATTTTCACCAACGAACGCCATGGAAAATTAATAAAGGGAAAAGTAACATATCAGTACAGGAAACCTGTTTAGTCATTTCAAATCTAGTCAGGTTATTGGCTATTGTTGCCTATCCATTAATCCCTTCCCTTACGAGCCAAGTATTACAAGAGTTAGGTGAGGATATTACAACACTTCAATGGCAGTCAGCCTGCGATTTGAGATCTATTACCATTAAAGAGGCACATAGTCACTTTAAACGTTTAGCAAAAGAGCAGTAATAACAAGGGAACCCTACCTATCTTATAAAGGTAGTCTGTATAAGAGGCTCAGATTGGTATATGAGTTGATATTAGCCGACCTGGTCTAAAACACGTTTTTTGAAATGAGCGCCTGCTTGTTTAGCAATATTTTCACAGGCTGTAATATCAACCCCTGATAGTCCTTCAATGGCTGTGACTGTGACATGTTTGATGTAGTTAGGAGCGAGTTTAATAAAGTCGAGTAGTTCCTGATAGGCATTAGGTAATTGAGGTTTACAATGTGTGTTATATACGTCTTCATTTTGTGCATTTAATGAAATGGATAGGCGGTCAACACAGGTTGCAAGTTCAGGGAGGATATTGCGCTTGTGGAGTCGGTTACCCAGGCCATCCGTGTTAACTCGGACATTCCCGCCATGATCTTTGACATAGTGGGCTATACGGAGCAATGTTTTTAGGTTGAGTGTTGGTTCCCCAAAACCACAAAAAACAACTTCGTTATACTGGGCAGGGTTTTCTAGTAGAGGAATAATAGCTTCAGCGGTAGGACGTTTTGATAGTTTTAATTGATAATCATGTACTTGAGTGGAGCCATTATATTTGGGGCAAAACTGGCAACGAAGTGTGCAGCGGTCAGTCAGGTTAATATATCGACTGTTGCTTATATCGTAAACCAATGTGTCCGCTGTCATAAGCCTGTTATCCTGAGTACATGAAAAAGAACTATGCGCAGTGTATGAACATTAGTCATTATCTACCTTGATGTTCGTCAAGCGCACTGCATAGTATGATAATTAGGCATAAAAATTATTCTATGAGGATATATACACTCATTTAGCATCGGGAAAGAGAAAAGTATCTTTATTCTTAAAGTTAGGCTTGCGACTTTCTCATAACATCATAAACTAAGAATGAGTTATCACTTGGAAAAGATGATAATATCAATAATTCTTGCGTTTATTATATGGATATAATGATCATTAAATGATCATATTAGTGCTGTAAACCGTAACAGTAACCTATAGGGATGTAGACATAAGGATTATGGCAACAATTACAGTTGTTTCTTCATGCCTGGCGAAGCAAAGTCAATATTGGGTACACACTATTGTAGAGCGACTGGCAGCTGAACATTTCACTATAGAGCAACAGCGGCCTTCTTTATCTGCAATTTCACCACCTCATCGAAAAGTGATTTTGGTGTGTGAAACATCAATTTCTGATGTTGCACCAATAGGCTACCAGATGCTTTTTGATGAAATAAGTCAGGTTAGCCCTATTTTAGCGGGGTTACACTATGGTGTCATTGTTTTTACACCTCTCACCGTCATGAAACATGTTGGTCATTGTTCGACCACACTTATTGATGAACATTTACTTGAACTCTATGCAAAACGTATTTTGGAGCCGTTAAAACTAAAACTTGATCAGACTGAAAGGGTTGACCGCAAATTATCAGCATGGCTCAGTCGTTGGTTAGCAAATACGCAGGTTCCTCAACATATACAATGTTACTCTTAGCCGATTGGGAGGATGATCGTATTGTTGTTATGAAAGGTAGCCTTTATTATCTCAGTCTGGTTTTATATCAGGTGATTTATAAAAACTATATTGGTAAATATCTCTGTTTTTTAGTTCTATTTTCTTGCTTAATATTATGCTCATCAGCAGCGCTTGCTGACTACGACTTCCCTATAAAAAACCCGTTTTTTGCTACCATTGCGACATCTCCGCCAGAGTTTAGACCACAGCTTATAGATGAAAGTGACATTTTAGAAAAAACATTTAAGTTGAAAATTTTTCCTAAGCGTAAGGTTCCTAAAAACCTTTGGGATGTTGCAGAGTTACCTATTCATATTGCTTGGCAGGAAAATAAAGCGCCAATCGTTGTTGTTATTGCGGGTACAGGAGGAAGTTATAATGAACAGAAGATGGATTATTTGAAGAAACTTTTCTATGGTGCAGGTTTACATGTATTACAAATATCCTCTCCTACAAATTATGACTTTATTACGTCAGCATCAACCACGTTTGTGCCAGGTATTAGCCCGTATGATGCGGTTGATTTATATTATGTTGTTCAGAAAGCCTTTGATTATATCCAGCAAAACTTAAAAATTAACGTTTCTGAGGTATTCCTGACAGGTTATAGTTTGGGGGCATTAGACGCTGCATTTTTAGGCGATCTTGATGCTCGAGAAAAACGAATTAACTTTTCAAAGATATTATTACTCAACCCTCCAGTTAATCTTTACACTTCAATTACTCATTTAGATAAAATGATTCATGCTAAGATACCAGGTATTGAATCAGCTGAACAATTTTATAATCATATTTTTAATAAATTAGCTAAATTTTTTGCAGAGTATGGTCGAATTAATGTAGACGATGCCTTTCTTTTTGACTTACAAGGTTCAGGTCAGGCCATGACAAGAGAGGAAATGGCTGCACTGATTGGTATTGTGTTTCGATTTGCGGTTGCTGATATGAACTTTACCTCAAATCAACTTGGAAAAACCGGCATTTATTTGCCTGTGAAGCAGCGGGTGACGGTGAGTACATCATTAACACGCTACCTGCGTCGGGTACTTGTCTGTGACTTTGAGTGTTATGTTAAACAGCGGGTTTACCCATACTGGAAACAGGAAAACCCAGGCAAAACGCTGACTGATTTTATGAATAATGTGAGTTTAAATCGTATTCAGAGCTTTTTAAAGAACGCTAATTATATAGGGATTATGACCAATGCCGACGACTTTATTTTGGGAGAGGGGGATCTGCAGTTTATTAAGGATACTTTTAAAGATGAGCGTTACACCATATACCCTTATGGTGGGCATTGTGGAAACTTAAACTTTAAACAGAATGCTCGAGATATACTGGCATTTTTTGATTTGGCGTTAAGTCGTCAGGAAAAAAGCTCATTATGAAATATTTTCTTTTCATCGCCTTAAATTTAATGGCGTTTTCGAGCTATGCTGATAAGCAATTACCAGAACCTGCGAAAGATGGCTTTAAATACCCTTTAAAAACGATTGATTATACACAGGAAGTTGACCGTTTAACACCGAACCCTGACAGTTTAGATTTTCTCATTGTGTATGATCCTTTAGAAGGAATAAATCGAAGAGTCTATAAATTTAATTATCTTTTCGATGAATATGTTTTTTTGCCCGTTGTTTCTGGATATGAAACCGTTACTCCCGAGTTTGTGAGAGCGGGTGTATCAAATTTTTTCTCTAATATTGGTGAAGTCCCCACCATCGTGAACTCAGTGTTACAGTTGCAAATAAAAAATACCGCGAAGAGTGTTGGGCGCTTATTAATAAATACAACCTTAGGTATTTTTGGTTTATTTGATCCTGCATCAGCAATGGGATTGACTGCATTTAAAGAAGATTTTGGACAAACGTTGGCCTACTGGGGGGTTGGGGATGGGCCTTATCTGGTATTACCTTTTCTAGGACCCAGTAACTTGAGAGATTCAACAGGTATAGTAGTGGATATTGTTACCGAAAAAGAAGTTAATTTCTTAAATGTTGCGGATGTTAGAAATGATCATAATGAACTTTTTGCTTTGCAAGCCATTAATCAACGTTATATAACACCTTTTCGGTATGGTGATTTAGGCTCGCCGTTTGAATATGATTTAGTACGCTATTTATATACTGAAGCAAGGAAGTTAAAAGTTGAAATAAAAGAAAATGTCGATCAGGAAAGTCTGAGTGAGTAGTTGAAAATCAATTGTTTATTTTAAACTTACAGCAAAGAGTTAGAGATGCTCAGTTAGGCTAGTACTTAGAGCGATCACTTATCAATTAGCTTTGTAAAAGTCGTTTGTCTAAAGCTCCTTTATACAATACTTGGATAACTCCGGTAAAACACGCCGTGAATCCATCCCTGTAGGCTTGTTTGCCGCTTCCTTGCGGCAAACATTTCAACATGAGCTACCCAAGTGTTGAGCGATATATTGTGGTAAATAATATTTATCGACTTGACTCATTTATTTTTTTACTATGATTTTTTGTACCTTATTTTTATAATTTTTTTCAAGATATAAAAGAACCTCTTTTCGTTCATTATTTTTTGCATAATCTAGAATTGAATCACCTAGTTCATCTTTGGCTGTAATATCAGCGCCCTGTTCAATCAAGTACTTTACTGTTTCCAAAGAAGCATGTTGTGCAGCATGATGTAACGGGGTGCGAAGGGTGTGCTTTATATCATATTCGCATCTCAAACTGGATAATTCACTGGCTGATTTATACTTATGGTTGATATTGGCTCCTTTCGATAGTAAAGCTTGTATGGCTTTAACATTGTCAAATTGAATAGCGTAATACAATGGTGTTTTTCCAAAAGGGTTTGCTAAGTCCACCTTTGCACCAGCGTTAATTAGATAGACCAATATTTCTGGATGATCTAAGGTCAAAGTTAATAAGCTTTCATGACCACTATTTAGAAACTGACTACCACCATTATCAATAATATACTGGATAAAATTTTTGGGTTTACCCAGGACCAGAGAGGCTCTAAATATTTGCTCTATATGCTCATCACTATCTAGCTGCTTAAATAGAGACTTGAGTTCAGGTAAGGTGGTTTTTTCAGTTATTTTTAGTTTTATTAAAGAATTTTTTGAGGAAAATGAATAATCACCATTGTTTTCGGAGTAGGTGCCAGCTGCCCAGTCTACAAATAGCATTATGGCATTTTCAGCACTTTCTTTAGCTAAGGGAGCTGAATAGCTGAAGTTTTCCATATAATGTTGGGTCAGTCTATGAATAGACTTGTTCATTTCTTCTAATAAAAGCATATATAGACGATAATTATAGGGGCTTTCAAGTGACCAATGATATAGATAATCAAAAGTAGCGTTTTTTTTGAAAGAAAAGATTTTAGGAGATGCTTTTGCTTTAGCATTTATGATGGGAGGCCAAAAGCCTGCCGTTTGCAGGCTAAATTTAAAGTACCGATAGTGAGCATAGTAAATAGTACCAGTACAACCTTGTATATACTTTTCACTTCTAATATTAGTCGCAATACGGTTTAAGTTTTCTAACAAGCTAATATTTGCCAAACTTTCTCGACAGTCTTCTATTTCAGTAAAACCTCTGTATCCAGACCCTAAATCAATATCCGCATCATCCCCAAAAACAATCTCTGGAACCGATCTCATTTCGTGGCAGGTGACAGTTTTATCTTCAAATATGTTCAAACTTGTTGCCTTGAAGTGGGCATCCACTTTATTTCCTGAAAGTAAAGTATCTGGGCCTAATCTTCCTTGCCATTTACCTTTAATCTGGATTATCTGGTTATCAAGAATACTTGCATACCCGACAAATTTCTCATTTATACCACTCTCTTTCGTGGTGAATAATTTAAGGTCCTTGTCTTTGAGTGTTCCTACTAAGCCAATAGGCTTTCCTATTCTTTTATAGAAGTAGTGTCCGGTTACTTTTCCTGCATCATTTATAGATAAGTTAAAGGTAACGGGTACATCGTTTACATTCCCATCACTATTGAAAACATAAGCCGAATTGGCAGAACAGCTAGCAAAAATGACTAGAAAAGCTAAAAATTTCATTCAGTTACTGTCTTATTGTCTGGTTAATACTTTCAGTTAAAAAACTATGCTTGTTACCATCCCTGGTAATCGTATGTAAAAAAAGTGATTAGTTATTACTCATTTTTCGAGTAAATATCCAATTATCATTCGTTGATAACTGTTCGTTAAGTTGATAGCCTGACTCGTTAAACTGTTTAATTTCAGCAGGATGCACGATTTTATTTTGAATAATATAGCGTGCCATCATACCTCTCGCTTTTTTTGCATACATACTGATTATTTTATAGTTCCCATTTTTGTAATCCTTGAAGCTAGGGGTAATGATATCGGCATTGAGTGATTTCTTATCAACGGCTGAGAAATATTCGTTTGAAGCCAAGTTGACCAGAACATTATCCCCCTGTTTATCGAGTTGCTGGCGAATAGTTGTAGTTATTGTATCTTGCCAGAAGTCGTACAGTGATTTTCCTTTTGCATTGGCCAGTTTGGTTCCCATTTCCAGGCGATAAGGCTGGATAAGTGTCAATGGTTGAAGTAAACCATAAAGACCAGACAAAATGCCAAGATGGGTATTAGCAAACTGTAGGTCTTCCTGCGTAAATGAATCGATATCAAGTCCGGTATAGACATCGCCTTTGAATGCATAAATTGCTGGACGACTATTCTCTTCATTATGTTTTTCTTGCCAACTGGCATAACGTGCAACATTTAAGCTTGCCAACTTATCGCTTAATTTCATGAGTTGGCTAATTTCTGAAGTGGAATACTGGCGAAGTATTTCTATTAGCTGGGTAGGTTGTTGTGTAAATTGAGGATGTAGCACTGAGAGGTTATTAGGAATTGGGCTACTAAAATCAAGGGTTTTTGCTGGAGAAATAAGCATTAGCATCGTTGTATTCTCTTCAATACTGGAGGTCTATACTGCTTTTGCAGAGTATTTATTAGTCTCTTAGGGAGTTTGACTCTTAATTAAAGTCACTATACCGAGTGAATATCAGGGAAGTAAAGATCAGAAGTGAATCGATGGTTTGCTGATTGCTATCGTTTAGTATGGGAGCTGAGAAAAACGGCATTATTGAATAACCCCATTACCCCGCATCATGAGTATAATTATCATATCCCTTTTGTAAGGGATATTTCATATGCTATTGCGGAGATTGATGGTTGCAGCTGAAAAATCTAAGAGCAAAGTTAAGGCTATATTCCGGATTGGTTCTATTTGCATTTGTGTTAATGCATTTGATTAATCACAGTATGGGGTTGATTGACATTCATTGGCAAAATACCGCTCGTCAATGGCTACTGGCTCCATGGAATACTGTAGTTGGCCAAATGGTCATGTTTTTGGCTGTTTTTACTCACATGGTTAATGCAATTTGGGTTTTAGCCAGGAGAAATTTTCAGGGTATAGCAGGTTGGGAATGGCGTCAGATTGTTTCTGGTTTGCTGATACCCGTTATGCTGGTACAACATGTGTTGGCCACAAATGCTTTAGTGGATCGCTTTGCCGTAGACCATGACTATCTTTCTATCCAATTGATTTATTGGTCATTAGCTCCAGAGAAAGGCATATGGCAGGCAGCTACCTTATTGTTGGTTTGGTATCATGGCTGTTTGGGTATCCATTATTGGTTGCGCGTTAATCGTTGGTATCAAAATCTGCAGGGTTACTGGCTGGGGGGCGCGGTGTTAATACCAGTTTTAGCACTTGCGGGGTTTATAGCCAGTGGTCGGCAGTTGTTGAGAATGCTCGATGAGGCGCTCATTGCAAAGATAGAAACGCAAGCTAATTTCACAGAGGATTACTTTTTTGCGGTTGAAGATTATACTCGTTATGCCTGGCTGGTCTATGTGGTTATTTTAGCCTTACCATTAATGGTACGCTGGCTGAATTATTTGTGGTTACAGCAGCAAACAGTTGGACAGCTTTGTTTAGCCAGTGGTCAAAACATTCGTCTTATTCGCAATACCTCACTGTTAGATACCTTTCGTCAGCATGATATTCCTCATGCGGCTATTTGTGGTGGACGAGGAAGATGTACAACCTGTCGGGTATTAATTACTTCAGGTGAAGTATCTTTAGCCCCACCTAATGCCGTTGAAAAGCAAGCATTAGATAAAATAAATGCACCTGCTCACACCCGCTTAGCATGTCAGTTATATCCAACAGGTACAATTTCAGTGCAGCCGCTTTTATCTCCAGATGTGAGAGCTTCAGCAAGTAAGCGGCCTGGTGGGCTGGATGGGCATGAACGTGAGGTTGCGATACTCTTTTTAGATCTTCGGGACTCGACCCGTTTAGGGGAGCAACGTTTACCCTATGATGTGTTATTTATTTTGAACCAGTTTTTTGCGGAAATGACGGCTGCGCTACATGATACGGAAGGACACTATGCTCAATTTGCGGGCGATGGTTTGATGGCATTATATGGTTTAGAAGAAAACAACCAGGTGCGTGTTTGTTGGCAAGCATTAAAAGGGGTCGCGTTAATGCAGGCTAAACTGGTCCATCTTAATGGGTTATTGTCTTCTGAATTATTAGCGCCATTGTCGTGTGGTATAGGCTTACATTTTGGGCGAGCCATTGTGGGTACAATGGGGCCACCAGCGGCACAAATTATTAGTGCAATTGGTGATGATGTAAATACTGCTGCAAGATTGGAGCAGCAAAGCAAGGTGACGGGATACCCTATTATTATTTCGAGTGCGTTTTTATCAATATTAGCTATAGATACTAACGAATGGCCAGGCTATACCATACAGTTGAAAGGGAAAAAACAAGAAGTCACTTTTTATGGGTTTTATGAGATTCCAGAAGCCTGGTTGCTTGATTACGGTTATTAAATTGTTAAAAATAATTCATAAAATAATCATGAATATTCGATGTTAATTTGTTGCAGCCAGTTAACTAGCTGCTAAGCTCATATTTGAGTTGATTTACGGTGTTTTAAGTTTTTTTCAAGTGTTGGTAAGCTAGACTTAAGATTGTTTCCCAATAATCTATACCCTTCGTGAATCTGAAACCTCTTCACTTATGGGTATATTTACGCTTAAGTGAGTAGGTTTACTAAGTAAAGTTAAAAGATAGAAAAACTTATTCCATAGGGAGATTGGAAAGTTATGTCTACAGAAATTAAAAGTTACCATGTTTTATTTTATGGTGGTCCAGAAGGCTATCAAACTAACCGTGCTCAAATAGCGTTGTATGGTTCAGATGGTAAAACAAAAGGATATGTCCGGTTTAATGATCCTGGTATGCAGTATGAAAATGATTATGAAAGTGGTGGCATTATTCGGATGCATTTACCATCAGCTATGTTTGAAAATGTAATTGATGTATTACGCAATGAGAAGCCCGTTTATCTATACTTCGCCCAAAGCAGAGGTTTCTTGTCAACGTCGAAAGAACCTATTGGTGAAGGTGAGTAGTCACGTAACTATTCCCTTATTTAGGGGATTCTTTGAGTTTATCTTCCCTGATGTACATTACCCTTGCCTTTAGCAGGTCAGTAACTGACCTGCTTTTTTGCGTTTAGGGTAAAGATTTATTATGATACCTCCTCGTTATTGAAGCCTGCAGGGTATGCAGGCAACTTGTAGCATTAATCATTTGAAAGCAGAAATTAGGACGTTAAACAATGGCTACTTCACTTAAACCTAAGCGCCGAGCATTGGGTAAACAATTGGTTATGCAGCGACAGTTTCGCAGCCAGACCGAGAAACCCAAAAAAGGAAAAGGCTCATACAACCGCAAGGCCATAAAAAAAGCCTCCAAGTATTCATGCTCGGAGGCTTTTTTTATGGCTGAGATTGATTTGCGTACAACAATGAAAGCTGCTTGATTCTTTGAATAGCCACTTCGGTTAAAACCTTCCTCTTTTCTTGACTCCCGCTAAAATTGCTACATTATGTCACTGATGAATGCTCTGTATTGGGATGCAATGCTTGATGATCCTTCTAAAAGATTTATTAGCGAATATAAGACAATGTGATAGCTGTAAGGAACATTTACCTCTGGGACCAAACCCTGTACTGCGAGCAAGTGAAACAGCAAAGATTCTGATTGTGGGCCAAGCGCCTGGAACCCGCGTTCATGCTACTGGTATTCCATGGAATGATCCAAGTGGTGATCGATTACGTATATGGTTAGATTTGGACCGTGAGCAATTTTATGATGAAAGCAAAATTGCCATTGTTCCTATAGGATTATGTTATCCAGGTAAAGGTAAAAGTGGTGACCTTCCGCCTCGTCCAGAATGTGCGCCTAAGTGGCACCCATTGCTCCGTCCATTAATGCCCAATATTCAGTTTACCCTGCTTGTAGGGCAATATGCTCAGCAATACTACTTGCAAGATCAGCATAAAACACTTACAGCACGCGTGAGTCATTGGCATGAATGTTTACCTGACTATTTGCCATTACCTCACCCATCTCCTCGAAATACGTTATGGCTAAGAAAAAACCCATGGTTTGAGGGTGAAGTTGTACCTTTTCTGCAAGCACATATACGCAAAATATTATTATAAAGTGACTGGCTCTATTACCTGTATGGATTTAACTTGCACGAAGGTAATGCTGTCTATTATCTACTAGCTGGTAACGTTCCATAAAGCACTGAATATCTGGCTTAGGGATGATGTCTGCATGTCGAATAAAACGTTGTAAGTCATGATTACAGCGTTTTTTTACATTGAATACACGCTTGGTTTTTTCTAAATCAATTAAGCAAACTTGGAAGTAATCAGGGTTTTCTGCATTAGTGACAAAAATATGTTTTGGATAAAGGCAGTTATGGACTAAATGATGATTGTGAAAGGTACGTAGGCATGTTGCCAGGGAGCTAAGTAATTTTTCGCGTGTTGGAAGTGTTGCTTTTGGATAGCGTTGATACCAGCTTTCTAAGCTACAGTAGCCATCAAGCGCTTTGGTGATTAAAACGGCTTGTTTTTTGCCACAGTGATTGCGCTCTGCGTAGAGTAGTGGTTGAGGAGCCCCGATACCAATATGATAAAGTCGTTTTAAATTATTAAACTCACGAGAAAAAGTAGGAATTCCTGTGATGGGATGGTGAAAGCTAAATGTATTATGGTTTTCCTGACGCTTTATGAATATGTTGATGTGATTACCTGAAGAAGTAAGCAACTGATGCTCACTGACACCACTCCAGCCATTTCGGCGGTGATTTGGAGGCTCAAACCACGGTAGCTCAGTTTCCCAGATTTGTTCAAAGCTACTAAGTTGATTTTGAGTCAGAAGATCAGCAACGGCTTGTGAGGCAACAATAAAGTGATTCATACGGCTTCGCTACCACTTTGTATTTATTATTGTCACCGTATGGTAATGACATTGCCCTTGAAGGGAAATGTCATAGCCTTTAAGTAGTTCTCACTTTTAAAAAATATTAAAAACTAAAATTAGCTGCAGCTAAATATAGTCTTATGATTGCGGTAACTGTTGCATTAACTTATTTTGAATATGAGTAAACTGGGACAAGTCTTTGAAATACTCATTGAAAAACAGGTTTAAATGTTGTTTGGAAAAGCCTGAGGCATGGCGTAAAAAGCAATCTAAGTCCTTATAACGGCCTTGCGCAGAAAGAGGGGTATAACGCACTTTCTCTAAATCAATTAGGCGTATATCAAATTTATTTTTTTCGTCGGGTTTAATAAAAATATGATTAGGATATAAACAGTAATGTGCGAGTTTATGTTGGTGAAGCTGTTTAACAATGGCGGCAAGTTGTTGAAACGCCAATGATATTTGATTTTCATCCGGTTTACTTTCATACCACTGACCAAAGCTTTGAAAGTTTTCAAGTGCTTTGGTAATTAAAATAGCTTGATGGTTTCCTTTTACTTTTCGCTCTTGGTAATACACTACTTCCAGGGTAGGTATATTGAGAGTCTGTAATTTCAGAATACTAATCAATTCACGACGATACGTTGGTTCCCCTGCAAAAGGATGGCGCAAACTACGTGTGTTGTGATTTTCTTGTCGCTTTATAAAGTAGCGGTGTATGTGTCCGCTATTATCCATTAATGGGTATTCGATAACACCACTCCAGCCATTACGACGATGGTTGGGGGGTTCAAACCAAGGTGTTGTTAAGTCCCAGAAATCGCTAAAGTGGATAAGTTGCTGTTGCTTTGCAAGTGTGGCAAAAGAGGGACATAGATACTGCATATCAGTCCTTAATTTTGCTGGCGTGAAGTGGAAAGCGTGTGAAGCTGCCAGCGCCAGTTGATGAGAGGTAAATACTTGAAACCTGGAATAAGTAGCCAGTAACACACGATACCTGAAGTATCAGCCAGTAGATCCAACAATGAGGCTGAGCGGTAAGGGATAAAGTACTGCACCACTTCGATAAATACGCCATAACTCAATAAAAACAGCCATTTCTGGTGGTGAAAGGAGCTTGTAGGCCATGCTGCATCAACTAAATAGCCCAAAACTAAAAAGGCAAATCCATGCTTAAGTTTGTCGCTGGTGTGTACGAGAGGATCAATAACAGCAGGACTGAAAGCAAGTATTGAAATTGCAATCAGGCAAATGCCTAACGCTAGACGGGCCAGTAACACATAATTATTTTGTAAGAATTTAGTCATAATTTGCAAAACGTATTAATAGTCATATTTTTGGCCGAAGTTTAGATGGCTTGTGCTGAGATTGCTGTGATCGGTACCGCGCTATTTGCTGCCAAGGGTCTTGTAATATCATTGAATCACCAGGTTGTAACTCCCCTATGTGCCAAGGTCCCATTTGCGCACGTATTAATCTCAATGTTGGAAAGCCAACTGCAGCAGTCATACGTCGGACTTGGCGGTTACGCCCTTCAACTAAAGTAATGGCTAACCATTGAGTAGGAATTGATTTACGCTCTCTGATTGGGGGGGCCCGCAGCCAAAGTGAGGGGGGGGGGAGAATCAGTTCAATAGTTGCAGGGAGCGTTAAGCCATCATTAAGCGTGACACCATTGCGTAACTGCTGTAAGGCATCATTATTGGGAATGCCTTCTACCTGTACCCAGTAGGTTTTGGGTAGTTTGTGCTTTGGATGAGCAATTGTGTGCTGTAAACGACCATTGTTGGTTAAAAGCAGTAGGCCTTCACTGTCACGATCTAAACGCCCTGCTGCATAAATATTTGGAATCGTTAAATAGTCAGAGAGCGTTTGTCTTTGTTGGTCATCAGTAAACTGTGACAGCACTTGGTAAGGCTTATTAAATAGCACGACAATGTCATTCGTATTGGGTTGAGCGACTTGTGAGCGTTGGGTTTTCTGCTTTATCTTTGAATGTTTAAAGGGCATTGTGGTGTTTTAACCTTTAAACATAGTAGACAGGTGAATACATAGAATTATAAGGAGTGAATTAACAGTCAGTTTAAGGTGAATCATATTAGCTACGGGATAACCTTATTGGCTGCAGACATTATTTGGTGAGCATTGAGTATAACATGCTAGTTCTGGCTTGAGTATGTGGTGATAACGCTATGAATATGAAGTGTTGGGTAAGGTGGTTGATAGCGCTTAGCCTGATAATTGTGGGAGCAGGTTTTATATTAGCGGGGTGCAGTTCAACTTATCAGGGACCTGTATCTGATCATTTTGATGGGACGTACTTTTATAATATTGTGCCCACAAAGCGCAAAACATTATGGGATATTATCCGTTGGCGTTGGCATAGTGTGGATAATGATCACTGGCAGATTTTCAGCGTAAAGCCTACGAAGGTTAAGCCTGCTCGGATCAACTCAGGCATTAAAGCGACATTTATTAACCACGCTACCGTACTTATACAACAGGATAAGTTAAATATTTTGACTGACCCCATTTGGTCTGAGCGTTGTAGTCCTGTTAGCTTTATTGGCCCTAAACGTTATCACCCACCTGCTTTGGCGATTGAAGATTTACCTCCAATTGATGTCGTTATCATCAGTCATAACCATTATGACCATTTAGATTTGCCAACATTAGTAAAACTGGACAAGCAATTTAATCCGAGGTTTGTCGTTGGTTTAGGTAATGGCAAGTTGTTACGTGATGCCGGGATTAACAAAGTGTATGAGGTTGATTGGTGGCAAACGTTACACATTTCTTCTTCTTTTAACATAACAGGTGTACCTGCCCAGCATTGGTCAACAAGAACACGCTTTGATATGAACAGATCGTTATGGCTAGGCTTTGTACTGAAAGGAAAGCAGGGTACAACGTATTTTTCGGGTGACACTGGGATAGGGCCTCATTTTGAGCTGATTAAGCAGCGATTTAAGCACGTGAATTTGGCGCTTCTCCCCATAGGTGCTTATTTACCTCGATGGTTTATGGCTGATAATCATCTCTCACCTAAGGATGCGTTATCGGTTCATCAACAGTTAGCGGCTGACTATAGTATGGCTATTCACTTTCGTACTTTTGATTTGGGCGACGATGGTCAGTATCAAGCTGCAGATGAATTAACCTCACTATTGGATCAGCAAGCCGACGAGCTGCATGGGCAATTTATTGTTCCCAAAGTAGGTGAGCAGTTGCAGCTATAAACTGAAATAGTGATTAAAG
Source organism: Zooshikella harenae (assembly GCF_018837975.1). GTDB lineage: Bacteria > Pseudomonadota > Gammaproteobacteria > Pseudomonadales > Zooshikellaceae > Zooshikella > Zooshikella harenae. The sequence goes on along the minus strand of NZ_JAGSOY010000004.1, from coordinate 67,621 downwards.
GTTTCTTTGTGAGCTGATCATATCTTAGTCAGTATTTGTACGGATTGTAGTCAATAGGTCTATTGACCAAAATGAAACGAGATAAGCTGCACCAAGCCTTATCTTATCATGTTCGTTCTTGTCTCGCCTGGCTGTTAAGCAACCAGGCTTTTTTTATGGGCATTTTTTTTTGTCATTTTCGGAGATAAGAACGTAGTGTATACCTTACCTGTAGTTTTTAACGAGACTTCATCAATTCCTTTCAATCAGTACCCGCCAAAGCTATCAACAACAACTGCTTTGATAATGTAGGCAATAACACCAAGGCAGAGCGCTCCAAATAACACAAAAGAACCGAACTTTCCTGCTTTTGTTTTTTTGGCCAGATCAAAGACAATAAAAAACATAAAAATAATGAGTGCAGCGATAAGGCCTTGCATGAAAAGCGCTTCGTATTCTTCCCAGCTCATGGCGATACTCCAGAGAAAACGGCAAAAAAACAGCGCCATAGTGTATCGCAAAACAATGTTATTGATAATCGTTTGTTTTAAGCCGCTCTTATCGCTTTCTTGATGTGACTGTTTTTGTCACTTGTTGACCTTGTCAATGACAAAAAAAGTAACTAAATCAGCAGCTATGGTGACATGAGTCTCATTTTATTTTTGTTTTTGTGATGCGTTTAACGTTAATTTGGGGCGTTATTTTGGCACATTAACTGCTCATTGTGCAGTGTTGTATTTTATGCCTCGTGTTGAGGTATATCGTTCCCTTAGTCAGCGTATGTTGCTTAAATGCTCTTGGGGAAGCAAATAAAAAGAGTGGTTTTGCAGTGTGTTGAGAAAGATATGCCAGGTTTACAATCTCAAAAACTATTCCTGCGTGTGTACATACGTGGTTAGTCATAGAGGTTGCTTAAATACCTTATTGATAGGTGATGGTGTATGACGCTTACGGGAACATTTTACAAGCCTGAGGGAAAAGTTATGTCGTTTAACACAACAAACGAAGCATTTCAGTCTGCTATGTCATTAGTGCTTGGTAGTGTCTCAGATCAAAATCAGATTAATGCTTTACCCTTGCTTAAATTACTTTTTTGCGTGTATTTACCTGAAACGGCAAAGTTAATCACCAACTATCAATTAAAATATAGCAATGAGAGTAATTCAGAAAATTGTGATTTAATCTATCAAAAGAGGGTTATTGTTCAGCCAGATAAATCAGCTTTGCATCATACGTTTTATAATATTCCCCAAGAGGCTATACGATATACCGGTATTGAAGTTCATTGCGGTCAAAAAAATGAGGAATTTCCTCATGGACTTGCATTTCGTCAGCCTACATCTTCTAGTGCGATGCTTTCAGTGAAGGAAGGTATTAGTGAGCTATTACGCCTAGCGTTGCATACTAAACCCGTGCTACCAGTGATTGTTGCTGGTAAAAGTATGGCTGGTGGAAAGGCGATCCGTATTTATCGGCTGGAGTTATCTGCAATCCAGCATTTAAGCAAAATGGTCAATAGTGGTATTCAGCAGGTTATTACTGACAAGCTACAACGTGTTTTTCAAAAGAAAGTAGCTTAGATTTTAAATACTAAACTCGTTGTGAGTCTTCTTTACAACGAGTTTGTATAAATCCTTGTGTGGAGAACCAGTACTATTTCTCTTCTGAAATACTGATGCCTAAGTGACTAGTTTCATCATTACGAGCCAGGGTTTTTATCTCTTTTATTAAAGAGGGCGTCAGTTTAACCTTAGCAAGGGTATCAAGTAACTCATCATAAAAATCAAGCTGCTGTAGATACAGTGGATGCTGTTCTATGTATTGTTGTAATTCTGTGCCTTTAAGCTCAGGGACCTCACTGTATTTTAGAAATTGTCCAATTGTTTTTAATGCTAGCTGTGCAATACCATCGACTTCTTCTGAGCTGGGAGATAAGGCACAGTTCATCGCCATACTTAAACTCAGCATGGCATCAGTGGCTGGGTGTACCCCATACATATCAAATGCTTCCCGGTCTGGAATGTGCTGTTCTATTTGTGGTAGCCACTTTTCCAAGGCTGCTTGATTTTGTTGGCCTGAGGCAAAGTCCCAGAGTAAGTTTAAAGCTTGTCTAAAAAGCTGTATATCACCAAATTGAGTTAATTCCAAAAACAGCTGATAGTTTGGTGCGCTTCGAGTAAGAATTGCCGCTGCAAAACATATTTGCTGGGGGGGATTTAATGTGTCTAGCGTGGAAAAAAATGAAGGGGTTTTCATAGCTTTTAATTAACGAATAACGCTCTCACAATTATAGTTATGACTGTTTTATAGCTTGTTCTTTCAGCTTATGCGCGAGACATAAACTTTCCAGTATTGGTATTGACTTTTACTTTTTCACCCGAGGTTATGTATTCGGGAACCTGTATCTCTAATCCTGTTGTTAGTGTAGCTGGCTTGGTTCGACCTGTAGCTGTTGCGCCTTTGATGCCTGGGCTGGTATCAGTGATTGTTAGCGTCACTGCTGTGGGTAGTTCAAGCGCAATTGCCTGATTATTGACCAGTAATACAGTGATATCCTGATTTTCTTCGGGCAAGTAATATACCTGATCTCCAATAGTATCTGTTGTCAGGCTATATTGCTCATAGTTTTCAGTATCCATGAAGGTTAGCAGGCTATCTTCACGAAACAGTATAGTGCACTGGCGGCGCTGGAAATCGGCATCTTCAAGCCAGTCGTCACCAGTGTATGTTTTTTCCAGTTTTTGTTGTGATGGAATCAGTGTGAACCGGACTTTGTACAATGTTTGAGCGCCTCGAGATGAAGGTGATTTCACCTCAATATCTCGAACCAAGCCTAGTGAATTGCCTATGTTTACCACAAGACCTTTAGCTAAATCACTTGCTTTTGGCATATGGGAAAGTCTCCATTTACTGTAAAAACGTCTGCCGAGATGACTCAAGGTCATCGGGGGTGTCTAAATGTATATGCTTAATTCTGTGACCAATAAGTTGCACAGTGCCTTTATATCGGTGCTCACCTGTTTGTGTAAACTCAAAGCGATAGTATCTGAGTAAAGTGATTGAGCCTTGTTGATTGCGTGTGAGTCGTGTTTTGATATTGGCGACAGTGTCATCCAACAGTTGTAGTTGTAAATCTTCACATGCACGTTTTCCTGCTGCTCGGGCAATATCTTTGCATCTTATGCCATCAAGCCATAACCAGGTAATTGCAATGCATGTACATATAATGAGTCCTTCAACCATAGTCTTTTTTGTACTGAGTGGATAGAAACGATGAGTATAACGTAACTTGGGCAGAGGCATGTTATGTTGAAACACAGAAATTGTATATTGGCAGGTTGCAGGAAGGAGTAATGAAAAGTTGTCTAGCAAGTGATGGCTAAACAGGGAGATGCGTTTGACAGCGTTGGTTAAAACAAGTGAGACTGATAATAAAAACGCCAGAGGACATGCGGAATGATTAAATTATATCGCTTTGGACCCGGCCTGGGATTACCGGAGTTAAGCCCTTTCTGTATGAAAGTAGAAACATTCATGCGCATGTTCGATATACAGCATAAGTCTCAATTTATTCGTAATCCTCAAGCTGGGCCAAATGGAAAACTTCCCTTTATAAAGGCCGAGGATCTATTAATAGCTGACTCTTACTTGATTATTGATTACTTGGTTGATCGGTTTTCACTGGATATAAAGCATGGGTTGTCTGTTAAAGCGTTAGCTCATGGCTACATGATGTGCCGTATGCTGGAGGAGCATTATTACTGGATATTGATGTATAGTCGTTGGGTTGATAAAACAAACTGGCCAGTGATAAAAAGTTTATTAATGGAAAATATGCCTCCAGGGGTTGGGAGTTTTATCTCGCTTATGACTCGAGGACATGTTAAACGACAGTTGCTTGCTCAAGGCTTAGGTCGTCATAAGCCTGATGTTATTTATCAGCTGGGCTGTCGAGACTTAACAACCGTTGCTGATTTATTGACTGGATCGTCATTTGTGTTGGGGGAGGAACCAACAGTATATGATGCTGTTGCTCATGCTTTTCTGGTTGGGACTCTGTGCACTAAATTTCCCTCTCCACTGCAGCAACATGCTCAGTCATTACCTGTTCTTATTGAATACTGTGAGCGAATAAATCAACGCTACTACCCTGATGGGGATTAGCGTTTAGGACGAAAGCTATTGATTGTTGAACAACGTTTTACGGGAAACTAGCGGTATTACAGATAGCGGTATAGCAAATAGATTCAATGATACGCTGGCCGAAATAGCCTCCACTATGCGAATCGAATTACTTGCATTTAGTGTCGTATACTGATTATGCTAGTGTTTTTAGAGATGATTTTAAGAATAACTGCTAAAAACGTATGTTTTTATGTGGTTTTATAAATCACTTTCATCCTTTTTCTGTTTTATTAGCTACACTGGATAGTAGTGAATTTGGCATATTTTAATGCCAGTAAATAAAAACAATACACAACACTTGAAAACGGGATTCATCAGTTGTGAAACGAAGAGTCTTTCTTGAAGGGGTGTTAGCAGGCTCAACCGTAACCGTATCATGTGCGTTTATGTGGGGACAGTTAGCGAAGCAGGCAAAGCATCAAGCGGTATTGCCTGGTGAGCAACCGATTGTTCTAACTGACCTGGAAGATATCCCGCAAACAATTATTGAGACCATAGCCACTCAACCAACAACGACCAAAGACGCTTTGGTGGTTCCTGAGGGGAAAAGTCACGAGTATTTTGCTATTGATACGCTGACTACTGGTGAGTTTGCACAGCCAGAGCAGTTATCTTATGTGCAGCCTCAACAACTGAACTTTCTGGAAACCCCAAAAGCTTCATCCGCAAATGTTGCTCAAAGTTACCAAGCTAAAATTGATAATTTTGATACTTATCACGAAGGCGATGTTGTACTTTCTGAGCAAAGATATGAGCTTCTAAAGTCAACATTAGCCAGCCTTACAGAGGCACAACGTATTGTTGGGCATGGTAATTTTAATATTATTAATTTGGATACTATGCTGAAAACCTATGCACGGTATTCAAAGCGAGGAGCATTTCCAAAGGAACAGCTTGATTTTATCGATGAAATTTTTTCTGCAGAAGCAAAAAAATATGGTTTTTTTGGTGAAAAAATAATTACTCAACTTTCTGCAGAAGTTCCTGAAAAAGAAATCAGTAAAATCCCTGGAACAGGGCATTTTCTGTTTCATGGAGAAGCGCATAAGCTCTATGACAAAGTGCGTTCTGAAGTGGGTGACTCACTGGTTCTTACCTCTGGCATTCGTGGCGTCATGAAACAGCTGCATTTATTTATGGCGAAGGCTGTTCATGCCAAAGGGAATTTGTCTCAAGCTTCACGATCGTTAGCACCACCTGGGCATTCCTATCATGCTATTGGTGACTTTGATGTTGGCTGTCAAGGCTTGGGTAAACGTAATTTCACTAAGGATTTTGCTGAAACTGATGTATTTAAAAAATTGCAGGACCTTGGCTATGTTAATATTCGCTATACGCTGGATAACCATTATGGTGTCCGTTATGAGCCTTGGCATATAAAAGTGGTTTAATTCTTTTTCACCTATCTGCTGGATAAATTAAGGTAGGTCATCCTCAGTAAAAGGTAGTGTAGGGCGAGGGTATTGCGGCGCTAATTGAGATAGTGCCTGGTGGAGGATACTAATGATCAGCCAGTCTCTAAACCAGGGGTGATTAGCAGGAACAATATACCAAGGGCTTGCGAGGCAATGGGTGTGCATAATAATGTGCTGACAGCCCTGGATTGATAGGTTCCAGTTTTTTTGAATAACCTGGTCATGCTGATCTAACATCCAATGTTTTTCTGGGTCTCCTAAACGTTGGATCAAGCGTCGTCGATGTTCTTGTTTACTGATATGTAAATAAAACTTGATAACCAAGGTATGGTTGTCACTAAGCAGTTGTTCAAAGTTATTGATATGTTGAGACTGTTTAAGTAATTGTAAATTGTCTGGTGGCTGTGTTGTTATTTCGAGTTCATGAATAATATCGTCATAATAACTGCGGCTAAATACAGCAATATGACCTAAAGCAGGTACTCGCTGATGAAACCGATATAAAAAATCATGAGCTCTACTTAACACTGTACTTTGAAAGTCATGAACCGCAAGACCTTGGGGGTTGAGTCCATAAAAAACATGTTTAATGGAGTGAGCCTTCCCTGCAGAATCTAGCCCTTGAAACAAAAGTAACAGAGAGGCTTTTTTTTCAGCAAGCATACATTGCTGTAAAGCACTTAACTCATGGTGCAACTGCTCAGTTTCTTTCTTGAGAAGGGTTTTGTCGGCATTGAATGTGTAATTTGGATCATATGCCTTTAAGTCAAGATCACCTTGAACGGGGGGATTGAAGTAGGCAATATCCAACATAAAGGCTCTCACTTACACCATATTCTACTCACACAAATCACTTTGAAGTGGGCTTTCCTTCGTGTCTACCCTTACCGGGCCAGCCAAGCTTTTGGTTATGTGGCTTTTCCTCCTAGCGAATCATTTAATGACTCGCTGAGGAAAATCTACTGTCATTGCACTCAAACCACATGTTCCTGGCCAATAATGGTTGGACTCTTTGATAAATTTAGTTTAACAACTCAAGCCCGCAAGCACGTATCTGCAATAATTGGATGTAAGTGAGTATTTACTGTTAGGTGAGGGTGCTAATTTCTTGATGCAAGGTATTGCTCATAATCAGGAATACTTCGCTCGTATTTCTCTTCCATAAGTGGTGAGCTGATTAAAAAGTCTGCAGAAGTCAGATTACAGGCTATGGGGATATTCCAAACTGCAGCAATACGTAACAGAGCTTTAACATCTGGATCATGAGGCATTGGCTCAAAGGGGTCCCAGAAAAAAATCAAAACGTCAATTTCACCGGTAGTGATTTTAGCGCCAATTTGCTGATCTCCACCCAGAGGACCACTAATCAGTTTATGAACAGGTAAATTGAGTTCTGATTCAATAAGTGCACCTGTTGTACCAGTGGCAAATAATTTATGCTGACTCAGTTGTTGTAAGTTTTTGCTTATCCAATTAATAAGCTCTTGTTTTTTATTATCATGAGCAACTAAAGCTATCTTTTTATTTTGATCCATTTCGGCGTTTTTATACTGCATAACACACCTACCTAAACCATGAGTGGAGTAAAGTAGACCAGTTTTGAGTTTATACACCTTGCTACGGGTATATCCTTCTTTGTGAGGATGATATTTGCTACTTACATCAGTAGCTGTAAGGCTCCTCCACAATGACTTCACTGGTCTAAGGTCAAGATCATCTCACTAGTTAAGTCTAACTGCTATGACTTAACTCCTAATTATGTATTAACAATCAATAATACGAGCACTTAATTGTCGATTAGCTCTACCTATACAAAATGAGGGTATCCAATAGCTGATACCATATCCAAGTAAAATACCTCGTAAACTTTGTGCCAGCAGGTATGGCCACTCTTCCGTCAGCAAGCCTTTAATAAGTATACCGCTGCTTACCCAATATATGAGGCCAATTCCTAACCCCAGAAGAATATAAGGAAAGCTGATGATGAATGTTGTATTTGGCCTTGTAGACATTAACGTGTGATAGCCCAAAATAAGTCCAGCAAGCAGACAGCAGTCTCTCATTAACCCTTTCAATGACCATGGGCTATGAGTAATGTCTATAAAGGTTTGATGATAAAGAGAAAGTGTGCCTGATAAAAAAGGAGGAGGGTTTATCAATCGGTAGTTCATGGCGATGACAAGTAAAAAAGTGATTGGCACAAGAAGTACTAAAAAGCGGTGGTTTGAGGTGCTATTCTGGCACAGGCTTTTTAGCTGCGGGAAAAGTCCAAGGCATATCAGGCCAAGAAGAATACCTGCCAGGGTTTGGGAAGGAAAGTGGACGCCCAGTGTGATACGAGAAATCGCTGTTAACAGCACGAGAACAACAGCCACTAGCCAAAATAGCCAATGCCGTATCCATAGCGCTAATCCGAACCAAAACACAGTTGCACTAAGAGCGTGTCCTGAAGGCATACCAAAAGCGGTATCAGGCAAGTTGAGGAGAAGTTCTGGGTTGAGCCAATAGGGCCGTGGTGCCGCAATGAGTAATTTAAGTAAGCTGTTAAGTGCACTACTAAAGAGTAATAGTAATAATAAAGGCAGTGCCTGCTGGTGATGATTTCGCCAAATTAAAAGTACAAGGATTAAGACATAGGCCTCACCATAGCCGAGTATGGAAAGCCAGCTTAACCCACTGACCATCGCTGAAGGCAGCGATTGAAAAAAATCGATAATAGATAGGTCCAGGGATAAGGTCATTGCAACTCCACTAGCATTGATAATGTGAAATAACAGGCTTCACATTAGCAGGGTTAGTTTTTCCATTTGATATTACAACCGATACTCGGTTTTTGTTCAGAACTAATGGAGGTATTGCTCAGTAATGCATCCATTGCTGCTCGGAGATCTTGTCCTGTGATAGGTGTTGAATTGCCAGGACGAGCGCCATCAAATTGGCCTCGATACACACAGCTTAGATTATGGTCAAACAAAAAAAAGTCTGGTGTACACTCTGCGTGGTAAGCTCGTGCGACCTGTTGACTTTCGTCGTGTAAATAAGGGAACGGAAATTGTTTTTTGTTGGCCAGTTGTTGCATCTTTTCAGGGCTATCATCTGGATGAGTTATTGCATCATTTGAGCAAATAGCCACAATGCCAATTTCTTTATCAAGATAGTCATGCCCTAAAGTGATGAGTCCCTCTAAAATATGTTTGACATAAGGGCAATGGTTACAAATAAACATAACCAACAGTCCTGCATCTTTTTTGACTTGATTTAAAGATAGGTATTGTTGATTAATGGTATTAAATAGATTGAAGTTAGGGGCTTTTGTGCCTAGTGGCAACATTGAAGAGGGAGTAAGAGCCATAGAAAGTCCTTTCTTTTTCGAGAAAATAAATCCTACCGCAACTGAATTATACTGCAAGCGTATAGGTATTATGCTACATTGACAGCGGTTAAAACATTATATCCTTCACTGAGGGTATGAATACATCATATACAAAGATGCTGATTTAGAATATGCCATTGTATCGAATTAGTTTTATGGCTGCGGGCCTAAAAACATACGAAGTTCTTGAGTTACCTTATCAAATAAAACGTGATAATGCCGATAATCTGTGTATTATCAACAACCGACATATTATTGGTGATGAAACATTATTAGAGCGTTTAGTTCAGGAACGTTTACAAATAACGCATCAGGTATGCATTCTTGAAGCGACGATGCTTTGTGATGAAACAGATAATTAAGCTGCCGACTTAACTGATAGCGATAAGAGTGGACCTGTAAACAGGTCCAGGCGATTATTTTTTCTGTGTTGTTTTATTGAAAAATGCACTAAAGGCTGCATGTGCTTCAGGGCTTTTTAGCCGTTCAACAAATAACGTTCCTTCTTGTTGCATAACATCTTGTACAGTCGATTTTATATGCTGTTTCATTAATTTTTTGGTAAGTAGAACGGCTTGTGTAGGCTGTTTGCCAAGTTGATGGGCTGTTTGTTTTGCAATATTCAATGTTTGTGCTGGATCATCAATTATTTGATTGACCAAGCCTGCTTCTTTGGCTTTGTGGCAGTCAAAAGGCTGGCCTAGCATTAATATTTCTGCCGCTATCCTATGACCTGCCAGCTTGGGTAATAAAAAGCTTGCAGCCGCTTCTGGACACAAACCTAAATTAACAAAAGGTAATTGAAAAATAGCATTTTGCCCTACATAAACGAAGTCGCAGTGGAGCAAAAGTGTCGTACCGATACCCACTGCATTACCATTGACTGCGGCAATTAATGGTTTTTGTAGATTGACGAGTGCTTGTAAAAATTGAAAAACGGGGCTGTCACTCCCTTGGGGGGGATTTAGCATAAAATCTTTAATGTCATTGCCACTGGTAAAGCACTCTGCATTGCCTGTAAGCAAAAGGGTTTTAATGGACTCATCTTCGTCAGCAGCCAGTATAGCCTCAGTGAGTTGGGTGTACATTGGGTGGGTCAGGGCATTTTTTTTCTCAGGTCGGTTAATTTGCAGAATGAGGCATCCATTGTCTTGCTCAGTTAGAACTTCATTCACAGGTTAACTCCTTAAAGGTAGGTACACATGCATTTTATAGCCCTTATTGAGGGGCATATTATAGGTTTTAGTGACCTTGGCAGTATTTGTTATTGAGTTATTTTGCGGAGACAAACTTAATTAAAACGGTTGTTTGAAATCAAGCTTAGAAAGATAGACCTAGAATGTCAACCGCTTGGTTGGAGACCTCTTCCAGGTCAAATGAGATAACAGAACACTGCGCGAGAGGAATACTAAGTTGTTGTAATGTAGACCAATATTCTATGATACGCGGTGTTGCACCAGCGAAAAAAAAGTGACTTCGTTGTAGGTTAGTAAGTTGGTTTAACGTATCTGCCGTCCAGCTTCCCACAATTGTTTGATATGAAAGCTGATGATGTTGTCGGCATAGCTCCCGCAATGTGTCTTGTAAAAAAAGGTCGGCCGTATTAGGCACGTGGTGGATTAACAGGATAGGACCACGATGTTGATGCCAAAGCGCATCGCTAACAATGCCGAGCATAGCACCTAAACCCACTTCGGCTGCAATAAATACCAGAGGAGTATGAGGGTTTGTTTGTTGATAATAGCAATCTCCCTGTAAGTCACTCAGGGTGACAGTATCTCCTGCTACGGCACTTTCGCAAAGCCATTGGCTGACATTACCGCCAGCAATTCGTTGTACATGAATAAGAAGTTCTTGGTCCTGCTCAGGGTGACTCACCAGGGTATAGGTGCGTTCATGTCCCTGGTGGGAAAGCTTAATCAGCTGTCCTGGGCGGTAGTCAATTAATTTTGAGGGTGAAATCTTCACCTGTTTAACGACCTGATTCAAGGCCGTGACTGATGTGATAATTGCAGGCATAGCATCCTGATGGCGACAGGGCAGGCGTACGACTAAGTCTGCTTCAGGGTGACATTGGCAGGCGAGAAAGCCATTGTTCTGCAATTGCTCTTGGTTCAGCCCTTGCTGGGCCGCTTTTGGGGGGGCTCCGGCTGTAGCATACATTAAACAGCTATGACAAAGACCTGCCCGGCAAGAAAAGGGAATTGAACAGCCTGCTGCAAGTAATTTGTCCAGCAGTATTTGCTGCTTGTCACAATGAATGTTCTGATCCTTGAATTGAATAATTGGCATCGCTTTAAACCAATATGTGTAATAAGCGCTGTGTAACTACAGCCAAGACCCTGCGCTACTTGTTGTATTTTTTCTATTTAATATACCCATAACAAACCCTGAAAATGATTCGAGAGAAAGAGCATACCTTCCACTTTTGCTCGATTTCACTATAGCGGGGTATATCTGGTCTTAAGCTAATTTGAAATTACCTGGAGATGTCAAAGCTGTAAAGGGGGAAGTGCTGCCTGTTATGAAAAATATGTTACTATTTCGGGCGAATAATATTACGAAGGTGAATTAGCCTGAGTAAGAGAAGAAAACTAACGTGTAGTGGCTTAATCGTATCAAGTGGAATTGGTCACAACAGGTGCTTGTTGAAATAGATCCTTAGAGACTGGAGTAAGCCTCATTAGAAAGGCAACTCTATTTACGGCCTAGCCTAACTAGCCTATAAGGTGTCGCCAAAGGTCATGAGCTTAGCTACGACAAGTAAAAGCGGTTGGATTGATGCTCTTCCTGTTTTTGTTGTCTTGGTAGGTCAGTAGGTTGTCGGCATCTTGCATACAAGAGGAGTATGTATCCGCATGACCATCATCCGTCAAGAAGACTTTATCGCCAGTGTTGCAGATGCATTGCAGTATATTTCTTATTATCACCCCATCGACTTTATTCAGGCTGTTCATGAAGCCTATCAACGAGAAGCATCAGAGGCTGCAAAAGATGCGCTTGCTCAGATTTTGATTAACTCAAGGCTCTGTGCCGAGGGACATCGACCTATCTGTCAGGACACAGGCATCGTGACAGTTTTTCTAAAGATTGGAATGAATGTTCAGTGGGATGCAACACTTAGCGTTGAAGATATGGTCAATGAAGGTGTGCGTCAGGCTTACACGCATCCTGATAATGTACTGCGTGCATCGATTCTAGCTGACCCTGCGGGCAAACGGGTAAATACACGGGACAATACACCTGCGGTTATTCATATGCAGGTGGTGCCTGGTGATGCTGTGGAAGTCCATGTTGCCGCAAAAGGCGGTGGTTCAGAAAATAAAACCAAGATGGCAATGTTGAATCCCAGTGACAGTATTGTTGATTGGGTAGTGAAAACGGTACCGACGATGGGTGCAGGATGGTGTCCTCCAGGTATGCTGGGTATTGGTATTGGTGGTACAGCAGAGAAAGCAGCTGTATTAGCTAAAGAGTCACTAATGGCACCCATTGATATTCATGAGCTGCGAGCACGTGGGCCACAAAACCGTATTGAAGCATTACGGCTGGAAATTATGGATGCCATAAACAGTCTGGGTATCGGAGCTCAAGGATTAGGAGGCTTAACAACGGTATTGGATATTAAAATTATGGACTATCCGACGCATGCTGCCTCATTACCCGTGTGCATGATTCCTAATTGTGCGGCGACCCGTCATGCTCACTTTACGTTAAAGGGTGAAGGACCTGCACTACAACAGCCACCTAAGCTGGAAGAGTGGCCAAATATTACTTGGGATGTTGGTCCTCAGGCCCGTCGAGTTAATTTGGATACGTTAACAGCTGAAGATATTAAAGACTGGCAACCCGGTGAAACGGTTTTACTCTCAGGTAAAATGCTTACTGGACGTGATGCAGCCCATAAGAAAATGACAGAAATGCTGGCAAAAGGCGAAAAACTGCCTGTAGATCTGCGCAATCGTTTTATTTACTACGTAGGTCCTGTGGACCCTGTGCGTGATGAAGCGGTTGGTCCTGCGGGTCCTACAACGTCGACCCGAATGGATAAGTTCACTGAGACCATGCTTGCTGAAACAGGCTTAATTGGCATGATTGGTAAAGCTGAGCGGGGGCCTATCGCTATTGATGCGATTCGTAAGCACCAGGCAATTTATCTAATAGCTGTGGGCGGTGCGGCTTATTTAGTATCTAAAGCGATTAAAAAAGCCGAAGTGGTCGCCTTTCCTGAGCTAGGTATGGAGGCTATTTATGAGTTTGAAGTTGAGGATATGCCTGTGACTGTTGCGGTTGATAGTAAAGGTGTTTCTGTGCATCAAACAGGCCCTAAAATCTGGCAGGAAAAAATTCTGGCGAAACAGGGGTAGTATGGATCAATAGGGGGAAAGGTACGGGATACCTTAACCTTAATGGCTTAGAGACAGGCCAAGCTAGCTAAAAGTGAATTGCCTCATGGCGTTTGCCGAGTGCTGAACATCATGAGGCCGATGCGGATTGTTCTTCAGCTTCTTTATTTCGACGCTTATAGACGAACTGAATCGCATCTTCTACCGCATCCCGAACTTTTTTCTCCATCTCTTTACGTTCTTTTGGTGAAAGGTAATAAGCCATATCGATATCATGATGAATGTATCGAGGAGGAAGGTGATTGAGAGCAACACAAGCCACATCGACAATCATCTCATCCATCTCTGCTTGATTACGATATTCCTGTGTAATGTAGTCTACGACCATTGTTTCATAATAGTTATGAAACTCTTCTTGCAAAGCCATGCTGTTAACCTCAACACACGCATTCATTTAGCCCAGATTTTATAGGGCAAGCCTTTACCAAAAGTGTAGATGATCATTGAAGTGCAGCAACTGTAGATAAGTTGTTTAGTTGAAATATGTTGTTTATCTATATAAATATAAAAATATTTTTATAGATAGTATGGCTGTTGAGTTAAGCAAGAGGGGGAGTGAATAAAGTAGAGGGTAGTCATTTAAAATCAATTGGTTATATAAATTTTAGGTGTTTCGGCTAACTTGGCACACTGAATGCTGTTGAGATAGGGAGGACATTAAAGGAGAAGGTTTAGACCTTTCCTGTTGTAAAGATTAAAAAAATGAGAAAAGCCCATGGCAAATAACACATTATTTCAAAATCAACGAAACTGTACTGTTCAAGTAGCAGATACTACGAATCGTGTTGGTGGGCTGGCCTATCAATTAACGGCTGAACATGCTTTGGCGCAATATGCGATTACAGGTTGTTTTAATAATACCTATTACGTTGGTGCTCAAGAGCAGTTAGATAAGGTGCTAGAATTAGAAACCCAGGTTTCACCAGCGTTTCTTGCTAAGTTGGCGATTTATACGCGAGAAAAAGGGCATATGAAAGATATGCCGGCATTATTAACCGCATTGCTATCAATTGAAGCGCCAGAATTATTACCCAAAGTATTTAATCGAGTCATCGATAATGGCCGAATGCTACGTAATTTTATCCAAATAATTCGTTCAGGTGTAACGGGGCGTCAATCGTTAGGTACGCTGCCAAAACGATTGGTTCAGCAGTGGATTAATCAGCGTGGCGAAGCTGCATTATTTAAAGATTCAGTAGGAAATACACCGTCTTTGAGCGATGTAATTAAAATGGTACGGCCAAAGCCTGCGAATAAAATGCGAGAAGCATTTTATGGTTACCTGATTGATAAACCTTATAGTGCAGAATATTTACCACAAATTGTGAAAGATTATGAGCTGTTTAAGGTTAAACCAACAGATAATTTGCCTAATGTTGACTTTCGTTTGTTAACTGCGCTTGATTTAAATACAAAGCACTGGCAGGAAATTGCGCGCCAGGCGAGTTGGCAAATGACACGTATGAATTTGAATACATTTGCACGGCATGATGTGTTTAAAAATAAAGAGCTTGTACATTTAATTGCTGAACGTTTACGTGATGAGCGCGCAATAAAAAAAGCCCGTGTTTTTCCATATCAGTTGATGGCTGCCTATTATATGGCTGTTGATGATATGCCAAATAAAATAATGGATGCTTTGCAAGATGCTATGGAAATTGCTTTGGAAAATGTTCCTGTTATTACTGGTAAAGTGTATGTACTACCGGATACGAGTGGTTCGATGACGCAGTCCGTAACAGGTTATCGACCAGGTTCATCAAGTAAAGTACGTTGTATTGACGTTGCTGCATTAGTGGCTGCTGCTATTTTAGCTAAAAACCCAGAAGCAGAGGTTATTCCATTTGCTACAGATATACATAAAGTTAAATTAAATCCTCGTGATTCTGTGTTAACGAATGCTACACGTTTAGCTCAGCTTGGAGGAGGAGGTACAAACTGTGCTGCGCCTTTGATAGCAATGAAGAAAAAGCATGTAAACGCAGATACTGTGGTTTATATCAGTGATAATGAATCATGGATAGATACGACATCTCGCTATGCTTATTCCTCTGGTACAGCTGTTATGCAGCAATGGGAGTTGTTAAAGCGACGTAGTCCAAATGCAAAAATGGTTTGTATTGATGTAGTACCCAATAGCTATTCACAAGCAGTGGAGCGAGCTGATATTTTAAATGTTGGAGGATTTTCTGATAATGTATTTAATGTTTTAAATTCTTTTATAAAAGGTGAACCAAACAGTTGGCTAAATGAAATTAATCAGGTAGAATTGTAACTGTCTCATCTGGTCAAATGCCGATTAAGATTACATCCTTCCACGATATCTATCTTAATCATTTCTTGTTGACCTATTTAGCCCAAAGTAATGTGTGTAGATTAATTAATAATGCAAATGCATTGTGAGACTACATTTAGAGTATATGCTGTCTCGTAAAAAAACTTGTTGCATATAATTTATAACTACACGCTATACGACGGGCCACATTGGCGAATGCCTATGGGACTACATTGTTAATGTCCGGGTTGCAGGTTCGAGTCCTGCCTATCTCAATAATAGATAGTAGCTCAATGGTAGAGCAGGAATGTCTCATTCTTTTTTGTCGTCAATATACACACTGCGGTGAATGCAGTTGAAACTACATTGCTTAAAACAAAACGTGTTTCAACACTTTTTGTCACCGCACCTCTTATTGCTTTGTTAAATCGCTAACGACCTGTATATTATTTTGTATGTCTTAGGTATGGCTACAAAAGAGTAATCTAATTATGCAGAGCACAAGCGTGAAATGGGGCATTGCTGGACTGGGCAGTATTGCTCATCGTTTTGCACAGGATTTAACGCAACATACGCCTAATGCACAACTGGTTGCTGTTGCATCTCGGAATATAAAACAAGCTGAGTCTTTTGCTCAACAGTATGGGTGTAATAATGGGTATTCTTATCTTGAGTTGGCGGAAGACCCTGCCATAGATGTCGTGTATGTCGCCAGTATTCATCCTTTTCATAAATCGCTTGCAACAATTTTCTTGGAAAAAGGTAAGCATGTATTAATAGAAAAACCGGCAACCATTAATGAAAAAGAGTGGGATGAACTTACCGCTTTAGCCAAAGCAAAAAACTGTTTATGTCTTGAAGCCATGAAAACAGTAACATTTCCCGCTTATCAACAACTACTCGATTTTTTAAAAAAGAATGGTATTCAAATCCATTCAATTGAAGCCTCTAACGGTAGTCAGCTTGAATTTAATGAAAATCATTGGATTTTTAATCAATCGCTTAGTGGTGGAGTTACTCTTGATATTGGTGTTTATCTGTTGTGGTTTTATTGTAATTTAGCCTACCAATTAACTGGGCAGTTGCCTTTACCCTCAAGCCGTTTATTATCAACATATTACAACATTGGTGTTGATGAGCATGCAGAGTTTAAATTTAATTCGCCAATACAGGGCAAGCTTACTGCATCAATAGTGTCTCATTTACCTCGAGAGGCAATAATCAAAGGACCTGATCTTGAAATAGTGATTCACGATAAATGGTGGAATCCGAAAAAGATTAGTATTCAATGGCAAGGAAATTCGTTTACGATTAATGAACCCATTGCTGGAGGTGGCTTTCAATTTGAAGCAGCCCATTTTTCTGACTTGATACTGTCAAATAAAACAGCGTCAGATGTAATACCACAGACTGTGACAAAACATGTGATTAAAATAATGGAAGGTAGTTTGACTCAGCATGGTTTTGCTCATCTCGTAAAGTCTCAATAAATAGTGATTTGCAAATACATCATTTACAGTTTGTTATAGTAACTTGCATAATAGAAGTTACTTGGCTATGATTTTGGGATGCAACGAACAAGCTTTCTTTCATTTGAATGTCCCGCAGCCCGTGCGCTAGAAAGTGTTGGCGACTGGTGGAGTATTTTGATATTACGTGATGCCTTTCAAGGCTTGAAACGTTTTGATGAGTTTCAGCAAAGTCTTGGAGTATCCACTAATATCCTTTCTCGTCGTTTAAAACATTTGACGAGTGAAGGGCTGTTTGAGCGACATCAATATATGGAGCGTCCCCCACGTTATGAATATATTTTAACGTCCAAAGGGCGGGATTTTTATCCTGTTGCTATCGCTCTTTTTGCCTGGGGAAATCGTCATCTACCATCAGACCAAATCGCGATGCATTTGGGCAATCGTGCGACAGGTGAAGTACGACAGGCTATTGTCGTTGATGCTGACACTGGCGAACGTATTACCCCTGAAAACACCGTATTACTTCCAGGACCTGCAGCCACAGAGCAAACGTTGCAGCGAATTGGACTGCTTAAAACTCTTCAATCAAAGAACCCTACACAGACAGACTAATATGGCTCTCCAGCATCTGGTGAGATCTATAACCATTCATTAACTGTAAGGTAGAAGTTGCGTATGCAAAGAATTGTTGTAACTGGCATGGGTCTGGTATCACCACTTGGATGTGGCGTTGAAACTAGTTGGTCTCGGCTTTTACAGGGGAAATCAGGCGTAAGCTATTTACCTGGTGATATGGTTAATGATCTTCCAGTAAAAGTTGCAGGTGTGGTACCTGATATTACGGAAGACAGCATCGCTGGATTTAATCCTGATCTCGTAGCATCACCTAAAGAACAGCGAAAAATGGATCGCTTTATTCTTTTTGGACTTGCCGCTGCTCAAGAGGCATTGTCTATGGCAGGGTGGGAACCATTAACTTCACAAGAGAAGGAACGTACAGCCACAGTAATAGCGTCTGGTGTTGGTGGTTTTCCTGCTATTGCAGGAGCGGTACGAACGGTTGATCATCGTGGACCTAAACGGCTTTCACCTTTTACGATACCTTCGTTTCTTTCTAACCTGGCAGCGGGGCACATCACTATTAAGTATGGATTTACAGGACCAATAGGAACACCTGTAACAGCTTGCGCAGCAGGCGTCCAGGCTGTGGGAGACGCTGCTAGGATGATTGCAATGAATGAAGCCGATATTGCTATATGTGGTGGTACAGAAGCTTGTATTGATAAAGTAAGTCTGGCAGGTTTCGCTGCTGCGCGTGCACTTTCTACATCATTCAATGATACGCCAGAACGAGCATCTCGTCCTTTTGATAAGTTGCGTGATGGCTTTGTTATGGGAGAAGGTGCGGGTATGTTAGTCATTGAAGACCTTGATCATGCACTTGCGCGTGGGGCCAAGCCGATAGCGGAGCTGGTGGGTTATGGTACAACCGCTGATGCATACCATATGACAGCTGGTCCTGAAGATGGTAGAGGTGCAGCCAGAGCTATGAAGTTGGCGTTGTCTCAGGCGGGCTTAAAGCCTGAACAAATTCAACACATAAATGCACACGCAACATCAACGCCTGTTGGCGATAAAGGTGAAATAGAAGCGATTAAATCAGTATTTGGCAATAATCGACAGGTTGCGGTGAGTGCTACAAAATCTTCAACAGGACACTTATTGGGTGCGGCTGGTGGGTTAGAAGCTATTTATACAATACTTGCTTTACGTAACCAAACAGCACCAGCCACACTTAATTTAGAAGATCCAGATTCGGCCGCGGCAGGTATTGATTTGGTGAGTTGTTCATCACGCGCTATGCAAATTGAGTATGCTATGTCTAATGGCTTTGGTTTCGGTGGTGTGAATGCAAGTGTGGTCTTTCGTCATTGGAATTAAGTGATTTTATGCTTGTTTTTACATGTCTTTACACAAGTCAAAAGTACTGACTGTTTGGCAGGTAATTGATAAATAAATGTGTAAGAAAAAGGATTTTCCTTACACGAACGCTAATATTTAGAGTATTAATACATGTATTTATATGTATTGAAATCTAAGTATTAAAGGAATAATTAATACAATATTACAGTTGTTTATTGGTTAAAAACTAACTAGTGTGATTTATACCATTATAGTGAGGTATGCTCTTTATTATAGGTAAAGCTCAATAGTATTTATGTTAGGGAAAACATATATGTTAGTAAAAATAATCAATAAATGGCTAAAATATTTAGGACTATTTTCAGTATCTACTTTTTCTATCATTTCTACCTCTTCATTATCTGCAAAGCCAGTTAGTCCGTTAGATAATGATATTTCTCATTATTTCAGTAAGGATATGCAGGATAACTTTTACCTCTTTGCGGACTCAACTGACCAAAGTCTTATATGGTTTGTTTCAAAACAAGGAGGTATTGAAGTAAGAGGAAGTGAACCAAGTATAACAATTGATAAGGAAATGAAGTCAAGTGGCTTATTTAAAGGGAAAACGTATTTACGTATCTTTGGTATTTTATCACCTAATGCTAAAGCAAGTAATATGAAACAACTCCAAGCTGAAGCCCAACAGCTTGGGCTGTCACTTTCCCCTGTTTATGCTAAGGCATCAAAGACGCTCTATAACGTTCAGAATATTGAGGTCGATAACCATGGAAAAGCACAAGCAGTATGTAGTGTTTCAAGGGACATTGACTGTAAAGTAAGAAGTCGGAATGGTGAATACATACCTTCCTCATTATTGTTCAATTTTCGTGGATATTCTCCCAAAGAAAATGTGAGTGTCAGCCAAACAATTCCATTTAAGCTCACGACGCTACCTGGAGTAGAAGCAAAGTTTTTAGATTTATTAATGGATGGGAAAAGCTGGGATTCATTTTTTAATGTACAGACTCAGTGGACAGTTGAAGTAAGTAAAGATGGTCAAGCAGGAGAAATGACGCTTAACACCAACATGAGTATAGAGTGTGTGCGGGGGATGTTTGGACAAATGCTTTGGTTGTATGACTCAGACACTTGTCAGAAGTATCGGGAGTAGCGTAAAAGTTGTTGTATTTAAAGAGTATAGACTAATTTATAACTTTGTTTTATATCCACAATGGTTACATTTTATGCCATGTTTAACGGGATAAAGTGGAAAATCAATACATAAGAACACAAGAAAAGCACAACGTTTTCCGTATTGGTAATATTCAGTGTCAGAGCTACCACATTGAGGGCAAGGTAAACTACTACTGCCCTCCTGTGTAACTAAATCATGTGCTCTATTCTCGCTTAATATACGTTGTGCTTGTTCAGCGTACTCTTCTGGTACCTGTAAACGTACTCCACCTAAGGCATTTGAATAAAGCCATTGCATATTAATCGTATGCTCGTCAGCAATAAAGGCAGGAATACCCTCTGCATCAAGTTTTGCCCAAGCAATTTGGGCTTCGTAGGGAAATGAAAACCTTGCTATTGTTACCAGCATATTAATGTGTAGAGTGAGTTGTTGGACAATAAGTGAACAATTTGACCATGATGTAGCAAGAAAGTTGCATTTAATGGCTTTATTGCCAGATAATAGTGAGTTGAAAAGACCACATGTATTCATCTTACCAACAATAAATGCTTGCCTTTTTGTTTAGAATAGATAACTCGAAATATTGTGCACATGCTCGTTTGGCCACACCATAACACACATGTAGTGGTAATAAGTGTTCTTCTCTTGGGTGACAGAATCTAGCATGAGGTGCTTGTTCCCAGTTTTCCAAACGCATGGTTCTTTGTTGTTCAGAAAGAGCCTTATTTGAACATGTATCGATAAGCCATGTTTCAAAGGCCTCATTTTTTGTTTTGATATCACGGGTTCTTTCTGAGTAAAAAGCTTTCATATTGTGGAATGAAAATCCTGAACCGATAATCAGTAAGTCGTCATTTGCTATCTTGGCTATGGATTCGCCTAATTTGATATGCTCAGCAGGGTTGAGGTTATTCATAAGAGATAACTGGATACAAGGAATATCAGCTTCTGGATACATGATCTTTAAGGGAACAAATAGCCCATGATCAAATCCTCTTTGTGCATCCAGCTTTGCGTTTATACCATCTTTTTTTAGTTGCTGGTAAATAGTGTGAGCTAATTGAGGATCCCCAATAGCAGGGTATTGAATACGATATGACTCTTCTGGGAATCCGTAGTAGTCATAGATTAAAGAAGGTGTTTTGCCACTCGTAATAGTTGGTTGGCTTTCTTCCCAATGAGCACTAATAAGCAAAATTGCAGAGGGTTTTAGCAGGGTTCCCGCAGTTGTGTACCATTTCTTGGTGGCTTTCATCGCCTAAAAGTGGCATAGGACCGCCACCATGAGATAAAAATAGGGTAGTGGGTCCAGCCGATGTATGAGTATTCATTTACTAAACTTCCAGTGAAAATACTGATTTTAGTTCAATATATCGCCACAGAAAATGATTTTTGGTGGGGCATGTTGTTGTTGCAGTATTTGCGATATGCCCATAACAAACGCTAAAAAATGGTTAGTGAAAGGTACATTTTAAGCAATTATTAGGCTGCATACTGGCTTTTATCTTAACAATTATTAATACTCCTTCGGTAAGAGTATATTTTCATAAATATATAACTATAAATAGTATAGCTGATGTAGTTGTCATATTTATAATTAAAGATTTTTAATGAAGATAAAAGTGGTTGAGTTAATATATTTTTGTATTTTTTGCGATGATTTGCGACAGTTTTTTATGTGTTAGGGTTTAATTCTTAGTAAGGTTGTTTTTTGCTTGTCATGAAACGGTACTAGAGTAAAAGTGATGAAAATACATAAAACTATTCTATACCCTTCACGAATCATTTTTAGGGTTTGTTGTCAGCGTTCTTCACCCCAGTCACTTATTAATATAAGCTCCTGAGGCTTCATCACTTGACGGCTGCCCCTAAAAACCCTTCGTTATGGGTATATTACTCGTACTTATTTAACTTATTCGGCTGAAACAATATTTATGTTAGGACCTCAATTAAAGTCATTATTTCCATTAAGGGTATCTCTAAAAATGCACTTTTTTCGTGATAGCTGTGTCAGCGCTGTACTTGGATCCTCATGTATTCCTTATACACTGCGGTCCTCCGTGCAGTGCTTCCTTGCTCTTACAAAAAAATCACTATTTTTAGAGGTGCCCTTAATAGTTTTTACTATCTTGCCGAACTTATGCCACTCAGAAAGTGAGCCTACGCTTTCATATTTGATGAGCCCAAGTGATTTTAAGTACTTTTCCAGCCCTATTTCTTTTGGCTTTAAAGACTGTAACTTAGAGACAAATAAAATAGCGACTTGTATTGAGCTCGTTTTTATAAGCAACCCATTACCAGAAGGACCTTATTGTCCTAAAAGCGTTGATCAGACTGGAGGTATTTATGATTATGATGGTGTGAGTAATCCGGGGTTGCAGCCGATTAATCATAAATTATTGATGGCAATGGAAACGGATGGATTTGATATTGTCGATGACAGAGGCAAGGTACGTATTGCTCATCCAAATGATGTTGTTAACCAAAGAAATAGAACAAAGAAATATTGTTTAGAGGCTGACCCTGATTATAAATTGAAGTTAAAATATTTAATACCTGCGAATCCTACTCTACGGAAAGAACCAAGTCCTATTGATAATGTATTAAGTCTAGTGGGAGTTTCACTGTATGGTGTACCCATTAATGGACCTGCGCCTTCTATTGTTAATGGACCTAAAATGCCTGATGGCAGCAAAGGCCCAGTAGGTGATCTACCTGCGGTAGATCCTTGCGGAGGTCATCAGGATCCATCGGGTTTTTATCATTTCCATATGTTTCCTGAAACCATTAATAATGTGCTGCTAACACATAACATACATGATGTACGCTGTCTGTATGTGCCTCAAACTGTTAACACACTCATAGGTTTCGCTATGGATGGTTATCCTATTTATGCCCATCTAGATATAAATGGGCAAGAGCCTTTAGATTTAGATCAGTGTCGTGGACATGTGGGGATTACTAAAGATTTTCCATTCAAGGTATATCATTATCATGCCTCGAACGCGGAATCACCAAATACGTTGCCTTGTTTGAGAGGTGTTAGGGCAGATAATCCTTTATCTTTAGAGTAATGAATGATGATTTTGTGGTTTTTATAAGACACTTTAAACGGAGGTGTAATTTTTTTGAGCACAAACTTTGTTTTTTCGAGTCCCTAAAAATGTTCACGCAAACTCACTCACTTCGTACAATTTTTCTGGTGTTCAAAAACCGTTGCCACGCAACAAGGATAATTCCGATTTCAAATAGAAATGACCAGTGAAGAAAAAAGTTAAGCACCCACCATCTATATTTTGGATTAATATGAAATAAGGCATAAGGGATATTATTAAAAGGATATAACCATAAAATATCACCGACAACAGTATCTAATATAAGGTGAAGTATAATGCATGAGGCAGCTATAACTATTATATGTTTTATTATCTGTTTTTGTGTGACTGTTGAGATAAGTAGCAAAACTAAAAAAAGACCTAGCCAGAAAACTGGAATTTGACTCCAATAAGTATGGTGGGAATGCAGTTGATTATCTATCCAGTAAAAATAAATAAGGTCAAGATCTGGCAGTATGCTGCTAAATAGTCCGATAGCTAGCAATAACTTACCGTTATCTTTATTTTCATTGAATTTGGATACCCAATATTTTGATATGAGGTAACCTGCAGGTAAATGTGCAATGAACATGAAGCCAAATCTCCTCGAGAGGGGAAAGTGAAACATAGAAGTCTGGCAGAATCATGGATTGATTGTGATGAATTATGACGTAACCGTAATTGTTGGCGTCGTGCTATTTTGAGTCTGCAATTAGCTGTAACTTTTCTTTACGGGTTAGACGCTTTATTTGATTTTCACGTCGGCTAGCGTTTGTACGATTAGTGTGACGTTCTATATAAACGACTTGCTTGGGGGCTGCACGGCGAAAAAATTTAGCGCCTTTCCCCGATTGATGCTCACTAAAACGTCGTTTAACATCAGTGGTAATGCCACAGTAAAGACCTGCATCAGAGTCGATAAGGTAAACGAACCAGTTTTGTATTGTTGATCGTTCATTTTTCATACTGTACTACAGTTTGTTATGTACCCTTCGAGATTCATTTAGCGATTTGTGAAAGCTAAGATACCCACTTCGAAGGGTATTATATTTATTGTTTTATATGACAGTTACACTTTTTGCAAGGTTTCGTGGTTTATCTGGGTTTAATCCTCTTTGAGTTGCCAGGTAATAGGCCAGTAACTGGCAGGGTATGATATGGCTTATTACATTTGCAGGATTATCAGGTGAGGGGAGGCGGATCATATGATCAAAAAGCTCATTGGGTTGTTCGCTGATGCCAATGATCATACCACCACGTGCTTTTACCTCAGATGCAATAGCCGTCATATAGGTTTCATTTCGCTTATTCATAAAACAAATGACGGGAGTTCCTTTTTCAATAAGTGCAATGACACCATGTTTTAATTCACCCGCAGCAAAGGCTTCGGCATGAACATAGCTGGCTTCTTTAATATTAAGCGCACCAATTTTGCTGGCACCTATAAATTGCTGGTTGCCTAATAAATAAATATGTTCACCAGTAACTGTTTTAGCGAGATCAGCGATGTTTTGCAGGTTATCATCAGTAAAATAGTGACTGAGTTGGTGTGAGAGTCGGTCAATGTTGTATTTAGCTGATTCATATTGGTCGACAATTGTTTGTGCGAGTAAATAGCCAAATGCTAACTGAGAGGTGCTGCTTTTTGTCGATAATACACAAACCTCAGGACCGGCATAACTTAAAAAAGGAAAGTCAGAAAGGCGTGACATCATAGCTCCAGGCATATTAACGACACTCGCAATCAGTACATCTTTTTGTTTGGCTTGTTCAATAAAGTTGAGTGTATCTGCAGTTTCACCACTTTGGCTGATTGCAATGAGAACATCACCTGCTTGCATGGTCGGTAAATAACTTTTTGCCTCATAAGCAGGAACAGGGATGACAAAAATATTTGCTATTTCCCGCAAAATGGAGGCAATTTGCTCACCAATAAAAAAAGCTGCACCAGCCCCTGTTATATAAATATTTTTCGCTTGATTCATTGCATGGATCAGATTTTCAAGTGCCAGAGGATCAATGGCTGTAGCCCTGGTTATGGTTGACCACTGTTCTTGAATTTCCTTTAACATAAAGTGGGAAAAGCCCTCTCGTGAGAGTTCTAATGTATGACGTTCAAATTCTTGCCAATTGCTCGGTATTGTCTGATTGGTTTTTAAGTCAATAATGCTTACATTGTTTTGTTCGCAGCGAATCATTTGCCAGTTATCAAGGAGTAGACAAGTATTAGTATGCTTGGCAAATGAATAATAGTCAGAAGCTATAAAAAGCTCTTTATAACTATCATGGTTATTGGAGGCATCTGAGGTAATACCCACTATCAGTGGTGAACCATTCCGTATGCCAAGTAGTAAATTTAGGTTTGCACAAATCAACACTAGCGTATTACGTCCTTTAAGTACTTTAAATACGCGGCCAAATGCTTCCTGATAGTCATCGGCGGTTAGTGGGCTTTCTTCACAGAACTCATCGATTTGCTTCATTTTGCTGAGCTCTAGTTCAATCAGGCGGACAATGACTTCTGTGTCAGTGTCACTGATTAAACTGACATTTTGTGATTTAAGTTGTGCTTTAAGTGTCTGATAGTTTTCAACAATACCATTGTGTACCAACGCAAATTGTTTGGATGTCGATACATGGGGATGGCAATTGGTCATATTGACTGCGCCATGTGTCGCCCAACGAGTGTGGCCTAGCGCGATTGTACTTTTGAAGTCGATGGGGACTGTATCTGCTGTATAGAGTGGATCAAGTGTTTTATAAACCTCAATGTTATTTTCTATCGGGATAGCTAAGCCCCAAGAGTCGTAGCCTCGATATTCTAATCGTTGTAAACCTTGTACAACCGTTGTTACTGCGTTGTCTTTACCAATATAACCAAATACACCACACATTGATTGTCATTCCTTTACTGACATTAGTATTGCCGAAGGATGATATATAACCGATAATTTAACGAATAGAGCAATTGTCAGCAGAAAATTGACAAATATGAATATAAAACAGGTATTGGCACAGCTAGACTTTGAAGATCGTGAAGTGGATATCTATTGTGCGTTGTTGACGCTAGGTACAGCTTCTATTCGCGATATTGCAGACCAATCAGGTATCAACCGTGGTACTACACATGAAATTCTTAAAAATTTACTAAAGCGTGGCGTAGTTAGCTTTTACCCAAAAGGTAAACGACGTCATTTTTGTGCGGAACCACCAGATAAGCTTTTAGAGCTGGCGAATGATAAACAGGAAAATCTTCGATCAGCAACACGACAGCTGGTCAATGATGTGATTCCTGACTTAAATCGTCTTCGTTCTGATACAGGCTCCCCGCAAGTTAAATACTATGAAGGGGATGAAGGGATAGAGAGAGTATTAAAAGATATCTTGAATACTGCTGATAAAAGTGAATCAAGAAGCTACGATGTTTACTCTTCAAAAGCCATCCGTAAATATCTTTATCGCCCCTTTCCGAATTACACATTACAACGTGTAAAACGCAATATTCGCGTTAGAGCCATTGCCATTGGCGAAGGGGGAGAAGATGCACCACTCTCTGAACGAAAATGGATTGATGATGGCGATATTGGAGGGCAAGCAAGCTATGTCGCTATTTACCCACCTAAATGTGCCATGATATCGTTGCAGGAAGGCAACTACCCTACCGCTGTTGTTATTGAGTCAGCTGCAATCAGTCAGGCGCTAAAATTATCGTTTAATACATTATGGCGGTTGCTATAACGATTATTTTCATTAAATTCAGGTTCTGTTTTTTTAACGTCAAATATGTAGTTAGTAGAATGAAAAAAATAGTTATTATTGCTTGCACCTTACTATTACAAGCTTGTGCTTCCTCTTATCATCCTGTGAGTCGGGAAAATATAGTTTCGTCACCACCAGAAGTAAATAAGGTGAATGGAGTAAAAGTCACAATAAAGCGTAATGCAAGTTTTATCGGAGGAGGGTTAGATGGTCGATTTTATTATGATGATAAACATATTGTAACTTTGGCTAGAGGTGAAACCTACAGCTTTCTTGCATCTGCTGGCCAGCACAAGCTGGGTGTCAAATCATTTCAGCCTATTTTTTTAGCACCAATACCTTTTTATAGAGAAACTAATGTGATTTTTGAGAAGGGCAAAAACTATATATACTTGATTGATAGCATTCCATCTGCAGGTTTGAAATTGCTTGAGACGAATGAATAGTAGTTATATGAGGCAGTTTGACAAATAATTACAGATATTTAAAAGGCAGCTTTTGCTGCCTTTTAAATTTTTGACTAGCCACTTAAAAGGCTAATTTTTAATAGAAATCTACAACTGTTGCATTTTGTTGAGCTGCTCAGCGAATTTCTGCAGAGCATTTTCAACTTCCTTCAGTTTATTTTGCTCTTTTTCAACAACAACGGCAGGGGCTTTGCTAATAAAGTTATCATTGGTTAATTTGTTGTTTAACCGAGTTTGCTCTTTGGTAAGCTTATCAATTTCTTTTTGTAAGCGAGCAATTTCAGCGGTTTTATCAACGAGGTCAGCCATGCTAACAAGTACTTCTAAATCTCCTACTAGTTTTGTTGCAACCATGTCAGGTGCTTTACTTTCAGCAGGTAAAATTTGTATATCAGCCAATTTAGCCAGACGTTTGAGGAAGGTATAATTGTTTGCTAAACGTTTTGAATCCAGTTCAGTGGTGTTATTAAGCAGCACATTAATTTCTGCGCTTGGCTTAATATTCATCTCACTGCGAATGGTACGAATGGCAACAACGATACCTTTTACCCATTCCAACTCAGCAACAGCAGCTTCATCAATATTGTTGGGATCGCAAGCGGGGTAAGGCTGTAGCATGATAGTGTCGCCTTCTTTGCCTGCCAGTGAGCGTACTTGTTGCCAAATTTCCTCAGTGATAAATGGCATGAAAGGATGCGCTAAGCGAAGGATTGCCTCCAGCACACGTACTAAGGTATAGCGTGTACCACGAAGCTGTTCTTCTGTAGCATGTTCATCCCATAGTACGGGTTTTGAAAGTTCTAAATACCAGTCGCAATATTCATTCCAGATAAACTCATACAATGCTTGGCTGGCTAAATCAAAGCGGTAGGACTCAATCGCATCACAAACTGCTTTTTCGGTATGCTGAAGCTTAGTAACAATCCAACGGTCAGCTAGGCTGTAGTCAACTTCACCACCATTTTGACGACAGTCTTGGCCTTCAGTATTCATTAATACATAACGTGCCGCATTCCAAAGTTTGTTACAGAAATTGCGGTAGCCTTCTAATCGCTTCATATCCCAGTTGATGTCACGGCCTGTTGAAGCAAGAGAGAACAGCGTATAGCGCAGTGCATCTGTGCCATGAGCCGCAATACCTTCAGGGAATTGTGTTTGTGTACTTTGCTTGATACGCGCTGCAAGTTGTGGCTGCATCATATTGCCAGTACGCTTATTAAGCAGGTCTTTTAGGCTGATGCCGTCAATCATGTCCAAAGGATCTAATACATTGCCTTTGGTCTTCGACATTTTTTGACCGTTTTCATCACGAATTAAGCCTGTGACATAGACTGTTTTAAAGGGAACCTGCGGATTTCCTTGTTCGTCTTTCATAAAGTGCATTGTCATCATAATCATTCTGGCAACCCAGAAGAAAATGATGTCAAAACCAGTCACTAAGACATCAGTTGGGTGGAATGTCTGAAGACGTTTGGTGTTTTCTGGCCAGCCAAGGGTACCAAAGGTCCATAATGCTGAGGAGAACCAAGTATCCAGTACATCATTGTCCTGGCTTAACGCTAGGTCATCAGCCAGCTTATATTTACTGCGAACCTCTTCTTCAGAGCGGCCCACATAGACATTGCCATTATTGTCGTACCAGGCAGGAATGCGGTGACCCCACCACAGTTGACGGGAAATACACCAATCCTGAATGTCACGCATCCAGGAGAAGTACATATTTTCATACTGTTTGGGTACGAACTGGATATCGCCATCTTCAACCGCTTTTATTGCAGGCTCAGCCAACGGTTTGATTTTCACAAACCACTGATCTGTGAGTAGTGGCTCGATCACTTCACCAGAGCGGTCACCCCGTGGGGTTTTAAGAGAGTGGGGCTCGATTTTTTCTAAAAAGCCCAGGTTATCAAATTCTTTAACAATCTTTTTGCGGGCACTGAAGCGGTCAAGACCATGATATTGTTCTGGAATGACATTGCTGACGGTTGTATTAACCGTACCATCTAGGTTAAAGACTTCAGCAAGTTCACGAATGTTAGCATTAATCGTCATGACATTAATCAGCGGTAGCTGGTGGCGCTTACCTACTTCGTAGTCATTAAAGTCATGAGCGGGGGTGATTTTTACACAACCAGTCCCAAATTCGCGGTCAACATAGTCATCAGCAACAATAGGAATACGACGACCAATGACGGGTAACTCAACATACTGGCCAATAAGGTGCTGATAACGGTCATCTTTAGGGTTTACGGCAACTGCAGTATCACCCAGCATGGTTTCTGGACGGGTAGTGGCTACTACAATAAAGTCGCTGCCATCTAATGTTTTCGCACCATCTACTAACGGGTAACGGAAATGCCACAGGCTGCCTTGCTCTTCAGTAGACTCAACTTCAAGGTCTGAAATGGCCGTGTGTAATTTGGGGTCCCAATTGACCAGTCGTTTACCACGATAAATTAAACCGTCATCATGAAGACGGATGAAGATTTCTTGTACGGCATTGTAAAAGCCATCATCCATAGTAAAACGTTCAGTTTCCCAATCAACGGAATTACCCAAACGGCGCATCTGTTGTGTGATGGTATTACCCGACTGTTCTTTCCATTCCCACACTTTTTCAATAAATGCATCTCTACCAAGGTCATGGCGGGATTTACTTTCTTCTGCCGCAAGCTTGCGTTCCACCACCATTTGCGTGGCAATACCTGCGTGGTCTGTACCTACTTGCCACAACGAATTGTAACCTTGCATACGGCGATAGCGTGTCAGCGCATCCATAATGGACTGCTGAAAGGCATGACCCATATGCAGTGAACCTGTGACATTGGGGGGGGGGATCATAATGGTATAGGATGTACCCTCACCACTGGGTGCAAAGTAGTTTTTCTCCTCCCAGTACTGATACCAAGAGCGCTCAATCTCGTGTGGTTGGTAGGTCTTTTCCATGGTTGTGTCTAAACTCACCGTTTTTCCAGAAATGCAAACCGATGATTATACATAGGGTAATGGTTTGCGTGCCAGTTTTGTGCAGAGATGGGAACTTATTTAGTGTAGCGTGTTTGGTCATCTCCACATGACGATACCCATCTCCCTCAGCTAGAAAAGATTGTGGGTATATACACAGGAAATGGAGTGGAATAGCTTATCGGGTTAATTATTAAATACAATGGCTTAGTAAAACCAAAGTGTGTTGAGCATAATAAAGTAATTAGATTAGTGCAAATAGAATGTAAGTAATACTCCGAAACCGGAGAGATAAGATTGAGTTGACCTAATTATCCATAAACCGGTTAACAATCTGCTGTATTTCAGAACGTAAGCGCTTATGAAACTCAGCTTCTATTTGCGGAATATATTCATCAATAATTTCTTGTAAAATAAGCTCACTCTCTAACTCTAGAGCGCGTTTCAGTTTATTTTTTTTAGCTTGATTTAATGATTCTGCTTGTGACACTTCAGTAAAAATAGCCTGTTTATGTTGTTCTGCTTCTTGCTGAAGCTTGGTGGATTTGAGGTTGCTAAGTTTATCCAAAGTCTCAACAGGAAGAAAAGGGTTTGTTGAGCCATTTAGCGTCGGTATTTCTTGTAACTCAGGTACTTCTTGCTGATCTGTTTGTAAATCAGTTTCTGCAATATCTTCTAATGTAGGGATCTTGTCATCATAGCGCTGAACCGATGCGCCATCATCATCAAACACTAAGCTCTCAGATACAAAAAAGAGATCTGTTTCACCAGTATTGTCTGTTTTGCCAGCGTTACCCAAACTGTCTA
Organism: Zooshikella harenae; assembly: GCF_018837975.1. Taxonomy (GTDB): domain Bacteria; phylum Pseudomonadota; class Gammaproteobacteria; order Pseudomonadales; family Zooshikellaceae; genus Zooshikella; species Zooshikella harenae. The sequence continues at coordinate 36,324 of NZ_JAGSOY010000004.1, read as the reverse complement.
TTTCACCATTCGCACTGACAAGATTGAATGCTGGTGTGCTTGGTGTTTGAGTAAAAGTGGGTTGTTCATCATCCAAAAGGCTCTTTATTGACTCTAGGTCATGAATTAAGGCTTCTGTTTTTTCTCTGGATGGTTTGAGCTTAGTCATTCTCGCATCGTTTTTCGTAAGTCATGTGTGTGCAAAGGATAACCACTTTCACGATAAATCATGAAGTTCTTACGAGAGTTTTTGCGACTTTCTTCATGACCATAAACGATTTCTGAGACACGGTTAAAATGTGATAATGCTTCAGGAATCGTGTTGGCTAAATTGATTAAAACATCATAAGGGGGATGAGGTGGGCCTTGCCAGCCAATAGCCACTTTATTATTGGGATAACTTGTTTTTTCCTCGTCAAGAACTTGGTGTGGGATAAAGCTATCAGCACGGAAAGACCACAGAAGTTGGTCAAAAAGTTGGGCATCAGCTTGAGTATTTAAATGTATATAAATGTGGTGCCCCATTTTGTAGGCTTTTTCAATAAGTCGGCAAGCGAATTGCCATTGGGCATCTTGTGTGGTGCCTTGGACGATATAAAAGTCAACTCGAGGCATAAAAACTATTACTACTCGTATGTGGCAAGGAAAGATCGGCTGATAGAAAGAATAGATAGGCTCGAAATGCTTTATTCGAGTTAGTTTCTACCATCCGTATACCCAGAAGCATGAGAAGTTTGCTTTGGGTATACGTGATGTATAGTTTAGTGATTCAAAGCCAAAATAGCCATTTTGCTAAGTTAAAAGGTTAGTTGGCTTGGTCAATGAGATACTGGGTTAACAAAGGAACAGGTCGTCCAGAGGCATTTTTTTTCTCTCCTCCAGTCCAAGCAACACCTGCGATATCTAAATGTGCCCAAGGGTAGCTTTTGGTAAAGCGAGACAAGAAGCAAGCCGCAGTGATTGTGCCTGCTTTGGGTCCTCCAATGTTAGCCATATCTGCAAATGGACTATCAAGCTGCTCCTGATAATCTTCCCAAAGAGGAAGCTGCCAAGCCCGATCATAGGCACTTTGACTGGCATTAAGTAGCTGGTTGGCAAGTTTATCATTATTACTGCAGAGGGCTGAGGTATGTGCACCTAACGCCACAACGCAAGCACCAGTCAGTGTAGCAATGTCAATAACGGCTGCAGGCTTATAGCGTTCAGCGTATGTTAGTGCATCACAAAGTACCAAGCGGCCTTCGGCATCGGTATTCAGGATTTCAATGGTAAGGCCTGACATTGAGGTGACAATATCACCTGGTTTAGTGGCTTTTCCACTGGGAAGGTTTTCTGCCGCAACAATGATGCCGACAACATTAATAGGTAACTGCAGCTCAACAATAGTACGTAATGTGCCCATTACACTAGCAGCACCACACATGTCGTACTTCATCTCATCCATGTTGGCAGCAGGCTTTAAGCTGATCCCCCCACTATCAAAGGTAATACCTTTACCGACTAGCACATAAGGGGCTTGGCTTTTTTTACCACCATTATATTCCACGACAATAAGGCGAGGGGGTTCTTCTGTGCCAGCCGTGACAGACAGAAAGGCACCCATATTTAACGCTTTTATCTCTTTTTCTGTTAATGCTGTTGCTTTAACGTTATTAAAGTCTTTCTCTAACGCTTTTGCTTCTTTTGCTAGGTAACGTGGTGTACAAACATTGGCTGGAAGGTTGCCTAAGTCTTTGGCTTTATAAATACCATTGATGAGGGCTTTGCCATGTTGACAGGCTTTTTTCAGGCTTTGCTGTTCATCTTTTTCGCTGTGGCAGAAAGTCACTTTGGTCAGCGCGTATTTTTTTAAGGCTTTTTTATCTGTTTTAAACTGATCAAACGAATAATGCTGCTGGCCAATAGCCTGAATAATTTGTCGTGCTTTCCAGTAATTATCGTGATCACCAACAGATAAATCTTCTGCTAACGTGATCACAGCATTTTTACTTGCTGTATTCAAAAGGCAGCTGATTGCACTGTTGACGATTGATAAGAACTTTTTAGGGGTTAAGGATTCTGCTTTACCAGCACCCACCAGTAATACTCGCTTTGCGTTAGCATTTGGAACATGTGGTAGTAGGAGTACTTCTCCTGATTTACCTGTTATATCTCCTTGTTTTAATACTTGGCTTAAATAACCTTCACTTGCTTGGTCCAGTGCTTCACCCGTTGTAGATAACGTTTGATTTGCGAAAACTGCAGTAATTAAGCAGTCTGTCGATTGCTCGCTTGGGTGAGTGGATTTAGTAACGAAGTCCATGAATACTCCATTATTGATAAGTCAGTACACAGGGTGTATCCCCGTCATGATTGGTTTTATGTGAGGAGAGTACGTGCGCGTAGCTACATAAATGAACTCAGTTGCTTCAACATAACGACGAGTAGCAACGTCAGCACACTTGATGATTTGGTTGTACTATTTTTCTAGCCTGAGTTTGGCTAGCCTCCTTTAAACCATCCTCTATGGGGCATGTTAAAAGTGCGTAGGTGTGATTAGTTTTGCAGATAATGAACGAAGAGTGATGAGATTTCTTATGTTTTGTATTGAACAATGCTGCAAAAACATTCACACTTCTGGCGACTTAGTGTATCAGTTAGTTTCCTTAGTTCACAAATATACATGCCTTTAGCTAAAAGAGTGAATCGGTGTATGCACTGTTTCGTCTGGTTGAGGGAGGGTAAACTAGTTGAAAAACGTAACTTTTGTTGTTCTTTGTGGTCTCACGCTCAGTGCTTTAGTGATGATGCGCTGAGTGGCTAAGTCAGTACTATTTGTCCTTTTATTTTGGATGACTGTACTACACATTATGCAGTTTTGGGCTTTCTGGTTTTAGAATTGGCTATAGGAAAGGGCGTCAGCCGTTGATTATTTTTCGGTATTTGGCAAAAGAAGTTGTCTACACAATGGCAGCCGTCAGTGGTGTACTACTGCTAATTATTATGAGTGGTCGCTTTATCCGTTATTTGAGCGAAGCTGCCACTGGGCAGTTACGGGCGGATTTTTTGTTTGCCATTATGGGCTACCGGCTGCCAGGCTTTTTAGAACTAATTATCCCCCTAGGTTTATTTTTAGGCATATTGCTCGCGTATGGTCGTCTGTACGTGGAAAGCGAGATGGCTATATTAACTGCTTGTGGGGTTAGTCAAAACCAGATACTTAAGTTAACCCTGATACCAGCAACGCTTATTGCTATCCTGGTTGGGTTTATGGGCATTGTGGTTAGCCCTTGGGGGGCAAACCATGTTGAGAATATTTTTGCTCAACAGGATGCCATGACAGAATTTGAAACCTTAGTGCCTGGCCGTTTTCAGGGGCAAGAAGGTGCTGGACGTGTGACGTATACAGAAGAGTTGTTTGATGACCGCCAGCGTATGCGGAATGTGTTTATTTCACACAGTAATCCTGATGATACTAAACGACGCTTGACGGTTTTAGTCGCTGAGGAGGGTTCTCAGCAAATAGATGAGGCAACAGGCTCGCGTTATTTAATGCTGCATAATGGGTATCGTTATGATGGTACGCCAGGTCAGCCTGATTATAGAGTGACCAAGTATAAGGTGTACGGCATCAAGATGCCTGAAAGTAAAGTAACAAAAGAAAGCCCGAAAGAAAAAGCAATTGCAACAAGTGTCTTATGGCATTCTGATAAGCCAGAACATCAGGCTGAATTACAGTGGCGTCTTTCACTGCCTATTATTGTATTGGTCATTACCTTGCTGGCTGTTCCTCTCAGTAAAGTGAATCCCCGACAAGGACGCTTTTTAAAGCTATTGCCTGCGGTGTTAATTTACTTGCTTTATCTTGCGATACTGATTGGGTTAAAAGGAGCAATTGAAGACGGCAAAGTGAATGCTTTCCCCGTATTATGGCCTGCACACCTTATCTTCATTGGTGTTGCCTGGCTGCTTCTTAGCAAGGATAACTTGCCACATATTTTTAAGCGCAAAACACAGCCCGTAGCGCAGGAGGGTTAAGCCAGTGCGTCGTTTAGATCGTTATATTGGTCGTCATGTGCTTGGTGCTGTGCTGGTCGTTTTACTCATTATTGTGGCGCTGGATACATTGTTTGGCTTTGTCGCACAGTTAGAAAGTATGCGTGCAGACTATCAAATGGCTGAAGTGTTGGAATATACGCTGTTGACGATTCCAAAACGCATTTATCAGTTTATTCCCTTTTCAGCCATGATTGGTTGTTTGGTTGGTTTAGGTGCATTGGCCAGTAATAGTGAACTGGTAGTAATGCGAGCAGCAGGTGTGTCGCTAACGCGAATATTAGTCGCAGTGTTAAAGCCAACATTGCTTATTATTTGTGTAGGTTTAGCGATTGGTGAATATGTTGCACCTTTGACTGAGCAGCTGGCTGATAGTGGGCGTGCAATTGCGCGTAGTGGTGATGGAGAACAAAGCTTTACTCAGCAGGGACTTTGGCATAGAGAAGGGAATGAGTTCATGCGTTTTAATGCCGTTGAACCTAATGGTAAGTTACACGGTGTTACACGGATGAAGTTTAATAAACAGCGAGAGTTGCTTGAATCTAGTTTCGCTGAGCAAGCTATTTATCAGGGTGATCACTGGGTTCTGCAGAATATAACCCTGAATAAGTTTGAGAATGACCAAGTTACCACAGTTACACTCCCAAGGCTGGAGTGGAATACTTCACTTTCCAGAGAACTGCTAAATGTTGTCGTTGTTAAGCCCGATGATTTGGCCATACAAGGACTTTATACCTATGTTGCTTATCTTAACGCGCAAGGGCTAAATGCTGGTGAATATGAGCTGGCGTTTTGGCGTAAGGTTATGCAGCCTCTGGCAGTGATTGCTTTAGTCCTTATTGGTATCTCATTTATTTTTGGTCCTTTGCGAACAGTGACAATGGGGCTGAGGGTTTTTACTGGCGTTGTTGTTGGTCTAGTGTTTAGTATTTTGCAGGACTTATTGGGGCCATCTAGCCTAGTTTTTGGCTTTCACCCATTACTTGCCATTTTAGCACCGATCATAATTTGTATATTGGTTGGGGGTGTTCTCTTACGTCGAGCGGGTTAAGTTTCAGCTCATAAACACACATTGGCCTTGCCCCACAGGTTTCAGTGTCGGGGCTAAGGTATATTTATATTCTGAAATCTAAGATATTGTGTTAGGGGATAGCAGAGTGTGCTAATTCGCTTATGACCTTTTTTTAGGCTTAGGAGGTAATAATACAACATTTGACATGGAGTAACGGTCATGCCATGTTTTTTTGTCTTTATCAATTAGCATCCACCAAAAGCCTAAGCCTCCTAGGCCAAGAGAGACCATTCCTATCATAAAACGAAGCAAACACTGATTTAAACGAATCATTGTGCCATCTACATTTTGCACTCTCACGCGCCAAACTTGCATGCCTAATGTTTGACCGCTGACGGTCCAGAATTTGGCGAAAAAGCCAAATAAGACAAATAAGAGGATTGAGGCTAATAGCGGGTCAAAGGCATTTTGTGCAGATCTAATTTTAACCTCTTCTGCCCCCAAAATGAGTACGAGAGCAAACAAGTACAGGCCAGTCGTTAGCAGGGTCAAGGCAAGAAGTAACAACGTATCATAAAACATAGCAGCAATACGTCGCCATAGTGGGGCGGAAGGTAGAGTGGTTGTCGTTTTATCCATAGATATTAACTAACTTTCTAGTGGTTGTTATTAGCATTACCTGTTGTGTATACCCACCAAATAGTACTTTTAGGCTTTAAGCGTCTTACAGACCCGTTAAAAATCTAACCGCTTTAGTGAGTGCATTTTATGCAGGTAAAGACGTTTTAACCCTACTTGCAGAATCTATGTTACTTTTTAAATGGCTCTCAAGCTCAAGTGGCACTCAAAATGGGGAAGTAGCCGCTTTCTTTGCTAAAAGCACCTCAGAAATAAAAAAGGAGGGCTTACTTTTATGGTTAACCCCAAGTCGACTATATTAACAAATTTTATGTGTTGTGTGTTGATTTGTAATCACATCGCCAGTGATTAAATAGTATGCAGATAATTTGGATGGTGTGTAACACTTGAAATAAAACAAGTTTATTATTTTAATCGTATCACTTTATTGTTGTGACGAAAGGTTATGGACACATTGATGCTTAGTTTAAGAAATATACCCATTAGAGTGAATGAGCAGGGAGTTTGTTTAGATGATTTATGGCTGGCATCAGGTGTTGACACTAACCTGTCTCCGTCCTGCTGGCTGCAAGAAAAAGCGACTCAGCAGACTTTAATAGAAATGAGCTTAGAGATGTCAACAAGTGTAGATAGTCTGGTAAGCTCCTGTGAAGGTCTTTCTTACGCCAAAAGTGAGCTAGCTCAAATGTATGCTAGTTGGGTAGATGCAGAATATGGCATTGAAGTCATTAATCTGCTACTAGAGTTTGACCATGCAAGGGGACATACAGCAAAAGAAGTGACTGACCCCGTTGAAGCCGCACATGCATTTATTGCTGCAGTAGAAAAAGAGCGAGTGCTAATTAGTTAGGCAATTATTGGTAATGGTCTTAAAGTGTTAACTGTTCAAGACTGACATTACTCCTAATTCCTGCTTCTTTGCAGTGACTATTCTATTGCCTAATTCCCTCGAAAGAACCTTAGGCTCTTTCGAGGCGTTCTAGGAAACCTTCAAGCTGAGAATAGTAGCCCATATGGTGTGGGTGTAAATGTAAGCCACTTAGAATTTCAGCTACCCGTTTTTTCTCATCTTCTTCAAGCACAGCTTGTGCTTTTTCCAAAGCAGATGCAGCAATGAGGGCTACGTCAAGATATTGCGAATGAAGAAGTCGTGTAAGGATTGTGATGCGTTCGTTGTAAGTGGCTTGATGCATTACTTTTGCAATACGCTCTTGCCAGTATTTAGGTTTATTTAAAATAGTATTAGCTAAAAAGTCTCTATCTTCTGGAGACAAATTTTGTAGAAACCGGGCTGCGGCATACATATTTTCATCATGCCAGCCGGAGTAGCTGTTACCAATAATCGCTTTAAATGTGCTGAGTAATTCTGAATGTTCCATGATTTATGCGCAATTTCGAAGTTGGATTGTGTTAAAAATTAGTGTTTTTATTTCAAATGGTCCAGATTAATGATAACGAATTGTCGCATAAATAACGTGAATAAAGTCTTGAAAAGCTATTTTATTACAAGTATAGAGTTATTTTTTGTTAATTGTAGATGTCTGTATGTAATTAGTAAGGTCAGTAAGAAAAAAATATTTGTGAGATATTTCAAATTTAAGCGGTTAACTTTATTTTTTTAGCCAATTTGTAACAGATCTGATAATAGTGTTAATAAAAGTAGGATTTTTGTTAGTTGTTTTATTTGGGGGCTGTGCTCGGTAAATACCATGCCGAAAACAAACTTGATCTTCGTGGTAGTTAGCTTTTGATTCCTTGTTGGAAACTGTTTTTTTGCTTTCCATAGAAGTTATCTTTATCGCCTATTATGTTGATGCTTGAAATATGTTTTATCAAATAAGCATGAAAACTGTGCTGAATGTCGACTATGCATTTAGGAAAACACTATCTTGTCGAAAGAAAAAATGCTTGTTGGATAAAATTTCCACCACTCGAGTGACAGAGTCTATGCTATCTATGTGAACTAATTGTACTGTAAATGATAACCTTAAAAGTGTGCCTGATTCACAGTTTAACTAGGCGTATCTTTTAGCTTCTTTCGTATTTTCATTCTTCACTATATTTCGATTGTTAGTATGTTTAAAGCGTATGTTGGCTGTAATTAAGTTTGAATTTACAGGTGCTTTTTTATTATTAATATTTTTACACTAAATGGTAAGCTCACTCAAAATTAGACAGAGAGTATTGTTAATTCTACTTTTAATGCAGAGTTGGAAGAGAAAGAGGCTAGCAGTCGTTCGCACTATGGGTTGTGGTTAGCGTTAATCAAACTGAGGTAAAGCAATGACTTACCTTTTTTGGGTTCAAGTTGACCTTTTGCAAGGAGTAGCAAACGTCTAAGTATAAGAAATGTTAAATGGGCTATGTAGCAGGGAGATAGATCGGTGGGGGTTTTATGATTGTACTTGTGGCTACTCTTTGGCTGACTAACTTACAGAAAAAAACTGGGTGAAGCGCTTGTACAGCAACAAGCGCTACAGGCTGCTGATAGTTATTTCGATAGTCTGAACATGATGATGGTCATGGGAACTATCAATAACCGTCAGTTGTTACAAGAGCGTATTTTGCAACAACCAAATATTGTGGATGCCAGGCTGATCCGATCACCGAGCTTAAATAAGCAATTTGGAGCAGGACAACGCTCTGAAGCAATTAAAGATGCACTTGATAAAAAAGGCATTGCTGGTTAGCTACAAGTTGCTTATTAATCAACATCAAGGTGAGCGAGCTCGTCATTAAGCCTGTGGTCGCACAAACTTCATAATTGTTCAGGCTGTCATTCTGTTGAGGAAGGAACTGTATTGGGGGCTGTTAGAGTGACTTATTCTCTGGCAAGCCTGTATGGGCAGGTTCAGCAACATGTGTTGAATGCAACAGCTTGGTTATGTGTACTTTTTGGTGTGGGCTTACTACTTATCGTGTTTTTAATCCACTGTAATATTATACGAACACTGAAATTACAGGCTGAGCAAGTAATAGTGATTGCTGAAAAAGCATTACTCAATGAGCGAGTTAAACGGCATGGTTGTGATGAAATTGGTATGTTGGGAGCTGCTATAAACCGTTTGCTTGAGTCTTTTCAAGCAGGCTTGGGTATAAAGTGACTTCGACTACAGAGCAACTGGATGATAATGATGACCAAGTCTCACAGTTGGCGAGGCAGACTCAGGCTGCTGCTGTTGAGCAAGAATCGTTGAGTAAGCAAGTTGCAGGCAGAAATTGAGGATTTAGGCCATCTATCAGAATAACTTATTAGCATTAAATGCAGCAATTGAAGCTGCTCGTGCTGGAGAGTCCGGTCGTGGTTTTGCCGTTGTGGCTGAGGAGGTAAGGGCTTTTGCGGCCAAAAACCAGGGTTCAGCCAAAGAGATAGCAGCATGTAGGGCTTACAGTAACGAATCTCATCAATTACAGTATCAATGGAAGAGTCCAGTTCACTGGTTAGCTTGACTGTGGAGCAGGTTGAAAAAAAACAGTGATACACTGGAACAGATTGCAAAGCAGATTTCCGTAATTTCTGTATTAAACAATCAGGTAACTGCAGAAGTGTAGAATAAAGTGGCTATCAATATGGCTGAGCATGTTAGCAGTATGAAGCAGGAAAGTATCAGTACAGCTCAGGAAGCCGCGCATACTTCTGATGTATCATCGGCGTTGTATGATATTGTCAAAACGTTAAGACAACTCGTGAATAAGTTTACTTTGCAATAACTATTTTTCAGTGTCTGTTTTTGACAAAAAATGTGTGGAAAGGTTGGAAAATAAATATGTGCTGTGTAAATACAAAGTAAAAAGCTTGAAAGAAAGAGTAATGGGTTAAAATAACTATCTGATATTGTTATTTTAATAGAGTGGGGGAAAGTTGGTTAATGATTGATGACCTTTACCCTTTATTGCCGCATTAAACATATTATTTGTAACGCTAGTTTTCGATGCTTTCCATGGTGTGACTCAATAAAAATAAAGGCGAAATTTATACTAATATCACAAAGAAATAATTATCCATTTGAGAGTGGCTATAATTAATATCCTTATTAAGACAGCTTAATAATAAAATTAGTACGCTAATTAGATACGTCAATAGTTACATAGTGTGATTCTTTAATGCGTAATACCATCCACTTAGGTAAATGTATTTATTGTCGATTACTGTTTTATTATCGCTATTGAAAGTGCTGTAATGCCAAGCAAAGCTAATCCAGAGAATAACAGAAAACCTGTATTACATAATGGCGACAATGTCTGGGGGTAATTGATTAAATGCGGGAGTTCTGGAAAATATGAGAGTGTTGAAAACATCTGAAAACCTCCTTTGGTGAATGTTGAAAAGGAGATTAATGGATGAGAGATAAAGGTTAAACTGTGTTAAATGAGGTATTAGAGGTTGATACTAAGGGTTTTATTTCGTTATCTGAGGCGTGTCAAAATGTGCAAAGAGAGAGTAAAGCTCTTAGATCATTCTTAGCTGAATTTTCAATAATGAAGGGTGAGGACACTGACACTTAAAGAGAGAGAAGTTGACTGATAAAGGATCTTTTAATGGCAGATAGCTAAAAGCTTTTTAAAGAAAAAAAGCTGAGTTGAACTAATAAGAGATCAGGGGTATTAAGTATTTGGCGATGGTGCCCGGGGTCGGACTCGAACCGACACACCCGCAAAGGCGGGGGATTTTGAATCCCCTGCGTCTACCAATTTCGCCACCCGGGCTAAACGTGCGGCGCAGTATAGCAAACCTATTGCGAAGGTCAATGCTTTTAAATTAAGGGAAGACAGAAAAAGCAAATTAAATCAGTTGCCTGTTTAGAATTTAAACAGTGCTGTACGTCGAGTGTCTTGATAAAGTTAATGTCTCAAAAAACTATTTCCGTTAAAATAGCCGCTTTTTGCGGTTTAATTGAATACTATGCGCGTTAAAGATTTCAGTTTTGAATTACCTGCAGAGCAGATTGCTCGCTACCCTACAGACCAGCGTTCTGCAAGCCGTCTCTTGGTGCTTGATGGTAACTCTGGTTCAATTGAACATAAGTCATTCATTGATATTGCTGACCACATGCAGCCTGGAGACTTACTTGTACTGAATGATACAAAAGTTATCCCTGCAAGGCTCTATGGTGCCAAAGCCACGGGGGGCAAAGTTGAGGTATTAGTTGAGCGTATTCTGGACGATCAGCAATCAGTGTTAGCGCATGTGCGCGCAAGTAAGGCACCTAAGCCAGGAACACGACTCTGTTTTGATGAAGGTATACAAGCTGAAATGGAGCGAAGGGAAGGTGATCTTTTTTTACTCCGTTTTTTTGGGGATCAGCCTGTATTAACTCTGTTGGATAAGATTGGGCATATCCCGCTACCACCTTATATTGATCGTGATGATGCGCAAATTGATCGAGATCGTTACCAAACAGTATATAGCCGAGCTGCTGGAGCAGTGGCGGCACCAACGGCTGGTTTACACTTCGATCAGGCTCTGTTCGACAAATTAACGGCCAAGGGGGTTGAAAAAGCCTTTGTGACCCTTCATGTAGGAGCAGGGACATTTCAACCTGTTAGGGTTGAAACACTTGCTGAGCACAAAATGCACAGTGAGTACCTTGAAGTAAGCCAAACTGTTTGTGACCAAATAACAGCAACAAAAGCCCGAGGCGGACGAGTGATAGCTGTGGGAACTACAACAGTAAGGTCGTTAGAAACGGCAGCACGTTCAGGGCATATTCAGCCTTACCATGGGGAAACTGATATTTTTATTTACCCTGGCTATCAGTTTCAATGTGTTGACCTAATGGTTACTAACTTTCATCTGCCAGAATCAACACTGCTGATGTTAGTATCTGCATTTGCAGGCTTTGAGCACATCATGCAAGGCTATCAAATAGCGGTAGCAGAGCAATATCGTTTTTTTAGCTATGGTGATGCTATGCTGTTAAGCCGCAGAAATGCGTAAACTGTTGACTTTATTGGTTACAAATTAGCAATTATATGAGTAGATCAGAATGCTTTATGCGCTTTGAGACATTGGCCACAGATGGTCAGGCTCGACGTGCTCGCTTGGAATTTCCAAGAGGTGTGGTTGAAACACCCGCTTTTATGCCTGTTGGAACATACGGCACTGTAAAAGGTATGTTGCCAAAGGACATAGAATCTATTGGTGCTCAAATTATTTTGGGGAATACCTTTCATTTGATGCTGAGGCCTGGCACAGAAATTATCAGTAAGCATGGTGACTTGCATGATTTTAATGGCTGGCATAAACCTATTTTAACTGACTCCGGAGGTTTTCAGGTATTTAGCCTGGGGGAAATGCGTAAGATAACGGAGGAAGGGGTCTCATTTCGCTCACCTGTTGATGGTGCTAAGGTGTTTTTGAGCCCAGAGCGTTCAATGGAAGTTCAGCGTGCTTTAGGCTCTGATATTGTTATGATCTTTGATGAGTGCACGCCTTATCCGGCAACGGAAGCGGAAGCTAAAAAATCCATGGAGATGTCTCTCCGCTGGGCCAAGCGAAGCCGAGAAGCCCATGGTGATAGCCCAAGTGCGCTGTTTGGTATCATTCAGGGTGGGATGTATCAACATTTACGCGAACAGTCATTGGCGGGATTAAAAACAATCGACTTTGATGGTTATGCTATTGGTGGATTGTCCGTTGGTGAACCTAAGAACGAGATGTTTCGTGTATTAGAAGGTATAACACCGTTGATGCCTGAGGATAAACCTCGTTACCTGATGGGCGTGGGTACGCCAGAAGATTTGGTCGAGGGTGTCCGTCGTGGTGTTGATATGTTTGACTGTGTTATGCCTACTCGAAATGCGAGAAATGGACACTTATTTACAGCTGCAGGTGTTGTAAAAATTAGAAATGCAGTACATAAGCATGATACTGGTCCTTTAGATGAAACCTGTGATTGCTATACCTGTCAGAATTTCAGTCGAGCGTATCTACATCACTTAGATAAGTGCGGTGAAATTCTTAGTTCGCAATTGAATACTATCCATAATTTACGCTACTACCAGCGAGTAATGGCCGGTTTGCGTGAAGCAATAGAAGCCGGTAAGTTGAACGATTTTGTGACAGCATTTTATCATGCTCGTGGCTTGGAGGTTCCTCCACTTGAAACTGAGTAATTGCTTCGGTTTGGCATGATTTGGCTAGTTTTTTTTGGTTTTGACATAGTGAATGTTGAGGAGTTTATTGCATGAGTTTGTTTATTGAACAAGCATTTGCAGATGCTGCAGCGGGTCAGCCTGCTGGTGGTAGTTGGGTGACAACGTTAATGATGGTTGGCTTTTTCGCCATCTTTTATTTTCTTTTAATCAGACCGCAACAGAAAAAGGCAAAAGAGCATAAGCAAATGTTATCTCAGCTCCAGAAAGGAGATGAGGTGGTAACAAATGGTGGCATTATTGGCAAGATCACCAAAGTGTCTGATGAATTTATCACACTACAAGTTAATGATAATACCCAGCTTAATTTCCAAAAGGCTGCAATTGTGGCTAGTTTGCCTAAAGGTACTATCAAAGCCATTTAATCATCACTCGTCAGGGCTTGTGTAATAACTGATTAGTGTTGTGTGCCCTGACATGTTTGTTAACCAAAAGGAACAGGGCACAGCCATGCTCAATAAGTACCCACTGTGGAAGTACTTGCTTATTGTGTTTGTTATTGTGGTAGGCGGTATTTATGCATTACCAAATTTATATCCCGCTGATCCAGCCATACAAATTCGTAGCAATAGCCGCTCAGTAACTGTCAATGAACAGTTAGTTGAGCGGACCAAGCAAATTCTTGAAGAAGCAAAAATCCCCTTCAAAGCTGTTGAACTCGGAGACAACAATTTACTTGTTCGTCTGACCGAAATGGATAATCAGGCGATGGCGAAGTCTTTTCTCCATGACCAGTTAGGCATGGATTATATTGTCGCTTTGAACTTAGCACCCACAACCCCAGAATGGCTTTCGTCTATTGGTGCAGAGCCAATGAAGTTGGGCTTGGATTTAAGTGGTGGTGTTCACTTCTTACTTGAAGTGGATATGAATAAAGCTGTGGAGTCTCGTTTAAAAGTACTGGATAGTGAAATACGTACAATGTTGCGTAAAGAAGGTATTCGCTATCGAAATGCGCCTATCTTGAATGACAAAACACATCAGTTGGCATTTCGCTCTGCAGCTGACCGTGATAAAGCTGAGCGTATGGTTAAAGCTGAACATAATGAGCTGACGACTCATGTAGTTGATGACGGTGATAAGTATCTACTGGCTTATAACTTTGCTGAAGCTAGGTTAATGGAAATTGAAGATTATGCGATAAAGCAAAATTTGACATCTCTTCGCAATAGGGTCAATGAGCTAGGTGTGTCTGAGCCATTAGTTCAGCGACAAGGTAGGAATAGAATCGTTGTTGAGTTGCCTGGTGTTCAAGATACTGCTCAAGCCAAAAATATTATCGGAAAAACGGCAAACCTTGAGTTTCGTATGGAAGCGAAAGCTGACTCAACTGCAACTGAGCAGTTTCGGTTTAGGGATGATAAAAATCCACCTGCCAATGTAGAGCGCGAAGTTATTTTAACTGGTGATCTCGTTTCTGATGCGTCTGCCAGCTTTGATGAAAATGGTCGGCCACAAGTCAATATTACCTTAAATGGTAATGGTGGAGATCTAATGAACCGGGCAACGCGCTATAATATTGGACGCCGCATGGCAGTTGTCTTTATTGAGCAAAAGCCTCTTCCTCCCAAAGAAGTTACGAAGGTCGTTAATGGCAAAGAAGTGACTGAAATGAAGCAGTCTTTCCGGGAAGAAAAGCATATTATAAGTTTGGCAACAGTGCAGAGTGCACTTAATACGCAGTTTCGAATTACTGGGTTAGATAGTGTTGCTGAGTCTTCTGAGTTAGCGCTGCTACTTCGGGCAGGTGCACTAGCGGCTCCCATGTACTTTGTAGAAGAACGTACGATTGGTCCAAGTTTAGGAAAAGCTAATATTGAAATGGGCTTTCAATCTGTTGCCGTAGGGTTTGCACTGGTACTAGTCTTTATGCTGGTGTACTACAAAGTGTTTGGTGTCTTTGCCAATATTGCATTGACGTTTAACCTTGTTTTACTCATAGCTGTTTTATCGATGTTTTCAGCCACATTGACTTTGCCTGGTATCGCAGGAATTGTGTTAACGGTGGGGATGGCCGTCGATGCTAATGTGCTTATTTTCTCAAGGATTAAAGAAGAGCTGGTACAAGGGCTTTCCCCTCAACAAGCAATTCATGAGGGATATAACCGAGCATTTGTGGCAATCCTCGACGCGAATATTACGACATTTATTGTAGCCATTATTTTACTCTCTGTTGGTACAGGGCCTGTACAGGGTTTTGCGGTAACCTTGGCGATAGGGATTGTGACCTCGCTATTTACCGCGGTTTTGTTCTCGCGTGCGATGGTCAATATGTTCCTTGGTGGTAAGCAGTTGAACAAACTATGGATTTAATCAGCCAGCATGAGGATAACTACTATGAACAATGATCGTGTCATTCAGTTTATGAATGCTCGGGTGGTGGCGGTTATTTTTTCGTTAGCACTAATAATTGGTTCAATTGGCTCACTGATTGTAAATAACCTGCAGTATGGTTTGGATTTTACGGGCGGAACGCTGATTGAGCTGGGCTACAATAAACCCATTCGCCTTGATGATATCCGTGAGCAATTAAAAGAAGCAGGTTATGATCAGGCAACTGTGCAAGAGTATGGATCAGCGACGGATATTTTGGTTCGTTTGCCAGGTGATAATCCCAAGCAAGGCGACAAAGTTGCAGAAGTCTTATCAAAGGCTTCTGCTGGGCCCGTTGAGTTACACCGTGTGGAGTTTGTTGGACCTCAAGTCGGTGAGGAGTTGCGGGAAAAAGGTGGACTAGCGATGCTGTTGGCTTTAGCTGTAGTGTTGGTCTATATTGCCTTACGCTTTCAGTTAAAGTTTGCTTTAGGTGCTGTTTTAGCCTTGATTCACGATGTGATTATCACTTTGGGCTTTTTTGCCGTCACAGGCTTTACCTTTGATTTAACAGTACTTGCCGCTATTTTGGCCGTCATTGGTTACTCGCTGAATGATACGATTGTGGTCTCTGATCGTATTCGTGAGAACTTTCGTGTTATGCACTCAGCAACACCTGTAGGAGTGATTAATTACTCATTGACACAAACGCTAGGCAGAACCTTGATAACTTCGATCACAACACTTTTGGTGTTAATTGCATTAGCATTATTTGCGGGTGAATCATTACAAAGCTTTTCACTTGCACTGATTGTTGGGGTCGTTATTGGTACATACTCTTCTATTTATGTTGCAGCAAATGTGCTTATTGCAATGAAAATCAGTAGGGAAGACTTATTACCACCTGAGAAGGAAGAAATTGTTGATGATATGCCTTAGAGTAAGTTGACAGGGCCTTCAATATTCTTTTGTAAAAAAAGCGGCAATTGCCGCTTTTTTTAAATCTAAAATAAGACAGGTAATGTCTAGTAAGTGGAGTTTAATATGAAAACTATGCTGATAACAGGCGCTAGCAGGGGGTTGGGTTTAGAGTTGGTGAAACACTATGCTAGAGATAATTGGCAGGTCATTGCTTGTTGTCGTCAACCTGAAAGTGCTGATGAATTAAAAACACTGGCCGAGCAGTACCCAAGTATTAGCATTGAGCAAGTTGATATTCTTCAAGAAGAAGATGTTCAAGCGCTAGCCAAAAAGTATAAGCAGCAGACAATTGATTTACTTTTTATGAATGCAGGTGCATATGGACCTAAAGGATATCACTTTAATGGTATTTCTGCTGAGGAGTGGCTTAATGTGTTGCATGTAAATAGTGTAGCGCCTTTTATTTTTATTAAATATTTTCTGGATCAGGTAAAACAAAGTGAGTTAAAACAAATTGCACTGATGAGTAGTAAAATGGGGAGCATTGCTGATAATAGCAGTGGTGGTAGTTATATTTATCGTAGCTCAAAAGCTGCACTAAATGCGGCTGCAAAAAGTTTAGCGATTGATTTGGCTGGCGATAGCATTAAGGTCGCTATTATACACCCTGGTTGGGTAAAAACGCGGATGGGTGGGCCAAATGCACTTATAGATACACCAACATCAATTAAAGGTATTAAGCAAGTATTGGATAATTATACGTTGGAAAAATCTGGTAGCTTTATCGCTTACGATGGGCAGTTAATTTCTTGGTAAAAGGCTAGGAGTCAGCTTTTATCATGAAGAAAAAAGCTGACAACAAAGTCTAAAAGTGATTTGTCTAGGGTATTACGAAAAGCGTTTAGACCTTTTTCATATCGGGTGTCAGGTAGGGATGAATTAACTGAAGAAGTGATTTAAAGCACTTTGGATTGCCGCATACTACCTGGCCACTGTCAAAGTAACTGTGAGAGCCACTAAAGTCACCAATCAGTCCACCTGATTCAAGGATCAATAAAATACCTGCTGCCATGTCATATTGATTAAGGCCGTACTCCCAAAACCCATCAAGCCGTCCTGCAGCAACATAGGCAAGATCAAGTGCAGCAGCTCCACCACGACGAATACCTGCTGTTTTCTCAGCAATACTTTTCATCATGCCAAAATAGGCTTCAGCATGTTTCATTTGATCTTGACGGAAGGGAATACCAGTACCAATTAAGGTGTCATGCATTTGCTTTCTATTGCTTACTCTAATGCGGTGACCATTGAGTTGGGCACCTTTACCCCGTGAGGCAGTAAATTCCTCTCCACGGATGGGGTCAAGTACGACAGCATGTTCTATGCGGCCTCTGTATTGGCAAGCAATGGATACTGCAAAGTGGGGGATACCATGTATAAAGTTACTGGTGCCATCAAGGGGGTCAATAATCCAAAGATAATCTTTGCCACTGTCTTTACCTTCCCTATGCCCAGATTCTTCACCAAAGATACTATGGTCAGGGTAAGCTTTGCGCAGTGCTTTAATGATGGTTCGTTCTGCAGCTGTGTCAATTTGAGTAACGAAATCGTGGGGACCTTTTTCAGTCACTTCTAAGCGGTCTAATTGTTCATAGCCACGGAGTATGACTTCTCCTGCGCTTCTTGCTGCACGCAGGGCAATGTTGAGCATAGGTTGCATAGCGACTCATCTACCTGAGGTTTTAAAGAACATAAGGTGCCAACTATATCAAATACTTTGCAGTTCAATAAGTCGCATGACTACTTATTTTTGACGAGAGCAGTGTTATGTGGATATAGCATAAGCAACTTTGTCCTACTTTACTTTCTGAAAGTTACATAGAGCCTAATCGTCGGTTTTGTTACACTAGTGGGTATCATTATGCTTAGTAATTAGTAACTCTAGTTTAGAAGTAGCATTAGCCTGCTAAATGAGAGTTTTTTTCCTACCCTGCATATTTTATATCCTCAAAGCTTGCACTTTAGAGTGCTATGTATTTAATGGTGAATAGCAAAGCTTTAAAGCGATTTGTGAAGGGTATACTTTAAAAGGCGTTTGAATTTTTTTGTGAGTTGAGGTCAGTAAGGTCAGTGTTAGAACACATTCGTATTGTTTTAGTGAATACTTCCCATCCCGGTAATATTGGTGCTGTTGCCCGAGCAATGAAAACCATGGGGCTAACAAAGCTGATGCTTGTTTCTCCCGATGAATTTCCTCACCCTTATGCTACCAGTCGTGCCGCCGGTGCAGATGATATCTTGCAGCAGGCAGTAGTGGTTGAGTCTTTAGCTGATGCTGTGGCTGATTGTCAGTTGGTCATTGGGACCAGTGCTCGGCAGCGTAAAGTACCTTGGCCTTTAGTAAATCCTCGGGAATGTGTTCAACAGCTTTTAGTTGAAGCCCAGCAGGGTGAGGTTGCACTGGTATTTGGTCGAGAAGAGCATGGTCTGACAAATGATGAGTTGGCTTTATGTCAGCTACATGTCCATATTCCCGCCAATGAAACATACAGCTCGCTTAATCTTGGTGCTGCAGTTCAGGTCATGACTTATGAAATTAGAATGCAAGTGCTGGAGGCTAGTCAAAGCGAGGTAATTGAAGCTTTTTCTGGTCATGATACACCACTGGCCACCAGCGCTGAACTAGAGCATTTTTATCAACACCTTGAGCAAACTCTACAAGAAATAAATTTTCTCAAAAGTGCTTCAGCACACTCAATGATGACTAAACTTCGACGAATATATCAACGTGCTCGTTTAGAACAGCAGGAAGTGCAAATTTTGCGTGGAATTTTAAGCCAGACGCAAAATAAGGCAAAAAATAAATAACTTTGGTCAGGGACTGGCTGTTAAATAACTAAACATTAATGATGCCAGAGGCTTGAACCAGGAACGATTACACAATCATTTTTTACAGGAGTGGTTATGTTTGAACGGGTCAAAGAGGATATTGCCAGCGTTTTTCATCGCGACCCTGCAGCACGCAATGCTTTTGAGGTATTGACCAATTATCCTGGCGTGCATGCTATATTGCTCCACCGTTTAAGTCATAAGCTATGGGTTAAAGGCTTCAAGTGGTTAGCCCGTTTTATTTCTAACTTTGGACGCTGGATGACGGGGATTGAAATACACCCTGCAGCTAAGATTGGCCGTCGTTTTTTTATCGATCATGGAATGGGGGTTGTTGTCGGTGAAACAGCTGAAATTGGTGATGATGTTACGCTTTATCAGGGAGTAACGCTTGGTGGTACAACCTGGAATAAGGGTAAACGTCATCCAACCTTGGGTAATGGGGTAGTCGTAGGTGCTGGTGCCAAAATTTTGGGGCCTTTTACTGTAGGTGATAATGCTAAGGTTGGTTCAAACGCGGTTGTAACGAAGGAAGTGCCAGATGGCGCAACGGTTGTTGGTATACCAGGTAGAATCATCAAGCATGCAGAAATGTCCCAAGAGGATGCAAAACGGCAGGCAATGGCTAACAAGATGGGATTTGATGCTTATGGTGTGGCTGACATGCCTGATCCAGTAGCTAAGGCAATGACAGGTATTTTGGATCATATGCTGGCGGTTGACGATAAAATTGTTGTCATGTGTAAGGCATTGAAAGACCTTGGTGTTGATTACTGTGATAACAATCTGCCTACTTTGAATGAAGAAGATTTTGAGTGTGTCAGTGAGCATCCGGTGGAAGCTCATGAATCCGAGGTGACAGCTTCTTGTGTAGAGGAACAAGTTACTCAGGAAGAAAAAATTAAAGAAACGTATGAAAGTTAGAGATAATAACTGACTAGATAGACACATACTTGACTAAATTATAGGGTTAAATACTTGATCGATTTACTTGGTTAAAGCATAATACGTCGCAAGACTTTTGTAATGAACTGCAGCATAAAAGAGACTGATATTATGCGTTTAACCACCAAAGGGCGCTATGCCGTTACGGCAATGCTCGATCTAGCGCTGCATGCTGAAAAAGGCCCTGTTGCATTAGCGGATATTTCTGAGCGTCAGGGTATTTCTCTTTCTTATCTTGAACAGCTATTTGCCAAACTACGTCGTTGCCAGCTAGTAAGTAGTGTGCGAGGACCTGGGGGCGGTTATCGTCTCAGTCGTGAAAGTTCAGGTATCTATGTCGCAGAAGTTGTTGATGCCGTTAATGAAACGGTTGATGCGACTCGTTGCCATGGTAGTAATGATTGTCAACGGGGTGATATTTGCCTCACTCATCACTTGTGGTGCGATTTAAGTAACCAAATTCATTCCTTTTTGAGTAATATCAGTCTCGCAGATTTGGTGGCGCGCCGTGAAGTACGCTTTGTAGCTTCACGTCAGGATGAAAAACAGCAAATAAAACAAGATCATCCTTCGCTAGATCCTTCGCAAGATGAGCGCATTAATACGTCACAGATTATATAATTTGCCTGATTGAATAGATTAGCCTTTTTGTTGGAGTTGTTAACCTCATGAAGCTTCCGATTTACTTTGACTATGCAGCGACCACACCTGCAGATCCCCGTGTTGCCCAAAAAATGGCTGATTACTTGACGGTGGGTGGTGTGTTTGGAAATCCTGCTTCCCGATCGCATGCCTTTGGTTGGAAAGCGGAAGAGGCTGTGGAGTTAGCGCGAAAGCAGGTAGCGGAGCTGGTTAACTGTGATCCTCGTGAAATTGTCTGGACCTCTGGGGCTACAGAGGCTGATAACTTAGCTATCAAAGGTGTTGCTCACTTTTATGGCAAGAAAGGTAAGCACGTTATTACTTCTCGTATAGAGCATAAAGCGGTGCTTGATCCTTGCCGCCAGCTAGAACGTGAAGGGTTTGAGGTGACTTATCTGGACCCTGATAAAGACGGTATTATTCACCCTGAAACCGTAGCCGATGCTATTCGTGAAGACACAATTTTAGTCTCCATTATGCATGTCAATAATGAGATTGGCGTGATTAATGACATAGCGGCAATTGGCGAAATTACGCGTAGTAAAAATATTATTTTCCATGTGGATGCTGCGCAGAGTTCAGGCAAAGTGTCTATCGACTTGGAAAGCATGAAGGTCGACTTGATGTCTTTTTCCGGACATAAAAGCTATGGCCCAAAAGGTATTGGAGCGTTATATGTGCGTCGTAAGCCAAGAGTACGTCTGGAAGCACTGATCCATGGTGGTGGTCATGAGCGTGGTATGCGTTCAGGTACTTTACCAACTCATCAAATTGTAGGTATGGGTGAGGCTTTTCGAATTGCTAAAGAAGAAATGGCAACTGAACACGCTAAATTATTAAAGTTGCGTAACCGTTTCTGGGATCAGATTAAGGACATGGAAGAAATATATGTGAATGGTAGCTTCGAGCAGCGCGTTGCTAGCAACCTCAATGTAAGTTTTAACTTTGTTGAAGGTGAATCATTAATTATGGCGCTGAAAGATCTGGCGGTCTCTTCTGGTTCGGCGTGTACTTCTGCCAGCCTTGAGCCATCTTATGTATTGAGAGCGCTTGGCCTGTCTGATGAATTAGCGCATAGCTCTATTCGCTTCAGTTTTGGCCGCTTTACAACCGAAGAAGAAATTGATTATGCCGCTCAGAAAGTGCGAACCGCCGTGGATAAGTTAAGAGAGCTATCGCCTTTGTGGGATATGTATAAAGATGGTGTTGACCTAAGTAAGGTTGAATGGGTTGCCCACTAATAAATTTGCCTGATTTCGTGCTGAGGAGTTAACCAAATGGCTTACAGTGATAAAGTCATAGACCATTACGAAAACCCCCGTAATGTGGGTAAAATGGATATCGCAGACCCTGCAGTAGGTACAGGTATGGTAGGTGCACCAGCTTGTGGTGATGTCATGCGTTTGCAGATTAAGGTGAATGGTCAAGGAGTGATTGAAGATGCCAAATTTAAAACCTATGGTTGTGGCTCTGCAATTGCTTCAAGCTCACTAGCGACTGAGTGGATGAAAGGTAAGACGCTGGATGAAGCTGCGCAGATTAAGAATGCCATCATTGCAGAAGAGCTGGCATTACCTCCTGTAAAAATACACTGTTCTGTGTTAGCGGAAGATGCGATTAAAGCTGCTATTCAGGACTATAAAAGCAAGCAATCACCTGAGTCTGACATTACTAACAATACTGCTGCTGGCTAAACGCTACTGACAGTTGAAGCGAACGATGCTGTAAAGCGCTTGCCTTTACAGCATTATTGCTATTAGAGGAGTCATTTATGGCAATTACAATGACCACTGCAGCCGTCCAACATATCAGTCAACAGATAGCTAATCGTGGCAAGGGTCATGGTATTCGCTTAGGGGTAAAAACGACGGGCTGTTCAGGTTTAGCTTATGTGCTGGAGTTTGTTGATGATGCAGCTCCGGAGGATCAGCTGTATGAGCAGGATGGCGTTAAGCTCTACGTTGACCCAAAAAGTTTAGTTTACCTGGATGGTACTGAGCTTGACTTTGTCAAAGAAGGATTAAATGAAGGGTTAAAGTTTAACAACCCAAACGTTAAAGGCGAATGTGGTTGTGGTGAAAGCTTTTCAATTTAACTAGGTAGTAAAGAGACCCTCGAATGCTTGAGCTAAAGCAGAATTACTTTGAGCTGTTTGCGCTTGCTCCTAGCTTTGCTATCGATAAAGCAAATCTTGCAGAAAAATATCGAGCGTTACAGCGATCATTCCATCCTGATAATTTTGCCGCTAAGTCTCAGCAGCAACAACGTTTAGCCGTCCAGTGTACTGCACATATCAACCAAGCCTATCAAGCACTGCGCTCTGATTTACTTCGGGCAGAGTATTTACTGAAGTTACAGGGGGCGGATCCTCAGTTAGATAGTACGACGGTATTTGACAGTGAATTTTTGATGGAGCAAATGGCGCTGCGTGAAGCGCTGGAAGAAGTGCGTTCTGCTATTGATACTGAGGTGGCCCTTCAAGAGTTGCAGGTAACTGTTGATGAGCGATTGAAAGATCTGTTTCAAGCCTTTTCAAACCTTTGGGATCAAAAAGATCCTGCAGCACTAAAGCAAGCTGTTGGTATCGTTCAGAAATTGCACTTTTTGACAAAATTGCAACAACAGGTCTCTGAGCTTGAAGCAGAGCTTTTAGACGATTTTTAACCCAAATAAGTTAAACGATTAAAGATGGCGTTGTTACAAATATCCGAACCAGGCCAAAGTCCTAAGCCGCATCAAAGAAAGCTGGCAGTAGGCATTGATTTAGGCACAACCAACTCATTGGTAGCGGCTGTTCACAGTGGTTCGCCAAAAACCCTTGCAGATGAGCAGGGCCATCACATACTCCCTTCAGTCGTTCATTATCAGGCTGATGGGGTTCGAGTAGGGCTTGAAGCCAAGCAACAAGCGGCAGATGACCCAGAAAATACCATTATCTCAGTTAAGCGAATGATGGGGCGAGGCCTTCATGATATTCAGCAGCAGGGTAATTACTGTCCCTATCGATTTGTTGATAATGGTGGGATGCCTAACTTGCTTACATGTGCAGGTGAAGTTAATCCTGTTCAGGTATCTGCTGAAATCTTAAAGGTACTTGTTGCCAGAGGTAAGGCTAGTCTGAGTGGCGACTTAGTGGGGGCTGTTATTACTGTACCGGCCTACTTTGATGATGCTCAACGTCAGGCGACTAAGGACGCGGCTCGGTTGGCAGGCATCCATGTGTTGAGATTATTAAATGAACCAACAGCGGCAGCAGTTGCTTATGGCTTAGATCAGCGCCAGGAAGGTGTTATTGCTGTTTATGACTTAGGTGGGGGAACGTTTGATATCTCCATTTTGCATTTGTCAAAAGGTGTCTTTGAAGTATTAGCGACAGGTGGCGACTCAGCATTAGGTGGAGATGATTTTGACCATTGTATTGCTGAGTGGATTATGGAGCAGGCTGGACTTAATGCTGAAGCACTTTCAACTTCAGAACAACGCTCCCTCCTTTCAACAGCATGTAAGGCAAAAGAAGCTCTGACGGATAGTAATGAAGTTGAAATTCATTTCCTTAATTGGTCAGGCATGCTGCAGCGCACGGCATGTGATGACTTATTTCAGCCTCTGATTCAAAAAACAATACGTGCCGTTAAGCGAGCACTTCGAGATGCTGACTTAAAAGTTGACGAAGTTGCTGAAGTAGTCATGGTAGGAGGCTCAACAAGAGTACCTGCTGTTCGGCAGGCTGTTTCTTCTTTACTGTGTAGAGAGCCTTTAATTTCCATTGATCCTGATCGTGTCGTTGCTTTAGGGGCAGCTATCCAAGCTGATGTACTGGCAGGCAACAAGCGTTCTGATGATATGCTGTTACTTGATGTAATTCCATTATCGTTGGGGTTAGAAACGATGGGTGGCTTGATGGAAAAAGTCATTCATCGAAATACCACAATCCCAATAGCGAGAGCGCAAGAGTTTACCACTTATAAAGATGGTCAAACAGCAATGTCTATTCACGTTCTGCAAGGGGAGCGTGAGCTGGTAGAGCATAACCGCTCTTTGGCGCGCTTTGTTTTATCTGGTATACCTCCTATGGCTGCAGGTACTGCCAAGGTTCGGGTGACATTTCAGGTTGATGCTGATGGTTTGTTGAGTGTTAATGCTCAAGAGTTAAGTACGGGAATTGAAAGTACCATTGAAGTTAAACCATCTTATGGCCTTTCTGATCAGCTAATTTCTACTATGTTGCAGGATTCTTATCAGCATGCCCAGGATGATGCCGACCAACGTAACTTAAAAGAACAACAAGTAGAAGCTGAGCGATTGCTGGAAGCCATTACATCCGCGCTGGCTGAAGATGGACACTTGTTGAATACTGAAGAACGTCAGCATGTCGATCGTGAAGTTGCTCAACTGCGGCAATTAGCACAAGGAGAAAATGCTGCAGCTATTAAACAGGCAATTGAGCAAACTGCCAAAATTACGGATGAGTTTGCTGCGCGTAGGATGAATGCTGCTGTTAGTAAAGCATTGTCAGGTCACTCGATCGCGGATTTTGATACTGAGGAACAACGTTAATGCCACAAATAGTTTTTTTACCTCATGATGAGCTGTGTCCTGAGGGTGCTGTTGTTGAAGCAGATGCTGGTGAGTCTGTATGTGATGTGGCATTACGACATGATATTGAGATAGAACATGCCTGCGAAAAGTCCTGTGCATGTACGACATGTCATGTCGTTGTTCGCGAGGGTTATTTTTCCATGGAGCCTGCGGATGATCTGGAAGAAGATATGCTGGATAAAGCATGGGGGCTGGAGCCTGAATCTCGTTTGAGCTGTCAGGCTGTGGTAGGTGAATCGGATCTTGTGGTAGAAATTCCTAAGTATACGGTTAACCAGGTTTCTGAAAGACATTAGTGACTTTTACCTGTACAGAATTATCTTTGGTTGTATGTTGTAAAAGACTGATAGCTTTTTTACTTTTACTTTGAGGTAGATAATCAATGAGTTTGTGCTGGACTGATGTAAATGATATTGCTATTGAACTGGCAGAGCAGCATCAAGATGTCGATCCGCGCTATGTGAACTTTGTAGACTTGCGTAATTGGGTGATGGCACTACCTGACTTTGATGATGATTCACAGCGTTGTGGCGAAAAAGTTTTAGAAGCAATCCAAGCAGCTTGGATAGAAGAGGCTGACTGATTAACGGACGCTTCATCTGCTAAAAGGCTGTTATTTTACTAGAACCTGCGTATAATCCGCGGGTTTTGTGTATTATACCCATTGCCAATGATGTTATTTCAGTGGTGGGTATAGGGCATTGTTCAATTACCCATTTACCATTAACTGTTTCGGTTTTGTGGAGAAAAACATGTCAGTAGAACGTACTCTCTCAATTATTAAGCCTGATGCTGTTTCTAAAAATGTCATTGGTAAAATTTTCAGCCGTTTTGAAGAAGCAGGCCTGAAAATTGTTGCTACTAAAATGCTTCATTTGTCCAAAGAACAGGCTGAAGGCTTCTATGCTGAGCACAAAGAGCGTCCTTTCTTTAACGATCTTGTTGCGTTTATGACTTCTGGTCCAGTTGTCGTTTCTGCTTTAGAAGGTGAGAATGCCATTGTTAAAAACCGTGAATTGATGGGAGCTACTAACCCTCAAGACGCTGCACCAGGCACAATTCGTGCTGAGTTTGCATCAACTATTGATGAGAATGCAGTACATGGGTCTGATTCTGAAACATCTGCAGCACGTGAAGTAGCTTACTTCTTCAACAACGACGAAGTATGTCCTCGTACTCGCTAATTTGATTGATGTCCACGTCTGTACTGTAGGTAAGTTCACGATGAGTGATGCACAAAAAGTTAACCTGTTAGGTTTGCCGCGTCCGATGTTAGAGGCGTATTTCGAGTCTATTGGTGAGAAAAAATTTCGTGCAACTCAGGTTATGAAGTGGATTTACCACTATGGCGTGGATGATTTTGAGCAGATGACCAACCTGGGTAAAGGGTTAAGGTCAAAGATGAGTCAGTGCGCTGAGATCAGAGGCCCTAAAGTTGTCAGCTGTGATTACTCTACTGATGGTACGCGTAAGTGGATTATTGAGGTTGCTAGTGGTAGCTGTGTAGAAACAGTGTTTATTCCTGAAAGTGGGCGAGGAACGCTCTGTGTATCTTCTCAAGCAGGCTGTGCGCTGGACTGTAGTTTTTGTTCAACGGGTAAGCAGGGGTTTAACTCTGACTTAACTGCAGCAGAAATTATTGGCCAAGTTTGGATTGCTGCCAAATCGTTTAATAATGTTCCGCATAAACAGGACCGAAGTATCACTAATGTTGTTATGATGGGGATGGGGGAGCCGCTGCTGAATTTTGATAATGTTGTGGCATCCATGAACTTAATGATGGACGACATTGGTTTTGGTCTTTCAAAGCGTCGGGTTACATTAAGTACTTCAGGTGTTGTACCTGCGTTAAAAGAGCTAGGCAAGTACACTGATGTTTCCTTAGCTTTATCTCTACATGCCCCTAATAATGCCTTGCGCAATGAACTAGTGCCACTTAATAAACGCTATCCATTAGAGGTTTTATTACCTGCCTGTCAGGAATATATGAATGGCCTCGCTGATAAGCGGCGGATTACCATCGAGTACACTCTTATTAAAGATGTAAATGACCAGCAACAGCATGCTGAAGAACTTATTACGCTTTTAAAAGATATTCCTTGTAAAATAAATTTAATCCCTTTCAACCCTTTTTCTTTGTCCTCATATCAACGACCCAGCAATAATGCGATTCGTCGTTTTCAAGAGATTTTGCTGGCAGCTGGCTATAATACGACAGTACGTAAAACGCGTGGTGATGATATTGATGCTGCATGTGGCCAGTTAGCAGGAAAAGTTCAGGACAAGACTCGTCGTAGCCAACGTTATCTTCATCAAGCTCAGTTAATTAACACGAAACAGTTGCCAGTGTGAGATAGATCATAAAAAATAACAGTAGCAACATGGCAATTGTCTTATTATCTGGGGGATCAAATGAGAAAAGCCAAAGCGTTATTGTTTACTGGACTATTAGCATGGCAATTAACAGGATGTGTTAGTACGGGGGGGAAAGAGGATATTGACCGTGAAAAAGCGGCTGAAAGTTATGTGAATTTAGGTATTGCCTATTTACGTCAGGGGGATATCGAAAACGCTCGGGCAAAGCTAGAGCGTGCGTTGAAATATGACAGTGGCTCTGCTAGGGCTTTGAGTGTTTTAGCGCTAACTTACCACCAGGATGGTGAAGTTGAGCTGGCAGAAAAGTATTTCCGAAAAGCCCTATGGGAAGATCGGAGTAATGCTGAAACCAATAACAACTATGCTGCTTTTTTGTATGATATAGAACGTTACCAAGAGGCTGCAGAATATTTCCAAAAAGCAGCTAATAATACTGATTATACTGAGCGGAGTCGTAGCTTTGAAAACTTGGGTTTAACCCAGTTGAAGCTTAAAGATAAAGAAGGAGCAGAAGCTAGCTTTCGCCGGGCATTACGGTTAAACAAAGAGTTATCTCGTTCTCATCTGGAGTTGTCAAATCTGCTGTATGAGCAGTCTAACTATAGTGAAGCACGAGAGCATTATAAGGCATTTACTCAACTTGCCTCACAAGATGCACGTTCACTGCTAATAGGGATACAAATAGCCAAGGCTTTCAATGATAATGACCGTATGGCCAGTTATGGCTTACAACTGCGGAAAATGTATCCTGGTTCTTCTGAACTAAAGCAGTATCAAGGTATGATGGCGAATGAAAAACCTTAAGAAAGAAGAAATAGTTACCACTCAAGAGCAAGCCGTCTTAACGCCTGGTGCTTTATTGCGCCAGGCTCGCCTCGAGCAGGGTTTAGCTCAAGAAGTTATTGCCAATCAGCTGAAAATTTCAGTGAGTTATGTAGATGCGATTGAGCAGGATGACTTTGAGCAACTACCTGGATTAACCTTTGCACGAGGTTATGTCTGTAACTATGCAAGAAGAGTAGGCTTGAATCGTGATAACGTGGCTAAAGCCTTTGATTCTTACACAGGAAAAAAACCAGAAGCCCACTGTCCAGAACCCGTCCAGAAAGTATCAACCCAAGCGGCTGCACATACCCCCCTAGTTAAATGGTTTAGTTACTTAGTCATCATCGTTCTTGTGATTATGACTATCGTTTGGTGGCGGTATGACCTGTTAGAACGTCAAAACAGTGCTGCATTGGATGCGGATACAGGGGCAGAGCAAATTACGGTTGAGACAGTTGATGGTGAAAATGTTGTTTCAGATTTAATCCCTGACCCTGCAGAAGAAGTCGCTACTGATCATGCGCTTTCGGCCGAAACAGTTGGAAATTTTGCTGAAGAAGAGCAATCCACTCCAGAGGTTTCTGTTGCTACAGAAACTAGTTCACCCTTAGAGCAGACTGAAGAACAAAGTAACGTTGTAGGAAGTACCGGGGGGCTAGCCAGTGACCCGGTGGTGGCTGCAGAGAGCGAAGCTAATGCACCTTCAGCAGATACTAGTGTTTCATCAGCTGGGGCGATGGTCATAAATGAAAATACCCTCGAAGCAGTTTTTAAAAATGAATGCTGGGTAGAAATTCGTGATGCGAAAACTAATAAAATGTTGGCTGCTGGCTTGAAACAGGCAGGTAATTCGATGCGTGTTTCACACTCAGGCCCTATAAAAATTATATTAGGTAATGTAAGTGCTGTTAAACAATTGAAATTTAATGATAATAGCGTGAGTTTGGAGGGGCGTTCACGAGGAAATGTAGCTCACTTTGTACTAGGACAGGACTCAGAATAAATCGCTATGCAAGTTGAATCTCCCATTAAAAGACGTAAATCTAGGCAGATTATGGTGGGTAATGTACCCGTAGGTGGTGATGCACCCATTTCTGTCCAGAGTATGACGAATACTGAAACTTGTGACGTGGCTGCTACTGTTGGACAAATTAAGCAGCTGGAAGAGGTTGGTGCTGATATTGTTCGTGTTTCTGTACCTTCTATGGATGCGGCAGAAGCATTTGCAGCTATTCACCAACAGGTCAATGTCCCTCTTGTTGCTGATATTCACTTTGATTACCGTATCGCGCTTAAAGTGGCTGAATACGGTGTTGATTGTTTAAGAATAAACCCTGGGAATATTGGACGAGAAGACCGTGTGCGCGCAGTGGTGGATGCTGCACGTGATCGTAATATTCCCATTCGTATTGGTGTTAACGCAGGCTCATTAGAAAAAGAATTACAGAAAAAGTATGGTGAGCCAACGCCAGCCGCTTTGGTTGAGTCAGCTTTACGCCATATTGAGATATTAGATCGATTGGACTTTCAGGATTTTAAAGTAAGCCTTAAAGCTTCAGATGTTTTTACAACAGTAGCAGCTTATCGCCTATTGGCGGAGCAAATAGAGCAGCCTCTCCACCTGGGCATCACAGAAGCAGGTGCATTTCGTTCTGGGACAGTTAAGTCATCCATTGGGCTGGGTATGTTATTGATGGATGGTATTGGTGACACGCTGCGGGTTTCGTTAGCTGCTGATCCAGTGCAAGAAATTAAAGTGGGCTTTGATATTTTAAAAAGTCTGAAGCTGAGAGCAAAAGGAATTAACTTTGTCGCCTGCCCAAGCTGTTCGCGGCAAAACTTTGATGTCATCAAGACCATGAATGAGCTCGAAACTCGACTTGAGGATGTGACAACACCGCTTGATGTTGCAGTGATTGGTTGTGTTGTAAATGGCCCTGGTGAAGCGCGTGAAGCTGATATAGGTTTAACGGGTGGCACGCCAAATAATCTTGTCTATGAAGATGGAAAGCCCAGCTATAAAGTCACCAACAATGATTTGGTTGATGAACTGGAACGTAAAATTAGGGAAAAAATAGCTGAACGCCAGGCTGAAGAGGCCAATACCATCATCAAAGTTTAGTAAGAGATATAAAAAGAGTATGCCTCTGTGCTGGAAGTCTGATAAATAATCCGTAAACTATTTCCCCTTAACTCATGATGTGGCCACGGTGTCTAGAGACACCGTGGTTTTAGTTTGTCACTTTAATTGATAGGTAAAGAGCGTTGGCCACACAAATTCAAGCAATTCGTGGAATGAATGATATTCTCCCTAGCCAAAGTCCCTTATGGCAGTATGTGGAGCATCATATCCATGAGGTGCTGAGCGCTTATGGCTATTCTGAGTTGCGCATGCCTTTAGTTGAAAACACAGATTTGTTTAAACGCTCTATTGGTGAAGTGACGGATATTGTTGAAAAAGAAATGTACACCTTTGCGGATCGTAATAATGAAAGCATAACACTACGTCCAGAAGGCACTGCTGGTGCGGTAAGAGCAGCTCTTCAGCATGGGTTACTGCATAACCAAGTACAGCGTTTGTGGTATATGGGTCCAATGTTTCGCTATGAGCGGCCACAAAAAGGACGCTATCGCCAGTTTCATCAGCTTGGCTTAGAGTGTTTTGGTATGGTGGGACCCGATATTGATGCTGAGGTCATTATGTTGACTGCTCGACTCTGGCGCAGGTTGGGTATTGATAAGGCTGTGTCTTTACAGCTTAATTCATTAGGGACACCTGAAAGCCGGAAAGCCCATCGAGAGGCACTCATCGCTTATCTGGAAAAACACCAGGATAAGCTGGATGCGGATAGTCAAAAACGTCTATATACCAACCCGCTGCGTGTGTTGGATAGCAAAAATCCGGAAACCCAGGCTATCCTGACTGATGCCCCAATGTTGTTGGACTATTTGGATGATGAATCAAAGCAGCACTTTGAGCAGCTTAAAGCGTTACTATCTTCAGCAGGCATTGAATTTGAAGTTAATCCAAAGCTGGTAAGAGGGTTGGATTATTACACGAAAACTGTTTTCGAGTGGGTTACGGATGAACTTGGCGCTCAAGGAACAGTCTGTGGTGGTGGACGCTATGACGGCTTAGTTGAGCAGTTGGGCGGCAAGTCAATACCCGCTGTTGGGTTTGGTATGGGTATCGAGCGTTTAATTCTGCTTTTGGAAACCCTCAAGGTTGTGCCAGAGACTGTTTATAACCATGTTGATGCCTATTTGGTTGCTGCAGGCGAAAATATTACAGGATATGCTTTCCAGGTAGCAGAGTCTATTCGTAATCAAGTCCCTGGTATTCGACTACAGATGAACTGTGGTGGTGGTAGCTTTAAGAGTCAGATGAAAAAAGCGGATAAAAGTGGCGCACGGGTGGCCATTATTATTGGTGAAAATGAGCTTCAGGAAAGTACTGTTGCCATCAAGCCATTACGGGGTGAAGGTACACAGCAGGTGATGTCTCTGTCTGATGCGACAGCCTGGTTTGTTGAGCAGTCTTTTGCAGAATAGGCTTGTAAATAAAGAAACTTGTCAGGTTTTATCTTCGACTCCTGACAGGTCTTTGTTAGTCATTTTTAAGGATCTTTTAACAAAACTGGGCTTTTATGCCAAATGCCTCATGTGGAGTATAAAAATCTGATTAACAAAATGTGTGGCATTGTGGTCAAATAATTCTAAACATATACGTTTTACTTAAGCGCATCATACCCAAAGCACATGATTTTTCGGGTTTGGGCTTTTCGGGTTTGCTGGCCGTAGGATGTTCCTTGCAGGCAACATGCGGATTTTTGCAGATTTTTGCAGACTTTTTATAGGAGCTTAGGGTGGATAGTTACCGTACTGAAGAAGAACAAATTGAAGTCATCAAGCAATGGTGGAAAGAAAATGGGTCTGCGATTGTGGTTGGGCTAGCTATAGCACTTGCGGGTGTTTTTGGCTACAAAGCCTGGAATAACTACCAAGATGCCCAAGCAGCCGAGGCTTCTGCACTTTTTCAAGATGTTATTAATGTCGTTAACAAAGGACAATTTGGTACGTTGTCTGAAAATGACTTATCTACCTTTAATCATTTAGTAGGTAAGCTAAAAACTGATTATAGTAGTTCAACGTATGCTCAATTTGGAGCCCTTTTGCGAGCACAGCAGGGTGTTAAAGATGAAGACCTGGAAAAAGCGCAACAGGAACTACAATGGGTATTAGATCAAAAGCCTGAAGAAAATATTGAACTGTTAGCGAAGCTCCGCCTGGCGCGGGTTGTTTTTGCACAAAATGCTGAAAATGCTCAACAAGCGTTGGACTTGATTAAAAATGTAAATGCTAAAGCTTACCTTATGTCGTATGAACATGCGAAAGGTGACTTCTATATTGCACTTAACAAGTTAAGTGAAGCACGTGATGCGTATACCAAGGCAATTGCTGCAGGTGAAAAAGCGGAGCAAGTTGACCCTACCATTCAAGTTAAGCTTGATAACATCGCTGTCGCGAAGGAAGGTGCGTAGATGAAGCACTATATACCTCAATCTTTAAAAATAGCTACGACACTCTGCATGGCTGTGGTGCTATCAGCATGCAGTATCTTTGATTCAGAAGATGAGGTTGTGCTTGAGCCAAAGCCTCTGGTTGATTTCGAGGAAACCATCAATATCGAGGAAGTGTGGAGTAAACAGATTGGTGACGGTGTTGATGGCCATCGTTATGTCAAACTGGTGCCTGCCATTGATGGTGGCAAGTTGTTTGTTTGTGACATTGATGGTGAAGTGTATTCACTTAACTCTGACTCAGGCAAGGAAAACTGGTCAATTGAGCTTGATGAAAAAGTAATGGGTGGTGTTGCGGCTGGTTATGACAAAGTCTTTATTGGTACGCAGTCAGGTGAACTGGTTGCGTTAAGTCAAGCTGATGGTAGCGAGTTATGGCGAGCTCAGTTAAGTAGCGAGATTTTAGCACCTGCAGCGACTGATGGTACGGTAGTTGTCGTCCATACTAAGGATGATAAGCTGATTGCGCTTGATATCAATAATGGTGAGCAAGTATGGATTTATGAGGGTAGCCAGCCCATTTTAAGTTTGCAAGGTACCAGTACTCCGCTGATTGTGTCTGGCGCTGTATTCAGTGGTTTTGCTGATGGTGAAGTCAAAGCATTTGTTGCCGATAGAGGTTTCCAGATTTGGAAGCAAAAGGTAGCGGTTCCTAAGGGGCGCAATGAATTAGAGCGAATGGTTGATATTGATGGACCTCTATTACTCAGTGAAAATAAACTTTATGCCGTAAGCTTTCAGGGGAATGCAGTTGCTATGGATCCTCGAAGTGGAGGCCTACTTTGGCAACAGGAAGCATCGAGTTATGGTGGTTTAGCTCAAGGATTTGGCAACTTGTACATGTCTGGTACTGATGGGCATATTACTGCATTGGATCAGGAGACAGGTGATACTCAGTGGACTCAAACTGAGCTTGAGTATAGGAAAGTGACACCACCAGCTGCACATAGTAATTACATTGCAGTGGGAGACTATGAAGGCTACGTGCACTTTTTATCTCAGTTAGATGGGCAATTTGCTGGGCGAATTAAAGTGGATGGAGATGGTATTCAAGTAGCTCCACAGTCCGATGGTGTGTTGCTTTTTGTCTATGGCCGAGGCGGTGAGTTGGCTGCGTTGAAAGTAGGTTTAAAAGAAGAAGACTAATATGTTATTTTGAACAAAACGGCTGCTTACTCGTTAAGCAGCCGTTTTGTTTATACTCGTAGTAGAAATTGCTTCCTACTGATAGGTATCAGAGGATATGCTTTGTAAGACTATTTCGAATGCTAATGATTTGAGTTGAAGAGTAGTTTTACAAAGCAGTAGTGTATTGATCATTAAATAAAGTAGTGGCTTACCTGTGTAATCAAGGGCTTTCAGAACTGCCCTTAAGTCGTACAGTTAAGCAATCTGCTTGTGTTGAGTATTCTGTGGTATGAATCCAGTTATCGCGCTTGTCGGTCGGCCTAATGTTGGTAAGTCAACATTATTTAATCGTTTAACCCGTTCCCGGGATGCTTTAGTTGCAAACTATTCAGGACTCACCCGTGACCGCCAGTATGGGGAAGGTAGACTGGGGGAGCGGGATTACATTGTCATTGATACTGGTGGTATTTCTGGCAATGAAGAGGGTATTGATGCAGCAATGGCTCAACAATCACTACAAGCCATAGAAGAAGCAGATGCTGTTCTATTCCTTGTGGATGCCAGGGTAGGGCTAACCGCAGCTGATGAGATGATTGGGCAGCATTTACGTACCCGAAATAAGCCTACATTTCTGATTGTGAATAAGATTGATGGCATTGATGATGATGTTGCAAAGAGTGAGTTTTATCAATTAGGTATCGCTGAGACAGTCGGTATTGCTGCGGCCCATGGACGTAATGTCAGAGGCATGATCAATCAGGTAATGGAATTATTTCCCAGGCCTGAGACTGAAACTTCTCTCTTTGAGTCAGAAGAAGCATTGCTTACAGATGGACTTGATATTCCCACTGGAGAAGGTTCTATTGAGTTAGCTGAACAGTCAACATCGGCTAAATCTCAATTGGAAAGTGAGCATGGAACCAAGGTTGCAATTGTGGGTCGTCCCAATGTAGGAAAATCAACACTGGTAAACAGGCTACTGGGTGAAGAGCGGGTAGTTGTTTATGACCATGCAGGTACTACGCGAGACAGTGTATATATTCCCTTTGAGCGTAATGAGCAACGATATACCTTAATTGATACGGCAGGGGTACGACGCCGCGGACGTGTGGCAGAGTCTATTGAAAAATTTTCTGTGGTAAAAACCTTACAGGCTATTCGTGATGCCAATGTCGTCATTTTAGTGTTAGATGCTAGAACAGGATTAGTAGAGCAAGATCTTCACTTATTAGGGTTTGTGATTGAAACGGGTCGAGCATTGGTCATTGCCGTGAATAAATGGGATGGCTTAGAGCAGCGCGTTAAGCAAGATATCAAAGACGAGCTTGAATATAGGTTGGGGTTTGCTAATTTTGCCAGAATTCACTTTATTTCTGCATTGCATGGTAGTGGAGTTGGCAATCTCTACGAGTCAGTTAATGAAGCGTATAAAGCGGCAACAACACGTTGGTCCAGTAATAGACTGACACGCTTGTTGGAAGATGCTGTCGCGGAACACCAACCTCCTTTGGTTAATGGTCATCGTATTAAATTGCGTTATGCACACTTAGGAGGCTTAAATCCCCCTCTTGTTGTTATTCACGGAAACCAAACGGCGGCAGTACCACAAACTTACCAGCGGTATTTGGAAAATACTTTTCGTCGTGAATTAAAGATTGTGGGATCACCTATTCAGATTGAGTTTAGGACAGGAGAGAATCCTTTTGCGGGTAAAAAGAATAAACTTTCTGATAGACAAGTTGCCAAGAAAAAACGACTGGTTCAGCATGTAAAAAAACAAGAAAAAAAGCGCAAGAAGAAAAAGAAATAATAAAGTTATACCCAAAGCGAAGGATATACATTAAAAAAGCTGCAGTATGCAGCTTTTTTAATGCTGTGGTGGTTGCATAGCAGATTAATTCATTCATTATTTTATTGGGGTGTGTAGTTAAATGTTGGGTAATCTGATGAATTTTTATATGCTTTTAATACTTTGTTAAACGACTGGATAAAGTCTTCTGGTATGGTTTTTTTACTAAAAATAAAGTGAACTTCATTATCATGTAGTGGACAATCAATGACTGCTATTTTATCTACTGCCCCTATTTTTTTTGCATCCAGCAAAAGTGAGAGTACTTCACCTAAAACACCATCAACGCGATTGTGCAGTAGCATTTGCAAGCGTTTTTGATTATCGGTATTGGAATAAAGTAAGCGTTGAAAATTTGGATTTTTTGCTATTTTTTCAAACTCAGGTCCATACCATGTACCTAGATGAAAAGACAGTCTGAAGCCTTGTTTCAACAT